>JARGOS010000013.1 GCA_029212505.1 Legionellaceae bacterium | reverse complement strand
GTATTCATGCCTAATTCCAATTTATTTTATTTGTATAAATAAAGTATAGTATAAGGTGCTTATTTTGCTTTTAGTGTGATGCTATTTGGAGTAAAATTTTAAACAAAGCTCGCAACACATCCCCAGTGTGCATCCCACATAAGCTGTTTTAAACCCTGTTTTTCAAGCATATTGAGTAATGGTTTTCTTGAAGCGCTTTTGCACGCTAAAATCACAAGGTTCTGGGTGCCTTGAATAGGTATGGCAACGGTGCATTGCTCAAAATGAGCGCGAATGTGCATGAACACAGGCCGTTGCTCATGATGGTTAGCTAAATTAACCGCGAGTATGCCATCGGGTAATAAGATACGTCGGCAATCACCAAAAAAATCAGCATGATTGCAGCGTTCAGGAAACGCCGTCGCATTAAACAAGTCAATCATGAGGTGCTGATAACACGTGGTTGAGTTTTGAAGATAGACTAAAGCATCTTGATGGATGATGTGCAAATTTTTTAAATGCTCGGTGAAAAAATAACGGGAGCAAGCCTTAATCACCCCAAGATTATGCTCTACCGCATCTAAGACATGATGGCCTAAATAAGGCGATAAAGCATGAGCAACACCTGCACCACCAAGCCCGAGTAGGCAAGCACGTGCGGGGTTTGTACGGGCAGCAAGCGTTAAGGCTTGAATGTATTCCAGGCTATGGCGCTCCGGATGACGACGATGGATGAGTGTTTGTATCGCATCGCTGCCTAAGGTGAGCCAGCGATACGCTAAGTTTTGGTGGACTTGAATATTATGATGGATATCACGATGAATACAACGTCCAGCAAATGTCTTCCAAAGCATCATGAACCCCCAAGCTGTGCCGTTGTGTTCGTATGTTCTTTATCTATATCTTTAGGTTGGGTTGAAAATAGGCTGAGCGTTCTAAACGGCGTTGTTGTTTCGGATGCTGTTGGTGTGTTTTTTCTTTCTTGTTTGCATAAAGCTTTCCATGGATTTTTGCTGGCTTTGTTTAAAAACATGAGGCGTTGTTGTTCAAGATGTTTTTTTGCAAATGCATAGCTGGTTTGGACCGCCTCACGATCGCCTAATAAGGTTTGAAAATCATCCGTTAATATCATGTTTAAAAGCCATGCATGCAAACGTGCTTGTATAAAAAGTACTTGTGGATTGCTGAACGGGTGACTTTTGAGAAGCATCAACATTTGCCAGTATTTTTTATCCTCAATCATGGTTAACGCAGATTTTAAAATATCGTAAGTACGAAATGCCTCAGGTATTTCAAGTGGATGAATCAGTGGTTTTTCTAATGTTCGCACGTCGATTTTAGCTTGTGTTGGGTTATGTCCTTCCAGAGCATTAATACGAGCGCGAATTAAGTTGAGAAGGTTGTTGATGCATGCTTGTGCTCCTGGAAGCGCATCATCTATTTTACTACGTAAACGAAAGTTTACCTGATCGTGCTGTTCTTCTGCGATATTATTTACTTTTGCATAAGCGGTTAATAAATAGTCATAAGATTGCTTCAGCATTAAACGGTAAGTTGGGTGGTCGGAAGCTTCTACATTGTCGGTGACCCATGCTTGGCATAACGCCAGCATAGCGTGAAGATGTGTAAAAAAATGTAAATTCGTTGCATTAACTGGGGTTTGTAGTTGATGTATTAGCGCATGTGTTTTTGTTACGGTATCTCTATTTTCAGAGAGCGCAATCGAAAGCATCCAGTAAATTTCACTGATAAAGGTATGATGATGCGCACTATCAACAATCGCTTCATACCTTGATTCAAGACTCCTTGTTTGGGCCTGGATATCCATAATGGCAGATGTTTGTTGTTGTTTTTCTTCATCAGATAATTGATTTGCGATGACGATTCGCGCATCAAAGGATGATGTGGGTGTGAGTTTTTTAAGTGCATGCTCTAGATTAAACGTATTCCAACGGGCTTCTGAGGAGGCATCGAGGGCTTCGATAAGTCGTTGGAGACGTTTAAAGCATGCGGTTCCTTCGTCTTTAAACATGCGCTTTGGGCTGAACGATTGTAACTGTACATAAATATTGCCAAGCGCAAAAAAGAGTTCGGCTTTTTGTTCAAGCTTAAGGTAGTCGCTATAGTTCAAAATGCCTCGAAGAATCGTTATCGATTGAACCATGAGTTTATCATCAGGTATCACCGCTTCAAGATGACCGGCCAAGGCTTGTTCTTTTGTTAGTTTTTCTAGTACTTTGGTTTCTTGAGGTTTAAAGTATTCGGTAACCAAGAGGTTATAGAGTGCATAGAACGCATCGATATTATGTTCATCAATCAGCAAATATTGATTTGAATCCGTGATGGCGGCATACAGTTCGTTGGCGATTATATCGTTAAGGCCTTGGTCAAGCGCAATTTTTTCTAAGTATGCTGCAAAATTAACGGAACGCACGGCATATTCTGAGCAAATATGCTCCCAGATGGTTTGATCAGTAGGGGCTGAGATAGCTTTAGGAGCAGGCTTGGTTGTTTTAGGATGAAGTGCTGGTGTTGGCGTTATGTCGGGTTGTGGTGAAGCTTTTTCTTCTTCTACCGTATGAGCTGATATTGTATCTAAATGATGTTGTGCCATAAAATAAATCAACGGTGTGCTGTAATGTCTAGCATTCAAGATGTCTTGACAGTTTCGTTTAAAGAGATCGGAGTTTTCATGTTGTTGTGGGTGCGTAGCGTGTGATAACAGCAAATCATACGCTTGCTTTTGAAATACAGCTTGAAATCGTTCTGCTTCAACGGATGCATCTTGATGATGCGTTTTTTGAATGCTCTCATAATATTTGCATTTGATGTCATAATAAAACTGCACGGCGCTCTGAAGTCTTGTGCCTGCTTCGGTTTTAAGTAAAGCAATCAGTTTGGCTTGAACTGCTTCAGGCAGGGTATTTTGTTCATTGTGAAGGTTTAGATCATAATTTAAGAGGGGTTTATCGTAACCTATTTCTGCGAGGACATCGTACTGGATATGCTCAAGATAGGTGTGAGCTTCGAGATACAATTCAAAAAATACATTTGGGTCTTGAACGCTTGCTTCATCGTAGACGTTTTGAAATTGCGTGCATAGTTCATCCAAACGTTCAGGAAGTTCGGCTTGAAGCGCTTGTCGCCTGTGTTTAGCATGCTTTTTTTCGGCTGTTGAGGTGTTTTTGGATTGCTCAACGTGACGGCAAGCCAGCATGCGCGCATAGTCCAAGGCGCGTTCGGTCATAAGCTGCTGCTTTTCTGTCATTTTTGCAGCAAGGTCGGGCATGCCTTCTTCTTGATAGTGCGCTGCAAGCGCATGAAAATATTGCGCAGCGCGTTGCATGCTTTTGGAAAGATAGCGTATAGGCCCATGGGATTGATGAAGCGCTTCAATGTATCGCGCTTCGATGGCTAAGCCTAAGGTTAAGCTATGGTTGGTTTCGGCCGGTGGCAAATGTTTTTTATGATGATAAACATATTGAGATACATCGGTCGTTAAACGAAAAAGCTTGGTGATGTTTTGCTCGTTAAGTTGTTTGCTTGATAACGTGTTCCATCTTGTTTCAAGCTCCTGAAGCGAGCTCAAACTAACCGGCGGTTGCACGCGTGCAGCGCGTTTTTGCGTTAAGTGTGTTTGTGATGCTTGATGATGCACCCTCTCATCATCCTGTTCTGTGAGAAGGGAGGCTAAATCATGTTCAACATGATGCATCGCATCGGTGAATTTAAGATGAAGCGCTAAGATGTGCCGTTCTGCTTCACATGAACTCAAATAATAATCAAACATAGCTTTGGTGGATAGGGTGCATACACGTGATTGATGGGGTATGGGCTGCTCTTTGAGCAGTTGTATGCTGCATGTATAGCCGAGTTGAAGGCATGTTTTCAAGTGCTCGTGGTTTGATGCAAATGCTTTGGACTGTCTGATTTGTTTAAAAATATCACGTAACTCATAGAAAACGGCTCGAATGCTCGCGTAGCTGGATGTTGGCGTACGGTTCAGTTTTACGGATAAAGCCTGAAGTGATGAGCCAAGCGTGGTGGTATCATACGCTTCCAATTCAGCGGCTTCGTAAGGTTCAGTTTGTGTTTCAGTCGATTGAAGATAAGGCATTTTGAGCACATGTTTCAGTGCTCGTGTTGATTGATTCGATGGGTTATTCATGGTTACACACAGCAAAAAGGCGTATTTTACACTGTGTGTAACTATAATACAATTTTATCGTTCTCGGGAACAAGGTCCTTCGTGTACAACTTCAACCTTTGCACAATGTGCTTCGCATAGATTCCCGTAGGTGCGACCATTGGCACCGCAGACAGGTTCCCATTGTTTTGTGCATATGCAGTTTGGTATTTGTTTTTGTTGTTGTACAGCTTGCTCAGCATGAACCTGATACGAAAGCAGCATGAAGCAGAGTATAACCGAGCATTGTTTTATCATATTAAATTTAAATTTTGAAAACATGAATATTCTCCAAATTTGCTTACTTACTGAGGCGTCGGTTTGGTTGAGAACGGTGAAGGTGCCGTGCTTGGATTCGGTTTTGGCTCCGGCTCCGGCTCATTCTCTGGCTTGGGCTTGGGTTCAGGTGTAGGGTTAGCTTTAGCCTGCAGTTCCGCTTTGAGTGCAGCTTTTGCTTGCGCTTGTGGTGAGTCCGGTTCGGGGGTAAACTTATCGTCGTTTTTTTGTGCTTCTAAGGCTTGTGCATTGGTCAACAAATCAGTTGCTGTGGCACCACCTTTACCGGCCCGGTGTCGTTGAAGCGACTTATTGGTTTCGAGTTCAGTGTTGGTTGTGTGGCCGATGTTTACTTGTTTTAACCAATCAGGGGCGCCCATGCGATCCATGGCAGCAAGCGTTGCTTGTGGATTCATTTGAAGCATCATCTTAAAGCTTCGTGTTAAGACGGCTGTGTTGGCCTGAGGTGCCACCGAAGGGTCTGATTGACGTTGGTTCTGCGGTGCATTCTTTTGTTTTTGTTGTTGTGATGTTACATGCTGCTTGTTGTTTTCATGGGTTTCATCGTTTTTTTGTGTGGTTGGTTTGAGCTCGGGCTTCAAGCGATGCGATTCGAGCTCATTTTGAACCGCATTTTTTTCGGTGTGTAGTTTGATTAATTGTTGCGTGATGGAAAGGGTGTCTTGATAAAATTGCTCGCTTTTACGAACAAATTGTTTTGTTTTTTGTTTGTGTTGGTCTGTGTCAGATTGGTGTGATGTTTTGATTCTTTCTTGCAGTGCATCAAGCGAGGGTTTTAATTTCACATACGCTTGGTGCGCCTCGGCTTTTTCTTGACTTGATAATTGATCAAGTTTTTGACCGCGTTTTAAAACAAACGATTTGCCTTCTTCTTTCGCGATAAGATTATCTTTTGGAAAGCGATTCATAAGCTCGCGATCGTTGTGTGTGAGTTGCTCTTGATCGTCTGAATCTAAATCAAAAAAACCACCGATATCAGCAAGCAGCGAATCAACCATACCGGCACGTGCTTCGAGCTCAACGTTTGTGGCTTGAATATCATCACGTTCCAGATCGAGCGCATCATATTTCGCGTTTTGCGCTTCGAGCGCCAATTCAAGCGCTTGAATTGCTTTATTTTGAAAAACTTCTTTTTTTGTATCCGACAGTGGAGGAAAGCTCGCTTCCGGAAATTTGGGTGTTTTGGGTGCTGCCATGACAAAAATCTCCTGTTGGATTGCAATATTTTACATATATACGTTCAATATAAGATAGTATAAGACAAAATTTAGGTTTTATGAAGGTCAATGTGATTTTATTTTGACAATGGGTGTTACGTTTTTTGAAAAAGCTTTGTACATGTTTACTATGATTCGATAGAATAGCGTTTTTATGGTTATATTTATATATATATTTAAATTTGGTGATAAATGACAGCGACCTGTGGTTACATAGCACTGGTTGGGCGCCCAAATGTTGGTAAATCGACGTTGCTCAATCATATTTTACAACAAAAATTGAGCATTACTTCACGTAAGCCTCAAACCACCCGTCACGTCATTCGGGGAATTTTAACCGAAGGCGATTGCCAAATGGTGTATGTCGATACACCAGGTGTGCACCGTGGTGGTACAAAACATATGAGTCGGTTGATGAATCAAGCGGCTGAAGCAACGGTTCATGATGTCGATGTGATTGTGTTTGTTGTTGAAGGAACGCATTGGACCGAAGACGATGCACGTGTTTTAAAGCATATTAAACATACTGAGGTGCCTTGTATTTTGGTTGTCAATAAAGTCGATCAAATTGAAGATAAAAATAAATTATTACCTTGGCTTGAGCACTTAAACCAGCAGCATGATTTTGCGAGCATCATACCGTTATCAGCAAAAACAGGGTTTTCTGTGGATGCACTTCAAAAGCTGATTAAGCCGCTGATGCCCGAAGGGCCGCATTTATTTGAAGATGATCAATTAACCGATCGCTCGACACGATTTTTATGTGCTGAATTATTACGAGAAAAAATATTTCGTTTTACAGGGCAAGAACTGCCTTATTCAACCACGGTAGATATTGAAGTGTATGAAGAAGAAGAAAAGCTTGTACGTATTCAGGCCTTAATTCTTGTCGAGAAAGATAATCATAAGCGTATGATCATTGGCGATCGTGGCAGTAAATTAAAAACCATTGCAAGCCAAGCTCGTCTGGATATGGAGCGTTTACTCGGGCAACCGGTGTTTTTAAAATGCTGGTGTAAAGTCAAAAGTGGTTGGGCCGATGATGAACGGCTGTTAAAGCAGTTGGGTTATGATAACTGAGGGCTTGTCGGCCTGGTTATTGCACCAGCGCCCCGCAAAAAACAGTACGACCCAGGTGTTTTTTTTTACACGTGAGCGCGGTTTGGTCCGCGCATACTGTCAAGGTGGGCGTTCCCCAAAAAAACGTGCGATTTTGCAGCCGTTCACGCCGCTCTGGCTGTCGATTAATGAGCGATCGTACGGTATGTATGTCAAACAGGTTGAAATTGCACAAACATCGGTATTTCTACACAGTGAGATTTTATTAGCAGGGATGTACATCAACGAAGTCTTGTACCGTGCATTAAAACCCGATGTGCCTGAACCTATGTTATACGAAACTTATGAGCATGCTATACGTGCTTTAGCACGTTGCACTCAACGCATGCAGATTGAAGTTATTCTACGAAAATTTGAACGTAACTTAATCCATCTTTCGGGTTATCAAATTTCATACACAGAAGAAGCAAATACAGAGCGAGCTGTTCAAGAAGATAAATATTATACGTTTGTTCCAGGGGAAGGTTTTGTGTTAGCTCATAGCTATCATGCGCATCAAAGTTTCTTGGGGGCGCATATTTTGGCAATTGCAGCTGATGTTTGGGACGATACAGATGTTTTAAAAACCGCGAAGCATATCATGCGCCGCGGCATTCATCATTTATTGGATGGCGCGATTATTGAGACGCGGGCTTTGTATCAAAAAGGGTAGTTGTTGTAATGCAGCTGTTATTGGCAATGCTGTTATATTATGGCTTAAATGCAGGATGTCGGGTCCTGTATATACAATAAATAATTCGGCCATAGAATAATCCTGTTTGAATTGCTTTAATCCATGCAGCATTTTAGGAGTAATCGTTTGGGTGTGCTTTATTTCAAATGCAAGCAGCTTATCTTCTCCATACACAACAAAATCCACTTCTGTACCTGTTGTTGTCCGCCAATAAAAAACTTGAGTGTTCATGCGATAGTAATCTATCAGAGCAAGTATAGACTGATAAAAAAGCGTTTCTAACCCCATGCCTGCTATTTCACTGGGTGCATCCAGTATGCCTTTGGGGCGTAATTGCGTATAAATTCCCGCATCAAAATAATAAAATTTGTTGGTTGTGATCAAGCGGCGCTTAGCTTTTTTAGTAAATGCGGGCAAGGTATGAGCTAATAAAAGATCATCGAGAATACTAAAATAATTTTGGATAACTTGACGATTAACACCGACTTCTCGTGCAATTTCTGTTGCGTTAATCACTGCGCCTTGTGAGAAACTTGCTACTTCAAGAAAACGTGCGAAGGCGGAAACATTTCGAGTGAGTCCTTCCTGCATAACTTCTTCGCGTAAATAAATATCAACGTACGTTGCTAAATAACCCGCAGGATCTTGATAGGTATACGTTGCGGGTAACATACCTAGGGTTAAAGCGTGTTCAAGTGAAAAATCATCGTTTAATTCTTGAATGGTCAGTGGATGCATATGGTAGCGAATAGCACGGCCAGCTAATAAATTGACCCCATCTCGTTTAAGTTTTCTTGCAGAAGATCCTGTTAGAATAAAGCGTTGTGCTTCATGCTCAATTAATCGATGAACTTCATCTAATAATTCAGGAATTTTTTGAATTTCATCGATAACTATCCAATGGTTATTTTTAAGTGAAATTTTTTCACGCAAAGATTCGGGCTTTGCTTTAAGGGTTCGATAGGTCAGTGGATCAAGTAAATCGATGTAAGTGTGTGGGTGCTCCAACAGGTTATGTTTGAGCCATTGTGTTTTACCAGTACCTCGAGGACCAAAAATAAATAAGCTATCTTGATGCATGAGAGGTAGTTTAAATAAGCGAGAAAACATAGTTTGAGTGATTTTTGTTATATCATACCATCAATTATGGTTGATAATTGACGGTATGACAATCAATTATCAATAATTAATATTTATATCTTGTTCTGGTGCCTGGTCATCATGGTTATATTCATCCCGTCCTGAATCAAAAAACTTAAGGCGAGTTTCTCGAAGTGGGTCAAGTCCAAAAAGTGCTGTAAATTCCCATTAATTCGTCCTATCAGTTCAGTTTATTAATCAAACACTTTCGTGCATTTTTACCACACTCATTTCAGTTTTATTAATTCGCTTTTCATATCCGGTGCTTGAAGCACTAACTTTGCGTCAGATGCCACTTCTTTACGGTTTCGAACGGAGGTGGCACCAAGAATATTGCGCATTAAGTGCACCTGGCAACGCTGCCACGTGGCTCCTTGAAAATGCTTTTTAATTGCCTCAGTGAGTCCTGAATGTTGGTCAGAAATAAGATACATTACCCCTTTTAATCCACGCTGTTTTAACAAACGAAACGTCTCATCCCAGGTAGAAAAACTTTCCGTATCACCAATTTGAATGCCCAGTATCTCACGATAACCATCGGAACGAATACCTGATACCGTCAGTGCGGCCCGAGAAACAACACGGTCACCCTCTCGGCTTTTAAAAAATAAAGCATCCATAACAATAAAAGGGTAATCTTCACCATCAAAACGTCGTTCATTGAACGCACGAACACGCGCATCGAGGCCGGCGCATAACGAGCTGACGGTAGATTTTGAAAAACTGTGTTCCACAGAGCTCTTCTGTAATGTTGGTGACTTTTCGTGTGGAAACGCCATTAACAACCATCTCCATCAACGACAAAAGAAGGGCTTGCTCACTGCGCTGATAGCGCTTGAAAATATCCGTTGAAAACGAACCATCACGTGTTTGAGGAACGCGCAACTGAACTGGGCCAACACGCGTATACAGTTGCCTTACCCGATTACCATTGCGGTAACCTGCCCGACCTTCGGAGCGTTCATAAGGCTCTGCGTTTAACGATTCACTCACTTGGGCTTCCAATATTTGATTTAAAACATCCCCAACCAGCTTTGCTAAACCATCTTGGCTTGTTAAAAGTTCTGGCAGTAAATCCTTTCCAACGGTAATATTGTAATCGGTCATCGCTTTTCTCCGGTTTTTATTGTTCTTCACAAACTAATAATACCGAATCTTGGTGATGACCCCTAATTCAAAAAGTCATCTTGAATTTACAGCAGTTTACGGACTTAACCATTTTTCATTTAGATGCGTTAGATAAGGAGCAAAGCTCAGTAATCTCATCAATTACTACAGAAAATCAGCGCTCTAGACGGATGTTTACCATGTTTCAAGAGCTACCGTTTATGTCGAATCCAAATGAAGAAATGAAAGATGCGTCCGTGCATTTAGGCGTATAAGTGGCTTGTTAGGGGTAAAGCTTAATTGAGGCGTGGTTCTTGGTCTAAAAACTCACGTCTCAAATCCTTCGGCTGCTTATAGTTTAAACCATATTGAAGATAACTCGGGCTAAATAAATTATATTTGTTGTGCGCTAGCTCAATATCTTGTGCGTTCCATAAATTGTTAACGATTTCTTTTGTTAGATATGTATGAATGCTGTTATGAATATGAGAAGAAAGGCCTGTTTGATTTTCCGTATTTTTAACGGGTTGTAGCATGCTGTTGATCTTATCATAGGTGCTTGATAATTCGTTGGCTATACCGTCCTGATATATACCTGTTATCATGGTAGCGAGCCCTAGGGTTGAAACGAGTATCGCAGGCCAGAGCGAAACAAGCACAATAGCACAAGCTACCATCGTGAGAGCCCAACCGGTGAATTGAAGAAGAGATGCGCTTTCGTGCAATGCCTCAAATTTTTCTTTATCTTGCGCGAGGTTGTTGCTTACACAATCAATAATTACAGGAATCATATCGGATAACATTGTCATGGTGATGTTTGCATCATTTTGGGGGAGCTCAACACCGCTGTCTTTCATGTAGGCGACAAAGGCCTCATCTTGCAATAATGTTAAAAGCTGTTGAAACGACTCGATCATGACGCTATATAACAGAATCTCTTTAAATTCGTTTGATTCTTTGTGCCGTATAGAAGGTTCTCCTTGTACAAAGCACGATCTTATGAGTCTTTGAATGCAAGCGTCTGTTTGAAGTTTTTCGTTTAAATGTGTGTTTTGGTGGACAACAACTGCGTTTGCCTGTTCTTGCTGATGGATATTTTCAAGCTCAGCTAAAAAAAAGGTGGTTAACTTACCTTTTCTTGCTTCATCAGCGAGCATTAAATAACGAGCAGTAAATGCAATTATATTTCTTGTGTTGATCAAAATTAATTCCTTATGACTTATTTAGGTGGTAACTATACTTTAATTGATTAATAAAGGCAATTTCATGCTTTGCGTATAGCTCGGCATTATGGGGTGTTGATAAGCATTAAATCTAAAATTAGCATGCGTTATATTTCAATTTCTGGTAAAACATGAAGTCTTATTGAATTAGTATAAAATAGATTAAATTAGAGGCGAATTGATGAATCGACATGTTTTATTAGGTGTGAATATCGATCATGTAGCAACACTGCGGCAAGCACGTGGAACAAAATACCCCGATCCACTCAAAGCGGCGCTTGATGCTGAAGAAGCGGGTGCCGACGGCATTACACTGCATTTACGTGAAGATCAACGGCATATTCAACCGCGTGATGTCTTATTATTCAAAGAAGCGTTACAAACACGTATGAATTTGGAGCTTGCGATTACAGACGGCATGGTTGAGTTTGCTGAAAAAATTGCACCAGAACATGTGTGTTTTGTGCCAGAAAAACGGGAAGAGCTCACAACCGAAGGTGGTTTAGATGTTGTGATGCACCATCAAGCGGTGGTGGACGCTGTTCAGCGTTTACAGAAGGTAGGCAGTGAGGTCTCGTTGTTTATCGATCCGGTGCGCGCACAAATTGATGCAGCAGCAGCAGCGGGTGCGCCGGTGATAGAAATACATACGGGGTGTTACGCGGATGCAACAACACCGGCCGAAGTCATGAAAGAATTAGCGCGTATCGAGCAAGCGGCTGAATATGCTGCAAAGCTTAATCTTATTGTGAATGCAGGCCACGGCTTGCATTATCATAATGTGAAGCCTATTGCGCGCATTCCCGGCATGAATGAACTGAACATTGGGCATGCAATTGTTGCCCGTGCGCTGTTTACAGGTTTTAAAGATGCCGTACGAGAAATGAAACAACTCATTCAGTTCGCGTAAGGCCAAGCATAAGGTTAGGCTCGGGCGCGTTCGGTTGCAGTCATGTTGACAAAAAGGCTTGAGTGGTAAGCTATGAGGGCATAAAGCGCATGAGTATTTTTATACGCTTCTGTCGGACCCAAATTTATTAATAGGTGGTCTAAACTCAAGATTAAGAGGCCCCAGATGGAGCTTCAAACTATGTTTTTGATATGTCATGCAGGTTATTGATAAAGGCGAACTATGCGCATAAAAGCAATTATTTTTGATGTGGGAGGTGTTTTAAATAAAGGACTGTCCCAATTAATTGAATTGATTCAATGTTTTGAAACGTACGGAATAATCTTGCAAGAGGATTTCTGGCTAGATGAAGCGTGTCAACAATGCCTGGTTGACTTTCAAACGGGAAAATATGGTGTTGACGAAGCATCAGCCCGACCTTTTTTTGAAGACATTCGTACGCATGCCTCCCTTGACGAATCCATCACATTTGAACAATTCAAGCAGGCGTGGAATGCAGCCATTATTGGCCTTAATTACGAATTATTAGATAATTTATCTATATTTAGAGAACAAGGACTTCGCTTATTTATACTTAGTGATGCTAACCCTCTTCACAGGGCGTATGCAGAAGAACTTTATCAAGAAAAATACCCAGGCAAAACGCTGAGATCTCTTTTCGATAAATGCTATTTTTCTCATGAAACAGGACACTACAAATGCTTTTCGGGAGACGAAGCAAATCAAGCTTGGCTGCAGGTATTAAATGAAAATAATTTAGAATCCCATGAGTGTCTATTTGTAGATGATAAACTGGAGCTTGTGAATAAAGCTCGAAACTTAGGTTTATCTGGTCTTCATTATCAAAATACCCGCTCGACTCAAATCCTGTTACATGCTTTAGACGTGAGTGAGTTTAACGATATGAAACCAAACCAATTATTTTTATCAAGCGATGCAAAAAAAACACCCTGACGATTTACACAGTAAGATGCATATTTCGGCTCGATATGGCGGCGAAGAGCTCGCGGTTATTATGCCGCAGTGCTTGCTCGAAGACGCGGAACATGTTGCCGAGCGTCTTTGTAGAGCTGTAGAAAAAATGCATTTTAGTGATGATATAAGTATCACGGTAAGCATCGGTGTGAGCTGTATGAGTGACTCAACGAACTCACAGGATCGCTTGATTGAGTGTGCCGATCTTGCCTTATATCAAGCAAAAGAGAAGGGTAAAAATCGAGTGCTGGTCTATGCTGAGCATGCTCGCTAATAATTCGCATGCCCAGGTGTTCGTGGAAATGCAATCACATCACGCACGTTAGCAACACCGGTGACGTAGCTCACCAAACGCTCGAGTCCAAGGCCAAATCCAGCGTGTGGCACGGTGCCGTAGCGCCTTAGGTCGAGATACCATTGATAATGTTTGTGATCGATGTTGTGGTCGTTCATACGGTTTTCTAGAACATCTAAACGCTCTTCCCGTTGGCTTCCGCCAATGATTTCACCAATGCCGGGCACTAAGACATCCATCGCCGCCACGGTTTGGTTATCATCGTTCATACGCATGTAAAAGCTTTTGATATCTTTTGGATAGTTGGTGATAATCACCGGTTTTTTAAACACAGTTTCCGTGAGGTAGCGTTCATGTTCTGATTGTAAATCTAAGCCCCATTGCACGGGGTATTCAAAATTTTGCTTTGATTTTTCAAGCATGCGAATGGCATCTTGATACGGAAGGGTCTCGAAATCAGACTTAATTAAATCTTCTAGACGCTGAATGCAGGTTTTATCGATAAACTGATTGAAGAACGCCATATCATCGGGGAGTTCGGTGAGTACAGCTTGGCAAACATAGCGTAAGAATGCTTGAGAAAGCTTGCATATATCATCAAGCGTCCCAAAAGCAAGTTCAGGCTCCACCATCCAAAATTCAGCTAAATGTCGGCTGGTATGCGAGTTTTCAGCGCGAAACGTTGGGCCA
The DNA here is from genome assembly GCA_029212505.1 of Legionellaceae bacterium. GTDB lineage: Bacteria > Pseudomonadota > Gammaproteobacteria > Legionellales > Legionellaceae > JAALKW01. Next base: position 29,702 of record JARGOS010000013.1, on the reverse strand, counting down.
AATGTGTACACTTTAGACATCGCTAGGCAGTAGGCCTCGACGTTCAGCTGGCCTGACACGGTGAGAAACGTTTCTTTTCCAAAAAAATCTTTTGAGAAATCAGGTTGGTTTTTATCGTCGCGTGGAATATTTTGTAAATCAAGCGTGCTTACACGAAATAATTCACCCGCACCTTCACAGTCATTGGTGGTAATCACGGGGGTGTGAATCCAAAAGTAGCCTTGCTCATGTAAAAAGCGATGGATGGCTTGTGATACACAATGACGCACGCGGGTGACAGCGCTGATGGTGTTGGTGCGAGGACGTAGGTGCGCAACATCACGTAAAAACTCAAGTGTGTGGCGCTTGGCCTGAATAGGATAGCTTTCAGGGTTTTCTACCCAGCCTGCAACTTCAACGCTATCCGCCTGTATTTCAAATGTTTGTCCTTTGCCTTGCGAGGCAACGAGTGTCCCGGTTGCTATGACAGCGCAGCCTGCGGTGAGTTTTTGAATTTCAGTTGGGTAATTAGCTAAATTGGCCGGTGCGACAATTTGAATGGGAGAAAAGCAAGAGCCGTCGTGCAAACTAATAAAAGAAATACCGGCTTTTGAATCGCGCCGTGTTTTGACCCAACCGCGTACGGTCACTGATGTTCCTGCGTGAACTTTTCCGCCTAGACAAGCTTTAACCGTACTTATTTCGGACATATTACATTCTTCCATTCAAATCATGATAAAAAATTAGGTCCTGATGATATACCAGAAGAAATGAGCATAAAAGAGGCGAGCACATGTTGCGTGTATGAAACTTGCTAAATCCAATGTTTTGGTCTATTTTTTAACTATATTGATTCTATTTGTATCAAATAAAGAAAAAAGATCGTTCATGAATCAGGAGATGATGATGTTCACAGAAACAGCGCTATTTCAGGAGCATATGCTAAATATAGGATTAGGCTTATATTTGATGATCTTGGTATTGATTTTGTTGTTTCGAGCGCATTATTACCGAGCATTAATTGCTGAGATGAAAGAGCCTGGTGTGAGTGGGATGCTAAGTGGCGCATTAAGCTTATTGGTTGGCGTGTTTCTTGTGCTCACCCATCATGTTTGGGTCTTTGAACCGCTTGTTTTTGTAACCTTTGTTTGCTGGGCTTTTTTAATTAATGCGATTTTATGGCTCGCCGTGCCCGTTGTGATGATGAAAGCATTAAAACGCGTGGCTTCAGGTTATGGCTACTATGTTGTTCTTTTCGTTATGTTTGCTGTATCTTCGCAGATTTTATCCCGCGTGGTATATTTTTATATTCAGAGCTAGGGCCAGCTTCTTGTTCATGATGCTAAAGGCCAGCGTTTTAATATCGTGTAATCGGATGCTGAAGCTCGTGCTCTTGGTGTAGCGCTTACCAGACAAAAGTCGTAAACAAACCACGAAACAGTGTGTATTTTGTGTGCTTTAAACGCCTGGTTGTTATGGCGTGCGATGGTGATGTGAGGCACAAATTGACGACGTTCAGGTTTAAATCCTTGTTGTGTCATATGTTGATTTAAAAAGCTATGGAGCTGCTCTAGGTGAGTTTGTGGACTTGTTGGAGCAAGATAGCTGATGGCTTGTTCGGGCCAGTGCTTGGCTTCTTCAATACCTAGTTCAAATGGCGTCACGGGGCAGGGTGAAGCGATGTTTTCGAGATTCCTGAGCTCTGCTGCGTGCAGTTTGCCAAGATAAGCGAGTGTGATATGGAGATTCTCACGTGGTGTAGGTTGGCAAGCGCCATGTTGAGTTACAACATGCGCTTGGTGATGGAGCGCTAGAGCGGTTGCAGGGTCGGGCATTAAGGCAAAAAAGTAGGTAGGTTCTTGATGATTGCTGATAGGAGGTAAAGCAGCTTGTGCTCGGTTTAGCAGCATTTTAAGTGCGTGTAATTCAGCGGCTTGCCGTACCGCTTCTCGGTCGCCTTCAAAGTGATAACAGATGGTGGTGGTTTTTTGCCGTGCACCTGCACATGCAATCCAGACGGTTCCGACTGGTTTTTCTTGACTTCCACCACCAGGGCCAGCAATACCCGTAATCGCCACACTGATATGACCAGCACTATGACGAATGGAGCCTTCAGCCATGGCGCGCGCCGCACGCTCGCTGACGGCTCCATCACGATGTAAAATATGTTCGGGCACGCCAAGCATCTCGTGTTTTGCTTCGTTAGAATAGGTAATAAAGCCGCGATCAAACCATGCCGAGCTGCCAGGAATCGAGGTCAGTCGTGCGCCTAAACTACCCCCAGTGCACGATTCAGCTACGGCGAGTAATAAGCCCGAATGTTTAAGTAGCTCGCCGAGCTCTGCAGCAAGAGCTTCAGGGGTGTTTATTATTTTTGTCATAAATTAAGCAAAAATCTCCGTGAGAAAATTGGTCATCGCTTGAAACGAGCGGTGCTCAGCTTTAGCACTGTAGCGTGTACCGAGGATAGGATCGTTGGCTTCTGGGTTCGTAAATGCATGGGTGGTTTGACCGTACATGTGCATTTGCCAGTCGGCATGGGCCTCGGTCATTTCATGACAAAACGCCGTGACATCTTCAGGTGGAACCATCGGATCGTCAAAACCATGAAGCGCCAGTACTTTGGCATGAATGCTTTCTTCGGGGCGTGGTGTAGGGGGGGTAAGTAAGCCATGAAAGCTCACAACCCCAGAAAGAGCGGCGCCTGTGCGTGCAAGATCAAGCGCACATAACCCGCCAAAGCAATAGCCCACAGCAGCAACGCGTGTTTCATCGACTTCAGGAAAGGCAGCGAGTGCATCGAGTGCAGCAAAAAGACGCCCAAATAATAAAAGACGATCGTCCATAAACGGGGTCATTAATGCTTGTTTCTCATCTTGGGTGGTGCCAATATTTCCGTCGCCATAAATATCGGCGGCAAAGCCAACATAACCCATTTCAGCAAATTGCTCTGCTTTCACACAGGCAAATTCGTTTCGGCCACTCCAGTCATGAAAGACAAGCACTGCAGGTCGTTTGGCTGAGCTTGTTTTATCAAAGGCAAAATGGGCATGTAATGCTTGATCGTCATGATAATAAATATGATTTTGTGTATGCATGATGTCTTCCTGACAAAAATAAAATATTGAATAATAAGTTTTGAGTATAACGTTTAAAGCGCGGCTTGATAAGTAAGCGAATCAGGGCTTTAATAAATAAAAAATTTAGGATTAATAAACTAGGAGATGGATATGTCTGATCGATTCACCAATCTTACGGATAATTTAAACACCGAGCTTGCAAAATTACGTCGTGAAATACCTGATGTGATGGCTGGATTTTCATCGTTGGCCCAAGCGTCAACCAAAGCCGGCGCATTGGATAAAAAAACGAAAGAATTGATTGCGATGGGCCTTGCTGTGTCGAGTCATTGCCAGGGCTGTATTGGATTTCATGCTCAAGCACTGGTTAAATTAAAAACAACGCGTGAAGAATTACTCGAGACGTTGAGTATGGCAATTTATATGGGCGGCGGTCCATCGTTGATGTTTGCTGCCGAAGCTTTAGAGGCATTTGAAGAGTTTAGTCGTCTTTAAATGCATTGGGGGGCGGTGGTAAAATACCGTCCATATGGCCCATGGATGCGACGGTTGGACGGTTAGTCGCATTCACTTCGTTTGGTTTTTTAGAGGCTGGAGCATCGGTACAAGGATATTTGCGGGTGACACCTATCCATGCAATGCTGGATACCGTCATATTATTTTTGTCGCTTGTTTGGCTCGATACTTCACGATACGTTTCTTGGATCAGTTCGTTCATTAACATGGCATTGAGCGTCACCTTGCCAGGCAGGCAGAACAGCGGTTCGCCATGTTCTGCAGCAGTTGCATTGGCAAGCATGAGTGTTTCGGCAATCGATTCACTCGTTAGGTTTAAAATGGTGCGTGCGGAACGTGCCCAAACATGAGCTTGAGGGTCGGCTTTCATTTCCATTCTAGGAATATTGTTTGCGATATTGATGTAACGACCAATGGTGTCGGCATGGCTTGTGCTTGATAAAATAAGGCCTGAGATGCTCAAAGCTTTTAAAATGCGAATAGACATAATCTTGACTCCATTTGTACACCGTATGGTTATACACCGTGTGGATTTATCCAATGTAAACTAAATGCAACGATAAGAAAAATAAATAACCCAAGCGATAAAGCAATACGCCATGTTAAAGCTTTAACCGTGTTTTTTGTTTTGCCGTTATCACGCACAAGAAAAACAAGGCCGCTGAAAAGCGTGACTAAAATAATCAGCATGATAATTAAAATAAAAATTTTGGTAAACATTTGGTATACTCCCGTTACTTGAAACTTCTCACCGTTTGATGCCGCATGAATTTGAATACAGTAAGAAGTATATCGCGTTTTCGTTATCGATTCACACCGCATTGGACCATGTGTGTGTTGGCCTGTGTTTCGATAGCACTTTTTATGGCTTTAGGGATGTGGCAACTTCATCGAGCCGATGAAAAACGTACTATTTTGGCGCGTGAAGCCGCATTTTTGCATCAACCGCCGCGTGTTTGGCAGGGCGAGCCTGTTTTGCCAGAAACGTTTGAGCATGTACAGGTTAAAGGTAAGCTTTTACCAGCGGTTGTGTTTTTAGATAATCAGCTTCATGACCATAAGGTGGGATATCATGTGCTATCGCCACTCGATCTTGGCATGGGTCGTGTGGTTTTAATTGATCGCGGTTGGGTGCCGTTAGGTGAAAACCGCAGTACGTTACCCGAAATTACCACACCCACTGAACACATGACGCTGCAGGGGCGAGCGTATTATCCTTTGGGAAAATCCTGGGTTCTGGGTCCGGGGATAGAAATCAAGCAAGATGACCGCGCTGTTATCGAGTCGCTTGATCTGCATTTACTGGAGCAATTTTTGCATAAACCTGTCTATCCGTTTATCATTCGTCTTGAGGATAAAAGCCCTGCCAGTTATGTCAGCTCTTGGAATGCAGTTGCTATGCCACCGGTGCGTCATCTTGGCTACGCGTTTCAGTGGTTTGCTTTTGCTTTTGTCGTATTAATCATTTTTATTGCATTAAATATTAGGACATATGAAAAAACTAACTCGAACTAAATGGGTGCTACTTGCCCTTGTACTTTTGTTTGCTGCACCTGGCTTGTCGGCTTTGATGTTTTATCAGCATCCGGCGTGGTTGGGGGCGTTGCCGACCAATAAAGGTGATTTTATTCAACCCGCTGTGCCGCTTAAGCTTTTGGATAATCCAAAAGAAAAATGGCGTATGGTACTTTGGTGTCCGGCTGGCTGTCAGGCGACATGTTTGCAAGCGTTTGATCAACTTGCACGTACCCGATTAGCCCTAGGGCGACGTTTGTATCAGGTGGATTTATGGATGTTACAGCCTGAAAATACAGCCAAATGCTCTCCCGAGCTTAAACAAGCGTTTGATCAACAAGACGTGCATGTGCGAACGGTTTCTTTGGATGAACGTAGCAAGCTTGCTTTGCTCCAAGATGAGATGAAATCATTTTTGGTCGATCCACACAATTACATGGTGCTGCAGTATTCACAGAGCAACAAACCACAAGATATATTCCAAGATTTGAAGCGTTTATTAAGCTCAAAGGAGCAGTCTTAATATGAAGATAGATAAAAATATTCAATTAAAGCAGGTGAGATGGGTGGCAAGTTTTGCTTTAATACTTGCTTTGGGCGTGGTGATGCTGGGTGCTTACACGCGTTTGACCGATGCAGGCTTAGGCTGCCCGGACTGGCCTGGATGTTACGGAAAAATGGTGCTGCCCAGCGCAGCAACTCCTTCAGCTCATGCCGAGGCACAGAATCTATATCCGGATATTCCCATTGAATCACATAAAGCGTGGACTGAGATGGCGCATCGATATATTGCCGGTACGTTTGGGTTAGTGATTGTATTTCTGGCCGCAATGGCGTGGAAGGGGCCTTATGCAGCTCGAACTTCACTTGTTTTGCCGGCTGCAATGCTTGCCGTGTTATTTTTTCAGGCGGCTCTTGGCATGTGGACGGTGACGCTTAAACTGCTTCCCGTGGTTGTGATGGGCCATTTGCTCGGTGGGTTAACGTTGTTATCGCTCGTGACATACCTTCGCTGGCAGTGGAGTCGCTATGCTGGTTATGACTTAAAATCATGGCGTGTTTGGGTGTTTTTGGGGCTTGTTATCGTGATTGCGCAAATAGCTTTAGGTGGCTGGGTCAGTGCCAATTATGCCGGTGTTGCTTGCATTGGCTTTCCGCAATGTAATCGTCATTGGTTGCCTGTGTTTGATTGGCAAAATGCATTTAATCTATTTTCTCCGTTGGGTTCAAATTACCAAGGGGGGGCATTAGAACAAGCGGCTCGTGTGACGATTCAATGGACGCACCGTGTGGGGGCGATTTTAACCGTGACCTATGTGGGTATTTTGGCAGGCTGTATGTTACGTCATATTGATATTAAGCTGGTTAAAATCATGGCAGGTTTAGCACTGAGTTTAGTGCTCGTTCAATGCTCGCTTGGGATCATGAATGTGGTGTATTTACTCCCGTTGCCAATTGCGGTTGCACATAACGGTGTGGCAGCGTTGCTTTTAGCTACCATGGTGAGTTTATGTTATTTAGTGATGGCAGGGGGGCGACGTGACAACCATCGTAACTAATGCGCCACGTCCGCTTGCATGGCGTGATTATTTAGAGCTTTGTAAACCACGCGTGGTCGCGCTGATGCTGCTGACGGTCTTGGTTGGTATGTATTTAGCGGCACCTGGATGGGTTCCGCTAAATCTTGTGTTTAATAGTTTATTGGGCATCGCGCTGTGTTCGGGCAGTGCTGCGGCGATTAATCATGTGGTCGATAAACGTATTGATGGCCTGATGGCGCGAACAAAAAAACGTCCCGTAGCGCGTGGACGTTTGAGCGAAAAGCATGCGTTAATTTTTGCTATCACAATTGGGGCACTGGGTCTTGCCGTGCTTACTTGTTGGGTCAATGCGCTCACAGCCTGTTTGACGTTTATTTCGTTGATGGGGTATGCCGGTGTTTATACGGGTTATTTAAAGCGTGCTACACCACAAAACATTGTGATTGGAGGATTGGCCGGTGCAGCGCCTCCCTTGTTAGGATGGACAGCTGTCACCAATCATCTTGATCCGCAAGCACTACTACTCGTGTTAATTATTTTTGTATGGACACCGCCTCATTTTTGGGCGTTAGCGATTTATCGACTAGAAGATTACAAGCACGCCGAAATTCCAATGTTGCCGGTAACACACGGTGTGCAATTCACAAAATTACATGTTGTGCTTTATACGATTTTACTTTTTATATCGAGTATTTTACCCGTTGTGGTGGGTATGAGTGGCTGGATTTATGGTGTTGTTGCCGTTGTGCTTGGCGCAAGGTTTTTATTTTGGTCCATAAAGCTGTATTGTAATGAGAGAGGCGTGATTGCGATGCAAACGTTTCGATTTTCTATTGTTTATTTAATGCTGCTTTTTGTGGGGTTATTGCTTGATCATTATTGGTGATGATATAACTGGAGAATAATGATGGTTAATAAAAAAAAGGCGTTGGTGGTTCTTGCAGCCTTATCACTTATGATTGCGGGGATTATCGCTGATATTTTTTATTCAAAACATCAAGAAGCTAAAACACGTGCTGCGAAAGCAGCATTTCATGGAACACTTTTAGATATGCCTCGCCCTGTTAAAGCCTTTGCTTTAACACGCACCGATGGTGTACCGTTCACTCAAGCCAGTTTAAAAGATCAATGGACCATGTTATTTTTTGGATTTACCCATTGCGGTCTTGTGTGTCCAACAACCATGGCTGAGCTTGGTAAAATGTACCGCATGCTCGAAGAGAAACGTGTTTCTCCTTTGCCACGCGTGGTGATGGTCTCGATTGATCCTAAACGCGATGATCTTGATGGGTTACGTAACTATGTTAAAGCGTTTAATCCTAATTTTTACGGTGCGCGTGGAAGCGAAAAAATGACCAAAGCCATGACCAAAGCCTTGGGTATTGCTTATGCTAAAGTCGCCGCTAACCCGAATGCTCCATCTCCTGGTGATGATATTGAGCATACCGGTGCTGTGATGCTTTTTAACCCTATGGGTAAGCTTGCGGCGTTTTTTACCGGCCCTCATCAAGCTAAAGCTTTGGGTGATGATTATGATTGGTTAATCAAACACCCGCATATTACTTCTGAATAACGTTTAAATCATCGTGCTAGCGGTGATGGCGTCATCATCGAACCCTCAGAGTCTGTATAGATTGGAGATAACGGTGTACGTCTTTCTTGTGGTGTTTCTTCCCTGGTTCCATCAGTAAGTGACTTAAACATGTTGTTTGTTATTAAGTTACTTCTTACCGACGCTGCAAAATCTGTTTCTGGACTATCGGTATCTAGGCGTCGAAATTTTTCTTGCCATTTGTTTCTAAGTTCAAGTTCACTTGCTGTTAATTTCTGATTTGCTTTTTTCATCTGTACGACCTTTAAAATTTAGTTTTAGCCGATCATTGTGCCTATAAAATAAACTGTTGTCAATAATTTGATCATAAAATATGATGTCGCGAGTGTTGATGCAAGTCGTTTTGGTTTCTCCTGGCAAGTGTTTCAAGAATGACCTCAATGCCAGCATCTAAGGGATGTTTGTGTTCAATATTATGATGTTGATCATCTAGATAACGAATGGTTTCATCATTGGAAATCTCAATATCTGCGTTAAGTTTGCTTCTGGCGATAGAGTTTTCCACTAACGGCATGTCCACGCCTGGAAGAGGTCTTAAAACCGCTGCACCAAAAAAACTTGGCCCACCAAATTTATTTTCATGTGCCATCACTTGTTTAGCAGAAAGAGAGCGTGTCACTTCATCTCTTAAAATGCGTCGTTTTCTCAACTCTACGTAAGAACTTGTTGAAACAAATACGCTGATTTTATCAAAAATTTCGTTCATTCTACTGGCAAAATTGATGGCAAAAAGACCTTCGATAATTAAATAGTCAGGAGGGGTCACCGTCTCGTAGTTCAAACGTAAGTTGGTGCAAAAATCAAAGATAGGCTTTTCAATGGACTCGCCTCGCTCTAACTTATGGATATCTTGCTCCAGTAACTCAAAGTCATACATGATTGTTTGGTAGAAGTTCGTGTTCATTCTAAAGTGATTGATAACCGTTGCATTTGGATCGTTAGGTCGCGGATAGCCCTCGGGTATTGGGTGATGCTCTTCTTTGTTAACGTGTTGATGATAGTTAGCAGGAATTTCATGAAAGTAATCATCCATGCTGATATTGAGAGCTTGATGTCCTAACGCACGAAGCTTATTCTGTAACCGTTCTGCTAATACGGTTTTACCAGACGCCGATGCTCCACCTATAAAAATAATTTTCATAGCGTAAATTTATCCTCATCGTTTTTGTCATCATGTGACGCAGTTGCTTGTTCAAAAAATCGTTGTGTATGTTGTGGGATTTTACGTTCCGCCAAGCAGTTATCTCTAAATATTGTCACACCTTTAAGTCCTTTTTTATACGAACTCCAAATAACCTCCTCGACATCACTCGCATTGGTTTTATTATGCATGTTGATTGTCTTAGATACCGAATCATCCAAAAAGCATTGAAAAGCTTGTTGAATATCAAGATGTGCTGATGGATCAATCTGACACGATGTCTTAAGATAAGGCCAGGTCAAGCATAGCCACTCAGGAAAATTTCCATGTTCTGAGACATGGGCCAAGAGCTCTTCTTGTTCTTTTTCTTGTCCTTGAAAATGCTGTTGAATCACGTTCTCTATCAACGGAATCGCTTTGCCATTAAATCCTTTGAATGAAAAATGAGGCTCTAAACTTTTCGAAATGTTGGCGATGGTACTACTCGTACCTGAGGGAGGCATGGACGTTGTCGTGGCATTTCTAAGCCCTTGTTGTTCAATAGCTTGATACAGCTGATGCCAATCATTCGCTGAAACAATACCTGTTGTTTTGGGCGATTTTCGACGGATCCAATCCGGATCTTGATAACGACTCTCACCAAAACATGGAAATGGACCATGCACCTTCGCTAATGTAACCGATGCTTTTTTAGAGTAAAAGTCCAGTAGTTCTGATATTTGATGCGCTAAAATAACGGCTTGCGGGTCGTCGTAGGGTATTTTTAGTTTGATAAGTAAATCAGCAAAGCCGGTTATACTCACACCAATACGACGTTTTTCACGAACTAAAGGCAAATGCACGTCGGCATCATGTTGTTGCATTAAGGTATATTCAACGGAGTTATCTAATAATCTTGTTAAAATTTGAATCGACTCAGCAAATCTTACGCGATCAAATGACCCTAAGTGCACAAAATGCGATAGGTTTAAATAGCTAAATTGACATGCATCGCCTGGTGCCATAGCGAGCTCTGCACACGGGGCTGTGCTTTGGTAACGCCAGTTCGGTGTGGGGTTATCATATTCAAGGCGATCTCTAAATAAAATGCCGGGCTCACCACAATAATGCGCAGTTTCAGCAATCTCTCGCAATAAGTGAGTCGCATGAATTTCACGAACGATGTTGCCATGATTATCTTTTAAGGCCCAACGTTTTTTTTGCTCGGCTGCTATGATTAACGCCTCATCTAAGAAAACGGAGATATTAAAACGCCACGTAGAAAAATCGGCATGTTTTTTTGCATGAATAAACGCTAAAATGCTGGGATGATCCGCACGCAAGGTTGCCATGCTTGCAACCGGTCTCTTTTTATCTGCGATAAACTGAGCGTTCATTTTGTTTAAGACATTGTTTAGCGTATTCAGTGCACCGACAGGATCATCGAGATGAGATAAATCGTAGCCTGTTCCTAGTCCCTGGCCTAACATCTGGAGTGATTCTGCTTCAAAACGTTTATAATCCGCTTGGCCTTGCGTGACATGTAGTGGTAAAACAGTACATGCAGACGTCACTTGGGCTGGCCGACCCGCATTGGTCAAAATTGGCGTACCTAAGATGATGGTACCGCTGTAGACCAAGTCGGTTAATTTTTTTTGAAAAGTTAACGAATTATTTTTACCATATAATTTCTGATCAACTTCAGATATTGCGTTAATGACTCGACTAAATGCATCTGAAATCGTTTCAGTATTTCGTAAGATCCCTCTTTGTTGCATCAGGGTTTGTGAGAATTTATTATAAATTGATGGATTAAGAACGGCTTTTAAAAACATTTTCTAAAGCTCTGTATTTGAATTTTCTGAATTTTAATTCGCCACCCAAGGGTTTGTCAATATTTGGTACTCCATGACGCATTAGAGGGCATTGCTGCGGCAGTTATGTCCACCAGCGCCTTGACCCAATGATCTTCATCGTTAAGGCAAGGTACAAGGGTAAGCGATTCGCCACCTAAGGCAAGCCATTGCTCTTTGGCTTGCATGCCAATTTCTTCCAAGGTTTCAAGGCAGTCAGTGACAAATGCAGGGCATGCAACAACAAGGCGTTTTATGCCTTGATGTGCAAGTTGCTCTAGCATTTCATCGGTATAAGGTTTGATCCAAGGGGTTTTTCCTAGTCGTGACTGAAACGACGTGCTGTATTGCGCTGGATTCAGCCCCAAAGTTTCGACGAGTTGCCGTGTGCTTTCAAAGCATTGGGCGCGATAACAGCCGTTGTTTGAACCTTCGGGTTTTGGACAGTTGTTTAAACATACTGTTTTGCACCCTGATTTTTCAATATGGCGTTCAGGCAGTCCGTGGTAACTAAATAAACAATAATCGCTGTTGTTTAAATAAGGCTGAATCTGTTTTGCCTGGGCTTGTATAAACGCGGGATGTGCGTAAAAATCTCGAATAATACGAAGCGAAGGGATGACGGTTTGTGTTCTAAAATACGTAAAAACTTCTTCTAAAGAAGAGCCCGTACTGGATGAAGCGTATTGTGGATAGAGAGGGAGCACGGTAATGCTTTCACAATGCGCTAAGTCTTTCATGGCCTGCTTCAGGCTAGGTTCACCGTAGCGCATCCCCAAAACCACCGTATGCGTTGCTGCCAAGCTTTTTTGTAATTTATTTTTAAGACTAACGCTTAGCGTGCGCAATGGCGATCCTTGTTCGGTCCATATTTTTTGGTAGGCTTCGGCCGAGCGCTTACTTCTGAACGGAAGTATGATGAGGTTTAATAAGACGTAGCGAACGAATGCGGGTATATCAAGCACGCGTTTATCCGAAAGAAAAACACGGAGGTAGCGACGAACATCTTGAACACCTGGCGATTCAGGTGTTCCTAATTGAATAAGTAATAAGCCGTGTTTGTGTTGGTGTTGATGTTTCATTGATTTAAATCCGCAGGGTACATAGGGCAATCCAGAGTTTTATTCTAATAGTTTAACCCATAGATTGCCATGATTGTGTCGCAATAACGTTAGATGCCTCATGAACCATAATTTCAAGACTGTTATACAGATAATGTAATTTTGGCGAAATGCTGTTTTTCGGATACCTGGCCATTATTGTAGCTAATCTTTCCATAGAATCATTAGAATCATTGGATGATGCCCAAGTATTTAAATCATTCGCAAACGCTGTATTGTCAATTTGCTGAGACAATAACGTAACATGTTGCTGAACCTGAGTTTTATACTGCTCCTGCACGATGAGTTTATCCTCTGTGCTTAACTCAGGATCTAATAAGCAATCTCTGGCGACGGTTAAAAAAAGTTCTGTACAAATGTGATGCAATCTACTGTAGCCCTTTTTATTGGATGCATAAAAGTAGTAGGACTGATCACCCGTAAAGATGGTATTTTGCGTGTCAGTAAGGGTGTTCATCACCTGTTGATAATACTCTTTTTTGTTACCTGTCGTGATGTTACCTAAAGCAGTAAATAACGTTCTTGCTTGCGTGATACGTTGCCGATTGCATGACCAAAAGAAACCCTCATAACGTTTTTCTTGCGCTTTAAATAACGCTTTATGTTGATTTTGGATGTCAGATAGAGTTTCCTGAGATGCAGATGCATGTTCGGGGTTGATACCCTGAATAACATCAAGAAACGTTTGTACATCTTGGTAGGCTTGTTGATAGACGGCATCATATTGTCCTATTGTTTGTATGCGGTCATCGATATTGAATGCGATTGCTTCCAAGTGACGACGATAATAGCGATAACATTGTGCGCGTATTGCATCGGGTAAAAAATCTGCATGGTGTTTAAGCGCTTCTGTGATATGCAAACGATTGTCTGAAGACGCCATGTATCTATCAAATTGTGCATCATCCATGGCTTCAAGATCAGTGATAATTTTGTAAGTTTTTGCTATCACGTCAATTAAAGCGCTTGGATTCATGCCAGCATGTGATGAAACGTGTAATGCCAGATAAGAAAACGGCATCGATGCTGGAAGCATGTCGAGAGCATCGATAATTGAATTTAACTCTGAAGTTGGTAATTCAGACGACTGTAACCATGAAAGCACTTGATTTAACTCTGCTTGATCAATAGGCTGCCTTTTTACAAGAAAGGCCCAGAATGTATCTAAACACGTTTGCTCCACATCATGTGGTATACATACAATTTCGGGTGGTAGTGCATTATCTTCATCACTCAGGCATAGGGCAAATATCGATGCTATGATTTTGGGAGAGAGTGAGACGTCTTCACTATGCTTGCTTAAATACGTTATCATCTGCTCTAACCGCGTTTGATTTGTATCAAGGTGAGAAAATACCTGCTCGAGCACTGGACTTAATGTTACGTCGTCAATGATTTTGTCTATAAAAAGTGTGCTTATGGCCTGATTTTTTGTGAAAATATAATTTAATTTATCATAAAGTTGTTCGTTATTATCAAGCCAATAAGGTTCTTGTTGCAACACGGTTGTTAAGACAAGAAAAAATTGGGGATATATTTCATCACGTAATGGCAAACTGATAATAATATCTCTTATCAAATTGAGTAGTTGCTTGTGTTGTGGGCTCGGGTTATCGTCGAATATTCTGACCACATGAGATAGCATGGATAATTGATACATAATTTTATCATGATCGCATCTTTGATTGACTTGATGTTTTAATAAGAGAACGCCTTCATTAAAAAGATCAACATCTTCAATGCCATGAAACTGTTCAAAAAATTGAGGAAGTAATGTTTGATAGGCATCCAAGTGATCTTCATCTGAAATAATATGATTCCACGCGGCACAGGAGACTAATCCTGCTGCTGGATCTAGGGCTGCAGAACTGAAAAAATCTAACCAAAATTGAGGTGCGCTCGATAATTTCTCGAAGAATTGATTGATATCAATATCATTATGACCAAACATGGTCGTTCTTGCGTTTGGGCGTAGTTTTTGTTGTACAACACGGAGCCAGCCTTGAATGGCAGGTAGCGCAGGATCGGTGACACGCGCAGCCTCAGTCAGATCACGTGCTGGTTTACTTAACTCGTGATGTAATTGTGCTTCAAAGTGTTCTAAAACATCTCTCTCGGCGGGAGGTGAATAACAGCGATTGATACCTCTAAATAATACTCCAAGATCACGCAGTTGTGGTTGAACGGCGTCTAGGTAGTCTGGAAAGCTGGCTTGGTGTTCAGACCAAAGCGCTTCCATTGCCTCTCTGTTTTTTAACCATACTGCTTTTAAATTTTTACGCGTGTCCTCATCGGAAGCTTGATTGAAACAATCACCCACATAGCATGATAGTTCATTAAAAAAGCGGTCTTTTGCTAAAGAAGTTGCTTTTTCTTGACGTACACTATGTTCGGCTAATAATGCAGTCGCACGATTTTTTAAATAGTATATTTTAGCTTCAGGATTGCTTTCGACCCAATCCCATTTGTTGGTGCGGTTCTGATGCTTTGCAATCTTTTCTTGAAGATGACGATTTTCCCAGTCCATGGCAAGATCGAGTAGTTCAGAATAACGTTCTTGATACAGCCTCCATTGCGCTTCAATCTCGGTGATGTCATAAATATCTTGAACAGCACCTGCAAAACCCATACGTCCTTGACGACCATGGCCTTGTTTATGAGAAAATCGTTCACGAGAACCTAAGGTCACCACGAACAAACCTGAGTCATATAAATCGGGTGATAATTCGATATCCGTACCTTGCCCCATACGTGCACTTAACGTGATAGCACCTGGATCAGAAACCTTGCGGTCGCCATGCGCCATCCTGATGACATCATTTTCAGTTCGTTGCCCATCATTGGTGTCTTCAATCACTGTACTGGTGGTGTCGGACGTGTTTAATGCATTCGAAAATATTTTTACAGAGGCATCATCGGGGCACAAAACTAAAATAGGCTGTGCGGCATTAAGTTGTGTGATTTGTGATAATGCTTCAGCCATCGCTTCTTTATCTTGACAAAACATCGGTGGATAAACGGTTGTTCTGAGGGGTTTTTCTCCTGGGAGTTTGAGCACATGATTGATGCCGAAGTTTTCTTCATAAAAACGTAAATCTAACCATTCTCGGCCACTGGTTGCGGTACAGCCTTCTATTTTTGCACCTCGGTTTTTGTAGGATCGTAACCTATCCAGCATGTTTTGAGAGAGAGAAATAGTTTGCACAGGATCGACAAAAAAGTCCGGATCTTGGCCGCGTTCTAAACCTTCTTTATTCATACGAACATGGAGTAATTGATGAACTAAATCGCTGAAGGTGGATCCTTCTGAAACTTGACTATCAATCAGAACTTTAGCCGCGCTTACAGTCAATGTTTCACCATCCACACCGCCAATACGCTTCTCCACGTTATGCCATATTGAAAATCCTGCTTTAGCATCGTGTTTTAGAAAATGAGCGGTATACGCCGCACGTAATAGTTTGGCTAATGTTCTGTCTCGTTTTTGAATATCACTTTCTTGACTTTCTTCTCCGCGACAAACATAGTTTTGAAGTCGCGTTGAGCGTTGTGAAAACAAGGCCAGTTCGCGCTCTTTTAAGGCACGTTCAAGACCGGGCAGATCAGTTTCATTGTCAAATGACCAGTCGTTTGTTTTAAATCGTTCTTGATGAGCAAGAAAATAGTCATACGCTACTTCGTAGATCCAAACATCTGGATTAAAAGCATCTGTGCTTGTTGTGCTGTCATCAGGCGAATTACATTGGGTGGTATCGTTACATACATTATGAAATTCATCGACGTAAGCGCCACGATTTTTTGAATCGTAGTTTCTTGGAAGGAGACCCTGTTGTTTCCAACGGTTTTCGGCAAGGTTAAAGCTGCCTGACGTTCCAAAATTAATGGCACCAATACCGTTGGCTGCCGCTTGATAATGAATATCGTCAACATCCATACTCGGATCGACATAGCAATGTCTAATGCCGATCGCGTCTAAAACATGATCGTAGGCCGTATGGTCACGTGCTGCCAAACTGGTTTTTGCACTATAAAAATCAATCACTTCCCCCATGAGTGCACGATATGACATTCTGATGAGTGCGATAATCGACTTACCTCCGCCCGTACGAACTTGATGCAAGAGCCCATCTTCGTTATGCATCGCGGAATATAAAAGATCAATCATCTGCATGCGATTACACCATTTTCCAGACTTTCGAACTAAAATTTCCCGCTGGCAAGCAAGTATTCTAGCCTGGGCCTCTGGGGAGGGTGCTCGTTCAGATCGACGACATGCGTTGGCTTCTGCGTGAAGTTGGTTGACGAGTTCACGCTCTGATAAGTCTTGTAATGTTAAAGCATAAGCATTGGTGTAAAAAAATAATTGGAGTAATGCTTTTTTTTCTTCAGTGGATATCGGTGTACCATCTTTACGTTTCATACCACCTAAGATACGCGTAATATCATCCGCATTTTCTTGGGTTAAACTAAGATCTCTTTTATTGAGCGTTTGGATTTGCGTTTCATAAATATGAATAAGTTTTGCTGTATTTTTTTCCTCAGGGGTTACAAGTGTTGCTAAATCAGCCATACGGGGTTTGGGTTTTTTATTACAGTATTCAGCGAGTTGAATAAGCTCTCGCTCAGGCCATGTTTGCAATGCGGTATCAACAGCATGAAAAGATGTTTTCCAATCACGGTCGTGCAGCATGGCTTGTAATAAGATGGCTTGTATGGCTTGATTTTTAGTCGAGCGATCATCAACGCGTGAAAAATAAGTATTAAAATCATCCCACGACAATTGGCCTGAATCTAAGATAGAAGCAAGTGTTTGCTGTCTTGTGAGCCAGTAGGAAGGTGTATCTTCATGAAGGCCGTAGGTCAGCTGTTCAATAACTTCTTGTGTTATGTGCTCTCTATTTAAAGCAAGATGGGTAACATGTATCAGATAATCAAGAGACACGTTGGGTGGTAAAGTGTTTCCCCATTGCGTCAGTAAATATTGCATCAAATCGATGTTTTTATAAGCTAATTTAGCTAAATTTATTTTGACTTGATTGGGCAGGTGAGCTTTGCCAGCCAGCTGATAGATGGATCTTATTTCAGATGATAGATTGGATTTTAACTGCGTTAAGTCTCGATTCAAAAGAGAAGAATGAGAAATGTTTGCTTCTTGCTTGATGATGGTTTCGAGTAAGTTTAAGGGAAACAGAGGTTTTGTTTCATCGGTTAAAGCGATGATTAATTGTGTTAAGTTTTCAATGGAATAATAGTTATGTTCGGATTCTTGGTGTTGTGTGACACGCATAAGCATGCGTAGGAGTGTTCCTAACTCATCATAGCTGTCGTTACGATCCAAAGCCGTGAGCGCTTCAATAAAGTCGAGAAGTGTTTGTTTTGCATCCTCGTTTGTTTGATTGTACGCAAGCGAAGGTAATAGCTTGAGAAAAAGCTGGCGATTGGTTTCACGAAATTGGAGACTGAGTCTCGTATTGAGTGTTTGGATTGCATAATCAAAGAGCTCGCTTTCGAGTTGCATAGGAACCGATGCAGCAAATTGAAGCGTAATCGGACATCCTCGCGCTATCCACGTTGCAATAATGTCTTCTCGAGCTTGCTCACCATGTTGGTGGATGTTTCGATAAGCCTGTTCGAGCGCATGAGGATCGGGGAGGTATGTAGGGTTGGGTGTATTGATACTTTGCAACTGCTGTTCAAAGCGTCGAAGCGATTGTTTTGCTTCATCTGTTGTTTCACCCAGCGCTTCGGCTGGATTCATTAAAAACTTTCTGATATCAACCGAACAGGTATCATTTCTTACTGCTATTTTATTATACAGCCAAGGGTATAGCGTAAGGTATGGTTTGTCGTAATCGAAGTACATTGAATCAATGTCAGGTGTACTTGACCGATCTTGAAGGCAGTTCATGACACGTCCGAGCGAATTAATCCAAGGAAATGCACGTGTAGGGTTAAAAGAATGTAATCTATGACGTTCAAGCTTAGAAAGCATGTTATATAAACGCTCTATATCATAATAAGACCACAAAAAATCACCGCTATTAAATGGGCCTTGAAGTGGGAGTAAATTTGCAATAAAAAAAAGTGCGTATTGTTCTTGTTGGTTTCTGCTGAGCTTGAGGCGTTCAGGTAAAGCTTTGCTTCGATCGCTTAAACTATGTCGATCAATGCCGTGAGCTAAACATCGAATCCATAAACCTACGGTTAAGGTTATATGCCGATGTAGTGGGTGGCCATGGTCAACGATGAGCGGTTGAATCGCTTCTTCAGATAAATTAGATAAATTCGAAGCTGATGGTTGATATATATCGCGCATTTCTTCGGCAAAATTAGGTATATGCGCCATGACTTGCAATCTTTTTTCAAGATGACTGTAAAAATACACATCGGTTGGAGATAAAATAAACGTCGAGCGCTGATAAGCTGTATTTTCAGCATCGGGCTCTTCTTGTGTAACGATGAGATCGTATGTTTGAGGTTCAAAATAGAGATCCGGCGCCAGATGATCGAGTATTTCATTGAATCGCGTCCATTCGCTAGGTGTTAACTTTAAGTGTAAATTTGCAAAACGACGAGCTAGGGTTTTGATTGAATAAAACGTTTCATGTTGATTAATGGGTTCGTAAGTGGCCAGTGCTCTATGGGTATCGACAGTATCACCGTGCTTAAACTTTGAAAAGCAACAGTCTTCACGCCAAGCGCTGTATTGGTTGTATCGGCTTGCATAATAAAATCCATCATGTGACCAGTCTATTTGATGAACATGATTTAAGATATGAGCTTGAATTTCTAGGGGCGATAGCATGTCATGTTCAAGCGATGGTGTGTTTTCTGGATTGTGCTCAGAAGAAACCAATTTACGTTGGGAGCGCTCCAGTACCCACGTCATACGATCGAAAAAAACACGTGCATTAAATGATTTATTTTGACTTATAGAAGCGTCGAATAGTGTATCGAATAAATCAATATTTACATGTGATTCTAAATGATATTTTTCAATCAGTGACATCCAACGATTAAAAGAATGCCATACCTGAGCATAAGAGGTATAACCGCAGGTGTGGTTATGTACGTTCAGCGTTTTCCACCATAATACTTGAAAATTTGGGCGGTTACGCAGTGCATTAAGGCTTAATCGAACAGCGAGATTTTCGTCAGCTGTTATGCATTCTGCCCAATGCATTGATGCATCGAGTACAGCGGATTTCCAGTGCATGAAATTATCAGGCGTTGAGTTTGTCCACATCAGGTTAACTAAAGCAATCCAGCGATCAGAGCCTTGTTTTTTATCTAAGGCATACAATAATTGCCTTAAAGATTCGGTATTCCGTTCTGTGAATAGATCCGCGCTTGAAAATAAATAATCAGCACATGCTTCGTTCATTCCTTGCTGTTTAGCCCATTTTTTATCAAGTGTTTGAGCTTGTTGTTCGTCGGGAAGCTCTTTCGGTAACCGAGCGGGTTTCAGTGCACGCTCAGGGTTGAGTTTTTCTTGGGCTTTATCGAAACAGAGAATCAGTCGATGAGGTGAAGATGTTGAACGCTGAAAGTAAATGCCTGCTGGGGGTTCGTCATAGACCAAGCCATTAAGAAATTGAGGTGCGCGTTGCATGAGGTAACACAGTGCTTCTGGCTCAATCGCTGCAGCAACAAAGTTCGCATCGGCAGCACTTCCTAAAAATTGTGTCAAGACATCACTTAAGCTCTCTTCTGGGTTAATTGAACGCCAACCGGGCAATGCGGCATTGCGTTGACATAAATACTCCCAATACGGACGGAACTGCTCTTCGATGTTATCACGCGTGATTAAAGCACTTTCTCTTTTTTTATAGGGTGGAAATGTATCGTTAACTTGTAGTTCAGTTTGTTGCTGCTGTTCTGTTTGATTTTGGACTTGATGTGCATGTTGATGTTGAATTTGTAACTGTTGTTCTTGTTGGATACTGGGATTTTTAGAGAAGCGATACACGTGTTGAGTTGAATCCATTTGAGAAGGTTCGAGGTAAATGCAGTCGCTTGTTGATGCTTCGCCGTTTATTTCAATGGATTCAGGATGGAGTGTATCGTAGCGTTTTTTTATATGGTAGTTAGAGTCTTCTGGATTTTGAGTTGAATTCAAAATGGATTGAAAAGCTGACGCAGATGTAAAGTCGTTGATCATCGCTGAGATATTGATGGCTTCGGCGGTTGATTGTTGGAGTTGCGTGTAATAATAGCTTGCAATATTTTCACATAGGCGTTCATCATACATTATGATTGGCCAGTGCGATGGGTATATGGCTAAATGTTCTTTGACCAAATCAGTAATAACTGCTTTGGTGTATTGGTTTTCTAGTTTATCAAAAATAGCATCAATCAATCTTTTCATAATATTTTACACCGTCGAATCCAATTATATGGCTTTATTATAACACATTAGCCATAAAGTAAACATAATTGTCGAGGTGATGGGTGAGATGCGCGTAGTGATCACTACGCGCTATAATTCAATTAAGCTTCAGTTGGCTCTTCAACTTCACTCAGAACGGTTACATTGGTTGCATGCAACCCGCGCTCACCTTGAATCGTATCAAAACTAATGATTTGTCCTGCTGTCAGGCTTTTATAACCCGTGCCTTGAATCGATGAATAGTGAACAAAAATATCTGCTCCACCTTCTTCAGGTAATACAAATCCCCAACCTTTGGCATTATTAAACCATTTGACTTCACCTGTAGCCATAATCTTTTCCTTCCCTTGTGTTTAAATGCAATCCTTGCGATAAAAATACATAAATAACATAACCTAAAAAAGCAGCACTTAACAAGTTTTCTGTTGTTTTAGATGGCCTGCAATGTCTTTAGCAAAATAAGTAATGATTAAATCTGCGCCAGCACGTTTAATCGCTGTTAAGCTTTCAATCATGGCTTGTGTTTCATCGAGAATGCCTGCTGCTCCTGCGTTTTTTAACATGGCATACTCACCACTCACTTGATAAGCACATAAAGGTACCTCAGGATAAGCTGCCTTAACCCGATGAATAATATCTAAATATTGCATGGCAGGTTTGACCATGAGTACATCAGCGCCTTCATTGATATCGAGCGCTGCTTCGCGAAGGGCTTCAGCTGCATTGCAGAAATCCATTTGATAGGTTTTACGGTCGCCAAACTGTGGTGCACCTAACGCGGCTTCCCGAAAAGGGCCATAAAAGTGCGAACTGTATTTCACGGCATAGCTTAAAATAGCAACGTCGGTATACTTGTTTTTATCTAATGCTGTACGTAGCGCAAGCACCATGCCGTCGGTCATGCTGCTTGGCGCTACCCAATCAGCACCGGCTTCGGCAAAGCTTAGGGCTTGTTTTGCGAGTATATCTAGGGTTGCATCGTTATTAATTAATTTCGATTGACTATCTAAAATACCGCAGTGCCCGTGATCGGTGTACTCACATAAACACACATCGGCAATCACAAGCATGGCCGGTGCGATGGCTTTAATACGCCGAATGGCTTGTTGAACAATGCCGTTTTGACTTATGGATGCTTCGCCACAAGCATTTTTTTTAGCAGGAAGCCCAAAGAGTAAAACGCTTTGAATGCCTAAAGAAACCAGTGTTTTTATTTCGTCATCTAAGGCCGAGAGGGGGAGTTGATAGCAGCCTGGCATGCTTTTAATGGCTTGGGGTGTATGATGCAATTCGGTAATAAATAACGGTGCTATAAATTGCTCCACATGAAGATGGGTTTCTTGAAGCATGGCACGAACGGCCGGAGTTTTTCGGAGTCGTTTTAGCCGTAGCGGTAATGAGTAGATATTAGACATAATAATGCTCTTATATTAAATAAAATAAAATAAAATAAATTAATCTGAACGGCTGTACGTAAAGTCAATGCCGTTGCCTACATCGCTTGCTGTTACTTTGGCGTTCAAGAATTTATTTAATAAATAAGTCAGGGTTAAGACGTTACTGTTTTCTTGAAACAAGCCGACATTATAACGCAAATAAATACGTTTCGTGATCGATTTGCCAACCATGACCGACGTTTTGGATACATCACTGGAACGTGTGCCAAGGCTGCTGTTACGAACATCAAAATCAATACCGGCAGAATTTTTTAAGTCTTGTAGCATTTTGACACTTTTGCTGCCCGAATCTAAGTGCATCGATTTCATGGCTTGTATTAAAATTGCGCCACCGGATTTACTGGCTTGATCGGCCGGCTTTCCAAGTAAGAGCATCGATAATTTATTCGCTTCTGATAAATTAGGTGGTTTAGAAAAGAGTTTAACACGCGGCGCATCAACACGACCGGAAACGGTGATACCTACCGTGGTTTGATTGCCTAAGTTTTGAGAATCTAAGTTGCTTTCACTGAAGTCAAACAGTTCATTGGAGCCTTCAAACTGAGCATTGGCTTGATTAAAATAACGTACAGCACGAATACTAAGATTAGGATTATCAATTTGTTGTCCAAAAAAGATTAATGCCCCTCGTTCTATTTTTAATTTTTGACCGTAGGCTTCATAACGTCCGTCACGTAGTTTAAGCGTTCCTGCCGCGGTGAGGGGTTGCTGGGGTTCTTGTTTAAAGTCCAGCTGCCCGTCAATCAACCCTTGAATGCCTTTGGCATTCACGCGGACGTCGTCGCCCATATCTAAAAGAACATGCGTTGTTAGATTAAACGGGTTGGGATTTTGTTTTTGATGAGCAAACACCACATCGTGGCTTAGTTTTTTCGTGTGATAAAACGTGACAGGGGATATAAGCGCCTGGGGTATTAATACACGACCACGGATGTCATATGCGTCGGGCTTCAACGTCAAGGTCAAGTTGGGTGAAGCCTTCAGACCATATTCAGGCGTTGCCATGATAATAATATTTTCTCCCTGCAGGCTTGCACTCCCAGTAAGCGCAGGTTCTAACGTGCCTTGGCCTTCTAGTGTTAACGGTGGGCTGTTATTTGAATGAAGTTTGCCATGAGCTTCCCAGTTTTTAGCATCTGATTTTGCTGTGATTTCTATGGGATTAAGTGTAATGCCCAATTCAGGTAAGGTGACGCGCGCTTGGCTAAGCGTTATGTTGCTCTCGAGTTTGGGTTGATTCAGCTCGCCGGTTATATGTAAAACAGCATGAATTTTTCCCGCGAGATTTTGAATCAGTGTACCATCTTCACTGAGTTTTATGATCTGATTTAAAAAATCAAACGAAGCGACATCAAGATGAGCTTCTCCGGTGATGATTTGCTCGGGCTTGGGTGCTTGATTAAGACGTATGCCCGGGAGTTCGAACTTGAGGTTTCCTGTGATGTGTTGATTGATCTGCCAGTTTCCGTCGATATCTAATTTTTTAGGTGTAAGGTTGAGGTTGACGGCGGCGTATCTAAACGCGATCGATTCAGGTGTGGACCCTTCAGGCAGTTGATACACGCCCGGTGTTAAGTGCGCCTTAAGCGTTGCATGCTTCATGTCATAGACGGTTGCATCAGCAATCAACGTGCTTTTTAACGGCGCGAGGCTTGGTTCGAGTTTTTTGAGTTCTTCGAGCTTGGCATGCAGGGTCCAGGGGCCTTTAAACGGACCTTTGAGCGTGACGTGATTTTCACCTAAAGAAAATTGGCTGGTTATAATAAGCCCGTTGGTAAAAATATTTACTTTGAGTAAACCTTGCGGTAAGGCGATCTCCGTATGGCCTGTAAGAGCGAGCGATTTATTTATCCAAGCGCCTTGGAGGGTAAAGGCTTCTAAGCTCTGTTCTGTTTCGTCTTCTACCACAGAAAGCTGGTTAAGATCGAGTTTGTCCAACGTGATATGCAGCGGAATCAGTGATTTGAGATGCCAGGATAGCTGTGCATGATTTAATTTTATGGTGCGGTTTTTTTCGACATAGCTAAGATTTTTCAAGCTCAGATCTTGCCATACATGGCCGTCTACGTGCTCAACATTCAACGTTCCGGGTAAAAGCTTATGACTGAGTTTAAACATATATTGAGCGCCAGGGGTTGTGCCGAGTAAAAAACACAACATGCCTATCAGTAAAATAAGCAAAAAAGCAACGTGATATAAAAGCGCGCGTATAATTTTCATTATATTTCAGGCCCCATATTAACGACAAAGCGAATGCCCGTGTTTGGCATACGATTCAGTCGGCTATCCACCGGTTGTGCAACAGCGGCTTTAATCGGTCCAACAGGTGAACGCCACATCAAGCCAACACCTACGTCATATTGTACTTCTTTGGGAATGGGGCTATACACCGTTCCTTTATCAATAAAGCCAAGAAGATACCAGGTATCAATCATTTCTTTTTGTAACTCTACACCACCATAAGCTAAAACTTTGCCTGGGCCAATGGAATTAAAGCTAAAGCCTTTCATGTTTTCTGGGCCACCCAGTAACGGAGCAAGTGACAGCGGTAATGCATAGATATCACTGATTTGTGTAAGTTCTCCCATCACATGAGCATAAATACGCGTTCTAATCATATCAAGGGTTAAAGCGGCGCGTGCATCTACACTAAAATTGCCGACGCTAATGCTTGATAATGCGTAGCGATTGGCTGCAAATGCACCCACCGTCACGTTATAACCCGACGGTGAAAATAGGGGATCGCTTGCTTGCCGCCATGTGAGCAAAGCCTTAGGATAAACCACCGTACGTTCACTCGGATCTTGTTTGTCATAATGGAACTGTTCATGCAAGCCATTCAACGATAAAACTTGTTGATATTTTGAGGTAAGATGCTCATAAACCAAGGCAAGGTTACCGGAGCGACTGTTACCGCTGACATAATTCAGGTTATTAAACCCCCCGTTGATGGTGTGTTTATCATGAATAGGATCATGCCCAGGAATGGTATATTTTAATAATGCCGCATTTTGATTAGACGATCCTTGAGCCACAGCATCAAATTTATGACCGTAGGTGTTTAAAGGCACAATATGTAAACCAAAGCGCCCACGGGCTCCGGTATCGGTTCCGTAACCACCGGAAAGCGTATAGCTAAAGCGATCCACCGGTTCGAGATGAACATCGAGCGGGATGTTATGTCCGGAATCGGCTAATGGATCCACATCAATCGTCTTAAAATAGCCACTGCCCATCAGGTTTGAATGCAGCGCCATCATGTCGTCCGTTGAATAAGCGTCGCCATATTTGAACGGAACGTAGGCAAACAATAAATCGGGCGATAAAGCAATATGCCCTGTTGTAAACATGGGGTTTCGTTCAGCAAAAGGCTTAAAAAACTCGATGATTTTTGAAAGTTTTGGAAAGGGAAGTCGAATCTCACCTTTGATTTTAGGTGTGGGGCGCGTGGTGCCCGTGATAAACTTAACATGACCAAAATAAGAACGAGGGCCGGTATTAAATTGCAAAATAATGCTGGCTTGATAGTTTTTTCTATCGACCATGACGGTTGCCTGATCAAATCGAGAGGTCAAAAATCCCTGGTTTTCTGCGGCGTTCACAAGATTATTTTTGGATGTTTCATACAAGACACTATTAAACGGCTGATTCATCTTAATCGGCAATTCGCGATAAGCTTTTTTGATTTCTTCGATATCACGTCCTGGCCCGGTGATGTTCACCGTAAGGCTGGTGATCACGACAGGACGTCCTGGATTGACATGAATTTTACCGGCGTGCTTGCCTTTGGGTAGCTTGAGCGTGATGCTCGGACTAAAATACCCATAGGGCGTTAAAGCTTTTTTGATTTGATCTATCAACACCTCTTCTGAAATGCCGCCTTGTATTGGGTGTGCATACAAATCACCCAGGCGATGCTCGACATTTTCACGCGGGAGCTTATCCAGCCCCGAGATATCAAACGATGCAACCTGTGCAGCGCCGAGTAAAAGCGATAGGCTTAAGAGTAATAAAAATCTGTGCAAGCTTTGCTTAAGCATCAGACAAGCATACCTCATCCAAAGCCAGCGCTTGAATTTGATACAGTAAACGCAGTGCATCGCGGGGTGTCATCTCATCTAAATCCAGTGATTTAATTTGAGCGAGCGCTGCAGAGGGTTTAGGTTTAGGTTTAGGTTGAGATTGCGTTTCGGGTTTTGGCATAGCGCAGGGTTGACTGGGCTCCAAGTGCTGCAAATGCGCACGCGCTTCAGTAAGCACGTCTTGGGGAATGCCTGCGAGTGCCGCAACTTCGAGGCCGTAGCTTTGGCTTGCAGCACCCTGTTTTACGCGATATAAAAAGACAATCTTACCGTGACTTACCGCGGCTTCAACATGGACGTTTTGAATATGATGGCAGGTTTCAGGCAAGGCCGTAAGCTCAAAGTAATGCGTTGAAAATAAAGTAAATGCCTGCACTGTTTCAGCTAAATACACACAACAAGCATGCGCCAACGCTACACCGTCAAACGTACTGGTGCCGCGACCAATTTCATCAATCAGCACCAAACTTTGGGCTGTTGCGTGCCTTAATATATACGCCGTTTCCGTCATTTCAACCATAAACGTGGAGCGGCCTGACGCCAAGTCATCGTTGGCACCAATACGTGTGAATAATTTATCTATCGGGCCAAGGCGTGCTTGACGCGCAGGAACGTAGCTGCCGATATGTGCAAGTACGATGATCAGCGCGGTTTGCCGCATATACGTTGATTTACCGCCCATATTAGGACCTGTAATAAGCAGCGTATTTTTACCGGGAGCCAAGGTGACATCGTTCGCAATAAAAGCATTATTTAAGAGCGATTCAAGCACTGGGTGTCGGCCTTCGTGTATGTCAATTCCCAGTTCATCCACAAAGCTTGGGGCGTTCCAATGCAGGGTGTTGGCACGCTCGGCAAGGGTGTTGAGTACATCGACTTCTGCTAATGCATGCGCTGTGTGTGTAAGTGTTGTGATATGCGCTTGAAGCGTATTCAATAAATTATCATAAAGCCAGCGTTCACGCGTCAGGGCTTTAGACTGTGCCGATAAAACACGCTCTTCAAAGGTTTTAAGCTCAGCGGTAATATAACGCTCGGTATTTTTTAACGTTTGTTTACGTTGAAAATAGGCTGGAATATTCTCGCTAGATTGCGCACGCGAGAGCTCAATATAATAGCCGTGAACACGATTATAGCCAAATTTAAGAGTCGAAAGTCCTGAGCGTGCTTTTTCTTCTTGCTCTAAAGCATCGAGTGCATCGGTTGAGTTTTCGCTTAGAGCTCGATACTCATCGAGCTCAGCATCAAACCCGGGTGCAATCACACCGCCGTCACGAATCAGCATGGGTGGATTTTCAATCAGTGCATTCATCAAGAGTTCAAGAAGCTCGGGCTGAGGAACAAGCGCTTGGTTTATGTTGGTTAAAAGCGAAGTATTATAGCTTGCTAAGAGCGCATGTAATTCGGGTAAAATCGCAAGTGTTTCACGTAATTGGACTAAATCACGGGGGCGTGCTGATTTTAAGGCAATACGTGACACAATGCGCTCCAGATCGCGCGCGTTTTTGAGTAACTCATGAATCGCTTCGGTTTGTTTATTTTGTATCAGCTCAGCAAGACTTGCTTGGCGTTGTTTTAGATGAGCGTGATCACGAAGAGGTCGCCCGAGCCAGCGCTTTAATAATCGGCTACCCATGGGCGATGCCGTATGATCCAGTACGGATATTAACGTATGCTTCTCGGTTCCTCGTTGATTTTCAAATAAAGCCAAATGCGTTTGAGTTGCAGCATCTAATTCTAAATAATCATCGTTTTTTTCGAGTGTGATGGTTGTGAGGTGTGGGAGTGCTTGGCGTTGAGTCAGATTTAAATACGCAAGCAGGCCTCCCGCCGCAACAAAAGCGAGCTCATAGTCTGTTTCGCCTAATGCATGCAAATCTAAGCAATTAAATTGTTTTTGTAATGCGGTTCGCGCTTGTTGTAAGTCAAATTCCCACGCCGGCCGAACGTGGAGCGGAAAAGGCGCATGTTTTAATTTTGCAGCCAAGCCCTCTTGAATCAAAACTTCCGCCGGGTGCAGGCGTGTAAGGGCTGCGGCAAGTTCTGTTTTTGTGTTTAATTCTAAAAGATGAAAGCGACCACCACTTAAATCAACCCAGGCAAGCCCAAAGCCTTGTTTTGTTTCGTGAACAGCCAGTAAAATCGTGTCATGATGCGCATCTAACAGTGCGTCGTCGGTCACGGTACCTGGGGTTACAATACGGGTCACTTGACGCTCAACAGGTCCTTTGCTTGTGGCTGGGTCACCAATTTGTTCGCAAATCGCAACGGATTCGCCTTTTTTAATTAAACGTGCTAGGTAATTTTCAAGCGCATGATACGGCACACCGGCCATGGGGATCGGTTGGCCGTTTGCGCGGCCTCGGTGTGTAAGCGTTAAGTCGAGTAAGCGCGCGGCATGCGTTGCATCATCAAAAAATAATTCATAAAAATCTCCCATACGATAAAGCAGGAGCATGTCTGGGTGCTCTGCTTTAATCCGTAAAAACTGTTGCATCATGGGGGTGTGTTCTGATGTTGCCATAGCCTGCTCGGTGTTAATTAAATCGCAGGAAGTGTAACAAAATCAGGCGTAACCTTCGAGGGGCTTGTGACTTTTAACACTAAACTAAAAGATTTATGCCATCTTGGCATTTGAAGTGTGGTGGGTATCAGGGTAAATAGGGGTTGTGTTGACGCGCTGGATACTCACTATATTTGTTCATGGCATTATTTCAGGACATCAGGATTAAAGCGCTTCCTGCTTCGTATATCATATTGATGGTGCGGTGGTTCAGGAATATCTTTTTGATTCACGCTAGGTGAAAATATAGAGTAATTAGCCTGAACTTTATGTGGTTCTGGCACAGAAATAATCATGTCTGTAGGTTTATTTTCTGCAGTTTCTTCAATTTGTATCGGTGTAAAAATAGAATAATGTGTGGGTGTTTTTGTTTCTTGATCAATATCGGTGTTTATTTCAGGCACGCGTTCTTTAAGCTCTTGGTGCAGTGATTTTTTTTGAATCATGTTGTTGTTATATGTAATCGTTTGCTCCATTGATTTTTCAAATGCAGCGACGTTTGTTTTTTGAAAGAGGTATCTTAGCTCAATCTTTGAAAAGCCACTCAGTGATTGAAATTCATCTTGAACAATAGGTAAATTTAAAACATCAAGATATTCATGTAGGCTGTGGCCTCCTGCATTATAAATCATGTAAGAAACGAATGATTTAATATAAAGTTCTAATTGCACGTTTCTAGAGCTTTCTGATTGTGCACGAAAAGGTAACTCTCGACGACGCAATAAAATTGCCATCACCTTAAGTTGCATCAACATTACGCCCGAAATAGAACCTACAAACGGCGTCACTTGATTTTGAAATATTCTTTTAGGCATTGAATAACTCACCTTACGCACGGGACGCCCTAACAAGTCATATTATTTAACTCCTGCAT
>JARGOS010000012.1 GCA_029212505.1 Legionellaceae bacterium | reverse complement strand
TCTAAAAAGCCCCCTAGATTTATTTAATCTAAGGGGCTTTTTTTTGTCTAAAATTTTATATTTATTTGCTTACTTCATATTTAGGATATACTTAAAGCTATATTTATAATAAAAAGTACCGTGGTATGAGAATAAAAATAATAAAATATATTCCAGTATTTTTGCTCATGGCACTGGCTGCGTGTGATCAAGAGCATGATCATATTTTTCAAGGTTATGTCGAAGGGAATAATGTTTATCTAAGTGCACCGTTTTCAGGGGTGTTGCTTCGAATGCCTTATGGGCGAGGAGACGAAGTTCATCAAGGTGATCTTGTGTTTCAACTCGATCCTAATCCACAATCGCTTGAACTTGAAGCCGACACATTGCTTTTAAAAGAAGGTCAATTCGACCTTAATGATCAAAAAAGCCCTAAACGAGAACCTGAAATTGAGGTAGGACAAGCGAAACTTGCCCAGGTTGAATCTCGTCTTAGGTTAGCTCAGTTACGCCAAGAACGTTATAAACATCTCTATCAAAAAAGAGCAGGTACATTAGATCGCGCCGATGAAGCGCGAGAGCATGTGGTTGAATTAGAAGAATTAAAAAAACAACGTGTGGCTGAATTAGAGCTTTTAAACTTAGGCGCTAGAAAAAATAAAATTTGGGAAAAAAAGGCACGCGTTGAATTTCTTTTAGAGAAAATTAAGATTGCAAAATGGAAGCTGGACCAAAAAAAAGGCTATGCTACAGAAGATGCCAGTGTATTTGATACGTATTACCGCGAAGGTGAATGGGTCGCTGCAGGTACACCGGTCGTTGCGTTATTGCTTGCAAAGCATATTTATATCGAATTTTTTGTACCCGTGTCGATGCTTTCAAAACTCAAGCTTAATCAAACGGTTTATTTTACGTGCGATGGATGTGCTATAAAAAACGAAGCAAAACTTGATTATATTGCGCGTCAAGCTGAATATGTACCACCGCTTGTTTATAGCCGTGATAATTACGACAAGCTCGTGTTTCGCATTCGAGCTAAGCCCGTGCAACCCAGTTTATTTAAGCCAGGACAGCCTGTGACAATTACGGGATTTAAACATGACGCATGACGTGATTATTGAGGTGAAAGCCCTACGCAAAACCTTTGGTGATCATGTGGCGGTGCGTGATTTAGATTTGGAGGTTAATCGGGGTGAAGTGTTTGGTTTTTTAGGTCCCAATGGCAGTGGAAAAACTACGACCATTCGTATGTTATGCGGCTTGCTCGTTCCAGATTCAGGCGAAGGCCGGTGTTTAGGGTATGATATTCTGACGCAATCCAGACAAATTAAGCAGCATGTAGGCTACATGACGCAAAAATATAGCCTGTATACGGATTTGAGTATCGAAGAAAATCTTAATTTTATTGCACATATTTATCAGGTTAGTCAGGCAAAACATGCTGTCACGCGTGTTATGGAGCAGCTAAATCTACGAGGCCGTAGTAAGCAATTAACCGGCGAGCTCTCAGGTGGGTGGAAGCAACGCGTAGCTCTAGCGGCATGTTTATTGCATGATCCCGAATTACTCTTGCTGGATGAGCCAACGGCCGGTATTGATCCAATTGCACGTCGTGAATTTTGGGATACCATTCATGCGTTAAGCGAACAAGGCGTAACTACTCTCATGTCAACACATTATATGGACGAAGCCGAGCGTTGTACGCGTTTGGCGTATCTAGCGTACGGCGACTTGATGGTAACCGGTACAGTGAAGGATGTAATTGATGCGACCAAGCTAAAAACATGGGAAGTTCAAGGCGAGCTCACAACCCATTTGCTTCAAAAAATAAAAAAAATGAAAGGCGTTGAGCAAGCGGCTTTATTTGGTCGTCATATCCATATCTCAGGATTTAATCAATCAGATATTGAATCAGGTCTTCGTGAGCTGACTAAAACTACCGCGATCACATGGAAAGTAATAGCTCCAACGCTTGAAGATGCGTTTATTAGCCTGGTTGAGCAAACGCAAGGGGAATTGAGGTGAATTTTCTTTGGGGACGTCGTTTAAAAGCCATGATGGCGAAAGAATTTGTTCAAATGCGACGTGATAAAGCGACGTTTGGGATGATGGTCGGTATTCCTTTGATTCAGCTGATTTTATTTGGATTTGCTATCAACATGAATCCACGTGATTTGCCTACGGCGATTGTAGGAACAGATAATAGCATGTATACCCGGCGTATTTTGTCGGCGATGGAGAACTCAACGTATTTTCGTTTTGTTGCCCCCGCGATGACAGAACAAGAGGCTCAGCATTTATTAAAGACCGCGCAAGTTCAATTTGTTGTTAATATTCCTTCTACGTTTTCAAATGATTTGGTTCGTGGGCTTCGCCCTACGTTGCTCTTACAGGCCGATGCGACCGATCCTTCGGCGACTTCAGGTGCTGTGAATGTTTTTAAAGAACTCGCCAATCGCGCTTTAGATCAGGATCTTGATGGTATTTTGGCTAAGCTTAAGGCGCAGCCACCGCCGTATATTCCCATGGTGCATTCGGTTTATAACCCGTTGGCAATTACGGCGAATAATATTGTTCCCGGATTATTGGGTGTGGTACTCACCATGACGTTGGTGATTATTACCGCGTTAGCGATTACGCGAGAAGTCGAACGAGGCACGATGGAAAATTTACTGGCGACCCCGCTGAGGCCGATTGAAGTCATGGTAGGAAAAATTGTGCCTTATATTCTTGTTGGCTATATCCAGGTCGGCTTAATTTTAATATTTGCTAAATTTTTATTTCATGTACCTATGCAAGGGAGTGTAGTGTTATTGCTTGTATTATGCTTGCCGTTTATTGCTGCAAATCTGGCGATGGGACTCACGTTTTCGACCGTGGCAACAAATCAACTGCAAGCAGTTCAAGGTGCGATGTTTTTCTTTTTGCCGTCGCTTTTATTATCGGGTTTTATGTTTCCATTTCGAGGGATGCCTGAATGGGCCCAAGCTATTGGAAATATGTTACCATTGACGCATTTTTTAATCATTGTTCGCGGTATTTTACTCAAAGGCAGTGGTTTTTTTGATGTTTGGCGTGAGATTATCCCAATTTTAGGGTTTATGTTGGTCGTGATGTTTGTTGGTGTAAAACGGTATCGCCAAACACTAGATTAGTATTAAATGAGTATTAGATTTAAAGGCAAACACATGCAAGATTTTAAAAACAAACGAATATTATTAGGTATTTGTGGCGGCATTGCAGCGTATAAGAGCACACAACTTGTGCGTGAATTAAAACAATTGGGCGCCGAGGTCCAAGTCGTGATGACCGCATCCGCAGAAGCCTTTGTAACGCCTATGACACTGCAAGCGTTGAGCGGCCGAGCGGTACGCACAGCGTTGTTTGACTCAGCCGCAGAGCAAGCGATGGGCCATATTGAGCTTGCGCGCTGGGCTGATTATTGTGTGATAGCACCGGCAACGGCCAATACCATAGCGAAACTTGCGCATGGGATCGCTGATGATTTGCTTTCGACCCTTGCACTTGTACTTAAAATACCGTTAATCATATGTCCTGCGATGAACCAAGGCATGTGGCACCATGCAGCAACGCAAGTCAATATTAAAATATTACGCGATCGCGGTGCATTGATCCTAGGCCCAGGTGAAGGTATGCAAGCCTGTGGTGATGAAGGCCTAGGACGGATGTTTGAAGTGCCATCTATCATCAATGCATTGCGCTTGCAACGTGTGCATGATTTACTTTTGGGGCAACGTGTAGTGATTACGGCGGGCCCAACACGAGAAGCGATTGATCCGGTGCGTTATTTAAGCAATAACAGCTCAGGTAAAATGGGTTATGCGCTTGCAGAAGCTGCACGTGTTGCAGGTGCCGAGGTGATCTTAATTACAGGCCCTACAGCGTTAACACCACCTGAAGGCGTGATGGTTAAGCGCGTGAAAACAGCCGCCGATATGCATCAAGCCGTGATGGATGCGCTCAAGCCTGGATGTATTTTTGTCGGTGCTGCAGCTGTTTCTGATTATGCTATCGATGCGCCGTCAGAAATTAAAATTAAAAAGCAAGCGAAGCAAAAGCTTGCCTTGGAGTTAAAACAAAATCCAGATATTTTAGCGGAGGTTGCTGCGAGTAAAAAAGCACGATGTGTGATGGGGTTTGCGGCAGAGACAGATGATTTAATTACCCATGCACGTGAGAAATTGCTTAAGAAAAAGCTGGACTGTATTGTTGCTAATTGGGTTGGTGAGGGCTTGGGCTTTGATGTTGATCAGCATGAGGTTACGGTATTAACGCAGACAGAAGCGCATACGCTTTCTAAACAACATAAAGTGCGGTTAGCCGGGGAATTGGTTGCAATTATCGCTGCAAGCTTGCAGAATAGCGGCAAATTAATTCCTGAGTTGACTGATGAGCCATCCTATTCAAGTTAAAATTCTTGACCCCCGTGTGGGGGACAGCATTCCTATGCCTACGTATGCAACGCCTGGTTCTGCTGGGATTGATTTGCGTGTTTGCATCGATGAGGCCATGCAAATAAAAGCAGGCGAGACGGTATTATTACCGACAGGTTTGTCGGTTTATATTGCCGATCCTGCTTTGGCTGCGGTTATTTTACCCCGTTCAGGGCTGGGTCATAAGCACGGCATTGTGCTGGGCAATTTGGTTGGGCTGATTGATTCTGATTATCAGGGTGAGTTAAAAATTTCGTGTTGGAATCGTGGACAAGAGCATTTTACGATTGAGCCGGGTGATAGAATCGCGCAACTCGTATTTTTACCCGTTGTGCGGGCCGATTTTAAGCTGGTTGAAGCATTTGATGAGACGGATCGTGGAGAAGGTGGATTTGGAAGTTCAGGGAGAAATTAATCACATGGAAGCACAAAAAAAATACACGCGTCGTGAAATCCCAAGTACGGTTTTTCGGGCTTATGACGTACGTGGCGTGATTGGGTCTGAGTTAGATGAGCATGCATTTTATATGATAGCGCAAGCGATTGCGTGTCAATTGCATGCACTTGATCGCACGGGCATTTGTGTTGCTCGAGACGGGCGTTTGAGTAGCCCTGAGCTTACACAAGCTTTAAAGCAAGGCTTACTTGATAGCGGTATTGATGTATTTGATTTGGGTGAGGTCCCAACACCCGTGATGTATTATGCGACCCAGACTTCGGGCATTGATAGTGGTTTGATGATTACAGGCAGTCATAATCCTGGTGATTATAACGGCATCAAAATGGTGCTAGCGGGAAAAACGTTGGTTGATGAAGATATCCAGGCCTTACGTCAGCTTGTGCTTCAAGAAAAAATAATTCGCGGCCAAGGGCAGGAGATGCCGCTCGCGATTCTTGATGATTATATGCAGCGTATTGTGAGTGATATCAACGTTGTACGTCCGGTGCGCGTGGTGGTTGATTGCGGTAACGGTGTCGCTGGGCCAATTATTCCGAAGGTTTTAAGGCAACTAGGCTGTACGGTGATTGAGCTTTATTGCGATGTTGATGGAAATTTTCCAAATCATCATCCCGATCCAACCGTTGAAAAAAATCTAATAGACTTAAAAGAGGCGGTTGCTTTGCATCAAGCCGATCTGGGTTTAGCGTTTGATGGCGATGCCGACCGTTTAGGTGTCGTGACCAATCAGGGCGATATTATCTGGCCTGACCGTTTGATGATGTTGTTTGCAAAACAAGTTTTAACAGCAGAGCCAGGCGCGACCATTGTGTATGATGTCAAATGCTCCAGTCATTTGGCGCAGGTGATTCAGGCGTCTGGTGGTGTTGCGCGCATGTGTCCAACAGGCCACTCCATTGTTAAAGGTGTGATGAAGCAAACGCAAGCGGCGTTGGCTGGCGAGATGAGCGGGCATATTTTCTTTAAAAACCGATGGTATGGTTTTGATGATGCGCTTTACAGTGCAGCGCGATTGCTTGAAATCTTGAGTGCTTCAGAGCAATCTGTGAGTGAGTTGTTTGATGCGATTCCAAACAGCGTGAACACGCCAGAGATTAAAATTCCTATTTTTGACGCCAAAAAATTTGATTTTATGAAGCGTTTTACCGCCGAGGCGGCGTTTCCTGATGCTGATTTGATTGTGATTGATGGATTACGTGTTGAGTTTCCACATGGCTGGGGGCTGATTCGAGCTTCAAATACCACGCCTTGCTTGGTTGCGCGCTTTGAAGCGGAAAATGCCGTAAGTTTGAATCAAATCCAAGCGCTGTTTAAAACGCAATTGCATGCTGTGGATGATGATTTAGTGATTCCGTTCTAGTTGCTTGTTACCCGTGTGTTATTTCGGCTAAGATGGTAAATATTATGAGATAATAACGGTGGCGTTGATGAGCGACGAGCATACACATACAGAGCATCATCTTTCAGAAGAAACGGTGATTCAAACGTTAGAGGCGCAGCGTCAAGCGCTGATGCAAGGTGATGATTTTGATTTTCTGTCTCAGATAGAAATTGCTGCCTTACTCTGGTGGCAATGTGCTGATTTTCATCTTTATGTGACCCACCCGGTGCTTGAGCGGTTTTCACCGCCTCAAATGATTCTTCCAGAAAAGCTAGAGGACACGAAGCAACGTGAATTTGTGTATGCTATTACAGATTATGGTGATCAGCTGAGTGCCTCCAAAGGCGAAGATTTTTATACGGCTGGTTTTTCGATGTGTAAATTGTATTACACGATTGAAAAAATGATTGCTGTTTTAGTTCAGCGTATCAAAGACGAAGGAATTAGCGAAGAAACCGAAGTTCAGGTTGCTTTTGGTGGGCATGAGTTTGCACAGCGCAAAGCGTTTGAGTCGATCATCAATTTAAAATATAACGTGGTTGTTACTAATTTTGATCCCGGTGAATGGGGTGAAAAATATTTACAGAACGTAAAACGCATATCAGAACAAGGCTATGGTTACCCAACTGAAACGCCTCGAGACACGTATCGACATCCAACTTCAATAAATTCGACGATGAGTGGAGGTTAAAGGGTCAACTTTTTTAAAACAGAGTGCTATACTTCAGGTTGTTTCTCACTAAGAAGGCATAACTTGTGAATGATCAGCGACCAATTAATCTAAATTTGGGCAGTTTGAAGTTTCCCCCCATGGCTATTGCATCAATTTTGCATCGTATTTCAGGAATCGGTCTTTTTCTGTTGTTGCCCTTGATGCTTTATTTTTTAAAATTATCGCTTGCATCGGCGGCATCGTTTGAGCATCTTCAGATGCTTTTAACGACGTGTGTGTGGTACAAGCTTGCTATTTTAGCCTTTGCGGCTGCGCTTATCTATCATGTATTGGCTGGTGTTCGGCATCTGCTGATGGATATGGGATTCGGTGAATCGCTTGTTGCTGCGCGTCGAAGTGCGTTTGTTGTTATCGGGCTTGCTGTGATTGGCACCCTTCTTTTTGGAGCATCCTTATGGTCACTAGTGTAACGAGTTTAACCGGAAATGGGCTAAAAGATTGGCTTGTTCAACGGGTAACCGCGATTTATTTGGCGATATATGCCGTTTTGTTTGTTGTGGTTTGGTTTGCATCTTCCCCATGGAGTTACGAGACGTGGACCGCATGGTTTCAAACCCCCTGGTTCCAGATAGCAACAGCACTTGCACTGTTGACGTTGCTTTTTCATGCCTGGATAGGGCTTTGGACGGTGACAACAGATTATATTAAAAGCACAGCATTAAGACTTACGGTTCAAGGTCTGGTGTTGTTTGTGTTGCTTGGCCAATTGGTTGCGGGCTTCATGATGATTTGGGGATAATAACGATGACGGTGACACGAAAGACATTTGATGCGGTAATTATTGGAGCAGGTGGTGCGGGCATGCGTGCAGCACTGCAATTAGCGAAGTCAGGATTAAAAGTAGCGTTGCTCTCGAAAGTATTTCCGACACGTTCACACACGGTTTCGGCCCAAGGTGGTATTACTTCGGCGCTTGGCAATGCGGACGAAGATGATTGGCGCTGGCACATGTATGACACGGTTAAAGGTGCTGACTATATTGGCGATCAAGATTGCATTGAGTACTTATGTAAAGAAGGCCCAGAAGCGGTGTATGAGCTTGAGCATATGGGCTTGCCGTTCTCGCGCATGGACAATGGTAAAATTTATCAACGTCCGTTCGGCGGCCAATCGAAAAATTTTGGTGGTGAACAAGCGGCACGTACGTGCGCTGCAGCTGATCGTACAGGCCATGCCTTATTGCATACGTTGTATCAGCAAAATATTAAAGCCAAAACACATATTTTTAGTGAATGGTTTGCGCTCGACCTCGTCCGCGATGAAAGCGGTCGTGTGTTGGGTACAACGGCTTTTTGTATCGAAACCGGCGAGGTTGTTTTTTTCCAAGCACGGGTGTGTATTTTAGCGACAGGCGGGGCGGGTCGTATTTATCAATCAACCACCAATGCGCATATCAATACCGGTGATGGTTTTGGTATGGCGGTGCGTGCAGGTATTCCGCTTCAAGATATGGAAATGTGGCAATTCCATCCAACCGGTATTGCTGGTGCAGGAACACTTGTGACCGAAGGTTGTCGTGGTGAAGGTGGCTATTTAATTAATAAAGACGGTGAGCGCTTTATGGAGCGTTACGCACCGCACGTTAAAGATTTAGCGTCGCGTGATGTTGTGTCACGTTCGATTGCGCTTGAGCTTCGTGCGGGCAAAGGGTTTGATCCGAAAGGCGTTGATCACGTTAAATTGAAGTTGGATCACTTAGGTGCTGATTTAATCAAATCACGCTTGCCCGGTATTCGTGAATTATCTAAAACATTTGCAGGGGTTGATCCAATTGTTGATGCGATTCCTGTGGTGCCAACCTGTCATTATAGTATGGGTGGTATTCCAACGAATATTCATGCGCAAGTGGTGACGCACCATAAAGGTAAAGATCACGTTGTTGATGGTTTATATGCCGTAGGTGAGTGTGCTTGTGTTTCGGTTCATGGAGCCAATCGCTTGGGTGGTAATTCGCTGCTTGATTTAGTCGTGTTTGGCCGTGCTGCCGGTATTCATATTGAAGATATGTGGAAAGCAAATGAATTGCCCGCATTAGCTGATGTCAGTGATGAAGCGATTGATGCTTCGCTCGCGCGTTATACGCGTTGGGAAAACTCAACATCAACCGGTGAAAGCCCAGCAACCATCCGAGAAGCAATGCAACGTGTGATGCAAGAAGATTTTGGTGTGTTTCGAACAGGTGAGGTGATGGATCAAGGTATTTTACGCCTGCAAGCCCTTCGTGAGCGTTTAAATGCCGCAAGCTTAAGGGACAAAAGTAAGATTTTTAATACCGAACGTGTGGCAGCACTTGAGCTGGATAACTTGATGGCAACGGCATGTGCAACAGCACAGTCAGCATTGGCTCGCACCGAGAGTCGCGGCGCGCACAGTCGTGAAGATTACCCTGAACGTGATGATGTCAACTGGATTAAACATACACTGTATTTTGAGGAAGATAATCGTATTGACTATCGTCCTGTGAATCAGTCACCAAGTTATGTTGAACCTTTTGAACCAAAAAAACGTGTTTATTGATTAAGGATACACACCTATGACTGATAGTCGAATGATTAACCTGTCTATTTATCGTTATAATCCTGAGACAGATACGAAGCCTTACATGAAGCATTATGAGCTGAGTGTTTCAACGGCCAATGATCCGATGTTGTTGACGTTGCTAGAGCGTTTGAAAGCAGAGCAAGATCCGACACTATCATTTCGTCGATCTTGCCGTGAAGGCGTGTGCGGCTCCGATGGCATGAATATTAACGGTGCCAATGGTTTGGCATGCATTACGCCGTTATCTGCGTTAAAAACAAAAACGATTGTGGTACGTCCTTTAACAGGCTTTGCGGTGATGCGCGATCTTATTGTTGATATGTCCACGTTTTTTAAACAATATGAGCGTATTAAACCATATCTACAAAACGATACAGCGCCACCAGAAAAAGAGCGGCTTCAATCGCCACAAGACCGTGCAAAACTCGATGGTTTGTATGAGTGCATTATGTGTGGTTGTTGCACGAGTTCGTGCCCATCTTTTTGGTGGAATCCCGATAAATTTGTAGGGCCTGCAGGCCTGTTGCAGGCACGTCGATTCTTGGCGGATAGCCGAGACACCGCAACCGAACAACGTTTGGAAGAAATGCAAGATCCGTTCAGCGTGTTTCGTTGCCGAAGCATCATGAACTGCGCCTCTGTTTGTCCGAAGGGACTCAATCCAACACATGCTATCAGTGAAATTCGACAGCAAATGTTGGATGACGAAACTTGATGTATTTGTTCGTTGGAGAACATGATTATGAGTGATACTTTACAAAACGCCTGGGACACAGCTTATTTGTCTGGCGGTAATATGGCCTATGTTGATGGGCTCTATGAAGATTATTTGGCTGATCCAGATTCGGTATCGAGTGATTGGTCGGCTGTATTTAAAAATTTACCCAAGGTTGATGGCGCAGCATCAGATATTTCACATCGAGCACTGCGTGACTATTTTTTAGCCCAAGCGCATGCCCCTAAACACGCCGTGGTTGTGTCATCCGAGGGAGGCGATAAGCAAGCGCGCGTGACCGAGTTTATTAATGCTTATCGAACCAACGGTCATCTTATGGCAAATTTAGATCCGCTGAAAATGGTGGTTCGAGACGCGCCGCCAAGTTTGGAACTGGCTTATCATGATTTGACAGAAGCAGATTTAAATCAAACATTTTTTGCTGGCAAAGGTTTTTCTGACGAGCCTTTTTCTTTGGCTGTGATTCATGATGCACTCAAACAAACCTATTGCGGCAGCATTGGTATTGAGTATATGCATATTGCTAATGCCGATGAAGTGATGTGGATTCAGCAACAAATGGAATCCGGACGAGGACGTCGTGCATTAACCGCTGAAAGAAAGAAAGCGTTGCTTGATGAGTTGATTGCGGCCGATGGATTAGAGCGTTATCTTGGAACGCGTTTTGTTGGGCAAAAACGCTTTTCACTTGAAGGTGGCGATGCTTTAGTTCCGATGATGAAAGAAATCATTCGTGAAGCCGGAAAAAACGAAGTGCGCGAAGTGATTGTGGGTATGGCGCATCGCGGTCGTCTTAATGTGCTTGTGAATGTTTTAGGTAAAAAGCCCGAAGTTTTATTTCAAGAGTTTGAAGGTAAGCATTCACACGGTGAGCGAACAGGTGATGTTAAATATCACATGGGTTTCTCATCCGATTTACCGACCAGTTCTAAAAATGTCGTGCATGTGTCACTGGCGTTTAACCCATCACATCTTGAGATTATTGGTCCTGTGGTCCAAGGTTCTTCTCGTTCACGCTTGCGTCGACGCGATGATCTTATCGAGAAAAAGCAAGTGCTTCCGGTTGTGATTCATGGTGATGCTGCGTTTGCAGGCCAGGGTGTTGTGATGGAGACGTTCAATTTTTCACAAGCACGTGGGTACTGCACCGGTGGGACCGTTCATATTGTGATTAATAATCAAATTGGTTTTACCACAAGTAATCCTCTTGATTCACGCTCAACGCTGTATTGCACCGACGTGGCTAAAATGGTCCAAGCACCTGTGATTCATGTGAATGGCGACGATCCTGAAGCCGTTATTTTTGCAACACAGATGGCGTTTGATTTTAGAATGAAATTTAAACGCGACGTGGTGCTGGATTTGGTGTGTTATCGACGACATGGGCATAATGAGGCAGATGAACCTTCTGTAACGCAACCGTTGATGTATAAAGCCATCAAAAAAATTAAACCGATCCGTGCTTTGTATGCTGAAAAATTAATCACAGAAGGTTTGCTTTCCCAAGCTGATGTTGATGATGCAATGAATGCGTATCGGGATAAATTAGATCGCGGCGAAAGTGTTGTGGATACCACACACGAAAATTATAAAGGCAAAATAGCCACCGATTGGACGCCTTATTGGAACACTGCATGGGATGCTCCTGTCGATACATCGGTTCCGTTAGATACGATTCAAGCGTTATCTCAAAAGCTTCAGGATTTGCCCGAGGGTTTTCAGGTTCATCCTGTGGTTAAGCGTTTATTAAACGAACGCGAAAAAATGGCAAAAGGCGAGATCTCGATGAACTGGGGCTACGCTGAGACCATGGCTTACGCAAGTTTACTGCATGAAGGATATGGCGTACGTCTTTCTGGTCAGGACTGTGGTCGAGGTACGTTTGCTCATCGTCATGCGGTATTGCATGATATGGAAACGGGCGAGACAACCATTCCGCTTGAAAACCTCGTTGCTGATGGCATCAAACCTGCACTTGTGATTGACTCGGTGCTTTCTGAAGAAGCGGTACTTGCTTTTGAATACGGTTATGCGACCTCGGAGCCAAATTTCTTAGTGCTTTGGGAAGGGCAATTTGGTGACTTTGCCAATGGCGCTCAAGTGGTGATCGATCAGTTTATTAGTTCAGGTGAGCAGAAATGGGGCCGATTGTGTGGGCTTGTGATGCTATTGCCTCATGGTTACGAAGGCCAAGGTCCAGAGCATTCTTCAGCGCGTTTGGAGCGTTATTTGCAGTTGTGTGCGCAACAAAATATTCAAGTGTGTATGCCAACCACGCCGTCGCAAATTTTCCATTTGCTGCGTCGTCAGCTGATACGGCCTTTCCGCCGACCGCTGATTATTATGACGCCCAAAAGTTTGCTTCGACATAAATTGGCTGTTTCACCGCTTTCTGATTTGGTCGACGGTAAATTTCATAATGTGATTCCTGAGGTTGATCCAATTAAACCTGAGGGTGTGAAGCGCGTGGTGTTATGTTCTGGAAAGGTTTATTATGACTTGCTACAAAAGCGTCGGGAAAATAAACAGCACGATGTGGCTATTATTCGCTTAGAGCAGCTCTATCCATTTCCTAAAGAAGCGCTTCGGGCGGAACTTGTGAAATATTCTGAAGCAAAACACATTGTTTGGTGTCAAGAAGAACCTAAAAATCAGGGTGTTTGGTTTTCGTCGCAGCATAATATGCAAGATTGCTTACAAGCCGACCAATCGCTTCGTTATGCTGGACGTGGGTTTGCGGCTTCACCGGCAACGGGAAGTGCGAGCGCTCATGCACAGGAGCAACATGCGTTAGTGGAGCAAGCACTCGTTGGGGAATAAACCTGACTTATGGGCTTGTTTTTTGTTGAATTGAATGTTGAATAAATAAGGTTAAAATCATGTCGATCGAAGTCAAAGTACCGGTCTTGCCAGAATCTGTGGCTGATGCCACCATTGCTGCTTGGCATAAAAAGCCAGGTGATCCAGTTACTCGAGATGAGAATTTACTCGATCTTGAAACAGATAAAGTCGTCCTTGAAGTCCCCGCGCCTGCTGACGGTGTTTTAGAGGCCTGTCTCTTTCAAGTGGGTGATACGGTCGTGTCGGGACAGCTTTTGGCTAAACTAAAAGAAGGTGGGGCCGTTGCAAAACCTTCTGAACAAGTAGAAGCTAAAGATGCTGAGCCATCGACGGGCCCTGCGGTTAGGCGTTTGATGGCCGAACATGATTTAAACCCCGCTGATATTTCAGGTTCGGGTAAAGATGGACGTATTACTAAAGCGGATGTGGATGCTTTTATTGCTTCATCACGCGGTGATAGCCAAAGCAAGCCTGCAGCACCCGCAGCAGCTCCTGCATCAGAAGCTACACCGGTAGCCACACCAGCAGGTGCACGTGAAGAGCGCCGTGTTCCTATGTCTCGCTTGCGCGTGCGTATTGCTGAGCGTTTGTTAGAAGCACAACACAATGCTGCGATGCTCACAACGTTTAACGAAGTGAATTTAAAAGCCGTGATGGATTTACGCGCGGAATATAAAACCTCGTTTGAGAAAAAACACGGTGTCAAACTTGGATTTATGTCGTTTTTTACACGTGCAGTGGTTGAGTCGCTGAAACGTTTTCCTTCGGTGAATGCGTCGATTGATGGGCATGATGTGGTGTATCACGGGTATTATGATGTTGGGATTGCCGTGTCGACCGAGCGTGGTTTAGTTGTGCCCGTTCTTCGCGATGCTGATAATTTAAGCATGGCAGGCATCGAGCAAACCATCGGAGATTTAGCGGGTCGTGCACGAACTGGTAAATTAGGGATGGAAGATATGCAAGGTGGAACATTTACCATCACCAACGGTGGGGTATTTGGTTCTCTCTTAGCAACACCTATCTTGAATCCGCCACAAACGGGTATTTTAGGCATGCATAAAATTCAAGACAGGCCTGTTGTTGAAAACGGCGAGATTGTGATTCGTCCGATGATGTATTTGGCGTTGTCTTATGATCATCGTCTGATTGATGGACGTGAGTCCGTGCAGTTTTTGGTGAGTGTGAAGGAATTGTTAGAAGATCCTGCGCGCTTGTTACTAAATGTTTGATTGAAGTAGAGTATTGACTATATGAACTTACATGAATACCAAGCCAAACAGCTGTTTGCGCGTTATAATTTACCTGTACCTAACGGTAATGTTGCCTACAACGTTGAAGATGCCTTGCAAGTGGCGTCCACGTTATCAACCCCAACGTGGGTTGTGAAGGCACAAGTGCATGCTGGCGGAAGAGGAAAAGCTGGGGGCGTTAAATTGCTTTCAACGCAGGAAGAGTTAACCGCGTTTGCTCAAAAATTATTAGGAACCAACTTAGTTACCTATCAAACCGATGCTGCAGGCCAACCTGTGAATGCATTATTGGTTGAAGAAACCAGTGATATTGCACGTGAGTTATACTTGGGTGCCGTGGTGGACCGCGCCACACGTCGCGTTGTTTTTATGGCATCGACTGAAGGTGGTGTTGATATCGAAGATGTAGCAGAAAACACACCTGAAAAAATCATCAAAGTTGATATGGATCCTATGGTCGGTATTATGCCGTACCAATGCCGTGACGTTGGTTTTAGCTTAGGATTAACAAGTCCTCAAATTAAACAACTGACGCATATCATGACGACGTTAGGTAAGCTTTTTGTTGAGTGTGATCTGAGTTTATTAGAAATTAATCCATTGGTTGTGACAGGGGCCGGAGAT
The DNA here is from genome assembly GCA_029212505.1 of Legionellaceae bacterium. Taxonomy (GTDB): domain Bacteria; phylum Pseudomonadota; class Gammaproteobacteria; order Legionellales; family Legionellaceae; genus JAALKW01. The sequence goes on along the minus strand of JARGOS010000012.1, from coordinate 29,388 downwards.
TTAATTTGCCTCGACGGTAAAGTTGCATTAGATGAAAATGCATTATATCGCCATCCTGATCTCAAAGGTTTACGTGATACATCGCAAGAAGATGATCGTGAAAACCGAGCGCGTGATTGGGAACTGAATTACATTCCGTTAGATGGCAACATTGGTTGTATGGTGAACGGTGCCGGCCTTGCAATGGCGACGATGGATGTGATTAAACTTCACGGTGGCGATCCGGCTAACTTTTTAGATGTAGGTGGTGGTGCGACCAAAGAGCGTGTTGCTGAAGCATTCAAGATTATTTTATCGGATGATAACGTTCAAGGTGTTTTGGTTAATATTTTTGGTGGTATCGTACGTTGTGATTTGATTGCCGAAGGTATTTTAGCAGCCGTTAAAGAGGTACAAGTCGATGTACCTGTGGTGGTTCGTCTCGAAGGTAATCAGGCGATTGCTGGTGCTGAGATTTTAAATAAAAGCGATCTCAATGTTATTGCTGCAGATGGTTTAACGGATGCTGCGAAAAAAATTGTTGCAGCGACTGCGTAACACCTGACGATAAAATTTTAGAGGCTAGACAAGTATGAGTATTTTAGTAGATAAAAACACCAAGGTGATTTGCCAAGGATTTACGGGGAAACAAGGTACGTTTCACTCTGAGCAAGCCATTGAATACGGTACAAATATGGTCGGTGGTGTTACACCGGGCAAAGGTGGACAAACCCATTTAGGTTTGCCTGTATTTAATACGGTTCAAGAAGCGGTCGAAGCAACCGGTGCAGAGGCAACGGTGATTTACGTACCCGCTCCTTTTTGTAAAGACTCGATTATTGAAGCGGCGGATGCCGGTATTGAACTTATCGTGTGTATTACTGAAGGCGTGCCTGCATTAGATATGCTCGAAGTCAAAGTTTATTTAGAAAATAACACCAGCAGTCGGTTAGTTGGTCCTAATTGCCCAGGTGTGATTACGCCAGGCGCATGCAAAATGGGCATTATGCCGGGTTCGATTCATCTTCCAGGTAAAGTCGGGATTGTTTCGCGTTCAGGTACGTTGACTTATGAAGCGGTCAAACAAACCACGGATAAAGGTTTTGGACAAAGTACCTGTGTGGGTATTGGTGGCGATCCGATTCCTGGAACATCGTTTATTGATGCACTGGCTTTGTTTGAGCAAGATCCCCAAACCGAAGCGATTATTTTGGTGGGTGAAATTGGTGGAACAGCTGAAGAAGAAGCGGCTGCGTTTATCAAAGCAAATATCACCAAACCGGTGGTTGCTTATATTGCGGGTGTAACTGCTCCAGCGGGTAAGCGTATGGGCCATGCCGGTGCAATTATTTCAGGTGGTAAAGGTACGGCTGCTGATAAATATGCAGCACTTGAAGCTGCGGGTGTTAAAACCGTACGTTCACCGGCTGATCTAGGTGAGGCGGTTGCTGAGATAACAGGCTGGTAAGTTTATATATGACACAGCATCATCCTACGGCTCTTGCGTCTAATCGACGTGAATATGGTCAACGAGGCTTAAATAAACAGGAAATGGCTGACTCACCCTGGGTGCAGTTTGACCAGTGGTTTCAAGAAGCGGTTTCCAGTGAAGTGTTGGATCCAACGGCGATGGTCTTATCGACGGTGGATTCACAAGGCCGTCCTGATGCGCGTGTGGTTTTACTCAAAGGCATTGAAAACAATGCCTTTGTTTTTTATACAAATTATAACAGCTCTAAAGCCTTACAGCTTAATACAACGCCCTATGCGGCGTTAACTTTTTATTGGCCGACCATGGTACGTCAGGTGCGTATTCGTGGGGCTGTTCAGCGTGTGAGCGATGCTGAATCTGATGCATATTTTGCATCGCGTCCTAAAGCGAGCCAATACAGCGCGATTGCGTCACCTCAAAGCCAAATTATTACTGATCGAGCCTATTTAGAAGCTCAAGTTGAACACGTTATGCAAGAGCAAATACAGTGCAATCATGAAGTTGAACGGCCCGTAAACTGGGGTGGTTTTGCTGTTTTTGTGGATGAAATGGAGTTTTGGCAGGGTCGCGATAATCGTCTTCACGATCGCATTTTATACGCTAAAGACGATAAATCATGGAAAAAAGAACGACTTGCTCCTTAAGTTTTTTTAATTTGTTAAGAAAGTGTAAAAAACAAAACGATCCCCTATATTTTTTTCATGCTGGCATAAACTCAATTTTACACAGGAGAATGAGTTGTTAGGTTGTTTTATCTTCTGAGAATATATTGAATATATATAAACAAGGAGTACTCAATGATGAATGACTCAACGATGAATGAGCTGACGGATGTGATGCCTGATATTAAATTTCGTTTTCATGTGGATTACCCAACGGTGGAAGAGTGTTATGCCTTTGGCTACGAGTCTGCGCGTGCCGGCATATCTGAAGATGAAAATCCTTATGACGTAGCATCTCATAATTATGAACAATGGAGCGAAGGCTGGTGGGCTGGTTTTTATGAAGATCAACCGTTGTTTGCATTTGATGCTGAGCATCCAGAAGATAATGCAGCGGATTTAACCTCTGCAAACGATGATGCTTTTTATGAAACATCAGGAAATTATTTGCTGCGTGCGTTAGAAATCGCAAGTGTTATCGCTGTTTCTGCTATTTTGGGTTACCAAGTGATTGATTTAGTTGCTTAATATTTTTTAGATTTTAGATTTTAGATTTAGATAATATATTTTGATAGACCTCTACCTGTTTCCTACCGTCTTTATCTCGTCAAAATAGAACGAGGTGAAGGCAGTAAGGAAAATTATTTCTTTTGTAACCATTAACCATGCCTACCTAGAAAAACTTGCATTTTGAAGGTAAATCGAGCAGTCTATACCGACTTTTAAATTCTGCATTGTACGTGAGTGCAATTAAGTTGTGAATATGCCTATTAGCTCTAATCATTTATCAATAAATCAGAATAGTCTCGAAAAAACAACGCGTTGTGCGTGGTTAGTATGGGGTTTGGCCGCGATATTTTATTTTTCTGATTATATGGCGCGCGTCACCCCAAGTGTGATGCATCGTTTTTTGCAACTTGATTTTGGTATGAACGAAGCACAATTCGGTATTTTGACCGCATCGTTTTATGTGCCTTATGTTTTGATGCAAATTCCTGTGGGGCTGATGGTTGACCGAGTGAGTATTCGTTGGTTATTAACGTTGATGTCGTTATTGACTGCTTTTGGTTGTTGCGTGTTTGGTCTTGCTGATAGTTTAGGTATCGCATCGGTTGGAAGAATGCTGATAGGTTTTAGTGCGGCGTTTGCCATGATTTCGGCCTTGCGTTTAGCCACGTCATGGTTTCCTCCGAACATGTTAGGCCTGCTTGCGGGGTTAACGCAGGCGCTTGGTATGCTGGGTGCTGCAACAGGTCAAGCCCCCGTGTCTTTTTTAGTGGATAATATTGGGTGGCGACACAGTATGTTGGCGATCGCTTTTTTATTTATTATCTTAGCTATACTCTTGCATCAATATATTCGTGATAAACCTAAATCAGAAAATTACGAATATAAGACTAAAACGGATGAAATGCTTAGCATTTATTCTGGGGTTCGCGTCGTACTTTCAAGCAAACAAACGTGGATTAATGCTTTGTATGCTGGGTTTTTGTTTGGGCCGACAGCCGTGATTGGTGAATCGTTAGGGGCTGCCTACTTACAATACGGTCGCGGCCTGCATGCGCATGCAGCGGCTTTTTCAATTGGCTTAATTTTTATTGGTTGGAGTATCGGTGGGCCTTTGTCAGGCTGGCTCTCGGATAGAATGGGGCGTCGTAAGCCCATCATGATTGCCTCCGCTATCTGCGGTTTTATTCTGTCATCGTTGATTATTTTCTACCCCGGTCTCGATCAAACCATGTTGTATGTATTATGTTTTTTTCTGGGGTTTACAAACACAGGGGTGGCAATTGCTTATGCACTTTCAACGGAGATACATCAGCGTGCGGTGATTGGAACAGCGATTGCCTTCACCAACATGGCTTCTATTCTTGTGGGGGCTGTTCTACAACCCGTGGTTGGTAAATTAGTGGATCATATGGCTGGAGCTCAAGCTTATCATGTCGAGCAAATTTTATTGTCAGATTTTCAATTTGGTTTGAAGATATTGCCAGTATGCTCGCTCATTGCATTGGCCTTGGTGTTGATGTTGAAAGAAACTTATTGTAACCCTCTTAAAAATGAAGCTTAAGGCTTCTCACTAAGGCTTTCTCATGTTCTAATGGAAGGCTGATTATCTCGTGCTTGAAACACGCCTGTTTTGTGAGCACGAAGATAAATACGGAGAGATGAATGAAACGAATCGTCGGTATGCTAGTTTTGTTGGTGGTGATTGTTTTTGCTAGCTATTTTATTACAGGTCTTGTGACCGAGCATACATTAAAAAAGAACTTAGGTACGTTTAATCAAGCGAGCCTTCTTTCCGTTGAATTAACTGAATATCATCGGGGTCTTTTGCGTTCAGAGGCTCAATTAACCTGGTGCATGAAAACTCCTGAGAAAATTATTCAGCAAGAAGACGGACGATCGATCATTGTTCCTCCGAAGCGTTATGTTTTTGATATGCCTTTGACCATTTGGCACGGACCGATTATTTTGCAAAACGGCCATGTACGTTTAGGATTGGGTATGGCCAATGGTGAGCTTGTGCTACCCAAAGCTTATCTTAAAGAATTCTATGAACACTTTACATCAAACACGACGCAACCTCGTCTTATGCTTCATGCGTTTGTAACGTACGCAAACAAAACCAAGCTTGAGCTTGAGCTACCGGCGTTTAAGTTAATCACTAAAGCGTCTGGGAATACATCTCATATCAAACACGTTGAGTGGCTGGGTATGCAGAGCTCGGTTGTGTTTTCTCCAGAACGTACCCGTATGCAGGGAGAGATTACCGCGGATGGTTTGCGCATGGCGGGTGAACAACTGCAGCTTATGTTTGAGAAGTTAACAAGTTCGTATGATATATATCAAGACAAACAGGGTCTGTATTTAGGCGAAGCTACGCTTCACATTCCCGTCTTAAACTTTACGAACCAAGACGTTGCAACCCTTGAATTAAAACAGGTTGATTTTAGTTCAGCCAGTGATGTAAGTGATAATCGTTTTGCATCCAGCATGCATGCTGCATTTGAAAGTTTAATCATCGACCAAAAAACATACGGTCCAGCTGCACTTGATATGTCAACACAAAATTTAGATGCCGAGGTGTTGGCAAACTTGAACGGTCGCGCATATCAATTACAGCATGCCGGTTTGAGCCGAGCAGAAGCGCAGCAAGCATTCTTGTCTTTGTTACCGGATGTTCCTTCGCTATTAAGTCAAGGTGCAATCTTTGAGATTAGCCAGTTTAAATTTGGTTTACCAGACGGTATGATTGATGGCTCGTTACGTCTTGCCTTTCCAGAAACTAAAGCAGAAGCGGTGCTTCAGCTTCTTCCAAGCATCGAAGGTCTTGCGCAATTAAAAATGCCGGCAGTTTACGTAAAATCTTTATTCGTACGTTCTTATAAGAAAAAATTACATCAAGCATCGCAGAAGGCGGATGCCGCCGTTATGATAGAACCGGCGGACCTAGATCAACAAGCAGTTCATCAAGCAGACCAGAAGTTGGCAGACTTGATTCAGGCGGGGGCTTTGCAGGCCAAAGAGCGTGATTATGTATTGGACCTCAAGCTCTCCGATGGACGTTTGTTGGTGAATGGGCATCCATTTCATTCGGGGATGCTAAATTTTTAAGTCCTGTCAATCGTTTATAACGCTCTCTGATTTTGATACAGTGTATTAGAGTGTTTAGATTTGGCTATTATTTTTGAAAAGTAAACCAAGGAGTTACATAGCATGACAAGTATTACTAACGAAAACAAAGAGATTTCAGTCTCTCTGGCTTCAAGTGTTACACAATCAGTTCAGCAGTATTTTTCTGAGCTGAGAGGCGAAGATCCTGTTGATTTATATCAATTTGTTTTAGAAGAAGTGGAAACACCTTTATTCCGTGCTGTCATGGAGCATTGTAAATACAACCAATCACGTGCTGCGCTTATGTTAGGTATTAGCCGAGGAACTTTGCGAACAAAACTTCGTCGTTATTTTGATGATAAATACGTTGGAACACGCGATTAAGATCATATAATCGAGATATGCTGTGCATGATTGTAAAAAAAGAGCTTCAATACGAAGCTCTTTTTTTTGTTTCAAATTTAAACATAATTACATAATTACATAATTTCACAGTTACTCATTAAACATTGAGCTGACAGATTCTTCGATATTAACGCGTTTGATGGCTTGGGCAAGCATGGTTGCAAGGCTTACCACTCTTATTTTATGACACGCTCGTGTTGCTGCAGAACCTGCAATGGTATCGGTTACGACAATTTCATCCAATGAAGAATGATTGATATTATCAATCGCCGCGCCAGACAAAACAGGGTGGGTGATGTAAGCTGTAACGCTTTTAGCGCCTGATTTTTTAAGCTCAGCTGCAGCAGAACATAATGTCCCTGCGGTATCGACAATATCGTCGATAATAATGCAATTTCGACCGGAAGGATCACCAATTAAATGCATGACTTCAGACTTATTGGGTCCGCTTCGGCGCTTATCGATAATACAAAGTTCGGCGTCATTAAGTTTTTTTGCAATAGCTCGGGCTCGAACAACGCCTCCCACATCAGGCGAAACCACCATAATATTATCGAGATGTTGTTCTTTGATATCCGTGATTAAAACCGGTGTTGTGTAGAGGTTATCCACGGGAATATAAAAAAAGCCTTGGATTTGATCTGCATGTAGATCGACGGTAAGAATTCGAGAAATACCAACGGTCTCAAGCATATCAGCGACAATTTTAGCCGTAATAGCAACGCGTGCAGAACGAACGCGTCGGTCTTGCCTTGCATAACCAAAATAAGGAATGACCGCCGTAATACGACCCGCAGACGAACGTCTGAGCGCATCTGCCATGGTGAGCAGCTCCATGAGATGATCGTTTGCAGGGGCCGATGTTGACTGTATGATAAATACGTCTTTTCCTCGTACATTTTCAAGAATTTCAACCATGGTTTCGCCATCGCTAAATGTGCTGATGGTCGCTTTTCCAAGAGGAATATTTAAGTGAGATGAAACATCATGGGCAAGATCGGGTGTGGCATTTCCGGTAAAAATCATCATGTTAGACATGTGAGGCGCCTTCAGGTTTAGTGCATAAGAAGAGATTGGCTGGGGTGCTAGGATTCGAACCTAGGTATGCAGGGATCAAAACCCTGTGCCTTAACCACTTGGCGACACCCCAATAATGTCGTTGTTCATTCCCTGAACTTGCTTTGCAACGTGACGCTGCAAATTTTTCGCTATTTTGCCGTCATCTAAGCCGCTTGTCAATGGGTTTCCCAACGTTTTATGATGATTTTTAAGTTTCCTTTTGATCCACGGACATGAATTTTAGAAGGCAGGGTAATACCTTTTCTATTTGTATAATTTAGGTACGTTATAGCATACCCAGCTTGCTCTAAATAAGTTAAATTTTGTGAGCTATCATGGTGCGCTGATTTGATTTCACCGGGTGCAGGCACACCTCGCACCCAAAAATATAAATTTTGAATGGGTATACGAATGCCTGTTTGTTGGTACATTAATCCATCGGCGTTGCGCGATTTTATGCGTTTTTGTCCGTCCTGATAGGTGACTACACCATTTTTTTTCTCGAGCAGGATGCTACCACCGCCGAGAGGGCCAAATAAACGGATTTTATACTTGTTCGGGCCGTTTTGTGTCCAATGAAGCGAGGCAGTCCAAGCATCTGTTTTGTTTTTGGCAGCAAGTGCACCTGTGATGGTCCATGATGAAATCTCGCTTGCTGTACGTGTCTTGATGATGGGGGATGTTTGCTTTTGTGCTTGGGATGCTGCAAGAGGCGAGAGAGCGGCATCAGGTGCTTCATGTGACGCACAGCCGGTTAAAAAAATGACGCTAAGGCTTACGATTTTTTTCCAGTTCATGATGCGTACCAAATTCTATGAATAGATCGTTACTTTCTACTTACAATACGCTAGACTTTGCTTTGGTTCAATGCATCTCAATTGATATTGATATTGATAATGATAATGAATAAAGCTATCTATCCAGGAACGTTTGATCCGATTACTAACGGTCATGTTGATTTAATTACACGAGCTGCCAAGCTTTTTCCAGACTTAGTGATTGCGGTTGCTAACAGTCAGCCGAAACATCCTTTTTTTTCACTCGACAAGCGCATTGCGTGTGTTCAGCAAGCGGTCGCCCATTTGCCTGGTGTGCGTGTGTTGGGCTTTCGTCAGTTGTTGATTGATTTTGTACGTGAACAAGATGCTCAGGTGATTATACGTGGCTTACGCGCGGCTTCTGATTTTGAATATGAGTTTCAATTGGCAGGCATGAATCGAAAGCTGGATAAAAACATTGAAACGCTTTTTTTAACACCGGCAGAGGAGTGCATGTTTATCTCATCCACGTTGGTGCGTGAAATTTCTGCTTTGGGTGGTGACGTGTCACAATTTGTACCACCCGCTGTGATTGATGCACTCAAAGCGTAAGCTGTTGGGCTAGGGCGTGTCATCACCGGCAAGTTTTTTGATGCTGTTGCGAGTTAACTCTATCAGCTCTTCTTTGTTATCTAACGTAAACTGGGAAGCGTCAATCGGTTCACCAATATGAACTTCGCCGGTTTGGTTTAAGTAAAAATCGTAAGTTTTAGCGGGAATGATATCAAAAGCGCCACGTACACCAATCGGTATAATCGTCGCTTGAGTTTGAATCGCAGTAATAAAACCGCCTTTTTTAAATGGACCCACGCGTCCGTCCATGGCACGTGTGCCTTCGGGCGCAATCCACATCACAATACCGCTTTTTAAGAGTTCATGAATGTATTCAAGATCAATAATCGCTTGCCGTCGATTTTTGCGATCCACAAAAGGAAATTCTGATGCACGCATGCCGCGTCCCATAATAGGATATTTAGACATTTCTTTTTTAGCAAGCATACGCAATGATGTGTTCGGAAACGCATGATAGGTGAGTGGAATATCAAAAAGACTGCTGTGGTTGCACATAATAATCGTAGGTTGGCCCGGTTTGGGATGAATATTTTTGGGGTTATGTACGGTGCAAGATATATTCCATAGGTTCAGCGTTTGTTTTGCCCAGAGTTGCATGCGTGCATCAACCCACGCGCGCGTGGTTTTGCCAAAATAACTGCGCAGTACGGCGCGAGAACAGGTGGCGGCAATGTAATACAACGAAGCAAGGCCAACCCATACGCTACGAAAAAAGCCGGCTTTATTTTTTTTGGTGACAGGTTTAGTTTTTTTCATGATCAATAATACGTCCTTTGGATGTGGATGTGGATGATGATGTGGATTTTTTAGTTTGCTTTTTAGACGGTAAAATATGAGCGGATCGTAAATACTCGATGAGTAAGTTAGCCCCCCATAAAATAGCACCGATCACGATACCCCAGACTAAGACGTAGGAGAATACAATAAAAATGCCCACGCCTAAAGCGATGGATATTCCGATGAGAATAAACGGAGGAAGTTGCTGTAAAAACTGTTTGATTGAAGGAGGCATAAATTTATTCTAAATAAAGGGGCTTAATTTATAATTATCCTCCAGAATTGATCTGGATGCAAAGAAACCGTGTATAATGCGTGTATAATGTATTTTTTATGTAATATATAACAGGCGTATGACCTAGGAGATTCAAGATGTTTGGTTTATTAAACTTGTCGTTTTGGGGGTATATGTTAGCGGCTTTGATTGTGACACAAATCACAATTGCAGGCGTGACGATTTATTTACATCGATGTCAGGCGCATCGCGCATTAACACTGCATCCTATGGTTAGTCATTTTTTTCGATTTTGGTTATGGCTTACGACAGGTATGGTGACATCGGAGTGGGTTGCGATTCATCGTAAACACCATGCCGCAACCGAGACCGAAGGTGATCCGCATAGCCCTGTGGTACATGGCATTAAAAAAGTGCTGTGGGAAGGCGTTGATTTATATCGCGCGGCTTCAAAAGATCAAGCACTGGTTGAAAAATACGCCCATGGAACGCCTGATGATTGGCTCGAGCGGAATGTATATAAGCGATTTTGTGGTTCAGGCGTGGTGATTTTATTATTGATTAATGCCTTATTGTTCGGTATTCCAGGCATCAGTATTTGGGCGCTCCAAATGCTTTGGATTCCGTTATGGGCAGCGGGTGTAATTAACGGTATTGGCCATTACTGGGGTTATCGTAATTTTGAGACGGAAGATGCATCGACCAATATCATTCCTTGGGCGTTTTGGATTGGTGGTGAAGAATTACATAACAATCATCATACGTTTGCGTCGTCTGCCAAGTTTTCTATCCACTGGTGGGAATTTGATATTGGCTGGTTTTATATTCGTTGTTTATCATGCTTGGGGTTAGCCAAAGTGAAGAAGCTGCCACCTCGCTTAGCGCGTGATAAACAAAAATTTCAAGTTGATTTAGAAACCGTTCGAGCCGTGGTAGGTAATCGCTTTCAAATCATGTCGCACTATTATAAACGTGTTGTGCGTCCAAGCTTACAATATGAAAAACGTCAACGCGTGATGAATAAAAATGATAAAGCATTACTCCAACGCGCAGGTGTTTTATTGCGACGACGCGAAGGTTTGTTGTCATCTCATGCGAGCTCTCGATTAGAAGCCTTGCTTCAACGTTACGAACGGCTTCGAATGGTGTATGCTTACCGGCAATCGTTACAAGATATTTGGCAAAGAACCGCAACGTCTCAAAAAGAACTCATCGAGGCGTTACAAGCGTGGTGCCGACAGGCCGAAGAATCAGGCGTAGATGTTTTACGCCAGTTTTCGGAACAGCTTAAAAGTTATGTGCCACGCGTTGCGATGGTGTAGTTGGTGATCTTAAACCTGAACAAGGAAACTTACTTATGACAAACTGGAGTGTCATGCTCAATGTCTTTCTATTAGCAGGCGTTGTTTTTGCCATTGTTCGTATGATTCATATGAAGCGTTCAAGTTCCATCTCGAGAACGCGACGTTTTGAGCCCGCACTTCATCAGCAGCAAGCTGCATCTGAATTGTCGGATGATATTATTGCCGTTCGAAAAATTGAGCCTGAGCCTGAGCCTGAGTCTGAGTCGGTCTATGAACCCAAGGTTCAGCCCAAAATAACACCCAAAATAACACCTGATGCCAATCTAGGAATTAAGCAAAAACAAGAAAGAAAACAAGAAAGAAAACAAGGTGAACCTACGATACTGATGGTTTTTCTTCTAGCAAAAGAACAGCGTAAACTCATGGGGTATGAGCTGCTTCAAACGATTCTTTCAACGGGGTTGCGTTTTGGTGAGGGCCAATTGTTTCATAGACATCAGTTTACTAATGGGCAAGGACCTGTGATTTGCAGTCTTGCTACGGCAACAGCGGACGGTACGTTTGATTTACAAAACATGGGTGCATTCAGTGTTCATGGTTTGTGTTTATTTATGGAAACCTCTGATAATGCAAATATTGATTTAGAGCGTTTTGCTATGATGATGGATACGGCCAGACAGTTGAACGATGGCCTGGATACCCATTTGTTAGATGATGAGCGTAACCCCTGGTCTGAAGCAAGTCTTGAACGTTATCATCAAAAATTGCAGATATCAGAAGAAGCATTGCTTGAGGTTTAAAATTTGAAGGTTATTTACGGCGACCACCAAGCCTCTTCATTGCGTGGTGGTCGTGCTAACAGCGATTGAGCCGCTTGCTCCGCTGTTGTATGTTCTTGCAGTAAGCCATCCACTGCTTGGCAAATCGGCAAATCTAAAGCATAATTTTTTGCAAGCGCACAGACTTGCGCGGCATTATATTTTCCTTCAACCACTTGGCCTATCGATTGCTCAGCATCAATAATTTCTTGGCCTTGGCCGAGTAACAATCCAAAACGTCGATTTCTCGACTGATTGTCGGTGCACGTGAGTACCAAATCACCTAGACCCGCAAGCCCCATAAATGTATCTGGAGAAGCGCCGAGTGCCATACCTAAACGACCCATTTCAGCGAGGCCTCGGGTGATGAGTGCGGCTTTGGCATTTGCACCATAATTGAGCCCATCACTGATCCCACACGCAATGGCCAAAACATTTTTAACGGCTCCCGCACATTGCACACCAATTAAATCATGACTTAAATACACACGTAAGTTGCCGTGATGCAGCATGTCACGAAGTTTGTGTAAATATTGAGATTCATTACCTGCAATCACTAAGGCCGTCGGTAAACCGTTTGCAACTTCTTTGGCAAACGATGGCCCAGAGATGGCCGCCATTGGAAATGTATTACCCCATCGCGCTGTAATTAATTGGCTCAAGCACGCGTGTGTTTTGGGATCGATACCTTTAGTGAGCCAAGCAAGACCTGCTAATTTTTGCGGAAGTTTTGGTAATAAGTCAGCAAAGGCATGCGATGGCACCGCGATTATTAGTTCATCGGCTTGTTGTGTGCATGCTTCGAGACTTGGTTCGGGGATAAGCGACTCTGGAAATTTTATGCCCGGTAAATAACGTTGGTTTTCGCGTGATTGAGTCATGTTTTTAACATGCTCTGGGTTACGTCCCCAAAGCAACACGCGCTGTCCACCTTGTGCCAAATGAATGGCGACTGCGGTACCCCAAGAGCCCGCACCGAGAATAGCCAGCGTCGTGTTTTTTATCATTTAGTGTGTTGTCTCCGTTTGGGCTGTTTGATTCGCTTCTTGCTGCTGTTGCATGTAGATTGCATCAAAGTTAATGGGTGCTAACACGAGTTGCGGGAAGCTACCACGAACAACTTCAGCTGTAATCGCCTCACGTGCATAAGGAAACAGAATGCTTGGGCAAAAGCTTCCTAAAAGATGATCCAACTGAGGTGCTTCGGCGCCTGTAATTGTAAAAATACCGGCCTGCTGTACTTCAATAAGAAATGCGGTTTTATCTTTATTTTTTACGGTAGCCGTCACGGTTAAAGCAACTTCATAAGCGCCTTGATCGTCAAGTGCTGTGTGCGCGGTATTTAAATCGAGGTTTAATTCTGGGGTCCACTCTTCTTGAAAGATTGCGGGCGTGTTGGTGGTTTCAAACGAAAGATTTTTAACATAAACCCGTTGAATAATAAATTGTGTGTCAGGTTGGCTTTGTGTTGTATTTTCTGTTCCATTTTCCATGATATTCATTATCCTATTGCTGTAAGTAAATTATAAAAAAAATTATTTTTTGCCTTTAGTCAGTGGCAAGTTTGCCGTTTTCCAGGCGGTGATTCCACCGGCTAAAATCATGACGTCGGTAAACCCTTGTTTACGTAATTTAACGGCAAGCGCTGAAGATTGCAAACCGCGAGAACAAACAAGTATGAGCGGTTTTTGTTTGTATTTTTCGAGTTTGCCTAAAGGTTCGCCAGGAAGATTTTTTGCCCCAACCACATGACCGGCTTGATAGGCAGTGGCTTCACGTATATCAATGACGATGGCGTCTTGATGGTTTATGGCGTCAATCGCATCAGCGGTTGAAAGCGCTTGTGGGCCATTTTTTTTCGTGAGATGCTCGTTGATAAGTAGCAGGCTTAATACGGCCAAAAGAGCGAGCCATAATTCCCAGTGATGTAAAATAAATTCTTGAAGTTGGTTGATCATAAATAAATACCTAAATTTTAAATTTATGGGTCGGATTATCCAGCGATTATAAGCATAAGGCAAGCCAGAATTGCTTTATGACTTTTCAGTCGGCACGAAAGAGCGCATAATAGCAATTTTGAGATCACGACGTACGTATAAATATGAAATCTATCGTTGAGCAGTTAATTAATCAAGCCCTAGAACAGCTAAAAACAGATGCTGTGATTCCCGCCGATCTTCAACTTTCTATTAAAGTAGAACCGACAAAAGATACGCGGCACGGTGATTTTGCCACGAATATAGCGTTGATGCTGGCCAAGCCTTGCAAGCAGCCACCTCAAGTGCTTGCCACTAAATTAGTTGAGGCTTTGCCCGAGCACGCCTTATTAAAACGTGTAGAAATTGCAGGGCCGGGCTTTATTAATTTTTTTATGGAAGCAGCAAGTCGTGCATCGTTGATTTTAAAACGTGTGTTTGAACAAGCGGATGCATTTGGTGCAAATACCAACGGCAAGCGCGAGCGCGTGCTTTTAGAATACGTTTCAGCTAACCCAACCGGGCCGTTGCATGTAGGGCATGGCCGTAGTGCTGCGTTTGGCGCAAGCTTGGCTAATTTATTAGAAAAAGCAGGGTTTGATATTACGCGTGAATACTATGTCAACGACGCCGGGCGTCAAATGGATATTCTCGCCGTGAGCGTATGGCTCCGTTATTTAGCTTGCGCTGGTGAAGTTATCACCTTTCCTGCAAATGCTTATAAAGGTGATTATGTTCGTGATATTGCTGCTGCGTTGTATGCCGAACATCAAGACACGTATCGTCGCGTTTGGTCAGATATCATCGCTGATTTACCTTTGGATGAACCGGAAGGTGGGGATAAAGAAAAATATATCGACGCACTGATTAACCATGCAAAACAAACGTTAGGTGAAGCAGGGTTTTTAATCTTTCACCAAACAGCACTTAACTCGGTACTGGATGATATTAAGCAAGATTTGGGTGAATTTGGTGTGCATTATGACCAATGGTTTTCTGAACGAAGCTTATTGGATTCAGGGGCGATTGCTGAAGGCGTGGCGGCATTAAAACAAGCCGGCTTTACGTTTGAACAAGAAGGAGCCGTCTGGTTTAAGTCCACCGAATTTGGTGATGAAAAAGATCGTGTGTTGGTGCGGGCCAACGGTCAGCCGACCTATTTTGCATCAGATGTTGCCTATCATTGGGATAAATACAGACGTGGGTTTGATCGTGTGATTGATCTGTTTGGTGCCGATCATCACGGGTATATACCCCGCCTTAAAGCCGCGGTTAAAGCATTGGGCCATGATGATGAAGCGTTGCGCGTGTGTCTCGTTCAATTTGCTATTTTGTATCGTCAAGGCGAGCGTGTTCAAATGTCGACGCGCAGTGGTTCTTTTGTCACGCTACGTGAGTTACGCGACGAAGTCGGTAGCGACGCAGCACGGTTTTTCTATGTCATGCGTAAACCTGAGCAACACATGGATTTTGATTTAGATTTAGCAAAGTCTGAATCACGCGATAATCCGGTGTATTATATTCAATACGCACACGCACGTATCAGCAGTGTGTTTAGGCAACTTGAAGCACGCGAGATGGCATGGGATAAAAACATCGGTCTTGAAAACTTGGATTTACTCACCGAAAAACACGAATCTGCTTTGGTGACACAAATCGGGCGTTACCCTGATGCGATACAGATTGCGGCAGAAGCTTGCGAACCTCACCAAATAGCCTATTATTTAAGAGAGTTGGCGAATGCACTGCATGCTTATTACAATGCCGTGCCTTTATTGTGTGAGGACAAAGCCCTACGGTCTGCGCGTTTTTGCTTGCTGTCGGCTGTGCGCCAGGTGTTACGTAATGGCTTAACCTTGCTGGGTGTTTCTTATCCTGAGAGCATGTGATGGCAAACTATCCCGAACAGCGTAGAAAGAGAAAACCTCGCTCAACAACCTCGAGGGTTCCATGGGTTATCCTTGGTTTTGTGTTGGGCTATGCTTTTTCTTGGTTTTGTAACCCGGTGTTGGTTATCAGTTGGTTAAAAATTCATTTAGGGCATCCCGCCGTTGTCGAAGATTCAGGTGTCGATGTGGCAGCCTTGCCTAAGCCTAAATTTGAATTTTATACTCTGCTTACGCAAGAGAAAACCGAGCCGCCCAAAAAAACGCCTTCTGAAATCGCAAAGACCGCCTCTGTTTCTGCTCCTGCTGCTTCAGCGCCTGCTTCACCTGCGGTGGCGGATACGGTGAATATTAATCCGCATCAAACTTATTATGTGTTGCAACTTGCTTCATTTCAACGACGTGAGGATGCTGAGCAAATGTTGGCTGGGCTTGTGATGCGAGGTATTGAGGCCAACATTAAAACCATTACACAACAAGGTGCAGCGTGGCATCGTGTGGTGGTCGGTCCTTTTGCTTCCAAAACGCAAGCAGAAAAAGCCCAAGGAGCCATCGCTCATAGCGAGCGTGTTTCAGGCATTATTCGAAGAATGGAGTCGTAACTTTTTTAGCTTAACCATAAGCTAAGCATGACGTAGGATGTACTGGTCTTGATTTATACTTATTCTGTTCCTGATATGGGTGGTTGTTGTGTTGAAGCGGTTAAGCATGCATTCAAAAACGATGAGTTATTGGGTAATTGTGATCTTTTAATAGCTCACCTTACACATACCGTAATACTTGATACGGATAAATTACGTAGCGATTGTGATGTTCATGCACACGTATTTAAACTTCTTGATGACATAGGTTTTGTATCTAAGCTTTTGGATGATGTATTTGAAAATACGGATGATATATCTGAATCTGAACCTGAACCTGAACCTGAAGAGGATGCACCTGAAACCACAGTGTGGCCCCATAAGTATAAAGGCGCATTAGGGCTTTTTTCTGGTTTTTCCTTATTAGTTTTGCCGCTATTTATCACAAGCATGCCTTGGTTGTTAACGGTTGTTATCGCCTCGATGAGTCTTGGTCTAACGGTAGGTCTGGGTTGGCCTTTTTATCGTCATGCGTACCGTGGGTTGCGGAAAGGCCATTGGACGATGGATACACTTTTTTCTATCAGCACGGGCGTGATATTACTGGTTTCTGTTACTGCACTTTTTGTTCCTGGTGTGCCAATGATGTTTGAGGCCGGTTTATTAATCTTTGGTTTTCGACATGCGGGCCTTGCGATTGAAGAGGCGTTTAAAGCAAAATTATCTGCCATAACACGACTTCAAGATGATACGGCATTACCTTCAGAGGTGATACGCGAGGATGGTCGCAAAATTCCACGTCATAAGATTAATAAAGATGATGTTTTTCATGTGTTCCCCGGTAAAATTTTACCTGTGGACGGTGAGTTTGTGTCGGGAGCAGGTTTTACATCGAATAAATATAAACAGGGCTCAGAGCGTTTAACACCCTTGGTTTGTCATGAAAAACTTGATGCCGGCACAAAAATCATGTCTGTCTCAGGTGGTGACTCGCTTTTATTTAAAGCAAGCGCCGCGGCACGTGATTCTTTTTTGGCCCAAGAAGATGCACGCATTCTTGAGGCCAAAATCAAACGAGCTCAAGAAAATCCACCTCCAAAACCTAAGACAACAGCATATATACTCCAATTTTTTATTCCTGCTGTGGTCGCTGTTGCTTTACTTTCGGGTATGATTGTTGGTGTGTATTTTTCTTCATGGGTGCTTGCTTTGCAGTGCGTTTCGTCGGTTTTAGTTGCCGCCTGTCCGTGTACATTTGGGTTGATTACTCCGCTTGTGATTCAAGTAGGTATTAATCAATTTAAGAAAGAAGATAAGAACGACGATGTATCTTTTCGAGTTCCTGAGCATCTAGAAGCCGCTGCGGCTGTTGATTGTGTCGTGTTTGATTTAAACGGCACACTCACCGAAGGCGAGCCTAAAGTTCAAAATTATACGAGTAAAGAAATACTAGGTCTCATGGCAACACTTGAAGAAGGCGAACCACACGCAATGGCTGGCGCGATTCGAAAAGCCTATAAGGGCGAGCGTGTGGCTGGTAGGCGCCAGGTGGTCTCGCATGAACGCACGGGTATTCGTGTGAAACTCGATGATGTGGAATATGTGCTTGGAAATCAAAACATGATGAAGCAAGCGAGTATTGCAGTTGAGGCACCTGAGGTTGGTTTTGGTGAAAGTGTCGTGTATCTAGCTACGAATGGTGTTGTTATAGGCCATGTGGTTTTAGAAGATAAGCTGCGTAGCAAAGCCGGTGTTGTGGTTCAAGCGCTGCAAGACGCCGGTAAAAAGGTACTCATGTGTACAGGAGCAGATAAAAGTACAGCCGAGCTTTATGCGACGGCGCTTAGTATTGATGTGAAGCATGTTTCTTATAATTGTGCGCCAGATAGAGAGAGTGGGTATGAATTTAAATTGATATCCTCATTAGAGGGGGATCTGAATAATGTAAAAGAAGGGGTTGTTTATTTAAGTGATAATCCTAAAGCATATTTTGTGAAAGACATGAGCGAATCCGTATTTTTACCCGAAGATATGGACTTAACAAACTTAGAGGAAAAACTACAAGATACTCAGTTTAAAATACAGATTTTGGATGTTACAACAAAAGCAGGTCATACCCGAGACAAATCAAAACAAGGCTATGTTCAAGAGCTACAAGAACAAGGGTGCACGGTGGCCATGGTTGGGGATTATGGCAATGATGCTAGTGCGATTGCCGCGAGTGATTTTGGTTTAGCTGTTGCGCACACAGGCGGGCATGTGGCAGCGCAAGGGGCTGCATCTGCGGTTATCCATGATGATAGCTTACTCTCGGTGCTCCAAGTGTTTAAAACTGCTGAACGAACGGTTGAACACATCAATCAAAATCTAGCGTTTAATTTGCTGTATAACGCCGTTGCAGTTTTTGCCCCGATGGGGTTATTATTTGGAACAGGCATGATGATGAGCCCCGCAGTTGGGGCCGCACTCATGATGCTTCAGACACTCCTGATTTTTGCGAATGTCTATCGTTTTAGTTGTGAAGACGCGCCTGAAATTATGCCTCAATCTCAATCTCAATCTAATTTAGGTGCGTGTCATGGTAATACTGATGTTGCTGGCATTCGCAATGGCATGAGGTTTGCTTACACGCACGGTGATAGCTTGGACTCCAAACCTGCTTTGGACGGACTCGATGACACGCAGAGCGACGGTTTCGATGAGTTTAAAAGCGTTCGACTCAACTAAATGGGTCACATGCTGGCAGAGCGCGTCGTAATCAAGTGTATTTTCGATGGCGTCATCGGCTTGCTCGAGTTTTTCTGAGCTGAGTGGGATATCAATATCCAGTAATAACACTTGGTCAATGCGTTGTTCCCAGGCATGCACGCCAATGCGGGTGGTGGTACGTAGGGCTTCGATGCGTAAAATATTCATGAATCGCTTCTCATGTTAAACTAGCGCATTTTTAACATGCTTTGTTGGGTGGTGTCGAATGGTTACATGCAATCAATCTCTTTTTTTACGTACGTTAAGACGTGAACCTGTGTCACGTACCCCCGTTTGGTTTATGCGCCAAGCTGGGCGTTATTTACCTGAATACCGTGAAGTACGTGCCAAAGCCGGTGATTTCATGACGCTGTGTCGCACGCCAGCACTTGCCTGTGAAGTAACACTTCAACCCTTAAGGCGGTATGATTTGGATGCTGCGATTTTATTTTCAGATATCTTAACCATTCCTGATGCCATGGGGCTTGGGCTTTCGTTTTCTGAGGGCGAAGGTCCTAAATTTGCGCGGCCTATCCGAGCGGTGTCTGAAGTTGAAGCGTTGCGTGTTCCAAACACATCTGAATCGCTAGGTTATGTGATGGAGGCGGCAGCGCGTATTCGTCAAGACATGCCTGAAGATTTGCCGTTGATTGGATTTTCTGGCAGCCCATGGACACTCGCAAGTTATATGATTGAAGGACGTGGAAGTCGAGATTTCAAGCAGGTATTAGGCTTTATGTATCAGCACCCTGAAGCGATGCATATGCTTTTGACTAAACTCACAGATTCCATCGTTGATTATTTAAGTGGTCAAGTGGCCGCAGGTGTGAATGCTCTTATGGTGTTTGATAGTTGGGGTGGGGTATTAACCACGCCTAATTTTAAAGCATTTTCGTGTGATTATCTTGATCAAATTGTGACGCGTCTTAAAGCGCTTCATCCAGATATACCTATCATATTGTTTACCAAAGGTGGTGGTCAGTGGTTGTCGACCTTGGCTGATACGGGGTGTGATGCTTTAGGTTTGGACTGGACCTGTGATTTGGCGCGAGCACGGCGTGAAGTTGGTGAGCGGGTGGTTCTACAAGGTAATTTAGACCCAACGGTACTGCTAACCTCACCCGAGTGTATTCGAGCTGAAGTGGCGCGTGTGTTAGCGTCGTTTGGTTCGGGCTCAGGTCATATTTTTAATTTAGGGCATGGGATTACGCCCGATGTGCCACCCGAGCATGTAGCCGCGATGATTGACGCAGTGCATGCTTTGAGCCCAGCGTATCATGAGGTGGCCTAATGGATTACGACAACCCAGTAAAGACATCAATAAATGGATGGCCCGAACACGTCGGGCGAAGTAGGCGTAGGGAAAGGTCAGCAGCCCCTATTAGATCAAGAAAATTCTAAACAATGCTCGGCCTCAGGCGTCAATGGTTCACGAATTTTGGCATGTTTGGGGCATGCATCTTTTGGTGTTTTGAAAAAATAATGCGACTGCGTAGCACGTGTATTTTCTGAAGTGTAGGCATTTTTTACTTGATCGGTAACTGGTTTTTCCGGTAGCGGAAGTTGCTCCATGATGTTGGCAACAAAATCTTTGTGAAATTGGAGTCTAGAAATTATCTGAGACATGTTACAGTTCATAATCAAATCAAATGCTTGATCTTGCCAGAGCAACGCGCTTGTAGGCTCTGGTAAATGGCACATCAGCGCGTGTACGCTTGAAAAAAGGCTTGATGTAGCAGTCGCTACATTCAGGAGACTACCGATAGTAGAGATAACCAGAAGTTTAATAAGTACTGGATTGTACTCGCCGGTTAATTCTTTCTCGGCCATGATCAAAGCGTAATTTTGATATATGATCCAAAATTGCAGGGCTATTTGAACCAATGCAATGAGGATAGCTGGAGGAGTCGTCGTAATTATGAAAAAAACTGATGTGCTTGCTAGAAGAGCTAACAGTGCTATTCCTGCGCTAATAAGGTGTTTGGGTTGCTCGGAAAAACGCTCTTGCAATGGCCGAATGATAAGGTTGTAGGGGCATGCAAGCATCAGTAAAGCCTTTGTAATTGTAGGCGCGCCCAAGACTAATAAAGCTACAGGTGTGGGGAGGAAAGTGGCTAGAAAGATTGCAGACACGAGATAGTACAGCATCAACATCTGTTCAGGGAGCTGATGTCCAAACATAAGGTATGGCAGTGCATCCATTGTATGAGATAAGCATAAAGCCACACTGCTTATGATGGCAGCTAACCACTTGGTGGGTAGCATTAATTTAGCCGTATCAAGAATTGGCCAAAGGTTACCAGAAGCTAAAGCTTCTCTATATTGAAAATCATCTAAGCCTTCTTCACCGAACAAGGTGATGATGTGTTTTCGCCACTCAATAATGCCGTTGGTGTACGCTTGTTTCATGGAATGGTCAAGTTCTTGTTGGCTTAGTGCTTCGATACGTATTCTTAGAATTTTTTCTTTGTTGTTTTCTAAAGTTTGTGCAAGATTAAAGAAATCTGCATGTTGTTTGGCAAAACTTTCTTTAGCTTTTTCATTTGCTAACTCTGAAAACTCACGTCTTAACTCGGAGTTGATACGTTCAATTTCCTCTTCCATGACAAAATTAAAGGCTTTTAACGAAATATCGACGTGCGCTGATTCAAAATAACGAGCGAGCTCGTCGGCATGCTCATCAGTTTCTATAATCAACGCGTCGTAGGCTTTTTTTACGGACTGGAATCGTGAATTATTTCCACCAGGACGATCGGGATGATGCTTTAAAGCAAGTAGTTTATACTTTTTCCTAATGAGTTTAACGATTGCTGCTTCAGGTTTGTTCGACAAATCATCTCTCGCTATCTCGAGAGTTTGCAGTGCATCATCAACATTTAAGCGATTCAAGGAATATGGCATACTAATTTACCGATAACAAAAAAAAATCATTGTACACTTTTTTAAATCAAAAGAAAAGGGTTTGTACTTAGTGATTTTTATTTGAGCGGTCAAGTAACCGCCATGGTGGATGCTGTTCATGCTTTGAGTCCTGTGTATCATGAGGATATGCTTTAAACGTTTAGACCCCGTAATTAATACGGAGTGTTTGGGTTCTACTTTAGCTTTATCATTTTTCTATCGAATTTAAATACGAAGGAAAATATAAAATGAAAGAAGCAAGCCAGTTAATTGAAATTATTATCCGTCAAGGCGGCATATTAAAAGATCACCCGAAACAAGGGGTGAATTTTGCAGTATTAGATCACTTTTTTGATGTTCCTGAGATACAAGAACGATTAGCTCGCGCCGTTAATCAAGGGCTCTCAGGAACCATTGAGTCTATTGATGGGGTTGCAGGTATTGCATCACGAGGGTATTTGTTTTTGGATATGATTCAATCACCCAATAAAACATTAGGCAAATATTTAAAGAAAGTGCTTTAATTCTGGTGCAAGTGTAATTAAAGCTAAATTCATGCTAAAACTATATAAAACTTGATGCATTTATTATAAGGATATAATCATGCGAAGACCGTGGTATCTTGCGCTAGGGGCTGTGCTGTTAGCTGTTTTCCTTGCATTAACAATGTTGCATGATATTCGATGGTTTCTTTTTGTGCTCTTCCCTTTGCTTGGTTTGTGGCTTTATGATGTGACGCAAACCAAGCATGCCATTTTACGTAATTTCCCGATCCTTGGGCACATGCGTTATATTTTAGAATTTTTTGGACCTGAAATTCGGCAATATTTTATTGCTGATGATGAAGCAGAGCGGCCGTTTAATCGTGAAATTCGTTCTTTAATTTACGAGCGGGCTAAAAATATACGTGATACCGTTCCGTTTGGGACCGAGCGCGATATATTAGAAGTTGGTTACACCTGGGCAGAGCACTCGCTCGCCCCTAAAATTGCTCCAGAATCTGGTGCGCGTATTCGGGTCGGGGGTGATGCTTGCAAGCAGCCTTACGATGCATCGCGTTTAAATATTTCGGCCATGAGTTTTGGTGCTTTATCTTCACGAGCGATTATGGCGCTCAATCAAGGCGCGGCACTGGGGAATTTTGCGCATAACACGGGCGAGGGTGGTTTAAGTTCACATCATCTTCAAGGAGGCGATCTTATTTTTCAGGTGGGTACCGGGTATTTTGGTTGTCGAGATAAAAACGGGCATTTTTGTGATAAATTATTTGAAAAAGAAGCCAGCCGTCCAGAAGTTAAAATGATAGAAATCAAGCTCTCTCAAGGTGCTAAGCCTTCGCATGGCGGTATTTTACCGGCGGTTAAGTTAACACAAGAAATCGCCGATGTACGTAGAGTACCCATGGGGCACGATGTGATTTCACCTCCAGCACATTCAGCATTTGATTCGCCCAAAGGCTTGATTTTATTTATACAGCACTTGCGAGATTTATCAGGGGGTAAACCTGTGGGTTTTAAATTATGCATCGGCCGAAAAAGTGAGTTTTTGGGTCTATGTAAAGCCATGAGGGAGCTCGAAATATATCCTGATTTTATTACGGTCGATGGTGCGGAAGGCGGCACAGGCGCGGCACCGCTGGAATACACCAATCGTTTAGGTGAAGCATTAGAGCCTGCGCTTATTTTTGTTCATAATGCTTTGGTTGGTACGCATTTGCGCGACAAAATACGTATTATCTGCAGCGGTAAAATCACAACAGGGTTTGATTTGATTGCCCATTTAGCGATGGGAGCGGATTTATGTCATGCAGCACGCACCATGATGATGAGCATTGGCTGTATTCAATCAAAACAATGCCATGCAAACACGTGTCCAACCGGTGTTGCGACACAAAATAAGCGCTTAGAGCGGGGTTTGGTGGTGAAAGATAAAAAGCATCGCGTGAAGCAGTTTCATCAAAATACGATAAAAAGTTTTTTAGATTTGTTAGGTAGCATGGGTCTTGAGACACCGGAGGCGCTCACGCCGGCTCATGTGATGCGACGTGTGGCACATAATCAAGTGCTTACCTTGCGTGAATTGTATCAGTATCTTGAGCCAGGGCAGTTGTTAGGAAAAAACATACCAGATAACTATGTGGCGCCTTGGCTTGAGTCATCGTTCGATCGCTTTTAGATCGCTTTTAATAAACGGAGCTCCTCATAATCGTGAGGCTTGGTGTGGTTTCCTCTGGAACCACTGTCGCATCTCGGTATTTTTTTTTTTGAGAAAAAAAATCAAGGCATCCGCGGTGCACAGGAATCATGGTTGGATTAATTTTTTCTTGTCGTATTATTTCTGCTAAGTATTGACGTGACGTAGCAGCTCCGTTTAAGCGGTAACGTGGCAATTGAACGTGATTATTTGTGAGGCGTCGATTCAAATAATTGCGTGCATCCTCGACACATTCCGGTGTTTCTGAAAATAAAAACAGGCTCTGAGGCTTGAGAGTTTGGACTAAATCACATAGCTCATCTGATACGCTTGCTGTATTACCATGAAACAAATTACCATCGGCACATAGGTTAATATGATTTATTTTGAAATATGTTTTAATTTCATGGATAAAAGAATTAAATTCTGTTTGGGTAAGAGGTTGTTGATGATGTTGAGCGAGATGAACAAGTTTTTCTCTGTTTTTATTGCCTGCTTGAGTGATTTTGATAATTAATGGATCGATGTTTTTAATACCATAGATTTTTTCGCCAGCAAGGTAGGAGCATATGACGATAAGATGGGGTTCATGTTGAGAGTGTGTGCGTGCAACACCTTTCATGACCAAGGGGGAGCCATGTGTAATATAGAGTGACATGGTTGTTTTTTTACAAAAAAACATAGGATATTGCCTCGTTGAGATGCTAGATGCTCCTATCTACTTTTTATCATCCTTAAAATTAAATTAAAATAAAATAATAGATTAGTGTACTTTAATTAGTCTCTCGGGTCAATTTTTTTGTAATGACATGTTGGCTTTGATTGATGCAGGAAGTTTTACGGATATGGTGGCCAGAGACGGAATCGAACCGCCGACACGAGGATTTTCAGTCCTCTGCTCTACCGACTGAGCTATCTGGCCACTCAGCGCGTATTAAACGCTGTGTGAGCCTTGGAGTCAAGTAAAAATTTAATTTTTTTCTGAAAATCCTGCTGGAGGTGTTGAACCTTCGCCAAAAAAGTATTTTTCCATCTCTTCTTGTAAAAAAGTTCGCGCTTTAGGGTCAATTAACGCCAAACGATATTCGTTAATCAACATGGTCTGGTGTTGTAGCCATTGCTGCCACGCTGTTTGCGATATTTCGTTAAAAATCTTATCACCGAGGGGGCCAGGAAACGGAGGTGCATCCATTTGTTCAAGATCTTGTTTTAGTTTACTGCAAAATATTAAGTTAGACATCTGATATTACTCAAGTTTAAAATCTGCTTAATTATCCAAGAATATGATAAAAAGAGCAACATGGACGATGATGAAGAAAATGTATAGGATAGTAAAATATGTGATTTAATTTTTATAATTTAGGGAGCTTGTTGTCGATGTTTTTTAGTAGATCGTTATCGTTGCAAGAAGAGCGCGCGCGAATCGTGCATGAATATCATCATGCACATGAGCAATTAACTGCTTATCAAAGGCAGATGGCAGAACTTTTTCATCCACCCATCGACAATTTTCTTCGTGAAATGGACGTGTTGCATCAAGAGGCGTGTGTGCCTACGGTGGCGTTAATCAAAGCGATAAAACAAACCGAAGGTTTTCTAAAAGGTGAGGTGACGCCGGAGGCGTATGGTCGTTTGATTCATGACATGAAGTTAAAGGCAGGTGATTCGCATCAACCTTCTCGTTTGAGTCAGGCTATGGTAACCCTCAGTTGGGCTGTGTGGGTGCTGTCCATCGCGTGTGTGCTTGCAGGGCCGTTACTCTTAGGCGTTGTTGGATTATTTGCGAGTTATGCAATTTACCGTGATGCTGAGCACCCCGATGTGAAATATCCGAACATGCGTAGGTATGAAGCGTCACCAAGAATTGTTGAACAACTTGAAACAATGAGGGAAATGCTGGAGTGTGGTGTAGCAATATAAATATAGGGATATAAAGCATGTTATTTAAGCAAACTTTGCGTGTAAATTTACTGAGTTGTTTATTGATATCCAGTTCTGCAACGCTTTACGCTGGCACGATGGGAAGCACGCCGAGTTTTGATGGGCTATCGTTTGGACTGGGAGCAGGCTATGTCAATACGAATAGTAAGAAATGGACGGATGTCACCATGGTGTCCCCGTTCCCCTCGGTGACGGAGTATTTTCGTGGCGATGATATTAAAAGTAGCCTGAGCCCTGTGGTGAATGCTAGCTATTTACACAGCTTAGATCGTGCATGGTTGGTTGGTGTAAAAGGCTTGTATAAATACCTCGGTGTGCAGCATTCAAAAATTGCATGGTCAGGCACGTTTCAAAACGGTACGTATCAGCAAGCTGATTTTCATACCACGCTTGTTCAAGAATTTTTTCTGACGCTGGAGGCTGGGTATCAGTTTGTTCCCCATTGGATGGTTTATTTAGGGTTTGGGCCTGCGGTAACCGGCATTAAAAACGAGTTACGCGGTAATCTTTTAGAAAGCACGGCACTCAATTTTCAATACACCGAAAAAAGCAGTCAAAAAACGGTATGGGGTGGTGCGGGGCAGCTCGGTTTTGAGTATGTATTGCCGCATCGATTTGCCATCGACCTGTCATACAACTTGATTGTAAGCCCAACAACAGATATTTCACCGATTTATTTTAGAACCCATTCAACAAGCTACTACAGTAAGTTTTTTGGACAAATGCAACTGCTTGAGCAAGGGTTTAATCTTACGATCAATAAATATTTTTCCTAAATTTTTCCTAGAATAAAACAGGGAGTGCTAGGTATGTTAGGTACGCGAATAAAGCAGGTTCTCGGTGCGTTAAGTCTGGTTTGTGGTGCAGCATCATCCAGTGTGGTTATGGCAGCTGTACCGGCAGCTGGCCACGGCGCTTTAGTGTACGATGTCACGCAGCCATCGGGTCCGAATTCAACACGAACGAATGATCCGGGTCAGTGGAAAGATAATATCAAAGCGTTTAATGCTGGAGCTAAAAAAGGCGCGCAAATTTCACGCTTGTATCCGTATTCAGGTGATATCGAAATGTACTGCACGGGTCTTAACGATGACTGTATTTATTCGGGCCCTAAGCAAAATGTGTTTGTGTATTATAATGCACCTTCTGGGTACGGCAAAGATTCGGTTGCAGCGTATCGCGCAGAATTTCCAGAAGCAACGATTATGGCAATCATTGATGGCAGTACAAAAAGTAGTTTATTAAAAGCCTTAAGTTATAGCTCGGTCGGAACAAAAACAGCAGATTTAGTTGCTGATACGATTTGTGCCGATCCTAAGGTTGATGGTGTGTTTTTTGATTTAGAGCCGTTGGATATTAGTTCGCCAGGACAGTTTGCTTTTTATAAAGAAATCTCGCGTCGCTTTGCAAGCGCATCATGTGTGGATGAAAAGCATCCGGGTGGGCGTGTGTTTGCTGCTTTTTTAAGTCCGCATAAAATCAGTGATTGGGGTGCCTTGGCGTCGGCTTTTGGCGATAATGGTTACGCGGCCGTGTCGGGTTATGATGTAGGCGATGTGCAGCCTCCCGTACCGGTGAGCATGCACGCTTATACAGCCAGCGTCACCGGTATGCTGATGGCCATGGATGCGGCCTCAAAAGAAAACAAAATACCGTATACGGTGGTGATTCCTGCAGCGTCTAGCTTTTCTGAATTTAATCAATTTGGATTTTATGATGGGAATATTCCGCCACCTAATTTTAAATTACAAAAAGATTATACGCCTGATGGGATTACGCAAGTGGGTTACATGAAGGCTGCACGCGCGATCATGATGGCGCAAGCCAAAAGTCCGTATTATATTGGCACGGACTATTGGAGTTGGAGTCAGTATAAGTCACCGCTCCCTAAAAAAGACCAAATGCTTCTGCCCAATATTCCAGAAGGTGACGTGGTGACCTATTTGCAGCAATACGGTTAGGTCTTGCTGAAAATCAGCACTCAGGAAAGTTTACAGCCAAACCGCCGAGCGAAGTTTCTTTATAAATACTCTGCATGTCTTGGCCCGTTTGCAGCATGGTTTTAATCACTTTATCGAGTGAGACATAATGTTGGCCGTCACCCATGAGCGCCATACGCGAGGCATTCACGGCTTTGACGGCCCCCATGGCGTTGCGCTCGATGCAGGGGATTTGCACTAAGCCCATGACCGGATCGCACGTCATGCCCAAATGGTGTTCCATCGCGATTTCAGCGGCGTTTTCGATTTGATCGATTGAGCCCCCTAAGAGCGCGGTGAATGCGCCTGCTGCCATCGATGAAGCTACGCCAATTTCACCCTGGCAACCTACTTCGGCACCTGAAATTGAAGCCCCTTTTTTGTATAATATTCCGATCGCCGTTGCGGTTAATAAATACGTGTAAATAGCCTCGTTGGATGTATAGCCATGGGCCTTTTGTGCGTAGCGCAGGACGGCGGGAATAATGCCAGCCGCGCCGTTGGTGGGGGCCGTCACAATGCGCCCACCCGCAGCATTTTCTTCGTTAACGGCCATTGCATAAAGATTCAAACGATTTAAAACATCGGAGCTGGTATCGGTGTGTTGCGTGTTTTGTTTTTCGTTTAATTTTTGATACAAATCCGGAGCGCGGCGTTTCACTTGAAGGCCGCCGGGAAGTATGCCTTCGTTTTGAAAGCCCTGCTCAATACAATCACTCATGACGTTGGCGAGTTCTAAAATACCGGCATGAATATCTTTTGTGCTGCGCCACGCGCGTTCATTTTTAAGCATTAACTCAGCAATCGAAAGCTGATGTTGTTTGCATAGCGTGAGCAGTTCTTCAGCGGTATCAAACGGGTAGGGTAGGTCGACTTGGTCGGGTTGATCAAGACCAAAATCTTCTTCTGTGACGATAAAGCCACCGCCAATCGAATAATAAACTTGGCTTATTATTCGATGATGCTGTGCATCATAGGCCGTAAAACGCAGGCCGTTGGTGTGTTTAGGCAGTGTTTCTTTTTGAAATAACACCAAATCGTTTGCAAGATCAAAAGCGATGCAGTGTTTGCCTGCAAGATTTAATGTTTTATCGTGAATAATCGCCTGCATACGAGGCACCATGATGCTGGGGTCGACCGTTTCGGGTGCGTGACCTTCTAAGCCGTTTAATATCGCCTTATCGGTGCCATGCCCTTTGCCGGTTAATGCAAGCGAGCCGTAAAGTTCGGTTTTTAGGCGGTGCACAAGATTCAGCTTACCTGCTTTATCAAGTTGCACTAAAAATTGATTGGCAGCTGCCATAGGCCCCACGGTATGTGAACTCGAGGGACCTATACCAATAGAAAATAAATCAAATAAACTAATGCTCATATTAAATCCATTTAAAGTGACATACTCCCACCACCAAACGGCTAACCCGTTCTGGTGGGGGCTTCTTGCGA
>JARGOS010000011.1 GCA_029212505.1 Legionellaceae bacterium | reverse complement strand
AGGCAAATTCTAATGATTTTTACTTATGAGGCAAGGGGCTGTGCGTAAGGTGAGTGAATAAGGAGACGTCGATAAGTAATGCGTGTCTAGGTAGGTGTACATATCAGCAGGTCGAGTATAGTTCAAAGGTTCTTCTGCGAATAAGTTATCATCATGAGATAATGGCATATAGGAGCGCATAATACCTCGTGTGTGGGGGCGAACATTTTGTTCTTGATTGGCTTCAAGCGTCACATCGCGTCGTGGTGTTCGTCCACGATTTGTTGGACTGTAAGGGGATTCGGGGCGATGATTATATACGTTCAGTGGGAGATCGCTATGAGGCGATTGTGTATTCACCCAGGCGCTGGCATACATGCATTTTATAATCAGGATTAATTTTTGCTTTCGAACTTCTAAAATCGCTTCTATATCTTCGGGTGTTAATCTTCCTTCAGTTTCTCTGGGTGAGAGTGATCGATAGCTCTTGGGTTGATGCAACTGAAAAAGTCCATCTAAATATTCGTCGAAGAAAACGTAGGGTTTAGGTGGGTATTGGTCTATCATAGCACAAAATTCAGCATGGTCTGATCGTTGAAGTAATTTAAAAATTAGATGAAAATTTTTATGCAATAATAAAATATCAAGATCATCAAGTGATGCTTCTAATGTGTTATGGGCCAAATGACTCTCGAAATAGCGTCGAACAGGATCTTCGTTAATGTCATGTTTACTTGTGCTAATATTAAATTTTTTTAAGCAGGGATCTTTGAGCAAGACTTTAAGGCTTTCTTGATGAACTGCCGTATGAGCCCCTGTAAGATAGATTCTTTTTATAAAATCAAATCGATTTTTTTGTGTTCATCATGACGGTATTTTTCCGCTAAAAGCGTAAGGGCCTGAAAAACAGAAAGGGTTATAGTAGGCATGCTTCAAGATACCAAGGGTGTTTAGTAAAAGCATAGTGTATTATATTTGCATTATTTATGCAATAAAAATAAGTTTTAAGTTCTTTTTTTGGTCTGTTTTTTTAGGGGCGTTGTTGTTTGTTATGACAGCGTGGCACGGTTGGTGTTGGGTTGCCTCGTTTGTCCCATTCTTTGAGGGTGTAAAGATGTAGGCTTAAGGCATGTAACCCTGTCTTAAATTCATCTTCAACAGCAGCGTTTACTAAGCGATGACGTGCAAGACGTGATAAGCCTTCAAATTTCTCAGACACAGCAAGCACGGTAAAGTGTGTTTCGACGCCAGGTCGCCGATGATTCGATGATTCATCTTCAATTGTCATATGCACTGGTAATATGGCTTCAGAAAGGGCATGATAGAGGCGTTTTTTTCGTAACATAAAAAAGCAAGTCGTTTGTATAGAGAAGATGTCATGGATTATAACATCTTGTCTGTATTTGTCATGGGATACTAATGGAGAATGTATCATGAGGCACAAAAATTTTACTTTGGGTTTTACTTTGGGTTTTACTTTGGGTTTTACTTTGATTGAATTAATGATTGTGGTCGCAATCATCGGTATTTTAGCAGCGGTTGCTATGCCTGCTTATCAAAATTACACAACGCGCGCACGGGTGATTGAGGGCTTTCACTTAGCTTCAGCCGCAAAGCTTGCGGTGTCTGAAGCGGTGCTTGCTACCAACGCACTGCCAAAAAATCAAACTGAAACGGGCTACACAAGCCCAGCGCCGACCGCGAACGTTGCGTCGATTCGTATTGCAGATAAAACAGCTGCGGTAACCATCACGTACACAGCGGCTGTAGGCAAAAAAAGTACGCTTATTTTAACACCCACGCTCAATGATCAAGGCGATGTGTCATGGTCGTGTCATGAGGGTAGTTTACCTGAGCAATATCGCCCGGCTATGTGTCGATAAGCGGCTGGCAAGTCGCGCAAAAGACCGTACTACGTTGACCGAGCTTGATGGATTCTAAAGCAGATTGGCATACCGTGCAGGGTAATCCTGCACGGCCATACACATGAAGCTTTTGTGAAAAATAGCCAGGTTTGCCTTCGCTATTAATAAAATCTTTAAGCGTTGTACCACCGTTCGATATAGCCTGGCTTAAAATCGTTTTTATGGATGAGGCAAGTTGATCACATTGCTGTGTTGTTAGTAGGTTGCTTGGCGTGAGTGGGTGAATACCGGCCAAAAACAAGGCTTCAGCTGCGTAAATATTGCCAACGCCGACGACAATTTTATTGTTCATAATAAAGGATTTAATCGGCGTACGGCGTTTGAGGGCCAAATGCTTTAAATACGCACCCGTAAAATTTATGTCAAACGGTTCTATACCCATGGTTTTTAATAATTTATGTTGATGTGGGTTGTCTTCGGTCCATAAAATGGCACCAAAGCGGCGTGGATCGTTGTAGCGTAAAAGCATATGGTTGGATAAAACAAGATCCAGGTGGTCATGCGCTTTGGGCGGATTTGTTGGGTTTAAACTAAAAAGCCGCAAACTTCCTGACATGCCAAGATGAATAATCAGGGTGCCGTTGGATAGTTGCATCAATAAATATTTGCCACGACGTGAGAGGTTGATGATGGTTTGTTGATTGAGTTTCGTGTTTAAATCAGAGGGGATAGGCCAACGCAGTTTGGGGCATCTCACGACGACATCATGAATAATGACACCGTTAAGATGCGGTACAAGTCCGCGCATGACGGTTTCGACTTCAGGCAATTCAGGCATAATTGGGTGATGGGTTTTAGAATATAAGCTGATATTATAATCCAGATAAGACGGGAATAGCACGCGGCGTAAACTTTCGTTGATGGGAAACACAAATACATGGTATAAATACGGATCTCTTTATTGGGTTATTTTGTTGTGTTATTGCTGTGAGAAAATTAGATTATGCCTATTTATGAATACCAATGCTCTGCGTGTCATCACGCGTTTGATGTTTTACAAAAAATGAGTGACGATGCAATTAAAACATGCCCTGAATGTCAGAAAGATACGGCCGTTAAACTCGTATCTGCTGCCGGCTTTCAGCTCAAAGGCACAGGATGGTACGAAACTGATTTTAAAAACAAACCTAAAAGTCCTGAAGCAACTGTAAAAAAAACGAATGAAAACACAAAAAAAGGAAGTGCAGATTGAAAGGTAAATCAATACGCAGCTATCTTTTGGCTGGGCTGGTTGTCTGGTTGCCTATTATCGTAACGTTTGTTGTTTTACGTTTTATAATTGATTTACTGGATAAATCAATGGCGTTATTACCAGTCGCCTATCGACCGGAGCAACTCTTTGGTTTTCATTTGCCTGGATTTGGTGTTGCATTCTCTTTAGTGCTTTTATTTGTAACAGGATTGCTTGCTACGAACTTTTTGGGTCAGCATTTTATGCGTTGGGGTGAAGCAATTTTAGATAGAATTCCGCTGGTTCGTTCGATTTATAGCGCGACAAAACAAGTGATGGAGACGGTTTTTTCAAGTAATAGTCAGGCGTTTAGAAAAGTAATTTTAGTTGAATACCCACGAAAAGAAATTTGGACCATTGCTTTTCAAACCGGTGCAGCAAATCCTGAAGTGGTGGCACACACAGGTGTCGAAATGCTTACTATTTTTGTGCCAACCACACCTAATCCAACCTCGGGCTTTTTAATGATGGTGCCTAAGTCAGACACGAAAGAGCTTTCCATGAGTGTTGATGATGCGTTAAAGTTAGTTATCTCCCTTGGGGTTGTGCAAACGAAACAGTAAAACGGATTTTATTATGAGAAGCATCATAGTTAAGCTTTGTCTGATGTGTTTTCTTGTTTTATGGGGAGCTTCTGGGTCTGCCTCGCAGCATGCCGCTGCGGGAAAGCTTATTGAGTATTTAGCATCTGAAAAAGTCAACCTTACCGTTATGAATAGCGAAGCGCGATCGCGTATTGGCTCCATCACGGATACCAATTTTGAAGAAAGAAAAGAAGATGTGAACACGCAGCTTGCACTGATGCAAGCTAAAATTGAAACGTTACATGCATTTTTAGCCAGCCAAGACAAAAGAAATGTTGAGCTTAAAGCACGGTTAAAGCAATTAAAACAATCCTCGTCACGACCTGAAGAGGCCTTACGGCTGCAGGACTCGGTGAACCAAACCAAAGCGATTATACACGTTAATGATAAAGCCATTGAGCTTATTTTAGATAATATAGAATTAGCACGGCAATATGTGAAATTATTGAGCAAGCAAAAGCAAGCATTTGTGTTATGGGAAGCGAAGCGCAAAAAAGAACATCAATTACAAGAAAAACAAGATAAAATTAGGCTGATTGATGCCAAACGGGCATTACTTTATGATAAAAATATTGAATTAGAGCAACACAAAAAAACCGTTCCTGGGCGCGAAGTCGAGCGTGAGCAACTCTTAAATAATCAAGCGATTTTGTTATTAGATGATAAACTCACCATGCTTAATTGGGAGATGGAGTTAATCGAAGCTGATTATTTATTTCTAGAGCAAGGCCAAGACATGAAGGCCTTAGAATCATTGATGAATGTGTATCAACGTATACAGATACAGCTCACAACCATGAGTCAAGTTTTAAAAAAAATGCAAGCATGGACAAATAAGGATGCTATCGGGTTGTTCCGTGGTAATGAAGTGCAACAGCAATTGTTAGATAAGCTACGTGGCAATCTTGATGCAAGTTTAGATGAGCTCACACAACTTCAGGTGACTTCAAAAAAAACAATCGAAGATAAGCAACAGGTGCTTAATCAGCAGCGCACATCACGCCAGCATTTTAAAGATTATCGTGAAGAATCATGGTCAGGCATATCAAAACAATTAGCACATATTCCCGTGCAGCTTTATCGTTATTTAGAAGCTTTGGTCATCAAGATGGTTGATTATTACTTATGGGAGGATACGTGGCAACAGGTGTTGTTCTGGGGGGTGCTGGTCGGAATTATTTTATTAGGTGTCGGGTTAAGATACGTACTTCGGCCTGTAACACAAGATAAAGCGCGCTCAAGATTTTCAGGGCACCTGCTCGATGGTGCGTTATTGCTGTTTTACCGCAATATTTTTCAATTTTCGATCGCTGGATGTTTGATGGCAGCGTTATTCATGAACCAAATACCGATGCTTCAAGCGAGCTTACTTTTTCATATCGTATGGGTATGGTTGTTGTATCGTCAATTGATTGGCTTAGCTCGGTTGGTTTTGTTGGAGCGCGTAACCGACGTGATTGGCAGTCATGAGATGATTTTATATCATCGTTTAAAATGGCTGTTTTTGTTGGGTGCTTGGTCAACAGGGTTGATGGTTTTGAGTCATGAATTACCCTTGGCTTTTTTATTGCAAGATATTTTTAATCGCTTTTTTATGCTTTTTCTTTTGGGTGTTTCCGTCGTACTCTGGAAGAGTCGCGATGTGTTCCCTCATATTTTTCATCCTTGGTTTCGAACCAATAAACCGCCGATTCGTCACTTAGGTTCGTTACTGGGGATGCTGATACCGTTTACATTATTTACAACAGCAGTGATTGGATTGCTCGGATATGTCAATTTTGCATGGATTCTCAGTCGTTATCAGGCCTATTTTTTATTGATTTTAACGGCCTACGTTTTACTCCGTGAGCTTTTGGCTGATATGCTTGATTTGCTGTCTGAGTGGATGGTATCAAAGCTTAATAATGGATGGTTATGGATTGAGGCCCTTGTTAAGCCGCTTGAAAAATGGCTCCATTTGGGTTTGGCTATATTGGGGGTTGTTGTATTTTTTCGTGGCTTTCATGAGCATTGGGTACATGAACTTCCTTCATTGATCAACACCGTAGGACATTATCCTTTTATTCGTGGTGCAGGTATTCAAATTACGTTGTTCAGTAGTCTCGAAGCCATTGTTTTGCTTATGGTTCTGATTTGGTTATCCCGATGGACACGTGAGCTTTGTTATCGTTGGCTCTATCGGCGTGTGCTAGACGCCGCCATTCGTAATAGTTTTTCTGTGTTTACGCAATATGCCGTTATTTTATTAGGTACGTTTGTTTTATTGCGCGTTTTAGGTTTAGATCTTACCGGTATGGGCATGATTTTAGGTGGACTTGCTGTCGGTATGGGTTTTGGTTTGCGAGATTTTGCCAGTAACATTGTGGGTGGACTCATGCTTTTAATCGAGCGACCCGTACGCGAAGGCGATTTAATCACGCTGGGTGAGTACGAGGGACGTGTTGCCCATATTGGTATTCGTTCGATGCGTATTTTATCGTGGGATAATATGGATGTTTTAATTCCCAATGCAGAAACGTTCAACAAACCCGTGACCAACTGGACGCATCAAGATGGCGTTGTACGAACCGTGCTACCGATAAAAGTCAGTCGTTCGGATGATCCAAACTTGGTTCAACAACTGATTTTAGATGTGTTAGCTATCATTCCTGAAGTATTAAGCACGCCAGAAACGCAAGTATTTTTGAAAAAAATTGATGACGCATTGATTGAGTTTGATGTACGTTATTTTATTAATATTCAATTGAATACGCGTTTTTCAATCCGTTCAAAAGTTTTATTTGCCATCATGGCGCAGTTTAAAGCCGCCGGTATTAAAGCACCCATTCCTCCGATGCGTGTTGAATTGACCTCCGAAGATCAAGATGAAGGTTATGTGAACAATGCCTAACACGGAAGCTGAATTACTTGTGCGTTGTCGAATGATCGAAGGCTTAAGCTTTGCTCAATTGGCAACGCAATACGGTGTCTGTGTACCGACGAATCCTGTGCAGCGTAAAGGCTGGCTTGGAGGTTTGGTTGAAAAAGCGTTAGGTACAACCGCAGGCACCGAATCAAAGCCAGACTTTCATCATTTAGGCATTGAGCTGAAAACATTGCCTATCAGTGCGCGAGGAACACCGGTTGAATCAACGTTTGTGACCAGTATCAATTTACTAACCATTCATCATGAGCAGTGGGAAACGTCAGCTTGTTACGCTAAACTCAAGCATGTGCTTTGGTTGCCTATCGAAGGGGACACCCATATATCATTTGCACATCGACGTATTGGTCGTGCATTTTTGTGGTCACCGACGCCGAAGGACGCGCAAATTCTAAAACGTGACTGGACTGAGCTTAGCTTTATGCTGGGCTCGGGGCAGATGGCCGATGTGGATGCGACGATGGGTGTTTATTTGCAAGTGCGACCAAAAGCTGCAAATGCGCGTTCATTGTGTTACGGTTTTGATGCAGAGGGAAATAAAGTTCCTACGCTACCGCGAGGATTTTATTTAAGGCCATCGTTCACTGAAAACATGCTTTCAGCGGCGATGTAAAAAACAATAGGGATGTGTATGAATAAGATTCGATTGAAACGTGTTTTTATGGTATTCATGTTTTTGTTATTTGCGTATCTTTGGGCGATACGCTTGAAGCTACCCACACCACCTCCTATGCCACCCGCACCAGCTATCATAAAGATTAAACCTGTTGGTTTTAACGCATTACCGGGTTGGGATACGAGCGATTCACGTACATCGCTCGCGACGTTTCAAACCTCATGTCGTGTTTTTTTGAGGCAAGCAGCTGATAAAGACGTAGGAAGTGCGCACGTGCCTTTAAAAGCAAAAGATTGGTGGCCTGCTTGCCGTGCAGCGCTTAAACTTTCTGATCCAACACAAGCCGAAGCACAAGCCTTTTTTGAGGCATGGTTTCAGCCAGCCATGCTTGTTGATAATAAACCGCTCGAAGGCATGTTTACCGGTTATTATGCTCCGGTTCATCAAGGTAGTTTAAAGAAAACGGCGAAATATAATGTGCCTATTTATGGTTTACCGAGTAATTGGGTTCGGTTTAGATTAAAAGATTTTGATGCAGATTTACCGGATCGTAAAATTGTAGGCCGTATCGAGGGTCATACGATTGTCCCGTTTCATACACGTGCTGCGATCAATCAAGGCGCGATATCAAAAGTCGCTCCTGTACTGGTTTGGTTGGATAGCGAAGTGGATCGTTTGTTTTTAGAAATCCAAGGCTCAGGCTTTATTAAGCTTCCTGATGGCAGCAACATGTTTATTGGTTATGCGGGCGAAAACGGCGCAGCTTATAGCTCGATTGCAAGCGTATTAATCGCACGTGGTGTCATGACGCGAGACACGGCATCTATGCAAAAAATTAAGGCTTATTTTGAAGAGCATCCTGAACAAATGCGAGAAGTAATTGAACATAATAAATCATTTGTGTTTTTTAGTAAGCAGAAAAAATCTCTTGCGATGGGCGCCCAAGGTGTTTATCTAACCCCGGGCTATTCGATGGCGGTGGATCGCGCGTGGATCCCACTCGGTATGCCGCTTTGGTTAAATACAACTAAGCCTGTTGAAGATCTTACTGTCGCAGAATCAGAGCCGTTTAATCGCTTGTTTATTGCCCAAGATACAGGTGGTGCTATTCGTGGACCCATTCGAGGGGATGTGTTTTGGGGAACAGGTAAGAAAGCAGGTCAGATTGCCGGACGCATGAGAAACAAGGGCGTGTATTGGTTGTTTTTACCGCGGCAAGAAGCCCATTTACCGGATTAATTCGTCCGGTAAATGGGGGTGTTTTTTTGTTGAGATAGATGAGCTAAAAATAAAGCAAAAAGAATCATGCACAGACCGATGGTTAAATGCATGCCTTGTTTGACGTGTTCATGAAAGCATACGATGGAGACCAAGGTGCCCAGCGGTAGTTTTAAATTATTAAACACGGAAAGTATGACCGGACTCGTTTGGGTTGCCCCTTTGTTCCACCAAAAAAAGCAAAGCCCCGAGGGTATAGCCCCTAAATAAATCAATAAAAAACCTTGTTTGACTGTTAATTGATGTAAGCTATGCCAGCCATGAAACCACGTGGTGGAGAGGGTTGTGGTGAGAGCGGCGCCAAAAAAAAGCAAGCCATAAATCGCTTTATCCTGGATGTTGGTATGTTTAAGACGTATTTTTCTGTAGTACACTTGTCCGAAAGAAAAGCATATATCAGAGGCCTGAACTAAAAAAAAGCCGGTCAGTACGTTTATATTCATAATCGAAGTATTGTATATTATTGTTCCGCCTAAGATAGCCAGACCGGCAATCATAAAATGATACGCGGTAAATCGACGCTCGAATAAAGCATGAAAGAACATCACGTAAAAAGGAGTGGTTGCTGTAAAAAGCACAATTTGATAAGCATCTAAATATTGATAGGCTCGAAGGACGAGGAGATACATGATGCCGTACTGTATCGAGCCGACAAGCAATAAAGAGGGAGTTAATCGTTTGCTTTGTTTGAAATTGATCAAAGGTAAAAAAACAAAAAAAGCGACAGCCATGCGGCAGGCAGCAACAAAATTGGGATCAAGGGATGTAAGTTGAGATTTGATCAGGCCGTATGAAAAAGCCCAGATTAATGACGCAGCGAGTAAATAAGGCATAGTAATTTTATGATTTGTTAGAACCGTATGGTTAAAAAATGTATCATAACATAACGTGCCATAGTTTATGCAGGATTATAGGATTTTTAAGTTGAGGTAAGCTTGATGCTCAAAATCACACCGCATGTCACTATTCCTCTATCAGAAATAGAGCTAACAGCGATTCGTGCCCAAGGTGCGGGTGGTCAGCATGTCAATAAAGTCTCTTCGGCGATTCATCTTCGGTTTGATATAGAGCGGTCGTCGTTGCCTGAAATTTATAAAGCGAGATTGCGAGCCACAAACGATTCTCGAATCACGTCAAAAGTGCAAACAGGTAAGACTGAAAGAGATCAGTAAGATGTGATTTTAAGGTATATTTTGATAATATAACACCCAAGTAATTATTCATGCAAAATAATATATATAAAACAAGGCATTGTAAAAAATGACTGATAAAAAACACGCTTTTCAAATATTTAAACGTTTAGTGAATGAATTAAATATGGGAGTGTTAGTAAATGACCCGATAGCTATTAAAGGCGGGGCTTTACATTCAATGTGGAAAATTACCACATCAACAGGTGTGTTTGCTATTAAGTGCTAGTCCTAAAGAAGCTAAGGAATTCTTGCAAGGCAAATCAAACTTACCAAGAACAAATGAATTGATTCAAAAGCTTCGTGATATTGGTATTACAGTATAGGGACATTTCATTTTATGAACGACATAAGTACTCAAAACTTGCTGAAATATAAAAATTTTTTAGAGCAAGCGACCACACAAATACGTGGAGCAAGAACGCGTGCTGCGCAATCTGTCAATAAGGAAGCCGTATCTTTATATTGGTGGTTGGGAGAGCATATTGTACAGCATCAAGATCAGCATGGCTGGGGAAAGTCTGTGGTTGAACGGTTTTCCAAAGACCTGAAAAATGCTTTTCCTGATGCAAAGTTTGGTTTTTCATCTAGAAACCTTTGGGATATGCGCCGTATTTACCTTGAATACAAGGATCAGCCAAAAATGCGACAGCTTGTCGCAGAAATTCCATGGGGCCAAAATTTAATGGTTTTGAACAAAATCAAAAACCCCGAGGAAAGGTTTTACTATTTGTCAGAAACGAAAGAACAAGCTTGGACTCGTGATACACTGAGGGAGCAGATCAACTCAAATCTTTATGAGCGGCATCGTTTGATAGATAAACAACATAATTTTGAAGCCACGCTACCAAAACGGTTGGCAGAGCAGGCAGATCAATCCATGAAGGATATTTATATGTTTGACATGCTTGGTATTGCCGAACCTATGATTGAAACTGAAATTGAACGTCGTATGGTAGAAAAAATTAAAGATGTTATTTTAGAGTTAGGCTACGGATTCAGCTTTATTGGTAACCAATACCGTATTGTGACACCGGACTCTGAGTACTTTATTGATTTGTTATTTTATCATCGAAAATTGCAGGCACTTGTAGCTCTTGAATTAAAGCGAACTCGCTTCAAACCAGAACATGCGGGAAAAATGAATTTTTACCTGAATTTATTGGATGAATTTGTGAAAGAGCCCCATGAAAATCCATCCATTGGTATAATTTTGTGTGGCGATCATAGCCGATTTGATGTTGAGTATGCTTTAAGGGGTATTGATAAGCCTGTTGGCGTTGCTGGATATCAATTAACGCGTGATATACCTAAAAAACTTAAAGATGCTTTACCAGATGCAGCCAAACTAGAAGAAAAAATTAGATTTGAATTGGGTGTGAGTGGTGAAGATGAGCAACCATCCATAAAAACTAAACCAACTAAATAGTTCTTTGAAATGGCTTTTCTGGTGGTATGTACGTGGCCGATAAAATCACTTATGAAAGCGAGCCGCTACAACTATATTTTAACCTACAAATTTTAATCCACAGAATCTGTGAATAACGATGTGAATAGGGCGTGTAAAGTTAGATTTTATGCTGGATTATACGATTTTTAAGTTGAGGTAAGCTTGATGCTCAAAATCACACCGCATGTTAGCATTCCTCTGTCAGAAATAGAGCTAACAGCGATTCGTGCCCAAGGTGCGGGTGGTCAGCATGTCAATAAAGTCTCTTCGGCGATTCATCTTCGGTTTGATATAGAGCGGTCGTCGTTGCCTGAAATTTATAAAACGAGATTGCGTGCCACACATGATTCTCGAATCACGTCAAATGGCGTGATTATTATTAAAGCTCAGCAATACAGAACGCAAGAACAAAATAAAGCAGATGCTTTTGAACGGCTTGTGCGCTTTATTAAACATGGAACCACACCGCCAAAGCATCGTAAAAAAACAAAACCCTCCAAAGGCTCGATTAAGAAACGTTTGGAGCGTAAATCACAGCGTGGCAAACTTAAAAAACTGCGTCAAACACCCGGTGAATAATTTAATTTGTGTTCCATGTTTCCTGAACGAGCTGAACCGAATACGTCCCATCACGTGCTTTGGTCCGATGTAAAACACTGTAAAGTGCGCGTTCAAACGACACTGTTTTGATTTGCCCAATACTCAAAAAATATTCACTTTCGAGCGTGACGTGATTTGGGTCGATCGAAAGTGCTTTTAAAATCCTGCTTACTTGGTTGATGGATTGAATGCCTTTTTTACCGCGTGCGTTGATGAGCGCTTGCACTTGTTTTGTGAGCTCTTCTTCTGAATCGGCTTCACTTAAAGCGGTTAGGAGTATTTCAGACGCTGTATTAAGATTGATTTTGGTCGGAGGCGGCAAGACCGTGATATATGAAAACAGCGCTTGATATATTTCTGGTGTCACACCTTGAACAAGCTTGAGTTCAGAAAGGCTTGCCATGGGTTGATGCGCGGTTATATAAGCTGGTTTTTTTTTAGCATAATATTTATTATATTTATCATAATTACTATCTTTTTTGTCGTTGGATACCCAATTACTGATGGCGTTGATGAGTTGAAAAGCTTGCTTTTTTGATTCGTCTTCAAGAACTTCGTTGAATAAATGAACGCCTGGGGTTTTTAATTTTCTGTTATCTAGATTATTAAGATTAAATACAGCTTGTAAATCAAAGAGTTGAGCCGAAAGTTTGACGCCAGGAACTTTGGGCATGGGGCTTTCTTCGTTGGTTAAAATCAGCATGGTTGGGTCACGTCCAAAGTCGCGTGTTTTGGGGCTAATAAGCGCGCTCATAGCCCAATATCTTAATGCTTCTGCCGTGAGGGTGTCTTGATCTGTGGCGAGCACCAGGCGTGTTTGTTCAATGGCATGCTGCAGTTGAACCGTCATGGTCGTGGTTGCAATTGAAACCAAAGTCATAATAAATAAAGCGGATAATAATGCGCTTCCTCGTATTTTTATCATGCGCCTCCCGGAATCATAAAGATGAGGGGAATGTCCCCCAGATTTTTGAGACGCAAGGTAAGCTTGATTGCGCGAGGGAACGATGGTGATTTTTCTTTGGCATTTTTAGACGATTCTGTGGTGGGCATGGGCCACTCGGATACCCAAGTGTTATCGCTATTTTTGTCTAAATAAGAAAATTCGCAGCTTTCAATTTCATGCATGAGCGCTTGCTCTTGAAAATCTTCAAGATTGACTGGATAGACACGTGCCCATGTTTTTCGGACGAGACGCTCATCATCACCACAGACTAAAGCGACGCGTTTAAGCGTGCTTTTGGCTTCGTTTTCATCAGGAACAACAATCCCCCCTCGCACAAATTCTGCGTAATTAACTTGTCCAATAAAAGATAAACGGCCACGATCAACGACTTGAGTAATATCACGGCTCATACGTGCAACAGCCAGTTGAAGCTCAGCCAAAGGGTCAAGTTGTGCCTTGAGGCGTGCACTTGTATCAAATGATCGACCTAATAAACCTACACTGATGGTGCCTAAAATGGCAAAAATAGCGAGGGCGATTAAAACTTCAATCAGCGTGTAGCCCCCATGCTGTTTACGTTGCATCAATTATAAACTCCCAAAACCAACCAGCGGATCACCAAAAGGACCGTCTTCGTGTTGGCTTACAGTAATTTCTATGCGTTGGAGATTTGGCAGTGATGTTGATGAGCGCTTAGCTTGCCAAAACCAGGTGTTACCAAACAGGGTGATTTTTTCAGTTTTTGGGCGTGTTTGTTGAACCGGCGTGAGTTTGAGCTGAACCATGGCCAGGCCTTGCATGGCCACAAGATGAGA
This sequence comes from Legionellaceae bacterium, assembly GCA_029212505.1. Classification (GTDB taxonomy): domain Bacteria; phylum Pseudomonadota; class Gammaproteobacteria; order Legionellales; family Legionellaceae; genus JAALKW01. Next base: position 34,147 of record JARGOS010000011.1, on the reverse strand, counting down.
TAGCGTTTTATTTTTAACACGCTCCGTGCCTTGAATGCTTTGGCTCATGACAAGTAAGAGTGCCGTGAGGGCGATGGATATAATGGCAAGGGCTATCAAAACTTCGATGAGCGTGAAAGCTTGCATGCGTTTGGGCATCATAAATCAGGACCTAATTTCAAATGCGTTGTGCCGTTATCTTCTGCGACAACATGTGCAATATTGGGTTGGTTTTTTAATCCGAAATTAATGCGAAACGGTGTTATCTCACCTGAAGCTTGAAATATAACCCAGTTTTTATTGCTAGCCGAGCGACTAGGATTTGTGGGGTTAATGCTCAAATAAAGATAAATTTTAGAAGGAAATTGATAGGGTTTAAGCAGCGTTGATGTAACCGGCGTCCAGGTGTTGGGTGGCGCAAAACGAAATATTTGATAAGCGCTTGGTGAAATCTTCATGCCATAAGTCATGGCTTCAAGTATGGCTTGATGACGAATAAGGCGTATTGTTTGAATAAATTTTTGCGCTTCAGCCTGAGCACGTCGGCTTTCACCAAAGTCGCCAAAGGCAAGTACAGCAACACTTGCAGTGATCGCAAGAATCACGAGCACCACAAGTATCTCAATGAGAGTAAAACCCAGAGTAAAACCGGACTTATTGGTCCGCATTCCAGTTCCCAATCTCAGCATTTACTCCTTCACCACCCGGTTGACCGCTTGCACCGAATGTAAAAACATCAATTTCACCGTGTTGGCCTGGATTGAGATACACATAATCACGACCCCATGGATCTTGTGGTAATGATTTTAGATACAGTTTCCAGTTGCGCGGCGCTGGATTTGTTGTGGGTTTTTTGACTAGCGCCAAGAGACCTTGGTCTGTGCTTGGGTAAAAGCCGTTATCTAAGCGATACAAATCAAGCGCATTTTGAATGCCGAGGATATCATGCTTGGCTTTTACAATACGCGCATCATTGGGTCGATCCATGATTTTGGGGACAATGAGCGAAGCTAAAATCCCAAGAATCACGACGACGACCATGATCTCGATGAGAGAAAATCCACGTTGCTGTTGCATATATAAAAACCTCCTAAAAAGTAACAAAATTCTAATTAACGAGTTGCTCCATAGAAAATATGGGTAATAACGTCGCAAGAACGATAAACATAATAATCGCGCCCATAAAGAGAATGACCAAAGGTTCAAGTAAGGTCAAGGCCGTATCGATTAAACGCCGAATTTCACGATCAAGGTAAACGGCAGTTCGCTCCATCAACTCAGAAATTTTACCACTCTTTTCACCACTGGCCATGAGGTGTGTGGCCATGGGGGTAAAAAAAGTGGTTTTTTCTAGGGCTTGGCTAATCGGCATACCTTCTTTGACGTGTGTGGTCGCAAGTTCAAAATGTTCTCGCATAATCACGTTGGTAATAAGGCTTGTGCCCACACGCATCGCTTCAAGCACGCTCACGCCGGCAGCAAATAAAATCGCAAACGTATGGCTATAACGTGCGACGTTTGTGGTAATAATCAAATGGTTGATGCCAGGGATTTGAAGCAAGGCTTGATGCCAACGGCGTTTGATGTGCGCGTGCGCTAAAGCTTTCTTAAATAAAATAATACCAAGCAGCAGGGCCATAATTGCGTATAAGCCCCATGATTGAACACCTTCGCTGAAGGTAATCAGAACACGGGTTGCGGTAGGTAATGCTTGTCCACTTCCATCAAATACAGCAATAATTTTAGGAACAACAAAGGCTAATAAAAATCCAATGATCGTGATAGAAACAACCAACATCAACGTGGGGTAAATCAGCGCTTGCTGTATCTTTTGCTGTGTTTCTTGCTGGTGCTCGGTGTAATCTGCAAGCTTGTTTAAGACATCGTCGAGGCTTCCTGTTTGTTCGCCGGCAGCTACGGTTGCGCGATAAAGCTCAGGAAATGCATGAGGATACTCTCCTAGTGCTTGAGCCAAACCGTAGCCTTCGAGTACTTTTGAGCGCACACCCATGACTAATTGTTGGGTATGTGATTTTTGAGATTGTTCAATCACGCCACGAAGGGCTTCGTCGAGAGGGATGGCGGCAGATAAAAGGGTTGCAAGTTGCCGTGTAAAAAGCGCCAAATCTTTAGCTTTAAATTGTCCTTTTCTGTTAGCATGATGAGCGCCACGTTTTTTTGATGAAGCCTGGACATGAGTTGGAATTAAACCTTGCTGACGAAGGAGTTGCCGTGCATGTGAGGGGGAATCGGCTTCAATCACGCCTTTCGAGGTGTTACCTGAATGTTTTAATGCCGAATATTGATAAGCGCCCATGCATGCTTCAATTTTAAATAATATTTTATCGAGCTTAATCGATTATGATGAAGAAGTCATTTTTCAGTTCTTATTTAATCAGATATGATTTAATCAAGCGTTCGTGTAAACTTTATTGGGTAAGTGTTAGGGATACAATAAAAAACTCATCCATCTTTAGGAGAAAGATAATGTCGGTCAATCAGGTGCGTGATGCAATTGCACGCCATGAAGCAAAGTTTATTGATTTGCGTTTTACAAATATGCGAGGTAAAGAACAGCATATCACCATCCCCGTTGGTGCACTGGATGATACATTACTACAGCATGGTAAGCCGATCGATGGCTCTTCTTTTGAAGGATGGCAAAAAATACACGAATCTGATTTAACACTGCTGCCCGATCTTACAACGATTTTACCCGACCCTTTTTATCAAGATTCAACGTTGTTAATTCGTTGTAATGTGGTGGATCCCAAAACATTGGAAGGCTATAGCCGCTGTCCGCGCTCCATTGCAGAACGTGCAGAAGCCTATCTACGTTCGACAGGCATTGCGGACCAAGTCTTTTTTGGTCCAGAACCCGAGTTTTTCTTATTTGATGATGTACGTTGGGACGCGAATATAAGCGGCGCATTTTATAAAATTAATTCCGAAGAAGCACAGTGGAACTCTGGCTCCGCTGTCGAAGGCGGTAATATTGGGCATCGTCCACGCATCAAAGGCGGTTATTTTCCAGTGCCTCCGGTTGACTCATCACAAGATATTCGTTCAGCTATCTCTCAAACGTTAGAGAGTTTAAATATGGTGGTTGAGACACATCACCATGAAGTTGCAACTGCTAACCAATGTGAAATAGCCACAGGCTATAAATCGTTGGTTGAAAAAGCAGATGATATCCAAATTTTAAAATACGTCGTGCATAATATTGCGCATGTTCATGGTAAAACAGCCACGTTTATGCCCAAGCCTTTGGTGGGAGATAACGGCAGTGGGATGCATTGCCATCAATCATTAGCTAAAGACGAAGTCAATTTATTTTCGGGAGAAGAGTACGGTGGTTTGTCTGAGACAGCACTGTATTATATTGGTGGGATTATGCGTCATGCGCGTGCACTCAATGCGTTCACAAACCCAACAATTAATAGCTATAAACGTTTGTTGCCCGGTTTTGAGGCCCCTAATATATTAGCCTATTCTGAACGTAATCGCTCGGCTTCGATTCGTATTCCTTTGGTTTCGTCACCTAAGGCACGACGTATTGAGGTGCGCTTTCCTGATGCAACAGCGAATCCTTATTTAGCGTTTTCTGCGATGATGATGGCCGGTCTTGATGGAATTAAAAATCAAATTCATCCAGGCAGTCCCATGGATAAAAATCTTTACGAATTGCCTCCTGAAGAGATGATGGATGTCCAGCATGTTGCTGGATCATTGGATGAGGCCGTGAGTGCATTACAACGTGATCATGAATTTTTGTTAGCCGGAGACGTGTTTAGCAAAGCGTTTATCGATGCACATATTGATCTTTGTCAACGTGATATAGATTATCTCCGCACCATGGTTCATCCAGCTGAATTTGAATTATATTACAGTTATTAAGCCTAAGTCATCATGATTATTTTCATAACAAGTACCTTCTTTTGTTTTCTAAAAAGAAGGTGCTTTATTCAAAATACAAATCAAATATAAAGCATTCTGACTTCCTGCCGTCAAATAGATTAAGTTGTATGGTTATTGAGCTATCGTGCTCAAAACGGAGGGGGTATGGAAATTATTTTTCAAGGTCAACATGATGGTGTCGAGGCATCGGATAGTTTAATCAGTGTAATTAAGCTTTTTAAAGAGCGCTATCACATCGGACAGTTTAGAGAAATGCATCTATCCGTGACACTTGTTGATGACGCAGGTGAAGATGTGGAGCTGGTCGACAGCAAAACAAATCAGCCTTACCGTGTGTTTGAAGTGTATCGCGATCAAAAATCGTATCACTTTTCTCGAGGTCGAAAACAAACTTGTTTGAAACTTGTGGTTGACAATACGCATAAGACAGGTTGATATAAGATTACGCTTTTTGTATTTATGGATAAATGCATGATGGGTAAGGCTGAGTATGAAGCGACCGAATTGGCTTTGCGATCGGCTTTTTTACGTGATCGAGAAGATGGAGAGCCCCTAGATTTAAAGTATATCTTTAGAGATGTACAAGAATATCGTCGACAATTTTCAAATTCAAGTAATTTTCGACATGTCATCTCAGAAATATCCGATGCCCAATCTCTTCAAGAAGCCGCTATAAAATCAGCGTTTAAAAGTTTACAGTATGTCTATGATCGTGTTTCAGATAAAGTTGAGGCCGATCATCAACAAAATGAAGATTTAGGTTATGAAATAGAAGCCGAATTTGCTTCGTTTCAAGTACCTCGACGCGGGGTGTTATCGCCTGAAGAACGTAGCATGAAGGCTTTTTATGAGTTGACCAACAAAGCTGAAACCCCTTGGCTTACCCGCTATCTAGGTATCACAAAAAAAGAATCCAGTGATATCAGCGAAAAAACGTATTATCGTGTACTTCCTTTGTTTATCGTAAGTAAAGAAGCGCGGCAGTCGCTTGCAAGGCCAAGTTTACTGGATGAAGTACGTACGGATATTAATTTATTTTTAAGTGTTGAAGCGATCGAAGTCTTAGGTGTGATAGAGTCACGCTTCAAACGGCATAGCGCTAAAAAAATACCGTTCCAGACGACGCCAGATAAAACACGATTAGCACGTATTTTTATCTTAGCTTTATGTCGTTTATTATGGGCACTCTCACATCAAGTTGATTTGGATAGTGGTCTTCCATCCACCACAAAAAGCTGTTTTGAACGGTGTTCTCGTGCACAAATTTATTTGAATTCAATTTTGAATACCAGCAAGGCGCCTTGTTTAGCGAATGAAACAAAAGATGATAAATGTTTGATTAATTTTATTCGCTCAACGGATGATTTGATTAAAGATTTACGCTACGCCTATGCTACAGAGCAATTAAATGAATTAAACATGGAGAATCTAACCAACAGTGTCTATAAAAGCTTAGATATTCTCACGCAAGGTATTTTTACATTGCTTTATCGGCGGCATGATGCAGATGAAAAAAAATATCTGCCTGACGAAAATGCGGCATCGTCCATGAAAAAAGATCTTGCGGACTTAACGCGTACATTAAAAATAGATGATTCACGTTTAGATGTCTTTCGTGCGCGCATTAATCTTGTGCCTAGAATTGATTTTTTGAATCGAAAGGTCACGACGCTTATCGATGTGCTGATTATTTTTTGTCATTTACCTCATACGGATCGCAGCAAGCTGATGGATGAACTCAATGCGCAGCGCAATGATGAGGGCTTAGAAGTCGAATGGGCAAGCAAGCTTGCGCGTAGATTAAAAATATTTGAAAAACATTTTATTACGCCAGTTGAATACCAGAACGAAGTATACAACGACGCAGCTGAACCGTTTAATCCCCATACATTTTTTTCGCGCATGGGGATAACTTACCATCAAGCGCAAGCAAAGGCGAAGCTGGCTGGTCAACGATTGATTCCTTTTATTACGTTACTCATGGCAACGCGTTGTTCTACGGCATATGCCTTAAGTGGCGAGGTGCTCACGCGGTCAGATTTAGATGATGATTATTTAGATGCACGCCTTGAGATGCCACGTAGTGGTTGGCAGCAGATTCGAGCAATTAATGAGCAAGCTAAAAAACAAGCCCAAAAAGATAAAATGGAAGAAGCCTCTGAAGAAAGAGCTTATTTTAATTGTTGTATGTCGTTGTTTATGTACGGTTCGTCCGATGTTAACCCCCAACTGGATGTTTTACCGCATTTACACGATCGTATGAGGGATTTAGCGCTATTACTTGAGCTTGTGTTTAAAATGAATAAGCAATTATCTCAAAGCCAAGTGTTTTATACTTTTTTTGTTGAATGCCTCGATTGGGTGAGGGATGAGCAGACCAGGCTTGGGCGTGTGATCGCTCAGTTTAAAACCGACAGTAAGCAAGGTGTTAATCGGTATATACAAGAAATTTTATTGCCGATGGAGCTTGATTTAGTCAAAAATTTCAAAGAGATACAACAAGCGGTCAAAGACTCCAAGCGTAGTGTGACCGAGTCGAGATTTATGGAGCATATTGAAGAAAATACCGTAAAAGATCTTGAAGATATTCATAAGCTTGTGAGTCGATTGTTCGACAAAGATAGTAAGCTACTACAATTAATCTCTCATCAAGATAAACATACCTCGACAAGAGAGCGGTCGATACCTTCGGTTTCATCAGGTTCGATGAGTCGGAGCAGTTCAGACGAAAAAAAGGCCGTATCAAAATTTGCATTAGAGGCTTTGATGGAAGAGGCTTATAACTCGATGAGTTATTTTAGTCGGCATTATAGTAAAAAAGGTCCTTTATTGAGTGCCCTCATTGCTGAGGTGAGTTTAAAGCCTGTATTACGTGAGGGAGAACTGCATGTTTATCTTGAAAAATTGATACGTATTGCGGCAAGTTACCGTCGAGTTTCTTTTTTCCCGTTTGCTGAAGCAAAATACGGATTAACCGAGACCATGAAAGCAGCTATTTTGCCGGCCATGAAAAACTCTAGAATAAGTGCTGTTTTACCCTTTTCCGAGGTTATTTTTAACGGTCATCAAGCAGATTTAACACGCATAAGTTATGATAAAATTATTGAAGCACTCAATCATCAATGCAACCAACGCAATTGGGAGCGCTCAGAAGATGAAATTTTTGAGGAAGATTTTTTGGGATCATCAACAACCAGTTCGCCCAGCGGTGATCAAAGTTTAAGCCCCGAGCGGCAATATGTAGGAATGCATTTTCGACGACAGACGAGAGGTCAGTTTGGGCGTTCGCTTCACACCGAAGGTACGAACATGGGCTTTGAACTCCAGGATCATGTTGAAAATAAAGCTTCCAATGACTCGCTTACAGCAGAAACCGGATCAAATCATTACGAAGCCTGATTAAAGTGGCAGGGTCCATACCATTATTTCTACTTTACATGAAGAGCGCTGTCATCACGGTATTGCTATGTTTTTAAAAAATAGCAATTAGCTACAGACAGCCTGCGTCCTATAAGTGATCCTCTGCGTGAGGCACTAATCCTGTTGATGTTTAACACACAGGTTGAAAAATGTTGTAAATTTTTTCTCCAGATTCTTGGGTGCGTTCATTCCAAACAGATACAGCTTCTTCTTTCGTTTGCTTTGGTTTGAAGAAGGTGTCTCCATACGCATTTAGCGAGGGGAAAAAAAGAGCTACAGGTGGAAAATTGGCCACTAGCTTTATTAGAAGACCACACAATGTATCTAAAACTGGTTGTATCTGTTTTTCCCAAATGCCTGGGTCTATATCAAGGATTTTCTGTCCTTCCTCAACAAGGCTGTCATATTCTGGTTTAAAGGTAGATAACATTTCGGTTGCGTCAGATATTTCAGTTTTTTCAGATACAGATTGAATGAAGGGCTCTAGCGCTAATTTAATCTTTTCTTTAATCTTTGAAATTTTTTGATAATACTCTGGGCTTAACTGGTCTTTTAGCGAGCTAAAACAGGTGGAAAGCAAGATTGAACACTCATGGGTTAAGCGCATCTTTTTCCGTTTTTCAGGATAATACTTAAGGTAAAGCTCATCTATTCTTAGGTTTGATTCATGTAGTTGTGTTTCAACATGATGAGCTGTAGGAATAGTTAACGCATGCATTACTTTTCTTAGGAAGGTTTCTAGTTTTTCGTCATCCAGGCCGGGCGCTTTTGAAATTTCATCAAATGTAAAAATTGCTCGGAGATTATCTAAAGGCATATGCTCCAGTTGTTCTAAATAGAAGTTCAAATCCTGAGGGTTTGTTTGGCTTGTGATATCTAGCCCTAATAATACTAAGGATATTTTCGATTCAATAATTTTCACTTCCCATGCGGCGTTTACCTCATGCATGGTGCATGATCTTAACAGTATATTTTCAAGAGCTGCTCTCAAATCATTAATGGAAGACTGAATATTCATGGGTACACCTCAATAATGTAAGGTGAAAAGGCCAGATAGATATTAAAGCTACTTATATCATTATAAAAATGCTCAAATTTATCACGCATAATCCGGACCCCCTATGATTTTGAAACATTTAGGTCAGCAATCATACTGATACGCAATGGATTGTCAATGAAGATTGTTTTTTGACTTATCGGCAACTTAGAGCAAGTACACACCCCGCATCTCCTCATATGCTAACGATTAAATCTCTTTGCTTGCGAAAACGGTCGTTTGTGCAATTGGTTTGGCATTTAATTCCTTCAGCGCAACCATTACCTGTACGATTCGATTGCGTCTTGATTTGAAATAGGTTAAGATTGGCCGCTTTTAAACCCCTTGCTTTACGTAATATGTGAATTACGAAGGCTTTAACCACAAGGAAATCACATGCGACACTATGAAATCGTGTTCATGATTCACCCCGATCGGAGTGAACAAGTTCCAACCATGCTCGAGCGTTATATCGAAATCATTACAAAAAACGGCGGAGCAATTCATCGAAATGAAGATTGGGGCCGACGACAATTGGCTTATCCTATTAATGATCTGCATAAAGCACATTATCTGTTACTCAATATAGAATGTGATCAAAATGCACTGAACGAATTGAAATCAACGTTAAAATTTAACGATGCTGTCTTACGGCATTTGATTATCAACCGTAAAGACGTTGTCTCGACTGAATCAGTGATGATCAGAAAAGACAAAGAAACACGTGATGCTTAAGGGGAGTATATACTATGTCAACGTATTATCGTCGTAAAAAAATGGCGCGTCCAACAGCCGACGCCATCACCGGTATTGATTACAAAGATACCAACTTACTCAAAGGTTACGTGAGTGAAAGCGGTAAAATTGTACCAAGTCGAATCACAGGTATTCCTGCAAGTACGCAACGTCAAATTACAAAAGCTATCAAAATAGCACGTTTTTTGGCACTTTTACCTTATTGCGACAGCCACAAGTAGATTTGTAAGTGCAAAGGGTACGGGAAGGCCTCATTCATAAACAGGCAAGGCGCGTTCTTGATGATGATCGATACGCGCTAACCTCGACAGCTATTCTTAGTGTTATACCTTACATGGGCTGGCTTGCGCTCGCTTTAATTGCTTTGGTTACACTAAGAAAAGATTGGCGCTTGGGTGGGGTGTTAGTTTTACCTGCAATCGTTGGCAACATGTTGCTGTTTATCACGCATGTTCCGATATCAGAGGCTATTTTCAGTGCTGTACTGAATGTGGTTCCTTGTTATTGTGCGGCGATTGTGTTGGGGCGAACTTCCAGTTGGCGGGCAGTTGCTGCGGCGTTATTTGGAGCTGTTATTGGCTGTGCATTGCTGATTCAGATGCTTTCACCTGAGTTTATTGTAAGTCAGTACACGCATATGAAAACGCTTCTACATAGCATGGCTTCAGGGCAAGTGAATGTGTTAGATGTTTGGGAAGCGCATGAGGTTTCGCCTTTGATGCTTGCCAATTATCTCTTAGGTGTTCAAGCCGCGTCGCTTGCGTTCTCGGCCATGGTCCCGTTACTTTTTGCACGTTCCGTGCAGTCACAATTATTTTATCCTGGTGGTTTTCAGCAGGAACTTCTAAATTTTAGAGGTGATAAATTAAGTTTGGCTGTGCTTGTGTTGTTAAGTACGGCAGCCTATTCAAATGGGTATTTGGCCATGAATGGCCTACCTTTGGTCATGTTTTGTTTTATACTGGCCGGTTTGAGCCTTGCAGCTTGTCTTCTTTCGCGAATACGGCCGCTTGGGGTGCTGGTACTTTTGTTGGTGCCAACGGTGCTACTACCTTGGGTTATGTTACCCCTGTATGTGCTGTTAGGGGCTTTTGATAGTTTATTTAATGTTCGCTTACACCTGTCATCAAAGACGGGAAAAGTGGGATAAAGGGGCCATAAGATGCAAGTCATTTTGTTAGAGAAAGTTAAAAATTTAGGCAGCCTCGGTGACGTGGTTGATGTTAAAGCCGGTTACGGCCGTAATTTTCTAATTCCAGAAAATAAAGCGGTGTTTGCAACCGAAGCAAATAAAACTGTTTTTGAAAGCCGTCGTGCTGAGTTAGAAAAGAAAGCACAACAAGATTTAGCTAAAGCAGAACAGCGTGCCGCTCAATTAAACGATGTGACGTTAACGATTAGCGTGCAAGCAACCGATGAAGGCAAATTATACGGTTCAGTTGCTGTGGGTGAAATCTATGACGCGCTTGCGGCACGTTCGATAGAAGTGAACAAACGTGAAATTGTTATGCCTAATGGACCATTACAAGAAATTGGTGCGTTCGTGGTTGAACTACACGTGCACAGCGAAGTGATTGCTAACTTGCAAGTTGAAATTGTTGCAGCAAAGTAATCATAAGCAAATCAATATAAAAAAAACAAACCTTCTTTCTTTTATAGGCAAAAGAAGGTTTGTTTTTTTATTTTATGATGTAGGTTGTAAAAAAATATCCGGTTCCGGACAGTTTTCTTTTTTCCATTTGATGTTACACCCAATACTCGCTTTTTGGTCGTTTGATACCGGTTCACCGCGTAATATATTATCTAAAGCTTCGCGTATACATGCCCCGTCGATAGGTTGATTGTTTCCTGGACGTGATGCATCGAATTGGCCTCTATACGCTAATAATAAATCTTGATCAAAAACAAAAAAATCAGGCGTACACCTGGCTTGATAGGCTTTGGCGACTTCTTGTGTTTCATCAAAAACATAAGGGAAGGGATAGTTTTGTTCTTCGGCTGTTCTTTTCATGTTTTCGGGAGAGTCATCAGGATAGGCGTCGGCATTATTGGAATTAATGGCAATAAACCGCACGTGTTTTTTTATGTAATCATTTGCGAGTTGCGTCATGGCTTGGTTCAAATGCTTGACATACGGGCAGTGGTTGCAGATAAACATAATCACCGTAGCTGCTTTTGGTTGCTCTCGGGAATTGGAGCTTTGCAGCGTCACCGTATGTTGTGTCACAACATCGGTTAATAAAAAATCTGGGGCTTGTGTTCCAAGTGGAAGCATGGAAGAGGCTGTTTTGACCATGGTTCGTCCTTTCGTTAAGTTAAAAATTAAAAATTATTAATTACCAACGCAGTAAAATCCCTTTGCGTGTTGAGTCACGAATAATAGTTTTCTGCGGTTTGTTGGTTGACACCCAATAGGTTCCTTTGTTGCTTAAAGCAAATTTAGCCCGTGGATATTGGCAAATGGTTAAGACTTCACGACAATTAACCAGCGTCGGCGTGCCTTGGGTTTGGGTAAAGCATTGAAAATGGACATGACTCATATCAGATGCAATTGCCGACCATCGCCCGGGTTGCAATTTACTTTCAAGCTTCGGGCTCATAAATGTATCTTCTGTTTCAACACGCTCAAGTTGAATTGGAAGTACTGCGTGGTTTTGAATTAAAAAATACGTTTGTTGATCGGTATCGTTAAAAATCACATAAGGATCGTCGTATCCAAAGCCACTTAACTCACAACCGCGCGGAAAATCAGCCAGAGCTGGTGTGGGTAGAAATAAACTGGTGCTTAAAATAAAAGCATATTTAAGTTTATTGATTGTGGAGTGACATAAAATCATCATAATTAAGGAGATAAAAAAGGCTTATTCATGCATAATAGCACAAGATTTTAGTTTTTTAATTTTGTTATGGCACTCAATATGATTCAAACCATTAATCCGGCCACGGAGGCACGTATTCAAGCGTATACTCCGTTAACGAAAGCAGAAAGTGATGTGTGTATAGCTAAAGCGTTTAGCCGATATCAATCTTGGCGACATACATCTTGGCATGAGCGAAAACAAGGCTTGTTGAACCTTGCGGCTTGTTTGAGAAAAGATCGTGAACGTTACGCTAAACTTATGGCCTGTGAAATGGGTAAGCCACTAAAAGCAGGACGTAGTGAAATCGATAAATGTGCTTGGGTATGTGAGCATTACGCCGAATACGGCGAAGCTTATCTTGCAACAGAATATGTTGATACCAGCATGAAAAAAAGTAAAATTTGTTATCAACCTATGGGCGTTGTGTTTGCCATCATGCCGTGGAACTTTCCTTTTTGGCAAGTCTTTCGTTATGCAGCGCCAACTATTTTTGCCGGCAATACCACGCTACTCAAGCATGCGCCTATATCAACGGGTACAGCCGAGGCGATAACGGCGTTATTTTTAGAGGCAGGTTTTCCACCGCATGTTTTTCAACATATTGTTGTCGAAAATGACGTGGCAGCTGAGATAATTGCACATGATGCAGTGATTGGTGTGACGTTTACCGGAAGCGCGCAAGCTGGATCGCACATTGCCGCCTGCGCCGGCAAGCATTTAAAACGCGTGGTGCTTGAGCTCGGTGGAAGTGACCCTGCGGTGGTGCTCGATGATGCGGATATTGAGGTTGCCGCGCGTGTTATTGTCGATTCGCGCTTAAACAATACCGGGCAAGTGTGTATTGCAGCGAAACGTATTATTGCAGTCAAATCGGTAATGAAGCCGCTGATGGAGGCGATTCGTTTGCGTATTCAAGACTATCCCGTGGGCGATCCTTTGGATGAAGGCACCGTACTTGGGCCTATGGCCAGAGCCGATCTGCGAGATGTATTACATCAACAAGTGCTTTTATCGATAAAAAAAGGCGCTAAGCTGAGTTTAGGCGGTGTGCTGCCAAAGGGGCCCGGATTTTATTATCCACCCACACTACTGACCGATGTTGTACCGGGTATGCCAGCATTTGATGAAGAGTTGTTTGGCCCTGTTATTGCACTCATTGAGGCCGAAGATGAAGCGCACGCAATACGCTTAGCTAATCAAACAGAATATGGCTTAGGCGCGTCTGTATTTACACGTAATGAGCGCCACGGTGAGATGATTGCGACAGATAAACTGGAGGCAGGTACATGCTTTGTGAACGGTCGCGTCTCATCCGATCCACGTTTACCTTTTGGTGGAATCAAACGTTCTGGCATAGGGCGTGAACTAGCCCGAGAGGGCATTCTTGCGTTTGTTAATATGAAAACGGTGGGCGTTGCTTATGCGTAGTAAAAAGCAGATTTTAATTAACAGTGAATGTCAGCAAATGATATGCTACGAAAATGATGAAGTAGCCTATACTTATACCATATCAACTGGGAAAAATGGTTTAGGGGAACAACAAGGCAGTGAGTGCACACCCCGAGGGTTGCACCAAATTCATAGCATTATTGGCGCTCAGCATGACATCAATAGCGTGTTTGTTGCGCGTGAGTGGACGGGAGAGTTATACAGCGCCGCATTAGCTGAAAGGTTTCCTGGACGTGATTGGATTTTGACGCGTATTTTACGACTTGAAGGACTTGAATATGGGCGCAATCAAGGTGGCGATGTCGATACACTGGAACGCTTTATTTATATTCATGGAACACCGGATACAACGGTATTGGGTGTTCCGGGTTCGCGAGGATGTATTCGGATGGGCAATCAAGCTATTATTGCGCTCGCCGAGTGGGTTCATGTGGGTACACAGGTATTAATTAAATAATTAATAATATTATCTAGCCTTAGGGGTGAGGGTATGACATATATATTTGAAGCAGGTAAAGAACGATTAATTGATGATGTGATCAAATGCGTCAAACGTGAGATGCCAAAGAAAAAAGCAGAGCTTTGTTCTGAGTTTATTCGTCAGTTTTACAATACCGTTGGTCTTGAAGATTTGCAATGTTGGAGTATCAATGATTTATGTCATGCAGGCATTCATTTTTGGTCAACGATTCAAACAAGACCGTATGATGCGCCCGTGATTAATCTATACAAGCCTTGTTCGGAGCGTGATGGTTGGAAAAGTTCATACACTGTACTGGAAGTGGTGGCCGATGATGCACCTTTTTTAGTTGACTCAATACGTATGACGGTGAACCGTTTAGGTTTTGCATCGCACCTGATCATGTACATTGGTGGTATGCGTGTGGAACGAGGAAAAGATCGTAAGGTCAGTGGTATTTATCCACTTCGGGGAGAGGCGCGTCCTGATGTGATACTTGAAGCGGCGATTCTTATGGAGATTAATCAAGACGTCGACGAAACCTCGTTACATGAACTAAAAACTCAGCTCGAACATGTCTTAAAAGATAATAAAGCAGTGGTTGATGATTGGTCGCTCATGCGTGAAAAAGTGCAAGAGAGTATTCAAGAATTAGAATCGGCGCCAGCCTCGCTTGATGCGTTCGAAGTTGAAGAAACCCAATTGTTTTTGAAATGGATAGAAGATCATCATTTTACATTTTTAGGTATACGTGATTATGAGTTATCACAAATTAAAGGCGATCTTAAATTAAAAGCCTTACCTAATACCGGCCTTGGCGTACTACGAGAAAGTTTGCATCCGTCGATTGAGCGTAACATATCGAATATGACACCTGAGGCACGTGAATCGACCCTGTCTTCACGGATTCTCGTGATGTCTAAAACCAATACGCTCGCGAGCGTTCACCGTGATGCCTACACCGACTATATAGGAATCAAGCGTTTTAATGCACAAGGTGATGTGATTGGTGAGCGCCGAATTTTAGGTTTATATACTTCCGCTGCTTATAATACCAATCCTAAGCATATACCTTTTTTACGACACAAAGTCACACAAGTGATGCAAAACTCGTTGATGAGTCCACGCAGTCACGCAGGAAAAGTGTTACTTAATATTCTTGAAACGTTACCGCGCGATGATTTGATTCAAGGCTCAGAAGATGAGCTTTTGCAGATGTCTCTAGGTATCTTCCATATGCAAGAGCGACGACGTATTCGTTTGTTTGGACGTATGGATGTTTACCGTCGATTTGCATCGTGTCTTTTGTATATTCCAAGAGAACGTTTTAATACGGATTTACGAAAAGTCATGCAAGGCGTTCTGAGCGAAACGTTTCAGACCGATGCGATTACATTTTCAACGTATTTTTCAGAATCGGTTTTGGCAAGAATCCACTTTATTATTCGGTTGAATCCTAACGATACCAAGGACTATGATTTTAAAGCGCTTGAAGCCAAAATGATTGAAGTAGGGCGCTCTTGGACCGATGATTTACAGCATTTTCTATTAAATGATCTAGAAGAAGAAAAAGCCAACGCTTTGTTTTTGCGTTATAAAGATGCTTTTCCTCTGACGTATATTAATAATTTTTCGCCTAAAACAGCGTTGCTAGACCTGCAGCAAGTCGAAAGCCTGACCGATTCTAACCCGCTAAGCATGCGTTTTTACCAGTCAGAAGATGATGCAGTTGAACGCTTTAGACTTAAAATTTATCAACATGATTTTACGCTTGTGCTTTCAGATGTCTTGCCGATTCTTGAAAAGCTTGGCATGCGTGCCATCAGTGAACGGCCTTACCGGTTGAACTTATCGGATAAAGGCGTTGTTTGGGTGAATGAATTTGTCATGCAATACACACGTGCGTGTCAGTTTGATGTTGAAGTTTTGCAATCTTGTTTTCAAGAGGCGTTTAAGCGTATTTGGTTTGAAGATGCTGAAAGTGATGGCTTTAATGAATTGGTGCTCGCGGCGGGTATGGGGTGGCGTCAAATCGTGATGCTACGAACGTATGCTAAATATTTCAAACAAATTGGTTATGCGTTTAGCCAGGATTATATCGAATCGGCTTTGGTCAGAAACGCTGAAATTACACGCAAGATTGTTCAGCTTTTTGAAGCACGTTTCAGGCCCGATCCGATAGCGCAACGTGATAAAAAAATGCAGGTTATCAAAAAAGCAATTGAAGCTGATTTAGAGCGGGTAACCAAGTTAGATGAAGATAAAATTCTTCGACAATTTGTTCATACGATTATGAATACGTTGCGAACGAATTACTATCAGCAAGATGGTGACGGCAAGCTGAAAAATTATGTTGCGATTAAGCTGAATAGCCGAGCCATACCTGGTATGCCAAAACCGTATCCGCAGTATGAAATCTTTGTTTATTCGCCAACGTTTGAGGGGGTGCATCTACGTTGCTCTAAAGTTGCGCGTGGTGGGCTTCGTTGGTCAGATAGGCACGAAGATTTTAGAACAGAAGTTTTGGGCTTAATGAAAGCACAGCAAGTTAAAAATGCTGTCATTGTACCGAGTGGCGCTAAAGGTGGTTTTGTTGCAAAACGTTTGTTGGTGGACGCTTCACGAGAAGCGATACAAGCAGAAGGTATTGCCTGTTATAAGCAGTTTATTCGTGCATTGTTAGATATCACGGATAATTATGATAAAGCCAGTCAGGTGATTAAACCTAACGCCGTGATTTGTCATGATGAGGATGATCCGTATCTCGTGGTAGCTGCTGATAAAGGTACAGCAACGTTTTCTGATATCGCCAACAGTATTTCAAATGAATACGGTTTTTGGTTAGGTGATGCGTTTGCTTCAGGTGGTTCCATTGGTTATGACCATAAAAAAATGGGTATTACCGCACGAGGGGCTTGGGAGTCTGTGAAGCGGCATTTTTATGAAGTAGGCATGAACATCATGACGACTGATTTTACCGTGGTCGGTGTCGGGGATATGGCCGGGGATGTTTTTGGTAACGGCATGTTGTTATCCAAGCATATCAAGCTCGTGGGTGCATTTAATCATATGCATATTTTTATTGATCCACTACCGAATGCAGCCGAAAGCTTTAAAGAGCGTGAGCGCTTATTTAATTTACCTCGTTCGAGTTGGGATGATTATAATAAAAAATTAATTTCCAAAGGTGGGGGTGTTTTTAGTCGAACAGCTAAATCTATTTCTGTCAGTAAAGAAATGAAGCGTTTATTTGGTATTGAGCATAACACGATTGAGCCGAATGAATTAATTCGTGTGATGTTACAGGCCAAAGTTGATTTATTATGGAGCGGTGGAGTCGGCACGTTTGTGAAAGCCACGACAGAATCGTCGTTTGAGGTTGGGGACAGAACGAACGATGCCATTCGTATTGATGCCACTGCTCTACGATGTCGTGTTGTCGGTGAGGGGGGGAATTTAGGTTTTACGCAGCTTGGTCGTATTGAATATGCGCTCCATGGCGGCTTAATTTATACTGATTTTATTGATAACTCAGCGGGTGTTAATTGCTCTGACAAAGAAGTTAATATTAAAATTTTACTTAATCGCTTGGTTGCAGCCAATAAGTTGACGGTACCCAAACGCAATGAATTACTTGCGTCGATGACCGATGAGGTGGCCCATTTAGTTCTGCGGGATAATATTTTACAAACGCAAGCGATCAGTCTTTTAGTTTATTTATCTGTGGGTGCATTTGATCTGCATACACGTTATTTAAATGCATTAGAAGATTCAGGGCGGCTTGATCGAACCTTGGAGTTTATTCCTGACGAAAAGGTATTGAATGAGCGAAAATTAAGTGGAAAAGGTTTAGCAAGTCCTGAGATAAGCGTGGTGCTTTGTTACAGTAAAATACAATTAAAAGAAGCAATTTTGGATTCAAATGTTCCAGAAGAGCCTTGTTTGATGCCTTATTTACTTAAATCATTTCCTGAACCGTTGCAAAAGCGCTTTAAATCAGCCATTCAGGAGCATCCATTGAGACGAGAAATTATTGCTACAAAATTAAGCAATATTATTGTTAATGAAATGGGCTTTAGTTTTGTGTTTCGTTTGCAAAATGAAACAGGTGCGCCGGCTTCAGCCGTGGTTCGTGCTTACATGATTGCGCGCAATATATTTAATATGTGTTCTATTTGGCAAGAAATAGAAAACTTAAGCGCTTCGATTAAAGCACAACACCAAACTGAGGTGATTATCAGTTGTGTTCGCTTGTTACGTCGAACAACCCGCTGGTTTTTACGCTGTAAGCGCATGCATCTTGAGATGGACGAAACCATCAATCGTTATGCAAAAAGTCTCGAAATGTTGAAAAAATCACTTCCGGCTTCGCTAGGCGAAGAAGGCCAAGTGGCTTATATAAAACAAGCTGAGTATTATCGTAGTTTAGGTGTTCCAGAAGCTATGGCTTATGAAATTACCTCGAATGGAGCGCTCTTTTTTGCCATGGATATTATTGAAATTTCCCATGAACAAAATATATCGGTGGATCATGTCGGTAAAATGTATTTTGAAGTTGGCGCGTTTCTTGATTTGGCTTGGGTACGTAAGCATTTAATCGAACATCCGGTTGAGAATCAGTGGGAGGCTCTGTCTCGTGAGGCTTTACGAGATGATTTAGATTGGCAGCAGCGCGAATTAACGGCGGCAATTCTTAAGCTTGAAGCTCAAAAGAAGGCGCATCTACAGAATCTTGAGGCTTGGTCGACCCAGCATGAAAGCTTAATTACGCGTTGGCACCAAATCGTTGCGGAACTGCGTTCAAGCACCACGTTAAACTACACCATGTTTTTTGTGGCGATTCGAGAGTTAGTGGATTTAACACAAACCACAGTGCAGCGCTCATCGGGTGAGCAAGCATGCAGTACACGTAAGTAAATAACAAAGGAGCGCGTTATGGGATACAGGAACAAGGACGTTCGAGCTTATTCACAGGGGTTTAAATACCTCCATTGGATTGTTGCCGTGTTGGTACTGGGGATGTTGGGATTTGGCTTTTTGCTGGGGTATTTGCCCAGTGCAATCAAATCAACGTCGTATATGCTGCATAAATCAACGGGCCTCACGATACTTGCGTTGATGATAGTAAGGGTTGCATGGATGGTGCGCATTAAAAAGCCGGCTTTTCCGCCTGAAATGGCGCGTTGGGAGCAGATTTTAGCCACAGGAGTTCAGCATAGTATGTACGTGTTTTTATTTGCGATGCCTTTGTCTGGTTGGTTAATGGCAACAGCGTCTAATAAAATACCTGTCTATTTTGGTTGGTTCCGTGTACCATTCCCAGGAATTTTACCTGATGAAGCGTTGGCCCACTGGATGCGTGAGGCTCATTATGTTATTGCTTATATTCTGCTGGGGCTCATTGCCTTACATATAGCAGGGGCATTGAAACATCGTTTTATCAATCAAGATGATGTTTTAAACAGCATGATGCCCTGAAACTAGAGGAATGTAATGAGTAACCCGTGTACAATAGCCTTAAAAAACGTAGGTATGACGTATGGTAAAAAACTTCTTTTTTTAGATGTCAATTTACATCTTAACTCAGGTAATGCCTATGCTTTAGTGGGCGCAAACGGTTGTGGTAAATCAACGTTTTTTAAATTACTCACCGGAGAAGAAGAGTTAACCTCCGGGGATATTATGATCCCTAAAGATGCTAGTGTCGGTTGGCTTAAGCAAGATCAGTTTCGTTATGAAGATGTAGTGATTCGCGATATTGTTTTGCAAGGCAAGGCGGAGCTATGGGACGCTTTTCAAGAGCGTGATGCACTGTTTGCGAGCGAAACATGGGATGATGCGGCAGGCTTTAGGCTTGCAGAACTGGAAGAAGTGGTAGCACATCATGACGGTTATACCGCGGTTTCAGATGCTGAGAGCATTCTCGAAGGCTTAGGGATTGAGCCTAAATATTTTGATAAGCCATTAAAAGCCTTGTCTGGTGGTTATAAATTACGTGTTTTGCTTGCCAAAACGTTATTTCAAAAACCGTCGTTGTTATTACTTGATGAGCCGACCAACCATTTGGATATTTTATCGATTCGTTGGCTTGAAAAGTTCTTAAAAAATGAATTCAAAGGCTTGTTGGTTTTTATTTCACATGATGTGGATTTTATTAATAACTTATCGGATTATATTCTTGATATTGATTTCGGTGAAGTACGTTCATACAAAGGTAATTACGCGCAATTTTTGAAAGAAAAAGCGTTAATTCAAGAACAAAAAATGGTTGAGAAAAAATCAGCTGAAGCAAAAATAGCGGATATGCAGCGTTTTGTTGATAAATTTGGTGCGAAAGCATCCAAAGCATCGCAAGCGCGATCACGCATGAAAATGATCGAAAAAGTTGAAATTCCTGATCTTAAAAATTCATCACGTGTTGCTCCTAATTTTAAATTTATACCTGCACGCCCGTCCGGTAAAGAATTACTGAATGTGATAGGTTTAAAGAAAAGCTTTAAAGACAAAACTTTATTTGAAAAACTTAATTTTCGCATTACCCGCGGTGAAAAAGTTGGCATCATGGGTGTGAACGGTATTGGTAAATCAACCGTCATGAAGCTTATTGCCGGGCATTTAGAGCAAGACTCGGGTGAAATCAATTGGGGGCACGAGGCGCGAATCAGCTACTTTTCTCAAGATCATCATGAATTGCTGAATCGTCATATTAGTGCAATCGATTGGTTGACTGAGATGACACGCGGTGCGGATGATCAAACCATTCGAAAAGCGCTCGGTAACATGCTGTTTACCAAAGACGAAGTACATAAAGATATTTTATCGTTAAGTGGTGGTGAGGCGGCGCGTTTATTATTAGCTAAAGTCATGCTCGAATCACCCAACGTGATTATTTTAGATGAGCCGACCAATCATATGGATCTCGAAAGCATCGAGGCTCTGGCCGCAGCGTTGGTGAGTTACACAGGAACCGTGATTTTTGTGAGCCATAGTCGTTATTTTCTCCAGAAAATTGCACGACGCATTCTCTACTTTAAACCCGGCGGCTTTGTGCTGGATCACAAAGGACGTTACGCCGAGTTTGCAGCAAGCTTGGAGTAAAGCAGCTTAATAAACTTGCAGAAGCTGTCACCTGCCAGTATGACACCATAAACGCTGATTCAATTGCTGATTTAATGCAAAAAACAAGAGCTCACCAAGGTGATGCAGGCACGATTCACATGGTGCTTGATAGAGCTGGTTACCATCGTTCAGAAAAGGTTGAAAAAGAAGCAGAAAAACAGAATATAAAATTATTTTTTCTTCCTCCCTACAGCCCGAATTTAAATCCTATTGAGCGCTTGTGGAAGGTTATGAACAAGCAGGTTCGAAATAATCGCTTTTTCAAAAGCGCTAAAGATTTTCGATCGGAAATCGACAGATTTTTTGAGGAAATTTTGCCTGGTATTGGTGACTCGTTCAACATAAGACGACCTGGCCTGTCGACGTAATGTGTCGATTAACGATGTTTTATAATAGTTATCGATTGCACTCATATCTTGAGTATCGAAGTACAAAACAATTTGAAGATGAAAGGTTGGTATTAAAAAAGGTAGCTTAACTGGTTTGTCCTAATTTGCTTGACCACGTCATTTCTTCCTGCTCCGGTGTTAATTTGCCATTGCCTCGAAATGCATGCCTATCATCTACCTGATACTCTTTTATCCAGCGACTTAACATCTTTGGGTTAAGTGACAACGCTTTTCCTGCGTCTGTCTGGCTATAGCCTTGTTCAAGAACAAGGTTTATTGCATCTAATTTAAATTCTTTCGAATATTTCGTTCTATTACTCATGTTTACTCCAGTTAAGCTTAATTATCTCTTAACTGGGTTGTCATAATCAATTAGACCACGTCAAGTGAGTGTTCACGATGGGCAGGAATACCCACATCAGTTATATACAGCTCATCGATTTTCTTTTCACCATTATGGCCACTTGTAAATAACTTATATCGATTATCTATTTGTTTTTCTTTATTGACTGAAACATAAGTTAATGCAGTTGCAAGGCTTGCAATAGCAATAACTGCAGCTACTAAAGGTATGATTGTGGATAACAAAGGAGAAAAGAAAATTACTGGAACACTCGTTAACGTTAACATTAATACTAAACCGGTGATAGCCAGTAGAGGCGTTCCAATGTATCCCAATAAATTACGATCATTGTTTGCAAGCCAATTTGCTTTATCTTTTTTACTCGCAGACATTAAAGCCAGTCCATCTAGCTGGTAATCATTTAATAAGTCATAATTTTTTGCTAAATTACGAAAAGATTCCGAGTCAAAATCAATTTGATCTAAATTGATCCACTCAGCATTTGTTGGTAAATTTAAAGCTGTTCTAAATTCTTGTTTCCTATCTTCCGATAAAATTCTTAATGAAATTCCCTTTTGTATGTATTTATCAGCAGAATAGTTAGCAAAAACATTTGCACATGCTGCGAATAAAGGTACTACCACCAATAAAATAGGTAATGCAAAAGTTAATACTGGTGATGCAGCAGAAGCCATTACCGCTGCAATGGTTACTCCAAAAACAATGGCTGCTATTATTGCAATAGGTTGTGCGGCAATGATGCCCCATCCAATCGCTTGAACAAATCGATCATTACTAATAAAAAAGCTATGTTGAGTTGCTTGATGTCCAAGTAAAAAATAAGGGAGGTTTGCTTTAGTTGCGAAGATGTCATTTATTATTCCATAAAGCAGTCCTGCCATATAAGCCACAGCAGAGCCAAATAAAGCTGTAGCGGCAATAATCCATCCGCCATTTAATCCTAACAAAGCAACCGTCGCAAAAAATGCTACAGATAAAGTAGCAAATCCCAGGCCAACCATCGCAAATTTCATTATAGTAGGGCCTAACGGAGGGTATTTTTCTCTATGGTAGATACCAAATGGACCACCTGTAGTATAGTGACCCATTACGCCGTTATAATATAACATTTGATAGATATGACGATTACGATAGGCCTCCACAAGCGCAGGACAAAGATTTTCGTCTTCTATAGTTTCTACTAATGATTTCGTTAATCGTGAAATCTGATCTTCAATGCAAGCACGTTTGGCTAAATCATTACGCAAAAATCGACGCTTATTTTGATCGCCTCGATTTAAATTAAGTTGAGTTAGGAATGCATCTCTGTCAATTGCAGTTTGAGATAATATTTCATCGAGTTCTATTGCTTCCATTTGAGCAATTAGCTGATTAAAGCTCTCATCAAATGCTGCAAGTATTTCATTAAGACGAGTATTATTCGGCAATGTGATTGCGTTATGCGATTCAGTCAGCTTCCGTCTCAAAAATAATGTTTTTTCTAATGAATTTATAGGCAAACCACTCTCCATATTGAGAAATTTTTTGGCAATTGTAAAAAAAAATACCACTCATGTCAAGCTTGCGATGTTTTTACCCTAAATCTGTTTTTGCAAAGCAAGCTGATCGTGCTGCAGATTTATCTCCCTAAAAGACAAGCCGAAGCTAAGAGATCCAAGTCTCATCTGTGATCGGCATAGGATGCATTCTAAGGGGTTGAACCCAAGCTTTTGTTTGACAAGAAATTGCCAAGGGTATTTCACGTCGTTCGATGGTCGAGGTAGTCAAAGATGACGTTTGCCCCGTCGTAATGCATGAGCCTTGCATTTGAGATAGCCGGTCGTGTGATGTATCGCCCGAGGTATTCAATATCTTTCTTTGGATTTTTGTGGGGTTTCGCACAGTGCACACGCCAATATTTGTCGTATTGCCTTTCAAGTAATTGAAAGATGTTTTTCCCATGCAATTCACCCGGGATTGATAGCAGACCGTGAACCATTCTTTGTCTAATGAGTGTGATGACGGCGTAACGCCACATGCTCATCAGTGTTTTGCTCTTAAAAAAAAGCGTTCGCCATTCGTTGTTTTTGGTGAGCCCACCGCGTGTTACGGATACATGGAGGTGCACATTCCAATTCAGTTTTTTTCCGAAGGTGTGTATGGCCAGAACATACCGGGCATCACGTCTTTTTTCTTCGCTATTTTCTTCAAAGCGTGTGCAGCAAGCTTCGGTTTAATGAGTTTGTTTAGGGGTACTTCATCACCAGGTTCGGGTGGCCTAAGAATCAAATGTTCGGTTTCTATACGTCTACACATGGTGATTGGTTTTAAGCGTAAGTGATGATTGTATCCAACCACATGAGTTGTGTGAGGGCAGTGTGTTAAAACCTCAGGATGTGGTGGTCATAGAGTACCCCCACAGCGTACACCAGCTTTCTCACAGTTTTATCCCCAGAATTTGTGGATAAGGCAAAAATAAGGCCTGAACCTAAAAGGTTATTGCTTGTTAGTTTCCTGTGTTTAGTTGATTCGTCCCATTATTACGGGGTTATCCCTGTGATTAACTCTTATTAACAGGTGTTTTCTCTACATGAAGTTGAAATATTTCTTGCCACATGGTTGCTGGAATTTTAGAGCACAAGAAAAACGAACGTTAATCTTGTGCTCGTAGAGCGGGGCCAAATACCCATTAAAAAGCACAAGCTCACCCATTGAGAAAATCAAAGCTTTGAGAGTCTAATGTGCGGGGGTTACTTTGTAGATAACGGAGACGCGATCTAAGTCAATTTTTTTACGTGCTTCCCAAGAAAGTGGATGGGGCGACATCTAGTTTTTTAGCTGCCTCGCGAAGACTTATATTAAGGGGCTTAATGTAAGTTTCTTCAATGAAGTCGCCTGGGTGTGGAGGGTTGTACATAACCATCAGTGATAATCCTCGTAGTTTACGATATAAGCATCGGCATCATCAAAAACAAAGGTTATTCGCCAATTGCCATTGACGGTAATCGACCAACAGTCTTTGCGCTGACCTTATTTTGGTCTTTCGGCTCCGTAGGACGCGGTCAAGCCGCAGCACGTCGGTGGTGGGGGGAAATGTCAACAGGCCCTAAATTTTGGGTGATTTATTATTGTCTTCTTCAAAATCGTCTTCTTCGAAATCATCGCCTTGCATTTGATCATAATCATCCAAAAATTCTAAATCAAGCATCGGTGTTGGCCCTCGGCTACTACCGATACTTTCATGAGTGGTTGCTATTGAGTCGGTAGGGCTGGGTGTTGCGTTCTCACGCATTTCTTGTTGCAGCTGTTGTTTTATTTTATTCGCTTTCCAGGAAAGCATTTCACGGGGCTCAAGGGAGGTGGTCACTGTGATTTGTGCGCCTTGAACACGGCCGTATTGATCAGTAACATTATTGAATTCAACGGAGGATATTTCGGGCTTTGTGAAGCGGCGGGTACGCTTACCTGATCGTTCCAGAACATCACCTTCTTCTTCGGCAATTAAAATACGTAATCCTCGACCCTGTCCACCAAATAATGGCGGCCTATCACGTTTCTTTTCTTTGTCTGAACCACGGGACGTATTCACATAGGTATCCCGATTTTTTTGTGTGCTTACGTTATCTAAAAAGCTGCTGGGAAAACCGCGGCCAGAATCCGTAATTTGTATTGAAATTTGTTTAGGGTTACTTGTATCAAGATCGAGTGCGAGTTGAATACGAGGCTTTTCTCTTCGGTTGCTGTCATAATATTTGGCAATGCTTTCATCCATACTGTTTTTGATGATTTCAATAAAACTGTTGTTCATCATTTTGGCAGCAGGGGAGTTTTCAATTGCATCATGCTGTTCTGGGGTTAAATGCTGTGTTGCGAGACTTAAGGCTTCCTCCCAATGCATTTGGCCTGGAATACCTGTAAGTTGTGCATGTATGTCTTCAGATACGTTCTTGAATGTTACTCTACCGGCTGTTTCGAAGGCTTCTATATAGGCGCTTAAATCAAGCGTAATATCAACGCGTCCTGATGAATTTGCTGTCATATGGATAAAATCCGTCATTTTCGCCCCTTATTTGCCTATATATATTATTTATAGACCAGGGCTGGGATTAAGCAAGTCATTAATGATTAAACCTGAGGTGATAGCTCGTCCTTGTGCTCTTGGTGTTCTTGGCGTTCTTGTCGATGCGAAGCTTCAGAAGTAAAAAACATTAAATTGAGTGTGGGTGTTGTGCATCTATGCACGTTATCCTGTTGATCTTGTTTGTGTTCTACTCGTGTTCGTGGCTCCAGAGAGGTTGTCACGGTGATGCGTGCACCTAGAACCTGGCCGTCGTCATCTGTGGCGTTATCCAATTCAACCGATGAAACCTTGGGTTTAGTAAATCGGTGTATACGCTCACCAGTACGCTCCAGTACATCACCTGCTTCATCCGCTATGAGAATCCGTAACCCGCGGCCTTGACCACCAAACAAAGGCGCCCGATCTCGGTGATTGACTTTATCTGAACCACCTGAAGTATTCACATAAGCATCACGCATAGCCTGTGTGCT
The DNA here is from genome assembly GCA_029212505.1 of Legionellaceae bacterium. GTDB lineage: Bacteria > Pseudomonadota > Gammaproteobacteria > Legionellales > Legionellaceae > JAALKW01. The sequence continues at coordinate 7,866 of JARGOS010000011.1, read as the reverse complement.
TATATTATCTAAAAAGTGAGGTGAAAAACCACGACCTGTATCCGTGATTTGAATAGAAACCTGGTCTGGAATAGATGTGTTATCGATCACAAGTGATAAAGGCATGCATAAGCTTGCGCTCCCGTTGCTATCGTAATACCGAGCTATACATTCATCGATACTATTTTTGATAATTTCGATAAAGCTTACGTTCATCATGTCAGCAGCAGGTGATTTTTCGATGGTATCTTGCTGTTCTGGTGTTAAATGCTGTGTGGCGAGCTCGAGGGCTTCAATCCAGCGGAGTTGTCCTGGTATGCCTGTCAGTTCACTCTCGATTGTGTTAGATAATTTTTTGAATGCTTCGATTGCGTGTTGATTATTCTCAACAGGTAAATCTGTCAGGTAAGCTTCTTCAAAAGCATGGATATAGGCGCTGATATCAACGGTGATAACAACATGCCCTGAAGCCATGCATTCCATTTGAATAAATTTAGTCATCTTAATCTCATTTTTAACTAGATGACTTAGGTATAGACCAGGTATGAGATTAAGCAAGTAAAGTAGGGTTGAGGGATTTTTATTTTTTAGCGTAAGCCATGATTGATAAAATAACGAGTGCCATGCCAGCACACTCAATCATCGATAGATTTTCTTTAAGAATGATCCAGGCCAAAAGTACGGTCACTACGGGCATGATGGCGGTTGATAATGAAGCCATCATACCATCGACATGTTTGCTGCCGTAAAGCCAAAAAATATAAAATAATCCAGAGCTGCATGCACTTAATACTAAAATAATCCAGTTTTGAGGTGAAATCCCTGAAATATGAAGAGGGGAACATGCGACCACGATTAAAAAAATCACGGCATTGATCCCATTCATGATGGTTGCGATTAAAAAAACAGGTAATCTGTTGGGATGCAGTTTACATAAAATATAATACAACGCTTCAGGAAAGAGCGCGGCAAAAACAATAAAGTCACCAAAGAATGAATGAGCCATGCTGGGTGAACCAAGTTTATCGGCGGCAATAATCCCAAGTCCTAATGTTGCAAAGGCAACGCAGACTAATTTTTTTGCTGAGAATTTTTCGTTTAACATAAGCCATGCCATCATTGCAATAATGGCGGGTAACGCGCTGGTGATGATGCCTGCAAGGTTTGCATCAGTAAATTTTAATCCGAAAAACATCAAAAAATTGAATAGACTCCCGGCACAAACGGCTTGACCTAATAAAAATGCATAATCCTTTTTGCTTAATGTTGAAAAATATTCGCGTAAAGGCGTTTTTCTACTTTTGGTGAGCCAGTGCAGTGGGAATAGCATCAGCGATGCAAGTGAAAATCGTATGCAAAGCAGTATGGGAACGGGTACTGATGCAACTAAAATTTTAGAAGACACAATGTTCGCAGCAACCATGCTTTGTGCCAGCACAAGACAGAGTAGCCCTAATTTTGCTTTATTTGCTGTTGGATGCATGGTCATGGATTTATTTAATTATCGTTTTGTAAAAACAGTGTTTGTGTTGGGTATGCACACTCAGCGCCGTTTTCGTGAATAATTGCCAAGACATTCATGAGTATCTCTTGACGAACGATTTGATAATCAATACGTTTGGTTGCTTTGGTAAACGCATCGAGTTGAATGTCTAAAGAAGAAGGTCCGAATTCATATAAGCTGACCATGAACGGTTGTTTTTTATCAACGCCTGGGTGTTCACTGAGCATCTGTTTCATTTGCTCCGTAAGTTTCTCGATTTTAGAGGCATCTTCGTAACGTACCCCTACCATGGTTTTTATGCGTCGATTAAGCATGCGAGAAGCGTTTTCTACGCTGATATTTAAAAAAAAGCTGTTAGGTACATAAAGCGGTCGTTTATCAAATGTACGAATCCGTGTGACACGCCAGCCAATGTGCTCCACCATACCTTCGATATTTTTATCGGGCGAGCGAATCCAGTTGCCTACTTTAAATGGCTTGTCCATATAAACCACAAGTCCACCAAAAAAATTGGCGAGCAGATCTTTAGATGCAAATGCAATACCAGCACCACCAATACCACCAAAAGCTAATAAGCCCGAAATAGGAAGGCCAAAGAGCTGCATAATGCCCATGCCGCTGATCGCAACCACAGTAATCACAAGAAGCAGTGCTAATGCATGAACCATGGTTTCGTCGATGTCTTTATTACTTTTGGGTGCGTTCTCTATGGTGAGTGATTCAGCTTTGCGAATAAACCGAATGGTCGCCCAGGTGATGGCAAAAATAATGCCTGATTTTTTAAACGGAAGCAGATAGTCTGCAAGTTCGGTGTAAGATTTATGAGAAATAACCATGGCGAGTGCTATGGATATTCCAAGCAACCAAATGAGCAGGGCTGCGGGTTTATACATAGCACTTAATAGCGCTTCAGGATAAAGCAGATTTTTTTGTTGTGCTTTAAGAATTAATTTTCTTAATAAGCGAGCAATGCCTAAGTGCACGATTGCTGTACATAATAGAGTCAACACGATATTTAAGATCCATACGTGTTCAATAAGCATTTTTTTGAAATCCATCATCATGTAAATATAGCTCTAATTTAGGACAAGTTGATAGTGTAAAGGATTGCTTGTCATAAAACAATTTTTTGATTTTTTTATCTTCATGATACCCCAGCTTTCGCACAATCTTATCCCCAGAATTTGTGGATAAACACAAAAAAATCCTCTGAGATGACACGATGACTTCTTGTTGATTTCCTGTTGAATGCACGATAAGCCTGATTTTTATTGATGTTTTCTTGTGGAAAAGTGTTTTTCATCTATACTTTAAATAGGTTACGTTATGTGTACAAGGCTATTTAATGCTTAAGTATCGCGCGATGACAGCAAATTGTGGAAACGAGACGCTCGGTCTAAAAGCGAGCAAGCGCATTGCCGGGTTATTTAATCAAAAAGATAAAAAACCGCTGGATTTTTGTGTAATTAACTGTCAAGAAGTGCATTTTGATAAAACAAAAAAAGAGTTAGAGCAAGCTTTAAAACATGCTGGTTTAACGGGGTATTCCGTTACACTTGTCGGAAAAATGACAACGCCAACAAAAGTAGCTAGCCCCAAAGATATTAAAAATGCCCTATGGGGTAATACAGGCATGGCGAGTTTTATTATTCATAAAAATGATATAAAAATTCAAATTGATTCGGTTGAAGAGGCTAGGCGAAACCCGTGGGCTAGCATGGGGACGGCCTATAACAAAGGTGGGCTTGTAAGTCGCTGTACGGTGACGAAAACATCTAAACCAACAGAAGCGCTTGATCTTGAGTTGGTGAGCGGGCACCTCGATTCGAATAAAATTGCAGAGCGAGCACAAGACTGGGGGGTGATTCAAAAGAAACTGACGCCATCATCCAAAAAAATTACAGATTTTAAGGCATTAAGCCAAGCCATCCCTCATCTTAGGCTCAGTGGTTACGATGCAAATACACGTAATAAAATAATCAATGAAAAACCTGTGAACCTTTGGGGCGTAGATACGGCAGACGTCCCCGATGCATTTGAATTAGAGGGGTTCAAGCAATGGGTCTTGGGTGACGCGCGATATAGCGCTAATTCTACCTATAAAACTGAGGATAAAACCAGTGCAACAGCGCCCAGCCCTGCAAAAAAACGTCTAGGGTATACGAAAGGAGGGATGCTCGATTTTGTTGATATTCTTGATGGTACAATAAAGCAAGATCTTAATCTTAAAGGGGTGAAGACCATTGGTTCAGGTGATAGCTCTACCAAACGCGATCATGCGATTGTGATGAGTCCAGAACATACCTATATCGAAGCTAGCTCGCCTTTTCATCATACACGTGACCAAATGGCTGCGATGCTTTTGCAAGTGGCACCTAAGCTTGCAGAAGATCTTCGAGCGCTTAAGCAGAGCCCGCAAAATGAAGAGCGATTATTGCATATTTATCATGTTTTTTTAAGTCGAGAGGGTTTGTTAAACCGAGCGTTTGATCTTTTTCAAGAAAAGTTGCAGGTGATACAGCGCGTGAATAAACAAGCGCCGGAAGACAAGCATAAAATTCAAGATGACTTATTTTCACGCAACTCAATGGGGCCTTGGTTTTCATCCGTTTGTTTGGCTAATTATCAATCTGAAGTCAAGAAAATCTACCAACAGCAAGAAGCAACAAAAGATAAAATTAAAGCGATAGCAAGAAATTACCCAAGTGGATTTAGCGCGATGAAAACCAAGCTTTGGGATACTAAATCAAAAGAACTTGAATCTGTTGTAAAGCCTGATGAAACCGTTATTGAAGCAGAGACTTGGGACTTAGAGCGGGTGTCACAGTTTTACATGAAAGAATACAGTCAAAAACCATGGTATCAACCCCCTGAAGAAACGGATGAAGGAAATATCAGGGTTCCTTTTCCAGATTCAAAGACAGCACTCGAGTTTGGTGAAGCCATGGCAAAAAAAGGGGTTAGTTTGATGATTATTGATGATGCAACAGGTCATGTGCTCGCCTATTCTTATGGTGATGGCATATTAAATACAAATAAAGAACAGCGAACATCAGACGATATTCGCTCGGATATCCTGGCACATAAAGATCCAAATCCATCTCGCCCATAAGCTTAAATCTTAAGATACGGTGCAGCCATATGAAGCTTCGATTTCTCGTTCCTCGGAGATTTCAACAACTTCAGTTTTTGATTCATCTGGCACACCATGACGTTCTGATAGCTGAGCGATGGCCCGTATTAATTTAGACATGTCAGCGAGGGACATGCGATGTTCTGGTTTGCAAGCCATACTATTATCCACCATATTCTTAAAAGCTTTTGCTGTTTTAAACGGAACAGCCTCGACGGTCGCCATCATGGTTTCAACAAGATCAATGGTGTGTCTCTTGTTGGGTTGCGTCAACGTTATCATGGCAAACACGGTAGCGCCCATAGCATAAATATCCGTTTGCTCCGTATGGTGTGGATTGGTTGACTTGAGTAACTCAGGTGCTGAATATTCCTGTGTACCACACGGAGGTAAGTTTTTTGCTTTTTCTATGGTTGTCGACAGCCCAAAGTCACATAATTTGGCTCGCATATGATGATCGAGCAGTATATTGTCAGGCTTGATATCACGATGCAAAATCTGCATGGTTTGATGCAAGTAGATGAGTGCATCGATGATATTTTGCGTGATTGTAATACGCATATTCAGCGATAACATGGTTTTTTGCTCTGGAGCTACTAAGTAATATAATAAATCTTTACCGTTCATGTACTCTAAGATGAGGCACACATCGTTATCAGGATGAGGACTGTTATAACGCGCCAATGCACGTACAATATGGGGGTGAGATAAAGACCCATGTAACGTTATTTCGGCTTCTTTTTCGATACGAGCTTTGTTTTTAATTTTTTTTATCGCGACGGGTTCACCGTTCCAGCTGCCAAAATAGACTTCACCAAAGCTTCCTCTGTCCAATATATGTGAGAATATGACCTCATCTTCGCTGACACGGGGCAATACGTCTGGTTTAGCTTTTGATTCATCAAATATTTTAAAAAATGAATGCATGATGATTCACCGCCTGCATAAATGGATTGATTGATTAATGGATCGTAGGATCGCGCAGGAGGTGAAATATAGCACTAAAAGTAATCATAATCTATCTGTAGTATAATTCTTTTGGGACAAACTTAAGTTGTTTTTTTGGGTGAATGTGTGAGCATCAGCTTAGGGGGAGGATTTGACCCACCAAAAAACGACCACATATTTTGAATAAATTCAGGGCACCAGTTGGCCAGTGCTAATTCTGCTGTTAACGCTAAGGCTGCTTCTTGCTTATCTTGCTTATCTTGCTTATCTTGCTTATCTTGCTTATTTAGGTATTCTGGTTCTGCATCATGATGCTTGATATCAGCGCGACCCTGTGCGCCCGCGTTTTCGAGTAATGCAATGGTTTGTGTGTACCCTCCTGCAATCGCCCAATCCAAAGGCGTATATTGATGCAGCTTGGTGTATGCTTCATGATGTTCTGGTAATTGAATGCCTAAATTGAAATCAGCACCTTCAGCAATCAGTAAGGCCACGATAGCGTGATGACCTTGAGATGCAGCCAACAGTAAAGGCGTTTCGTGAAAAGGGGTTAACGCATGGATAAGGCTGTTATCCTGAGTTATCAGCTGTTGAATTATAGCGAGTTGCCCAGCACTGGCCGCAAGGTGGATGAGGTGGGTTTGGTTAGGCGTTGCTTTGGGGGGAGGAGTATGAAGCACCAAGCCTTCATCCATCAGGTATGTGTGCGCTTCTTGATAACCCAAGGCTTCAGCAAAGTGGAGTAAAGTATACCCAGCTTCGTTGCTGTGGCTGAGTAAGGTAGGATGATGAGCCATAATGAAACGAATCATCACGAAAAATTCAAGATTGTTGATATTCACGATATGTTTAAAATCAGTTAATTGCATATGCATGCACTCGGCAAGCCATGTTTTGGTTATTGGATTATTATTGTTGACTGGATGATCAACTCGGTGCTGATCTAAATATAAAAGTGTGCGAATCATGGCCGTGGTATGGGGTCTGCGATGAGCCCAGCTGTTTAAGTAATGGGTGATATCGGATAAGTGCTTATCATGAAGCCAAGGATCACTTGCAAACGAACCGCGTCGCAGAGAAAAATCAACATCAATACAAATGACGTGATCATGGTAGATAAGAAAATTTTTGTTACCACAAGCATCCGTAATAATATTATTGGTTTCTTGATAAATTTCGATAATTTTTTCGGCGATTTGCTGATCTGAGGCCGGTGTGTTTCCAAAATAGGGGACGAGCCATGCACGTTCATTTATTTTTTGGGCTGGGTAAGCAGGATTATGAAGATTCCATTTTCTTACCGCGCGATCGGCGTTGTTAAGCGCATTCTCTGAGTCATCTAAGCTGAGTTTAGGTTTTTTTAATACCCATTGGCCTGTAAAATAATCGGTACTCATGTGTTCTTGAGATAGGTATGTTTGGTTATAACTTCCTGAACCTAAGTTTTTCCATGGGGTTGTTTTTACAAAGGCTTGGATATTCTGGTCGAGCATGACGTATTTATTTCCTATCTTGTCTGAGCTTGTGGTGGTTCGCGTTCAAGCTAAGTTAATATACACTGTATTGTTCGTTAGATAAAATTTATAAGTAGGTTTTATGCAAAAAATTATCGAAACAGATCGCTTGATATTACGTCGGTGGACGAACAATGATTTCAAGCCGATGGTGGATATTAATCAAGACCCCAAGGTTATGGAATATTTTCCTCGTACGTTAACACAAGAAGAAACACAGCAGTTGCTTCAAAAAATTATTGCTCATGATGATAAATACGGATTTACTTTGTATGCCGTTGAAAGAAAAGATACGCATGAATTCATTGGTTTTATCGGTTTATTGTGCCCGACGTTTGATGCACATTTTACACCTGCCGTTGAGATTGGTTGGCGCTTGTCCTCTGAGCATTGGGGGCAAGGATTTGCACCAGAAGGGGCAAAAGCCGTTTTAGATTATGCCTTTCGTGTATTAGATATTCCTGAAATTGTCTCGTTCACAGCCGTTCAAAATCAAAAGTCGAGGCGTGTCATGGAGAAAATTGGTATGCATCATGATGTGAACGACGACTTTAATCATCCAAATCTAACAGAAGAAAGTCCTCTAAGACGTCATGTGCTCTATCGATTAAAGCAACAAGCGTATGTATTAAATAAAATCAATTCAAATTAAGAGGAAAAGGTACCATGGTAAATTCATCGCCTGTGCGGGGATGATAACTTTGTAAGTGAAGCTGTTGCGTTTCTTAACCTTCTCACCTTACGCACGGGACGCCCTAACAAGTCATATTATTTAACTCCTGCATAGC
>JARGOS010000010.1 GCA_029212505.1 Legionellaceae bacterium | reverse complement strand
CCAAACGCTACACGTTCTGGATGGAGAATTCCGCTTACGTTAATGAATGGTTAAACGTTGTGTCTCAACTAGACCTCTATTATATAAAACCAGCCCTTCAAGCATAAGTAAACAATTTTTTGCAGCAAATATTTGTTGGCATGAGCTTGGGATTGCTCTATAATGAAATCACAATCAAAAACCTTCAAGGTTACACTTAGTGTGCTATAATAACCTTAAGGGTTACCTTAGGATGTCCATGACTGAGAAAAAAACACCCGAATATAATCTGGAAGACATAAAAAATGCCTTTTCTAAGGCTGATCGTTTGAGAATGACCGTTTCAGCCAAACAAGGGCAAATAAGCATTGGCTTCACTAATGAAGAGGTTGTAAACGCCATTCAATCACTGACAGCTAAAGATTTTTATAAAGCTATGGCACCCAAGGCATCCAAGCTTTACCGCTTGGCAGGATGTTTATAAAACAAGGTTTAAACATATTGAGCTTTACATTAAATTTCAGATGAGCGCACGCGGTGAGCTTATCCTCTCGTTCAAGGAGAAATAACATGAACAAAGAAATGTGCCCCATTTGCGGAGATCAGGCATTAAAACATTGCATTAAGCCAGTGATTTATACCTACAAAAAACATAATTTTACTATCGATCAACCCGCTGAATGGTGCTCGGCTTGTGGCGAAGGCATTATTCACCCGGAAGACAACAAAGCTGTTCAAGCCAGTATCCAAGAAGAAAAAGCGCGCATTGACGGCCTTTTGACACCAAAAAGAATTCAAAAAATAAGAAAGTTTCTTAACCTTAACCAGAAAGATGCAAGCCGTCTTTTTGGTGGTGGCATCAATGCCTTTAATCGATATGAAAATGGCGTTACCCCCATTCCAAAACCGTTAAGCTTGCTTTTAACGCTTCTTGAAAATCACCCCAATCAATTAGATGAATTAAAATATCATGAGGATCACTTTATGCATAACAATTCATCTCAAATAAATCACACCCTAAATAGGAACTAATCGTGAAAGAGTCGCTGCAAATTACCTTAAGAAAAAACCGACGTTCAGAAGATTTAATCCAAGTAGCTCGCAAAACCAAAGGTGAAAAAATAATGCATAGCTACAATCAATCATCAAAAGCCATTCCAGAAGATAACCCTTTTAATGAAAGTGAGTTCTTCGAAATTGAATGGTTTGATGACATGGTCAAGTTCTTTATTGAACGAATGGAGAGTGATGCAACAGACCTTGAGCGATACAGGCTTTTCATGCCTGAAAAACTTTATCTATCCATGTTTAAATTAGCTAAATTGTGCAAAGAAAACAGCGTTGATTACAGACCGATGGATTCTATAATGAAGTCTGTTGCCAACAAAATACGAGTCACAGAAAAAAAACTTTACGAAAAAACAGGCATTCAGTCTGATGTGTTGTCTGAAATTGGTTACCAAGAAAAAGCAAGCTAGGGATCAAGTCTGTTTATATTCATATCGTTTTAATTAAAATCAAAACTCTGAATGAGACGAGACTTCGCACAGCAGTCGTGCCAGCATAAAACTTTTTATTGCATAACGCCACATTTAGTCTTACTATTTAATAACATATACCGCAAATAGTTTGATTATGTTTAAGCGAGGATTAAAATTAGACCTACCCAAAAAACAATCCATTTTCCTCTGGGGAGCTCGCCAGACGGGGAAATCATCTTATCTAAAAGAAGATTTTAAGCAGTCGGTTTATTACGACTTACTGAACACACATGACATGCTACGCCTGACTAAAGCGCCTTTTTTGTTAAAAGAAGAAATACTGGCCTTAACCCCCAAAGAACGCAGCTGCCCCATTATTATTGATGAGATTCAAAAAGTTCCGGCCTTACTCAATGAAATACACGGGCTCATCGAAAATGAATCCATTCAATTTATTCTATGCGGCTCAAGCGCTCGTAAGCTTAAAACACAAGCCGTAAACCTTTTAGGAGGGCGTGCATGGCCTTTTCACTTTTACCCACTAACATTCGCTGAAATACCCGATCTTGATCTCATGCGCGCACTACAACAAGGCTTGCTTCCGTCGCATTACCTTGCAGAAAAAAAATACATTAATCATTACTTACAAGCGTATGTTGATGTTTATCTCACAGATGAAATTCGAAACGAAGGTTTAGTTAGAAATCTTGCAGGATTTGCCCGCTTTCTTGATTTAGCAGGATTAACCAACACCCAAATGATCAACTTCAATAATATTGCACGTGATTGCGGAATCGATCGACTGACCGTACAAAATTATTATCAGATTTTGATCGATACCCTGTTGGGATATTTTATTCATCCTTATCAAAAGAAAAAAAAGCGTGATCTCATTCTATCTAAACCTAAGTTTTATCTATTCGATGTCGGTGTTGCAAACTATCTCGCAAAACAACCCGTAGTGACATTGCAAGGGGAAATCGCTGACAAAAGTTTCGAGCATTATATCTTTATGGAGCTTACCGCCTGGCTGAATATGAAACAAAAACGACTTGATATCACCTACTGGCGAACCAAATCAGGACTCGAAGTTGATTTTATTCTTGGCGATGCATGTGCGGCTATTGAAGTCAAAATTTCAAAACAAGTGCATCAACAAGAACTCAAAGGCCTCGTGGCTTTTTGTGAAGAGCACCCAAAGGCAAAAGCTATTGTCGTATCACTTGATGCTCGCCCACGAGACTTGGTTATTAACCCAGAGACAACCATCCATATTTTGCCCTGGAATGTATTTTTAACGCGACTATGGGCTGGTACTTTAATCTAAAATGTAGCAGCTCAAACTTGCTCTGACAGTCTCCGGTTTATCAGAAGTGTCTGTCAGGTCAAATTTAGTCTAAGGTGGTTCCATATTGGTGATGTTTCACACTGGAGGCCGCTTAATCTCATATCTATTGAACCGATACAAATATTTGACTTATTTAAGAATATAAATCATAATATAAGTATCATCAGGTGATACTCAATGGTTTTTGTGAGACTGGATACAGGATTGGATGTCTTGCTATCGTTAGATGGTACTGAATATACCGAGGAAAATGGCTACTGGTATAAGATCGAAGTATCCCAAGTTCCACCGACAGAAGAAAGGCCACATGGAATTCGATATAACCTTACTTTCCATGATAGCTACAATCAACGTATTTTAGGATTTGATAATGCGCATGCAGTTAAATCTAAAATTCGTGGTCGATATACGGGCTCTATTGCAAGTTATGATCATGTTCATAAGTCGATCAATGACAAAGGAAAGCCTTATGAATTTGTAACTGCTCAGCAATTGCTTAATGACTTTTTAAGTGAAGTTAATTTGATTCTAAGTGAGCTAAATGACGGAGGTAATAAAAAATGAAAATTTTAAAAGTTGGTATTATGCCGCGAGAAAATTTCCAGAAACGATTGATAGATATAGCATCCGGACAGCTCAAGCCTAAAAAAAATGAGCCAAAAATTTGGTTTTCTTCGATCAAGTCTCTAGGTGAGGTTTTGAGCGAAAATAATTTACACTTGCTCAAAATTATTGATGAAAAGAAACCGGACTCAATTAAAGAGTTAGCTTATATTACACATCGTCAGCCAGGAAATTTGAGCAGAACATTAAAAACGATGGAGCGTTATGGCATTGTTGAGTTTAAAAAGAGCGGGAAAAATTCAAGGCCAATTGCAAAAGCTCTTGGGTTTAATATTGAATACAACGCCTTGTTGGCTTGTTAGTTGTAACTTAGTAACTTAGGGGTCAAGTCTGTTTATAATGCAGTTAACCTTTTCGCTAAGCATAACATCCGTCTTTAACGCCTCCGAAAGACGATGAAGAGCACTTGACACACCACCGTAGTGAGCCAAACCAAAAGCTTTCGCAATATCTTTTAAACGATAATCACCGTGCTTTTGAGCAAGATACATGGCAACGTGTCTTGGCGTATTTTGCCGCCCCCGCCCCTTCTTTAATGCTAATAATGCACTCACTTGAACATCAAAAAAATCCGCAACCTCTGCAATAATTTTGCTTAACGTTGGGCGTTGGATAATACGTTCTTGCCGAGAGGTCTCTTCGGATGCTTGGGTTAATTCAAGCTTGCTAATAAACACTTCATCACCAAGAACGGGGAGTAGGCGCTGCTGACGATAAAATCCAAGAACGTCTTCTGATATCTCTTGGTTATTCATGAACAATCGATACGCTTCCGCCTGACTGGATACGTTGCCTACCTGACCATACACTTCCGATAGATGTAACCAATTTGGCCGACAGGCTTTTTCTATGTAAGCACGGTAACTTGACCATGCATAGTCTTCGAGTGTTTCCACTAATTTAGCTGACATTGGGTTCAGATGAATATATTTCGATAAATGCAGGAGATAGGCATCTGAATCCACCAAGATTGCTTTATAGCGACCACGAAACAAAGCACCATCTGTTTTTTGCCTGCGATTATAACGCTGGGTATACACGCCGTTGATATGCCTCATGATGCGGCTAAGATTCGCCCGAGGTGTTTTAATCAAAAGATGATAATGATTATCCATCAAGCAATAAGCATGCACCTCCAAACCAAATTGTATATAGGCTTCATCAATGACATTTAAAAAAGCTTTTCGATCGATATCATCATGAAATATATTTTCTCGTCCCGCCCCACGGTTCATGACGTGGTAGTAAGCATTTTCATATTCTATGCGTTGTGGTCGTGCCATAAATCCGGTTCCGTCGTTGTACTCAATCGTCAAATCGTCCGAGATAATAGCGAAATAAAATACTATTATAAATAGACTTGACCCCTATAGACCCCTATAGCTAGGGAGCAAGTCTAGGGTTTTATATATAAATTAATATCAATTGATATTAATACATTTTCAACATCAATTGATATTAACTTATATTAGATTTATACTAAAATATATTTATTATTTAATTATCGGCCTTAACATGCTGTGCCTAAAGTGCTTAAAAAACATCGATAATTCTACCTCCGAACATTATGGATTACATGTTGATTGCTTTAAAATATGGTTTCATGTTGCTGAGCCTGAAAAATTTACAGGGTTACAGAGGCAAGATAGCTTATCACAGGAAGCCTCTAGCAGTTATTCAAAGCAAAACAACAGCTTTTTTCATGGTAAATTCAAAAAATACTCTGCCAGTCTTGCTGATCATTCTTATATTTTCAAAATGAGACAAGATGATGCACCAGAGCTACCTGAAGTGGAGTATTTGTGCAATCAAATTGCAAAAGCATTGAATATTCCTGTAGCAGAATTTTATTATATTGACTTTTTTGGTGATAAAACGTTTGTCACTAAGAATTTTATAAAACAAGATTCTCCCATAGATCTTCAACATATTTATCATTTCCGCTCTGATGAAGAGCATAGTTGCGAAGGACTTATCGATACAATTTCTAAAGAAACCGGTAGGCCCTTAGATACTCGAACGTTTATTCATACCTTATTGTTTGATGCAATGATCGGTAATCATGATCGTCATGGTAGAAATCTTGCGTTTATTGTCACGTCTTCAAGCACAAAACTTTCCCCAATTTACGATAATGTATCTTATTTGAGCCTTGAAACAGGCCCAATGTTACAAGCTGATTTTAACCCAACGGGTCGAATTAGCACAAAAGACTCGCTTGAGCCAAGCATGATAGACTATGTGCGCGAGTTTAAACGATTAGGATTTCAAGCAGAAATCGAAAACTTTTACAAACGATTCTCAATATCTAAAATCAAACAATTAATCAACGATAGTTTTTGTAGTAATTTAATGAAACCAGCTATTCATCGTCTCATTCAAAAAAGATTGGAGGAGCTTGAACATGCGAGATAACTTGAAACGAAGCCATAATAAACTCAATATATTCCATGAGGGCAGAAAAAGAAGAGTTTTTGTAGGTGAGTTAATTTATTGTTCGAAGCAGGCAATCTATGAATTAAACTATGATGAAAGTTATGCCTATGCGGACACAGCTATTCCATTAGGACCAGAGCTGGATTTATTTAAATTGCATCACCGCTCTGAAAAAGGAAAACTATTCAGATCATTACAGGATAGAATCCCATCAAAAGAAAACCCTGCCTACAACGATTATTGCGCGTCTCAACATATCTCACCTGATGAGAAAAATCCTATTATATTGCTTGGCTCAATTGGTAGTCGAGGCCCATCAAGCTTTATTTTCGAGCCTGTTTATCATGATTCATTTACAAAAGAAGATATAAAAAAATTCAGAAACGACATAGGGCTTACTCAACATGACTTGGCCACGGTATTGGATATTAGTATTGCCACATTGGCACGGTTGGAAAAAGGCTCCAGTCATGACACAAATACCCTAAAAAGAATAGAAATATTCTTTAAATTTCCAGAAGTCGCACTTTGGGAATTAAAGCAAACAGGGGGTTGGGTACATCGTGAAGTACTTACAAAGCTCTATCATTATTTTAAAAACCAGGTTAGGGTAGAATAAGAGATCGAAGCTGTGCTAAAGGATCGTTTGCTTTTGTAATGGAGCGCCCAATCACACCAAAATCACTGCCGAAAGCTTCAGCCATCGCGGGTGTTACACAACGCACTTGATCATGCATTGCATCGCCTTCCATGCGAATGCCAGGTGTTACGGTTAAGAAATCTTGACCACACGCCGCTTTGATCTTTGATACTTCGTGCGCTGAACACACCACGCCGTCTAAATCCGCTTGTTTCGCAAGCTCAGCTAAGCTTACAACGTGTTGGAGCAGCGGTTGATGAATGCCTACGGCGGTTAAATCATCCGAAGATAAACTGGTCAACACCGTTACGGCAATCAGCAACGGCCGCGTTTCACCATAACTCTCCAGAGCCTTGCGCGCGACTTGCATCATGTGAGCGCCGCCCGACGCATGCACATTCAGCATCCAAACACCTAAATCAGCGGCAGCTTTGCAGGCCGATGCAACCGTGTTTGGAATATCATGAAATTTTAAATCTAAAAAAATTTTAAACTCTTTGACAACTAAAGCCCGTACAAACGACGGACCAAATCGGGTAAACGATTCATGGCCTACTTTAAGTGCACATAAGCTTGGGTCCCACGCATCAGCCCAGGCCAAAGCCGTGACTTCTTCTACCCCATCAAGTGCGACGATCCATTCCATACCCATGCTTATTAATCCCCCTCCAAGCCATGAATCGGTTTAGTACGTCCCCACTGCTTACAACTTGGACACAACCAGTGCAACAACGTTCCCGAAAAACCGCAGTGCTCACAACGGTACACCGGCTTGTTTTCTAAAAACTTACTGGTGATGCTATACAACATATCAAGCTTGTCTCGCACCAAACCATGCGCCGATTCTAAATGCCATTGGATCAAGTGGTTTAAACCACGAATCGAAGGATAGCGACTCAACTGAACAGAGACAAAATCGATGGCCACATCCAAGCTTTTTTCTTCACGAACAAACTCACCAATCGCAAAAATAATCGATGCGTGCGGATGATCGCTGACAATATTTTCTAAATAACTGATGCATTCGTCCATCGAGTTTAATTCTTCAGAAGCTTTTAAAAGCGGCGCAATAATTTCTGTCAAAAATTCGGGATCTTGTGTTGGAACACGCCTTAAGGCACGCACCGCCTGCTTATAACGGCCATGCAATATTTCTAAGTCAGCCAGCATCAAACTCGCACGAACCGACTGCTTATCAACAACCAAAGCCTGCTTAATCACCGCATACGCTTTATCATGCGCGCCTTGCTTGATTGCTTGTTGACCCATTTCACAATAATAATGAGCCGCTTGCGCATGCATGTGATGACCGGAAGAAAGCTCGAGTTTTTTCAGCGTATCCAGTGCTTTTTCCCATGCTTTTTCTTGCTGATAAATTGCCAGTAAACCACGCAAACTATTGGCATCGGGTGTTCCTCCGAGCTCAACCACCTCAATAAAAATTCGTTCAGCGCGATCAAACACCCCAGCACTCATGTAATCTTGGGCGAGAGCCATTAAGGCTTCTTTTCGTTGACTGACACTTAATTGCGGTCGTGCAATGAGATTTTGATGAATACGAATAGCGCGATCCACTTCACCCCGACGACGAAACAAACTGCCTAACGCTAAATGTGTTTCAACGGTTTCGCTATCCACTTCAAGCAACTTGATAAAAATATCGACCGCTTTATCAGGCTGTTCATTGAGTAAATAATTTAAACCCATCACGTATTCACGTGACAACTGATTATTCGATTCAGGATCCTTTACGGCATCATGTCGTCGCGCAAGCCACCAGCCCGAACACGCCGCGGCAGGAAGCAGCATAGGCCAAAAGTTAATCATATCAAACACCCGCTTGTTTAATGCTGATCTTTAAGAGGAATCGCACGTAAGTTTTTTATTTCTCGTTCGGTTAATTCAAGTTGATGCTTCAGTTTACGATGGCGCGCCTTAAGAGACCAGTAGCGCGTCAAGAAAACAAAAAACCCAAGCATCACACCCAATGCAAGCGTTGCTAGCATCAAAAATGATATGGGCAAGGTGAATATTTTAAAATACAAATTAAGTTGCACCGATCCGGCATTAAGTGCAGCAAACGCTACTCCCAACAACATGATCAAAAGATAAAAAATCATCATGATAAGACGCATATTTCATTCCTTTTTATAATAAAAAAGCGTAGTAAACTACGCTTTTTTATTGGATCAAATGCTTCTAACACTCCGAGCCATTAATCGCTCTTTTTGCTATTGGCCATTTTTTCTTTCAACAAGTCACCCAACGTGGTTGCAGCAACTTCAGGTGTTTTTGAGTATTTCTTAAGGGCCTCAGCTTGCTCTGCAGCATCTTTCGCTTTAACCGACAACGTGATGGTACGTTTTTTACGATCAACATTGACAATTTTAGCTTCGAGCTCATCACCCACGTTCACCACATTTGAAGCATCATCGACCTTTTCATCAGAAAGATCGCTGGCACGAATCGTACCCAACACATCGGGTGCAAGTTCAACCGTTACCGCTTTAGGCTCAACTTCGGTAACTTTAACTTTAACCACACTGCCTTTAGCGAATTCATCGGCATAGCTGGTGAATTCATCGGTTTCTAGCTGTTTCAAGCCCAGCGAGATACGCTCACGCTCAGGATCAATGGCCAGAATAACGGCTTCGATTTCTTGACCTTTTTTGTATTCTTTAACCGCTTCTTCACCAGGAACTGTCCAAGAAATATCAGAAAGATGAACCAAACCGTCAATATCACCGTCTAAACCAATGAAGATACCAAAGTCGGTAATCGAACGGATTTTACCGCCAATTTTTTGACCTTTCGCTTGGCCTTCAGCAAATGTTTGCCATGGGTTATTTTTACATTGCTTCATGCCTAATGAAATACGACGACGATCTTGGTCGATTTCAAGCACAATCACAGGCACGGCTTCACCAACAGATACGACTTTGCTTGGGTGAATATTTTTGTTTGTCCAATCCATTTCAGACATGTGAACCAAACCTTCGACACCTTCTTCGATTTCAACAAAGCAACCATAATCAGTAATATTGGTTACTTTACCGTCTAAGCGTGTGCCAACAGGATAACGATCAACTAAATCAACCCATGGATCGTTGCCTAATTGCTTCATACCCAACGATACGCGATTACGTTCGCTGTCAAAGCTTAAGACTTTAACTTTAATATCTTGAGCAACACTTAAAACTTCGCTTGGATGTTTCACACGTTTCCATGAAATATCGGTAATGTGCAACAAGCCGTCTACGCCGCCTAAATCAACAAACGCACCGTAATCGGTCAAGTTTTTAACAACACCATCCAGCACTTGGCCATCATGCAACGAATCAAGCAAGGCTTGTCGGTCGGCACTGTTTTCTTCTTCAACCACAGCTCTGCGAGACACAACGATGTTGTTGCGCTTCAGATCCATTTTAATCACTTTGAATTCAAGTTCTTTACCTTCCAAATAAGAAGGATCACGCACAGGGCGTACATCAACCAGTGAACCCGGTAAGAAGGCACGAATCGAACCAATCTCAACCGTAAATCCACCTTTAACTTTACCAGAAATCAAACCAATAACCGTTTCGTTATTATCGTATGATTTAGAAAGTTTTCTCCACGCTTCTTGACGTTTTGCTTTTTCGCGCGAAAGCAGTGTTTCACCATGGCCATCTTCGAGGGAATCAAGTGCAACTTCGACTGAGTCACCAACGGCAACTTCGAGTTGGCCGTCTTTATCTTTAAATTCATCGATTGAGATCACGCCTTCGGATTTCAACAACGCATCCACTGTTACATAATCAGCATCAACCCCAATCACGGTTGCTGCGATAATCGCTCCAGGGTAAAACTGCGTACCCGCCACGCTTTCTTCAAATAATTGTTTAAAACTCTCAGTCATGTTAGCAAACTCAATATATATCGTTACGGACAGCGTTTAATAACCACGCTCTCCCCCGTCCATGTTTTTCTAAGTATTGATTACTCAAAAAAACGCCAAAAAAAAATCCCTTCACTGCTTATCCAAACGAAGTTAGGCTTCGTTCTCTCGCAAGTAAAAGGAGCCGTTCAAACACCTCTTCAACGCTGCAATGCGTCGTATCGACCGTGATTGCATCATCTGCAGCCATCAGTGGAGCATGCGCGCGCCCCATATCTCGTGCGTCACGTTTAGCCAATTCACCAACGACCTGCGCGAGATTAACACTTTTTCCACTCGCCTTCAACTGTAAATAACGACGCTTCGCTCGCTCCTCGGTGCTTGCGTCTAAATAAATTTTCAAATCTGCCCGAGGAAAAACCACTGTTCCCATATCTCGGCCATCGGTCACAAGCCCAGGATGCACGGCAAACGCCCGTTGTCGCGCAAGCAGAGCCGCACGCACTTCAGGAATAGCCGCTAATTGCGACGCACGTGCACCGCAGGCCTCCGTCCGAAGCTCATGCCCCACTCGCTCCCCATCCAACAGAATACCTGCTTTATCAAAAACAATCGGTAAGTTATGCGCGAGCTCAACCACATCATCTAACGCATCAAGCAAAATCCCACGCTTTTCAGTCAACAAACCAAGCGCACGATAAAGCACACCGCTGTCTAACACATGCCAACCCAACGCCTCAGCTAATCGATGACACAAGGTCCCTTTACCCGTACCACTTGGACCATCGAGGGTTATCACAGGAACGTGTGTTACATTATCAACCATCTCATCTATCCTTATAACTTAATCACTTTTTTGAAACGGTGTTACATATCATAGCCCAAGCAAGAGTCCAATGCTGCCGCTAATGGATATGTAACAAGCATACTAACTGCTCCAACAAACGCACCTAACGCCGCAACTGCAAATGCGATTATCGTACAAACCGGTAAAATTCCTGTGAACGTTAAAGCAATCGGGAGAATTAATCCAGTCGATAGAGCAGCCTTAATGGGCAAAGTAGGAAATTCAGCGCAGTTGTAAAAAAAAGATAAATACCCTTCATTTAAATTACGAACAAACATATTATGCACCCCTTATGGCAGGTTTAAAATAAAACTAACAGGACTATATTAACACAATATGATTTATTTCAAAAGATTTTGTTTGATTTTTTTTGATATTTATCATGAGTTATGAAAGCACCTTGATATCCCCCCAATTTGATTAAAGTAATTCTCAAAATTAGGAAACGAAGTAGAAATAGCCTCTGTATTTAAAACACGTATTTCGCGATGAGCAACCGCCCCGGCGACTAAAAACGCCATCGCCACACGATGATCGCCATGGCTGTCGACGACCACGCCACCTTGGAGCTTACCGCCTTGAATCATAATACTGTCTTTATTTTCTATTAAATTAATACCTAATTGCTTGAGCCCCTCGGCCATGACCGCAATACGATCGCTTTCTTTATGACGCAGCTCTTCAATACCCAATACACGCGTTGTTCCAGAAGCCATGGCTGCTGCGATAAATAAAATCGGAAACTCATCAATACTCAAAGAGACCAGATGCTCGGGGATATCTATACCTTTTAAACCAGCATAACGCACAAGGATATCAGCCACAGGCTCTTCGCCATACATACGTTGGTTTTCAAGCGTGATATCCGCCCCCATGGCGCCCAAAATCTGTATCACACCGGTACGTGTTGGGTTAACACCCACATCACGCAGCATGATCTCAGAGCCCGGGATTAAACTCGCAGCCACCATAAAAAAAGCAGCCGACGATAAATCACCCGGTATTTGAATCAACTTATCATCAGAAAACCGCGTACGTAACATGCGCTCGGTATGGTCACGTGTAACTTCAGGCTCGTGGACACGCGTATCGCCTACTGCATAAAGCCCCGCCAATAAAATACATGACTTAACTTGAGCACTTGCCATGGGCATATGATAATCAATCGCTTGGAGTTTTTTTCTACCATAAATAAACAGCGGCGCATGCTCGCCTTCAGATGCTCGAATATCGGCGCCCATCAACCGCAATGGCGTGCAAATACGCGCCATAGGACGCTTGAGCAAACTCGCATCCCCGGTTAACACACTATCAAACGCTTGCCCCACCAAAAGCCCCGCGAGCAACCGCATGCTGGTGCCGGAGTTTCCACAATCGAGTATGCGCTCGGGCTTTTTTAAACCATGCAGCCCCACACCATAAATTTTAATTTTACCCGGCGCTATCGTATCAATACGCACACCCATCGCGCATAAAATATCACGTGTAGCCAAGCAATCATCGCTTTCAAGAAAATGCTCGACATACGTCACACCTTCACCAATCGCCGCAAAGATAAGCGCGCGGTGTGAAATCGATTTATCGCCAGGAATACACAACGCACCTTGAAGCTGTGTGGCCGGATAGCTAACTAGGCTTTGAGTTTGCATTGAGAAAAATCATCCATAAACGCAATCAACGCATCCACCCCTTCCATCGGCATGGCATTGTATAAACTTGCGCGCATCCCGCCTTTTAAACGATGACCTTTAAGACCACGTAGACGACAAGCCTCTGCAGCAGCTAGAAAATCCGCTTCGCGCGTTCTGTCAGCTAATCGAAAACACACGTTCATGCGGGAACGCAAAGCCACATCATCCACCATCGCATGATAATCAGATGACGCATCGATATACGCGTACAATTTAGCTGATTTTGCGATATTAATATCCTCGAGTACCCGCACACCGCCTTGAGATTTAATCCATGCGAACATGTTAGCCGCCATGTAGCATTGAAAAACAGGCGGGGTTGCATACAACGAATGGTGTTTGGCATGCACGCGATAATCCAACATCGTTGGCACAGTAGATTTAGGTTGAATAGCTAACAAATCATCGCGAACAATCACTATGGTTAAGCCCGCCGGCCCAATGTTTTTTTGTGCGCCTGCAAAAATCAAACCAAAACGACGCACATCGATCACTTCACTCAGTAAGCACGACGTCATATCGGCCACCAACGGAACATCACCCGTATCGGGAATAGCTGAAATTTGCACGCCATCCACGGTCTCGTTGGGCGTATAATAAACATAAGCCGTCTTAGGTTGGCATGTATCGCCAAGCTCCAGCGCATAAGCCGTGCCAAAACGCTTCGCCTCGTCGAAAGCCATCGACGACCACACCCCCGACACGATATAAGCCGCTTGATCAGCAGAGGCTGATAGTAAATTTTGAGGAATCATCGAAAACTGCGCGCGCGCAGCGCCACCCAAAAACAACACATGATAATTTTGAGGAATATTTAAAAGCTCACGTAAATCATGTTCAGCTTGCTGCAATAAAGCCATAAACGATGGTGAACGGTGGCCAATTTCGAGTATAGATAACCCCGTATCATGCCAATCTAAAAGCGCAGCTTGCACCTCTCTTAAGATAGATTCGGGCAGGGCTGCAGGCCCCGCACCAAAATAATAACCGTCTCGCTTCATATCACTTATGACTCCGTGACAGGCTCAACAACCGCTGCATCATCATGACCTTCATCGCCATGCTCGCTCGCAATTTCGTCTTCATCATCCTGAACATCAAGAATCCGTTGCATGCCGACCACTTTTTCTTCACCGGTCAAGTTCATGAGCCGCACACCTTGCGTGTTACGCCCAATCACCGAAATCTCGCTCATACGAACACGTACCAACGTGCCACGATTGGTGATCAACATCGCCTCATCCGCATCGTTCACTTGCAGGGCGCGTACCACGCGACCATTACGCTCGTTGACTTGGATAGATATCACCCCTTGACCACCACGGCCCGTCACACGGTATTCATCGACGGCGGTACGTTTGCCGTAACCCAGCTCAGTTGCCGTTAAAATACTGCCTTCTTCTTCAGCCACCACCAACGAGATCACACGTTGGTCTTCGGCAAGCCGAATACCACGCACACCACGTGCCGTACGACCCATCGGACGAATCAAGTTTTCTTCAAATCGAATCACTTTTCCGGCATCCGAGAACAACATAATATGCTTTTCACCGTCGGTAATATCAACTCCAATGAGTTGATCACCATCAAATAAATCAACCGCAATAATCCCATTACTTCGTGGGCGGCTAAACGCTTCGAGCGGCACTTTTTTAACCGTACCGCGCTGGGTTGCCATAAAGACAAAATAACCAGGTTCATATTCGCGAACAGGTAACATCGCATGAATGGCTTCACCTTCGGCCAACGGTAGAATATTAATAATCGGTTTACCACGTGACGTACGACTTGCCAGCGGCAATTGATAGGATTTAACCCAATAAAGCTTACCGTGATTTGAGAAACATAATAACGTATCGTGGGTGCTTGCAATCACCAGGCGTTCAACAAAATCCTCTTCTTTCACTTGGGTGGCCGCTTTACCTTTACCACCACGGCGCTGGGCTTGATACATCGAGAGCGGCTGGTACTTCACATAGCCTTGATGCGATAACGTCACCACCACTTGCTCTTCGGTGATTAAATCTTCAATCGTCAAGTCCGATTGTGACGCCATAATCTCAGTACGGCGCTCACTACCAAACTGCTCTTTCATTTCAATCAATTCTTCACGAATCACTTCCATTAAACGCTCGGGCGAGTTCAAAATTTCGAGCAATGCTTGGATAATATCCAATAACTGATCAAACTCATTGAGCAATTTATCTTGCTCAAGTGCGGTCAAACGATGCAAGCGTAATTCTAAAATCGCTTGCGCTTGATCAGGTGAGAGAAAATACCCAGCCTCCGAGAAACCCAACCCTTCGGGTAAATTTTCAGGGCGACACGCATCGCCGCCAACTCGAGTGAGCATCGCTTTCACCGAACCGGGCTCCCAAGCACGCTCCGTCAAGCTCACTTTGGCTTCTCCGGGTGTGGGTGAGGCTTTAATTAACGTGATCATTTCATCAATATTCGCCAAAGCAACCGCTAAGCCTTCTAACACATGCGCGCGCTGACGTGATTTTTTGAGTTTATACAACGAGCGACGGGTCACCACTTCACGACGGTGTCGTAAGAAGCAATCTAAAATATCTCTTAAATTCAATATTCTTGGTTGGTTATCAACCAAAGCCACCATGTTAATACCAAAAACGTTTTGCATGGCCGTTTGTGCATACAAATTATTCAGCACAACCTCAGGCACTTCCCCGCGTTTTAACTCAATCACCACGCGCATGCCTTCTTTGTCCGATTCATCACGCAAACCAGAAATGCCTTCGATACGTTTATCACGTACCAGTTCCGCGATACGCTCAATCAAACGCGCTTTATTCACTTGATAAGGCAACTCGTGAATAATAATCGCCTGACGTCCATTATCGTCATTGGTTTCAATCTCGGTACGTGCACGAAGCACAATACGACCACGCCCTGTACGATACGCTTCAACAATGCCGGCACGGCCATTAATAATCGCCGCCGTTGGAAAATCAGGTCCCGGAACAATTTCAAGCAAATCATCGACACTCAAATCCGGTGAGTCAATTAAGGCAACGCAAGCATTAATCACTTCACTTAAATTATGGGGAGGAATATTCGTCGCCATCCCCACAGCAATACCGGACGATCCATTCACCAGTAAATTCGGAATACGCGCAGGTAATACAACCGGAGCAAACTCGGCCTCATCGTAGTTAGGTGCAAAATCCACCGTTTCTTGATCAAGATCAGCTAATAACGCATGCGCAAGCTTAGACATACGCACTTCAGTGTATCGCATGGCCGCAGGTGCATCCCCGTCGACCGAACCAAAGTTACCTTGCCCATCAATCAAAGGGCATCGCATCGCAAACGGCTGAGCCATACGAACAATGGTGTCATACACCGCCGTATCACCGTGCGGATGGTATTTACCGATAACGTCCCCGACCACACGGGCCGATTTTTTATACGGCTTATTCCAATCGTTATTCAGCTCGCTCATGGCGTACAACACGCGCCGATGAACCGGTTTTAATCCGTCACGCGCATCGGGGAGCGCTCGCCCGACGATCACGCTCATCGCATAATCAAGGTAAGACTGCTTAATTTCGTCTTCAATACTAACGCGTGTTACTTCTGTTGTAGAATCAACCATAGCAAAAACCCGCTTCCTTTATATCTAGGTGATAAATTAAGATAGTAAAAATAGCTCTAAAGCATATCACATCTCGCGGGCGGTACCTACCGGTTAAAACGTACAGTTTGCCGTTGTTCCATCTGGCATATGCGTTAAATCAATCACAATCGCCTCGTTGCTTTGCTTAACGCGTGTAATATAAAAAATTGTCGTGTTCAACGGGTAGCCATATTGATAATTGGTTGTATATATTTTTGATCCAAGAGGAATGGATACAAAACGTTTTTCATAAAAATACTGCTCTTTGATTTGTCCAAAATCACCGTGTTTAGGTGAGACATAAAATGCAAAATGATCGCGATAAAAATCAGGTAATTTAACCTCACACCGAACAACCACCGAGCCTTGAGCAGGAATGCTTTGGGTCGAGAATAGCGCTTCTTTTTTTAGCTCATCATACTGAATCAAATTTAACGCTTCTCTAGCCGGTGCGATTGCAAACGCACTCAAACTCGCGCTTATCAATAAACCATACAAAACAACCTGTTTTATGATGAATTTAATTATATGCATTTTAGCACATCCTGAATATTTTTTACGGCTTGGATTTCGATGCCTACCGCCTGCTTAGGTGCATTCGCATAGGGCACAATCGCGCGTTTAAAGCCATGTTTAACCGCTTCTTTGAGGCGCTCTTGCCCGCTTTGCACCGGCCGAATTTCACCGGCAAGCCCCACCTCACCAAAAATCACGGTGTCACGATCAAACACGCGATCTCTTAAGCTTGACACAACCGCGGCAACCAAGGCCAAATCGCTACCCGTATCAGCAACTTTGATGCCTCCCACCACATTGATAAATACATCTTGATCATACGTGACCACACCACCGTGCCTGTCTAAAACAGCCAATAATATCGCCATCCGATTATTCTCAAGGCCTGCAATCACACGCCGTGATTGCGAACCGTGGGATTCGTTGACCAGCGCTTGAATATCCACAAGCATCGGGCGCGATCCTTCCCAAGTCACCATCACCACATTTCCCGGTGTGGGCTCAAGCGTTCGTGATAAAAATATCGCCGATGGGTTGGCGACTTCTTTCAGGCCTCTATCTGTCATAGCAAACACACCCAGCTCGTTGGCTGCGCCAAAACGGTTTTTGATCGCGCGAATCACCCGAAAACGACTGTCTGACTGGCCCTCAAAATACAACACGCTATCGACCATATGCTCAAGCACACGAGGTCCTGCAAGTGAACCGTCTTTGGTGACATGGCCCACTAAAAATATCGCGGTTTGTGTCATTTTGGCAAAACGCACCAAAAGCGCGGCTGACTCACGTACCTGGCTCACACCACCGGGTGCTGAGTTTAAGGCTTCGGTAAAAATCGTTTGCACCGAGTCAATCACCAGCACACGTGGGCGCTCGACGCCGGCATGATCAAGAATCGTTTCCACTTGCGTTTCAGCCACAAGGCGTATATTTTTTTGTGGGAGCTGCAAACGCTTGGCGCGCATTGCAACTTGTTGTAGCGATTCCTCACCGGTGACGTACAACACCGAATTAGTGAGCGATAAATGCGCCATGGCTTGCAATAATAACGTGGATTTACCAATGCCCGGATCGCCCCCAACCAACACCACTGAACCATCCACCAAACCGCCGCCCAGCACGCGATTAAGCTCCGACAATCCCAGATCCATACGCACGGTTTTTTCTACCGTCACATCTTCGATTAACGTAACTTTTGAACGTTCGTTTGCATAATTTCCGACACGCCGACCTGTTTTCATGCTGCTACCGGGTCGCGCGCTGCCCTCTTCAGTTACCGCATTCCATGCACCACATTGTGTGCACTGGCCTGCCCACTGCGAAAATATTGCGGCACATTCACTGCACACAAACCGTGTTTTTACTTTCATTTCATGCATCACAAAAATAAATAACTTATACCAAGTATTGTACGCGCTCTTCAGGCATTGCAAAACACAAATTTAAGTATATACTTTATGTATATACATTAGGTTATGAGGTGCTCTTATGACGTATGCCAAAGTTTTTCAATCAGGAAATTCTCAAGCTGTGAGAATTCCTAAGAAATTTCATATCAACAGCGAACGCGTTGAAATTATCAAACGAAATGATGAGCTTATTTTGCGAGAAAAACCCAGCAATCTTAAACAAGCATTTGAGCTCATGACGCACATGCCTGAAGATTTTTTTGAACACGGACGGATTGATTTGCCTCCGCAAGAACGGGAGTTTTAATCATGCCTTTAAATTACCTTCTTGATACTAATATATGCATTTATATCATGAAACAAAAACCCAAATCAGTACTCGATAAATTCGAACAACTTTCTGTAGGTATGGTTGGCATGTCTGCCATTACTTATGGTGAATTATTTTACGGCGCACAAAAAAGTAATAACTCACGCAAAGCAAAACATATGATTCATCAAATATGTGACTACATCCCCCCTCTACCGCTTTCCTTAAAAGTATCTGAACTTTATGCTGAGCTCAGAGCTAACTTAGAAAAACAAGGCAACACCATTGGCAATCATGATTTATGGATAGCGGCTCACGCTTTAGAGCTTGGCACAACGCTTGTGACCAATAACGAAAAAGAATTTGCTCGAATCAAACAGCTAAAACTCGAAAATTGGGTATTATAAACCAAGACGTACAGATCATATGGCCATCATAGATTCAACACGTTCTTCTAATGCTGAAGCTTCAGCTTCTACTTTGGTCAGTTTTTTTGTTAATTCATGATGTTCTAATTTGTTACGCCAAATACTTAGATGAATCGTATCTGAAAGCGTTGGTTTGAGCTTATCTATTTTCTCAGGCGTTAATTCTTCGGTCTGTCGATAACAAGCGTAAAGCCGTGCATTAATCGCCTCTATTTTTTCTTCGTGACTTGAATTTTCATGCTCCGCTTGCAAATGAACATCAATCACATCACATAAGTTCACGCGCACACGGTTCATATGAAATAAAGCAAAAAACGCACGATAAAACGTGTTGTTTCGTATAAACAATGGAATCACGGGATTCTTTAAGCTCCAAAAACCATCGAGCCTTATCACATGAATGGGCAGCTTATTGGTGATCGCAAGATTTGCAGTACCGTTGTAGATTCTTGGGGGCTTTTGTCCGATTCTTGCAAAATTACCTTGCGGAAATACGGCGACACACCCATGATTTTGTAATATTCTGCTCGCTTCATCTAAGGCCGCCGCATTCCCAGAACGCCCTTGTTCGTCTTTAGGGGCTTTGGCTTTAATGGTAATCACTTTAAACATATCAAACAAAGAAGTCACGCCGGGTATCACATTAAAAACATCGGTCGCAAAAAATTGAGGCGGCGTTGTGCCGTGTAATTTAATTTTAGATGCAAACCCAAAAGCATCTAAACTGGCTCGATGAGGCCCCAGTGCAATTAAACACCCGCTTTCGCTGGTGATTTCAACCTCAGGACCGGTCGTATGCCACAGGTGCATGGTTAATTGCAAAAAACCGGAAATCATACGAGCAGAACGGGTCTCATAACCCAGCTTATCTTGTGATTCAAAAAAGCGTGCCATAGCGTACGTTGCAAGCGCAACGCCTGCTAAGGCCAATAACGCATCATAGCTGGTATCACGCTCACATGTGGGGTACGACATAAAGCATCCTTTCTATTTTAATCCATCAAAATGTAGCGTCATTCTATCGCATTTATAATGCGCTGTTAAACGTAACCCAACTGCTCCCGCACTAAACTTAAACTTTGTTGAATGTTTTGGATGGACTCCGGTGCAACAAAAATCGTGTCATCGCCAGCAATGGTCCCTAAAATTTGGCATTTTTTTTGATCCAACACCCGCGCAATCAACGACGCCGCTCCCGGGCTTGTTTTGATCACAATCATATGTTCGTTAGCCACAATATCAATCACCAACGCCTCTAAACGGCTGTCAATAGGCGGTGCTTCGGCATCGTGAGGCAAGCAATACACCATCGCGCCTTGATCGTTTTGTGTTTTAATCGCATTGAGCTTTCGAAGCAACCTTGAAATTTTGGATTGATTCACCTGATGGCCTTTGCGCTCAAGCGCCAACGCAATCGCTTCTTGTGTTGTATTGCCACCGTTTAATAATACGCGCTTCAAATCATCCAATATGATCTTGCTTGGCTTAATTTTTTCTTTCGTTGCTTTTTCTGTTTTCACGCTTACGCCTCAATATCAATAAAAATCATCTATACTCAAATTCATCCTACTTTTTTTGGAGTTCACACCATGATTGTACGTGATGCAAACATCAACGATACAGTGCAACTTTGTCAGCTACTCGCACAACTCAATTATGACATGGATTCAACCACCATGCGTGCACGTATCGAAGCGTTTCAAAAAGATCGTCATCATTTATTAGTGATTGAACACAATCAACAGATTATTGCAGCCATTGCCTTTGCCTGCTATGAGCAGCTCAGGCTCGCTGGTTGCTGCTGCCATATTGATGCCTTAATTATTCACCAAGATTATCGTAGCCAAGGCTTGGGCAAAAAACTCGTGGCTGAGGCCGAAGCCTATGCCCTAAAATACGGAGCCAAAACCGTTGAGCTTAAATCAGCCAATCACCGCATTAAAACCGGAACCCATGCCTTTTACATGGGCCTCGGCTATAAAAATCATGACGGCTTAGATTGCGCTTATTTTGCGAAAGAAAATTTATAAATCAAACCTATCCGCGTTCATGACTTTCGTCCATGCGGCAACAAAGTCATGAACAAACTTTTCTTGGTTATTATCTTCTGCATACACCTCAGCATACGCCCGAAGGATCGCGTTTGAGCCAAACACCAAATCAACACGCGTGGCCGTCCACTTCACGTCGTCGGTCTTACGGCATCGAATTTCATATAAGTTATCACGCACCGGTTTCCAGTAAAAACTCATATCCAACAAATTAACAAAAAAGTCAGTGGTTAATTTTCCAACTTGATGTGTAAAAACACCCTGCTGCGTGTCACCATAATTTGTTCCTAAAACACGCATTCCCCCCATCAATACCGTCATTTCAGGAGCCGTCAGCCCCATAAGTTGGGCTCTATCCAGTAAGAGCTCTTCGGGTTTGACAGAATACTCTTGTTTAAGCCAATTTCTAAACCCATCATGCACCGGCTCTAATACGTCAAATGATTCAATATCGGTCATATCTTGCGTTGCATCACCACGTCCCGGTCTAAAAGGTATGGTGACATCGATACCAGCTGCCTTAGCCGCTTGCTCAATGCCCACGTTTCCTGCAAGAACAATCACATCGGCGAGACTCGCACCTGCTTCAGTAGCGATTGGCTCTAATACGTTCAGTACGCGAGCGAGCCGTTCCGGCTCATTACCTTGCCAATCTTTTTGTGGTAGAAGGCGGATACGTGCACCATTGGCACCACCGCGCATATCCGACCCTCGATAGGTTCTCGCACTGTCCCATGCGGTCGTGACTATATCGCTCAGCGCTAAACCGCTTTTTTTAATTTTCTGCTTCACGGCGTCAATATTATAATCCGTCGCACCTTGAGGCACAGGATCTTGCCAAATCAAATCTTCTTTAGGCACATCCGGTCCTTGATAACGTGCTTTAGGCCCCATGTCTCGATGGGTTAATTTAAACCAAGCTCGCGTAAACACCTCTTCGAAATAGGCAGGATCATGATAAAATCGCTCGGATATTTTGCGATATTCCGGATCCATCTTCATCGCCATATCAGCATCGGTCATGATGGGAGACAGACGAATCGAAGCATCTTCAACATCCACCGGTTTATCTTCTTCTTTGATATTGATAGGCTGCCATTGGTGTGCACCTGCCGGGCTTTTCTTGAGCTCCCAATCATACTCCAGTAATAATTTAAAATATCCATGGTCCCATGTGGTCGGATGGGTTGTCCACGCACCTTCTAAACCACTGGACACCGTATCACGGCCAATACCCCGGGTTGTTTTATTGATCCAACCCAAGCCTTGCTCTTCGAGATTAGCGGCTTCTGGGTTAGGTCCAAGTAAAGCTGCATCGCCATGGCCATGACATTTACCCACGGTATGGCCACCCGCCGTTAACGCCACCGTTTCTTCATCATTCATCGCCATGCGAGCAAACGTGATACGCACATCTTCCGCTGTTCGCAACGGATCAGGATGACCATCTACACCTTCGGGATTCACATAAATTAACCCCATTTGTACCGCCGCCAACGGATTCTCGAGCGTCTCACGACTTTTGCCATCGTAACGATTGGCATCTAACCACGCTTTTTCTGAGCCCCAATACACATCAATTTCTGGATGCCAAATATCTTCGCGACCAAAACCAAACCCAAACATTTTTAATCCCATCGACTCATAAGCCATGTTGCCAGCAAGAATCATGAGATCAGCCCAGCTGAGTTTGTTACCGTATTTTTTCTTGATAGGCCACAGTAAGCGACGTGCTTTATCTAAATTAACGTTATCAGGCCAAGAGTTAAGCGGCGCGAAGCGTTGATTGCCCGTACCGGCACCACCGCGGCCATCTGCTGTACGATAAGAACCTGCGGCATGCCACGCCATACGAATCATCAAGCCACCGTAATGCCCCCAGTCCGCAGGCCACCAAGCCTGACTCTCGGTCATGAGCGAACGTAAGTCGTGTTTAAGCGCCTCAACATCCAATGTTTTTAAAGCTTCTTTATAATTGAAGTTTTTATCCAACGGATTCGTTTTGGTATCATGCTGATGTAAAATGTCGAGATTTAAGGCATTCGGCCACCAATTCATGTTTGATGTATTATTTGAAGTGACGCCGCCATGCATCACAGGGCATTGTCCACGTGGTGACGCCGTGATTTGATTCTTATCCGTATCTAAACTCATGCCTAATTCTATCCCTAAATTAGTGTGAGTCTAATATAAACAAAACTTGCTCTATGAGCAAATCATATAGGCGATCTATTTAGGTTTAGGGCCTCCCTCAGGCTCATGAGGAGCATCAATGAATCTTAGTATTTTGCTTGACCAAAACTGAAGATAATATTAGGATGCACCCATCGGAAAGGGTTAATGATACCTATAAAAATAACCTATAAATCAATGAGTTCTCTTTGACCTTAATTGGTAATATTGCAACAGCTCTTAAAAATAGCTTTACACATACTCTCAAGATAATATCTACTCTTAAGAAAGCTATGGGAATCACTTCTTCAACTACAGATACATTCTTGAGTGTAATGAAAAAAACAAAACTCTCGCAGCAACAGAAAATGAGAATAGTATTGAGACGTTCATCACCACTAAAGAATACAATCATTTGTATGATTTAGAAACTTTAGTGAATAATCATTAATACAAGGAGTTTACTTTGAAACTAAAGCAAAAAAAAATATTTATGACAATATTGCTGTTAAGTAGTATAGCAAACGTCGGGGCTAATTCCGTGTGCAACACGCTTCCCGGTGGATTAAATTGTGGTCAGGGGACCGTTAACCAAGTTTATGGTAAT
Organism: Legionellaceae bacterium; assembly: GCA_029212505.1. Taxonomy (GTDB): domain Bacteria; phylum Pseudomonadota; class Gammaproteobacteria; order Legionellales; family Legionellaceae; genus JAALKW01. The sequence goes on along the minus strand of JARGOS010000010.1, from coordinate 32,882 downwards.
GGCATAGTAAATATTGATGGAACAACAGTAACTGCATCAACCATGGTTAATGGGACATTAACCGCCCAAAACGCTTCTTTTTTCTCATTGGACGTTAATGGGACAGCTGATTTTATTAACTCCAGCATAAGTGAGCCTTCATCAATCAAAGGAGCACTCTCGGCTTCATCAACAATATTTAACAATGGATTAAATGTATACTCCAATGAAACAAAATTAACAAAAAGCAAAATAGTGGGCGACTTACATTTACCGAAAATTACTGAGAAAAAACAAATTGTTTACTTAGATGATGCTTCAGAAATTACTGGGGATATAATATTTGATGCGGGTCATGGCATCGTGTTTTTTCGTGGAAAATCAAAAATTAATGGCCATGTTATTGGCGGAAAATCGTGCTTTAAATAAGCCAATCTGATCTAAATGTGATTCTTTCCTAGATCCATGGAATAAACGACACCTAAGCATTGCCATCAAACGCAATCAATGCCACGATCACATCAAAACTCATACACATCAACGCCATGATTCACACACCAGCACAGGCACATGAACATCAAAAAGGCGGTCGCTTTGCCGAAGCAATTGCGGTTTATGAATCACTGCTGCAAAAAAACAACTCACTATCGCCGGCTGATCATAATAATTTAGCGACGCTGTATGAGCGTGTGGGCAAGCAAAACCAAGCTTTAGAGCATTATGCCAATGCCGTACATCAAGCCCCCGACTTTTGGGTCGCGCATTATAATTTAGGCCTATTTTTTTTAAAACAACACAAGCTTGATGCAGCAAAAACACAATTTAATAACGTGTTAGCTTTAAATCCAGAACATACGAACGCGCAATTTTATCAAGGTATTATTAGCCTCACGCATCATGAACTCGATGCCGCCGAACAAGCCTTTCAAGCCGTGCTCGCACAGCACAAAGAGCAGCCCGATGCCCTGGCCAATTTAGGGGTGATTGCCTTAAAACGCGACGAAGGCCAACAAGCCATCACCTATTTTAGCCAAGCCCTGGCGTTTGATGAGCATCATGAAGACGCGCGCAACAACTTAGCCGCCACGTTTATGCATTATGACCGTTTTGAAAATGCACGCACGCATTATGCAATCCTACTCAAAAATCACCCCAATAACCTCGAATATCATTATAACGCGGGTGTGGCCGAAATGGCCCTCGGTCAACTCAAACAAGCGACAGAGCATTTTAAATTTATACTCCAACAGACGCCCACGCATCATGCCTGCCTCACCAACTTGGCAAGCATTGCTCAGCGTTTGGGGCAAACACAAGAAGCCATTGCGTACTTAACCAAAGCTCGTGCGGTTAATCCAGACGATAAAAGCAGCGCGTTTATGCTGGATGCTTTTAATAACAGCCAAGAACAACACGCCGCCTGCCCCGAATATGCACAAAATTTATTTGATAATTATGCCCTGCACTACGAAAAACATATGACCGAAACGTTAAAATACAGCGTGCCTCATCGTATCGCTCACGTATTACATCAGCTAATCCCTAACATGCAGGTCACACGTGCACTTGATTTAGGCTGTGGCACAGGGCTTTCTGGCGTCATACTCCGTGAACTAAGTCAGCATTTAACCGGCGTGGACCTTTCGCCCAAAATGCTTGCGCATGCCCGTGATAAAGCTATTTATGATGAACTGATTGAATCCGAAATTATTGAGTACTTTCACCAATTAGATCCCAGTAATATCCCGTACAACCTCATCACAGCCGCCGATGTCTTGCCTTATCTTGGTGATTTATCGCCGTTATTTGCGTGTGTAAAAAAATATTTAGCCCCCAAAGGCTTGTTTATTTTAACGCATGAAATCAGTGATTCAGCCAACTGGATATTACAAACCACGGCACGTTTTGCACACCATCCTCGCTACCTGATAGCGTTAGCCGAAGAACATGGCTTGCAACTTGCCTACCAAGAATCATTCGTTGCGCGAAAACACCACGACGACGATCTACCGGTTATGCTGTATGCCCTACAATCCATCTAAACAAGAACAACAGCTAAGCGCGGTCATTCAGGCCATGCGTGACGGCGCGGCAATTATTACGCCCAACAATCGTCTGGCCGAGCAACTTTTAGCGCGTTATATTACGGAAGACGGGCGACGCACCCTCGAAAAACCGATATGCTTGCCTTATCAAGCGTTTTTACAACATGTTTTTGAGCGCTTTTGTCATCAACACCCCCACGACACACACCCAGTGTTACTCAACGACGCACAACTCCGCACCGTATGGCGTCACGTTTTAACCCCTGACGAAAACAGCCAGCATCATCAAAAATTATTAAACTCGGTGCTCAGTGCTTGGACCGTATGTAACGACTGGCAAATTAGCCTCCCTCATCCCGATTTTGAACTCACCGAACAAACACAGCAATTTGAAATCTGGCGAGCACGTGGTGAAGCACGCTTAAAGCACCTGCACGCAATCGCTAGACAGCAGCTCGTAAGCTACTTAATCAACCATATAAAAAACCCACCGTTTAGATGCTTACACTGGGTGTGTTTTGATGATTACACACCGCTTCAACAAGCCTTTCAAGCCCATTTAAGCGCGCTCGGCGTCGAGCAGCACCATGATGATTTTATTGAAGAATCCACAGATGAATCCATACCCACAACCTATCAATGCATCGCACGCGATAAACAGGATGAATATGCACGCATGTTGCATTTTGTACGAGAAAAACTAAAGAGCAACGCCACACATATCGGCTTAGTGATTCCCGATCTCAATCAAGATGCATCGAATCTGATGCGCTATTTTAAACGCCATCTTCCAGAAGATGTGTTTAATATCTCACTTGGAAAGCCGCTTACAGAATACCCATTCGTTGCACATGCCTTGCAATGGATAAGCCTGAATCAAATTGAACTGAGCCAGCATCAAGCACAGCTATTACTCAGCTCACCGCATCTTGTGGCGGCTCAATCTGAATTTTTAGCACGTGCTTCGTGTTTTAATCAGCTGCCAATTTTACAAGAGCAGCGTATACCCTTTTCACACTTTAAACACGCGATTCAAGCACAAGCTCCAGCCCTGGCTGAAGCGCTCCAGGCCCTCACCAGCTACCCAACCACCGAAACACCGCTGGCCTGGGCACGCCTTTTTTATCAGCGCCTAACCCAGCTTGGCTTTCCAGGTGAAGCCGGCTTAACCTCAGCCCAGTATCAGTGCTTTCAGCGTTTTATTGCGCTTATGGATGATTTTGTTGCGCTTTCTGTTGTCACCCCCACCATGTGCGCCAAAGAAGCGTTTCGAGCGCTGCATGATTTAGCCAAAAATACAATTTTCCAACCGGAAAAATCAGATGCTCCCGTGCAAATATTAGGGCTGCTCGAAGCGTCAGGCTGTGCGTATGATGCGGTATGGATGTCGGGCGCAACCGATCAAACACTCCCCACGCGCACGCGTTTATCCGCCTTTATCCCCATTGCATTGCAACGCGAACGCGACATGCCTTATGCCAACGCTTCACGAGAGCAACGACTTGCGGAAAAACGCATCACACGGCTTCAACTTGCAAGCCAAGAGCAAGTGTTCAGCTACCCTGCGCTTATGGGCGATATACCGGCTTTGCCGAGTCCACTCATTTTAAGTTATCCTGAACTCCCCGAAGCGCGAGCACCCAAGCCTATCACGCACATCACAAAATTACTGACAGAGCCCGAACCGTATACCTATCCATTCACAGAACACGACACACGCACCGGTGGCACCGCGCGCCTTACCGATCAAGCACTTTGTCCGTTTCGAGCCTTTGCCGCACATCGCCTCAAAGCCACCTCAGCACCCGAACCTACCGAAGGGCCTGATGCGATGCTGCGCGGTCAAGTGATTCACCATATTTTAGAGCTGATCTGGAAAAAGTTAAAAACGCAGCGTGCGCTGATTGCCTGCCGTCAAGCTGATCTTGAAAAAGATATAGACACCGCGATTCACACAGCACTTGCGCCTATTCGCGCCAATAAACCCACCTCGTTTCCTCTGCTCATGCAAACCGTCGAGCATGCGCGCCTTAAACGCTTGGTGTATGCCTGCCTTACCTGGGACCAATCACGCCCCGCGTTTGATATTGAGGCCATTGAGCAAAGTTATCACCTAACGCTGGGTGAACTTGAGTTTCGCGTACGCGTTGACCGCATCGACCGTCTTCATACCGGAGAAAAATGGGTGTTAGACTACAAAAGCCGGTTGCCTTCACCACTACCGTGGCATGAGGAGCGACCTGAATCGCCTCAACTGCTTTTGTATGCCTTATTGGATGACGCCATTCGCGGCTTACTGTTTGTTGAACTCAAAAACGGCCAAACCGCCTGCCGAGGCTTGACTGAAAACGAAAACACGGCAGATATCCAAGGCATCAAGACCATCAAATCCGATGAATCTTGGTCAACCTATCAGCATGCATGGCACCAACGACTCATAACACTCGCGCATGAATATCAAACCGGGCACAGCGTTCCGCGCCCCCCTAAAAAAAGCACGTGCCAAACCTGTGATTTTAAGCCATTATGCCGAATTAGCTCTTAATACTTTTACACCACAACCCAGATGACCTTAATGTTTACAGTGTAAGTTAATTTTGGTACTATAAGTCAAAATAAAATCACAACAAACAGCATTTGAATTTTTCGACCAATCCAAGGATAGAATGGTCTTGCACCCGGAGCAAAACATGCCTTTTACTCAAGATCAAGCCAAGCAACTCAATCAACTGTTGGAACAAAGTAAATTATTTGATAAACAGTATACAGATCATAAGAATCCGACCCGTTTACCAGAACAAGCGGTATTCAGTGCACATCAAAATATTATAACGAGTTATGAAACATTACTTCAGGAAAACAGCGAGATTAAGCCAAAAGATAGAGCGGATATTTACACCAATATGCACGTTCAATACGAAGGACTCCGCAAATACTACGGAATCTGCTATGACTTTGCTCAAACGATAGATGTAAAAAACGAATTACTTGATAAGCAAACACGATGTACGCGTCAATGTATATTATACACAGAATATTCTCGTGATTATTATGCATCAAAAAAAGATAAGACCTGGGCAAGTGATTATTTAAAACAATATCATGACGTGAAGTCACGCCTGGATAATGCAAAAAATGAACTGGAAAAACAAACGTCAAGTTCAACATCCTCCATTTCGAGTACCCTATCCCCTGATGAGGCTGCCAGTGAATGCGCTGATGCTCTTTTAGGTTTAGCAAGCAGTCCTCGGGCAAACAGTCCGCTCGAAATCATCGATCGATGCTGGCGAGATTTACACAACCTTTCTCAATCAGAAGCTTTTTCTTCACATCCGCAGTGCGCTCACGTTTTAAAAGCGACGCTTTTATTAGCCAGCTCAAAAATTGCTCTTGAGGCCGCGCAACAGGAGGTTTTATCCCATGATTCGTTTTCTCATGCAGGGCAAAGTTTCTTCACCTTACCTACAACAAGAACAAAACGACGACATCCTGAAAGCACGCAGCTGACCCCGGAGCATGTAGCAGCTCATAATATGACGCATTAACTCGAGGTCTACAAAATTAACCATCAGGCGTTATATGTTATATATTGACATCAATGGGTATAATACATACAATAAGGTCATTATTGATTACATCCATGGTGTATTATGCCCATAGTAACGCGACCAAAAAACCAAACAAAGCGCATCGAAACACCGCCATGTGGATATGACTGGACGGGACCCGGTGTTGCAGCTCTCACACAAGAAATACAAGAAACAACCGGCAATACGATTGAATTTCGATTCAACCAAGGTACACTCTACGGCAGCAACCATGCAGAAATTGAATCCCAAATTTTCATTGCCCCGACAGCGGTCTTACAACATATAAATTACCCTATATACGGCGTGTATGCTAAACAAGATTTTTCAGAAGGACTGCACTACCCCTATTGTTTAGGTGAATATCAAGGAAAAATCACAAAATCATCCGACGAAAGTTCTAGCGATGAACAAGAAGAGCAAGAAGAAAGAGTTCTTTATACCTTTGATCTTGGTCATGGCACCGAGCTCAACGCTGAGCATGAAGGCAGTTGGCCTCGCATGATTAATAGCGCAAGCTCAGAACATACAGCGAATATTTTTTACCAAAAAATCAATAGGAAAACCTATTGTTTTTTAAAGCATTCTCTTCAAGCAGGCGAGCAATTACTGGGATACTACGGTGATGATTATACCTATGAAGATAAACATAAACGTTTTCTTCACCGGAGTGATAATTGGCAGAGCTCGGCAGAACGTTACCAAACCCATCAATCGTTATATCATAACATCATGCATCAAGGCGTACGGTATGCTGTACCTGATATTACACAACTAACCCAAGCGACGATCAACCTTCCTATCTTAAAATATCATAAAGATGGCGAATTTTTACCTCAACATCAACAAGAAAATAAAACGCTGCTCCATTGGGCCTGCGAAACAGGTGATGTTGAATTACTTCATGCCGTAAAAGCTCTCGATCCTGATCTCACGATTCAATCGCGTATCAGCGGCCATACGGCACTGCATCGCGTCATACTGAATAACAAACTTTCCTCAACAAATAAAATTAATTTTTTGAATAAAATTTTATCTGATCTACCCCACAAAAATACGAGCGCGACATTGTTGCAGGATAAAGATGATCGCTCCATTTTACACCTTGCTATTGCGCAAAAAGATATCCAATTAATCCAATACTGCTTACAAAAAGCGACTAAAAAGCAGTTGAGAAAGGGTGATGAAGATATACGTCATGGCCTAAATAAACAAGGTTGGGACTTTATCTTAGCCTCGATTGCAACAGGCTCGGTCGAGGTTTTAGAAACCATTCGCCCCTATATAACAGCCAATGATTTAGACGATATTGTAGCAGAGCATGCTGATGTTTTACGGGATATTTGGTCGGATTTAACACTCAAACATGACGGTGAAAAACTACAAGACATCAAAGATTTTTTATTTCGTTTCTTCGATAAAACAGATGACATAACCCATCAACTGCTTGATAGCTGTTTAAGTTTACCCGAACCTGAATTTTCATCTGAATATCATATCTTAAACTTGAGTCGTGACATGGAGTCCATGCACTTGATGTACCCTCCCAACATGACGCTCCGCGATATCAAAGCCCTCGTCAAGTTACTCCAGCCTGGTATGGTTGTTCTTGATAATGCTGAGCAAACCCTATGGCAAAGACAGGCCGTAGCAGAAACTTTAGCAAAGCACGTTTGCATTTTAATGAATGACGACCCGTCTCCTAAAACAATTTCAACCATTGTGTCCGCATTGAATGCTGGTACCAACCTCATACCCAATGCAGAGATGTGCTTTATCAACACTGAGTACATGGCGAGAGCCGTCCGCCCCGGTGTCAATGTTCAGTGTCATCGTGCATTATCAGAACGACAGCTTCGAATCATCGCTGAAAATTTACAACCAGGGGTGCGCTTATGGTGTTCATGGACACTCACAACCAAGAAGATGAAACTGCTCGCCCAAAAGTTACAGCCGGGCGCGATATTTTATTGCGCATCCACGATGACGGAAGAACAAATTATAACGGTGGTGCCTTTATTAGAACCCGGTGTTACATGCACATGTGATACAAATTTATCGCCCCAAAAAATCGCATTAATCATGCAGTCTCTACCGCAAGGCGTCAGGTTTTATTGTCATGATAATTTGTCTTTAGATGATATCCAACACATCACCGGTGCATTAAAACGCCATCAGATCGTTGTATTCGATCCTGATCTATCTTCTGACAAATTTACAAAGGCCATTGCTACACTCAACGCCGGCGTGGCCATTTATTATGATGCTAAATTTTTAAAAAAATACCCCCTCACGTCATGGATAAATGATTGCGCTGAGGGTGTTAACTTGCTTATTGACTCCAGTATCAATGTACTTTTTTTTGATTATTATCAAAAAAAATTAGCGTTTAATATAAGCTCTAAAAACAGCATGAAAATTTTAATCGAAGAAACACCTGGAACGTACCGAGAAAATTGCACGCCAAAAACAAACCGAAAACGAAAGGCACATCAAATATCTCAGCACGTGGAGCCCACAGAACCTCGCCTCTCAGAACTCAGCCTATTATCGCACAAAGCCGTTATGAGCGTAGGTGACGCAACTTCAGAATCAGAAAATGATCATGCTTCAAATAAAACAAGACTTTTGGGATGAACAACATGAAATTTATTTTAATCACACACCCTGATTTTATGGGTGATAATAACCAACTTCGCGGCATTCAATCTGAACTCAAAAATAAACAAATACCCCATGCAAGATTTATTGAGGTAGATGCCGCATTATTCGACTCGAATACACTCGATGAAGACACGTGCGTTCTGGTCTCAGGCCGTCATGGCCTGATAAAATCTGATGAGATAAAGCGCACGCATCCTGATATAAAAGTCATGTGGTCAGGCCATCAGTATTTTGATGAATTAAGCTCGGTTAGATGCCTACCGGATGGTGTTGCTTTACCGAAAACCGCCATCACTGAGCAGCAACAAGCTGCACTTGACGACAAAACTCAGCTTGTGCTCACAACCGGTGTGGCGCATTGCGTTAACGTCTCCACCGTTGCAGATGATCATGCTAGATTTCAAAGTCAGCCGCTTCCTGCTCATGCCGAATTTTCGAACCAGATCGGTATAGTTTTAGCTGGAGACGCTCCCACGCCTGAAGGTGAAATACAATGTTTTACACCCAGCGATGCACGCGAACAAGCCGTTAATATGGCTAGGTTTATCCAAACGCATGGGTTAGATACACCGCATACAGCAATCATGCTCACCAACGGTCCGCGAACAGGCCAACACAACCCAGCAACAGGCGAACTGCATACGCCCAGCCCACATCGCTCAGGGCAACGCGATCAAAGCACCGAAGCCTTTATTCAGCAAATTCAAGACATACTCGAACACGCTACGTTATTTGTCTATGATTTTCAGTTTGATGATTTAAAAACTGGGCCGAGTGCCTATAAACCCATGATGAAACAGGTTGCTGATAGCCAACAAGGCCTTTGGTTTGTGCCTTCTGAGTCTACCTCGATGGTGACTGAAAGCAGCTTTTTTCTGCTATCCAATACACCGGTTATTATATATCACCCTCCTAGCGCTAACGCTCAGCATCGTGCCCATGCTGAAGAGGCAATACAACAAGGCGTTGCTGTCACGCTTGATGATGCGCTTCACCAACATCGTGTTCATCAACCATCACGCTCACAACATACCCCTGCCGCCCACATGATTGCTAACGCGATTTATCAACAACTATGTTTAAATCCAGACACACGTCCAACAGACGTCAGAGGCACGCTGTTTCATGGAGAAAACAACCAATTAGACAGGTGCATAAGTCCAGATCGATATGAGACACCTTGCGGATTGTGAGATTGATTGCCTGATGACCAGAATTCTTTAAAATGAATTAGCTCGAGCTCGAGGCTGCTGCATGAGCCTCATTTCATATGAGCCTATACACAGGAAAAACTGGCAAAATTACTCCATTTGATACATCATAATAATTCATGCGAACAAAGGAGTTGTTTCAATGAAAAAAATGAAAAAAACGTCACTTGCCATCGCCTTACTTGCCTTAATGCCCACCTTAAGTTTTGCTGAAGAAGCACCTGCATCCACAGAGCTTGCAACACCCGCCCCCACCGCAACACCTGCCGTGATTAATTGTGAATATAAAATTCCAGAAGACACGGGATCTGTTGAATCTTCGCTTATCACAACGTGGGCAAAAAAAGCGTTAGTTCAATCATTTCAATTTGCGCCAGACAAGATGAACACAGAACTTGAGGCACTCAAAGCATGCTACACAACACAAGGTTGGAAAGCCTTTAACGAAGCGCTCAAAACATCGGGTAATCTTGAGGCTATTCGCACCAACCACTTGAACGTCAGCAGTCAAGTTATTGGTGAAATACACGTCGAGAATATTAAAGACAAGCAGTGGAAAGTCTCGATGCCACTCAACGTGACTTATCAAAATAAAGATAAACAATTATTGCAGGCACTTAACGTCGATTTACTTATTGCTCTCAAAAAATCGGGGTCATTAGGGATTATGCAAGTGATTGCTGCGCCACAGCAAAATCACAAAAAAAATAGCTAAAACAAATCCTAGCTTTCCCTCAGGCATTTAAGGAAAGCTAGGCGAGTACCAGTACTAAAAAAAACAACCAACTCAACACATAGAGCTTGGATACGCGATTTATTTTAGCTTCACATGAGCGGACATGTGTCATTTTCCAATACAGAAGCCAGGCAGGTAGGCTTGCCGGAAGGTACAAGCTTAAAACGCGTCCAGTAAACAGCGTAATTTTATGAGGTAGCATGCTGGTAAACTTCACCGTAAACCATGCAAGGTTTGCTTGAAAATACGTTAGAACAGAAAGAACCTCTTCATCAAACCACACCCACACGAACGATACGATTACCATAGGCACAAGCACACGCACCCATGTGACGGAGAATAAACGTTTCAGTCCCGTTGTGATTTCATCGGTAAATGCAACAAAAATAGTCGAAAAGACGACAAGAAAGAGTACGAGTCCCATAACTAATGACCTCTTAGAAAATTTACGATGCTTCTCATACGTCAAGATCAACCATGATAGCATCTATTTCTACACCTGCCCCACGTGGCAAGGCGGCTACACCGAAGGCTGTTCGAGCTGGATAAGGTTCTACAAAATAACGTTCCATGGCGCTATTAACGCGCGGCATATGCGTTAAATCCGTCAAATACACCGTTAGCTTCACCACATCATGAAGACCGCCGCCTGCAGCTTGACATACGGCCGCTAAATTATCAAAAACCTGGGTAATTTGCTCATCGATTGCATCAGAGCACAACGTCATGGTGTTAGGATCAAGCGGGATTTGACCTGATAAATACACCGTATGACCCACACGAACCGCCTGGCTATAGGTTCCAATGGCCTCGGGAGCGTTGGGTGTTTGTATGGCCTTTTTCATGATGCCCCTTGCTTGTTACGATAAATCCGCGTCACACGATTATTCGCACGCAAGCGCCGCATGACACGCGCCAAATGCGTACGACTTTGTACACTCACCGAGAACGTGACCGCATTATGCCGGCCATCACGCGGGTCAACGCTGATATTACCAATATTGGAGTCCGCTTCAGAAATCGCCGTCGCAAGCATGGCAAGCACCCCACGCTGATTCGCAACTTCGACCGTAATATCGACCCAAAACTCACCTTGAACCTGCTCATCCCAACGCATCGAAATAAACTGCTCGGGGCTTGTACGCCCTTGATTAACCACCGCACAATCACTTGAATGAACCAAAATACCACATCCTTGTTGAAAACGACCGACAATATTATCGCCAGGTATCGGCTGGCAGCATTCTGCAAAATGAACCACCATACCTTCGGTTCCTTTGATGGCTAAAGGATCACCATCCGATGACGCCTGAAGCGCATCGCCATCTTGTGTCAAGACCAAGCGTTTTGCAATCACCATCGGCATCTGATTTCCAATCCCTACGGCATACAATAAATCATCCAATGCCTTAAAGTGTAAATCACGCAACAAAGCTTCCATCGATTCATCCGGCACTTTACTGTAATCACTGGAAAGCTCAGAAAATGCTTGCTCCAACAGCCGCCGACCCATACTAACGGATTCGGCACGTTGCTGACTTTTTAAGAAGTTACGAATATTGCTTCGTGCTTTCCCTGTCACCACAAAATTAAGCCACGAAGGATTAGGATGGGCTTCCTCTCCAGTAATCACTTCGACCGCTTGCCCATTGGTCAACGGTATACTGAGCGGTGCTAAACGGCGGTTCACTTTAGCGGCAACACAGCTATTGCCCACATCTGAATGCACAGCGTACGCAAAATCTACCGGAGTTGCGCCTTTAGGCAACTCCATAATATGGCCTTTTGGGGTAAAAACATACACTTCATCTGGAAACAAGTCTATTTTAACGTTTTCAATAAATTCTAACGAGTCACCGGTGTTTTGCTGCATATCCAGCAAACGTTGCACCCATTCTCGTGCGCGTAATTGCGCTTCGTTGACGTCGGCGCCGGAGGATTTATAAATCCAATGCGCGGCGACACCATTATCGGCAACGCTATCCATCGCACGGGTTCGAATCTGAACTTCAAGCGGTACACCAAACGGACCAAACAACGTGGTATGGAGCGATTGATACCCGTTGACTTTAGGAATGCCGATATAATCTTTAAACCGCTGAGGGACGGGTTTATACGTCCGGTGCAACGCACCGAGCACACGATAACAGCCGTCAATATCTTCGGTAATCACACGAAAAGCAAACACATCAATAATTTCAGAAAAGGCCACTTTTTTTTGGCGCATTTTTCGATAGAGGCTGTATAAATGCTTTTGGCGACCAAATACGCTCTCATAAGGAATCGAAAGCGCATCCAGCGCTTGCTGTAAGTCTTGCTCGATGCGCTGCGTTAATTCTCGTCGATTACCTCGGGCTTTCTCAACCGCTGATTTAAGCGCCCGGTAACGCATGGGATATAACGCTTTAAAACCAAGATCTTCAAGACCGGTATACATCGCGTGCATACCCAAACGATTCGCGATCGGTGCATAAATTTCGAGGGTTTCGATCGCAATACGCTCGCGCTTTGCCGCAGGCATCGCACCCAGCGTTTGCATATTATGCAGGCGATCGGCAAGCTTGACTAAAATCACACGGATATCTTTGACCATGGCGAGAATCATCTTACGAAAATTCTCAGCCTGTGCCTCGGCACGTGATTCAAATTTAATTTTGGTTAATTTGGTCACGCCATCAACCAAGGCCGCCACCTCTTCACCAAAGGCCTGCACGACCGCTTCATGACTCACTGACGTATCTTCAATTACATCATGAAGCAACGTCGCCATGATGGTCTGATAGTCGAGGCGCATCTGAGCGAGGTTGAGCGCTGCCGCAACCGGATGCGTAATATAAGGCTCACCCGAGCGACGCATTTGTCCGGCATGGCCTTGCTCTGCAAGTTCATAGGCTTGGCGACACAACTCAACGTGTTCAGCATCCAGATAACATAGCAACTCGTTATGCAATTCTTTGAAATGATTCTCGCTGACGCTCCCTATCATGCCGGCCTCACTGCAAAAGCATTAATCTTCGTTGAGAATATCTGGCGTAACTAAACCTTCTGAAATTTCACGCAGTGCAACCACGGTAGGCTTATCATTTTCCCACTCAACCATAGGCTGCTCGCCACGTACGGCAATTTGTCGTGCACGCTTCGCCGCAACCATCACCAATTCGAACCGATTATCAACATGCTCGAGACAATCTTCTACTGTAACACGTGCCATAATTTACCCTTTGATAGATATAGAAAAAAGAAAACAGTCTAGTTTACTGTGATGCAAGCAAAAATGAAAGCAAAGCTTGCTGTTTTTGCATTTGTTTTGCCACCCGCAAACGGTTAGCCAGCACAATAGCCTGCAATTCTAACGAGGCTTTATCAAAATCATCGTTGACAATTAAATAATCAAACTCAGCATAATGACTCATTTCATCACACGCGCGTTGCATACGATCTTCAATAATATCGGCATTATCTCGCTGCCTATCCAAAAGTCGTTGCTTTAAAATTTCCAACGATGGCGGCACAATAAAAATACTCACCGCATCAGGAAAAATCTGCTTAATTTGCGCAGCTCCCTGCCAATCAATATCTAAAATAACATCGGTACCCTGAGCAAGCTGCTTTTGTATTTGTATTTTAGATGTCCCGTACAAACAATCAAACACCCAGGCATGCTCAATAAATTCACCGGCACGTGCCATATCTAAAAACGTAGGCTCATCAATAAAAAAATAATGCTTTTCATGCACTTCGCCTTGTCGCTGGTCGCGCGTGGTATGGGAAATAGAAACGGTGATATCATGCATATTCTCCACCAAGTTTTTGACCAAACTTGTTTTACCACCCCCAGAGGGAGCCGCCACAATAAAAAGACTGCCACGCGCTTGTTCGACCACAAAACTCTCCCAAAATAAAATCTATCAGGTGCATCTACCCTATGAAACGTTTATACTTTGCTGCATCAAGATATTAATAAACCACTTATCTGAAGGATTTTACCATGCGACCGAGTCACCGTGAACCAAATCAGCCAAGAACCATCAAAATTACGCGAAACTACACCGATCACGCCGAAGGTTCGGTCTTGATTGAATTTGGTGGAACCCGTGTACTTTGCACAGCCTCGGTACTTGAAAGCGTCCCTCGTTTTCTTAAAGGTAAAAACCAAGGATGGATTACCGCAGAATACGGCATGCTTCCTCGTGCAACCCACGATCGTAACGATCGTGAAGCCAGTCGTGGTAAACAAGGTGGGCGCACCCTCGAAATTCAACGTCTTATTGGTCGTTCGCTACGCATGTGTGTAGATCTCAAAACACTCGGTGAACGTACGATTACGCTTGACTGCGATGTCATTCAAGCGGATGGCGGCACACGAACAGCGGCGATTACCGGTGCCTGCATTGCCTTGCGTGATGCCATTGATTGGCTCGTCAAAAATAACAAACTGAAAAAAGCGCCTGAGTTTAATTACGTTGCGGCCGTTTCTGTCGGTGTGTATCGTGGTCAGCCTGTATTGGATTTAGACTACGCCGAAGACGTCGTCGCTGAAACCGATATGAATATTGTGATGAACGAAGCCGGGCAATTTATCGAAATTCAAGGCACAGCCGAGGACAGCAGTTTTAGTCGTGACGAGCTGAACACCCTGCTGACACTCGCGGAAGAAGGTATTCAAAGCTTAATCACCCAGCAAAAAAATGCTCGCTAAGTTACGATGTCAAACCGTTTAGATACACGCGTACAACAGCTCCGTATGACCATGCGTCTTGCGGAGCTTGATGCCAAACGCACGCCAGGCTCAACGCACCTGCTTGCGGTCAGTAAAAAACATCCTATATCAGCCATTCAAGATGCCTTCGATGCCGGCCTACGCGATTTTGGCGAAAGCACCTGGCAAGAAGCGCGAGACAAAATACACGCGTTAGAAGCACTGCCTATCTGCTGGCATTTTATTGGCCCGATACAAAGCAATAAAGCAAAATATATTGCAAAACATTTTAGTTGGGTTCACAGCCTATGTCGTGCAGATATTGCAGAAAAATTAAACCGCGCACGCCCAGAATCATTACCCCCACTCAACGTATGCATCCAAGTGAATTTAGATAACGAGGCAACCAAATCAGGTATCTTATTAGAGCAATTGGAGTCGCTCGCTCGTGTTGTACTTAACTGCCCGCGTTTAACTTTGCGAGGCCTGATGATTATCCCGAAGCCATGCACCGACGATCAGACCTCTTACGCGCAATTTAAAAACTTTGCCCATGAGCAAGCTAGCTTGGCAAAAAATCTACAGATAACACTCGATAGCCTTTCGATGGGCATGAGTTATGATTTTAAAGCGGCCATTCGTGCAGGAAGTACTTGGGTTCGTATTGGACGAGGTATTTTTGGTAATCCTGAGCTATAATCAAATCAACCTACATCATTTATCATTTCGACTGGGTGTTCTGATGACCAAAATAATAAAACACATCGGCCTACTAAGTCTGCTTCTTATCGCGACAACAAGCTTTGCAGAACAAGCGCCGTTTTATTGCCCACAAAAACATGGCTACGTCCGCATTGGCATGACCGAATCCGAAGTACTGAATGCCTGCGGGCAACCTTCTTCAATCGAGAAATCAAAAGAATCTGCGGTTGAACAAGTACCTGTGACTCAATTAATTTACACCACCCTTAACCCAAATCCTGTGTATCGTGGCTACAAGCTGGTGTATCGTATGTGGTCACTACCGATTGGCTCCCAAGGCTCGAGTCTTGAAGTGGATATCATCGGTGGAAAAATTACCGCCATTCGCTTTAACGGTGAAAGCACCAACGCCTCGAGCGTCTGTGACAATCGTTCGTTTGCCGTCGGCGACTTGGCCGACACCGTTTTTACGGCTTGCGGTAACCCATCTCATGTTAACCGAACCTTTGTGAACCGTCGCGTTAAAAGCAAAACCAAACCGGTGACTTGGATCTATAACTCCGATCCTTATCAACCCACCTTTCGTTTGATTTTCTTGGATGGACGTTTACGTGCTATGCAATAATCTCGATCTTGATACCGTTGCACGGTTTTTTCTTGGCTTCAGTCATCTTGAAATCATATTACCCATGTTGGTACTGGGTTTTATTTTTTTAAATAAACCGCTGTTCTATCATACCTGCTGCCTGATGTTTTTTAGCCTACTTATCAACATTGCACTCAAATCAACGTTTCAAGTTCCTCTCAACCCGAGTATTCATCATGCAGGCTTTGCTTTTCCCAGTGGTCATATGCAACTTGCCACGGTTGTTTATGGCTGGCTTGCCTTTAACATAGCCAACACCTCGTTGCGTAGTAGCATAAGTATCATCTTGGCGGGCGTCGGTTTTGGCTTGGTGCACTTTGATTATCATACTGTCACTGATGTGTTCGGTGGCGCTTTTTTCGGCAGCTTATTAATTATATTTTACGCCTTACTAAAAACAAAATATCCAAAAATACGACCTTGGTTTTTAGGCATGATGACAACCTTTGCTATGCCCTACATTGCCTGGCAAGCTTTTATTCCCAGGCATGCTTGGCTCGCATATGGCGCTGTGCTTGCCCTAACCCTTCCCTTGAAAACTAAAATCATTCAAAGCAAAAATATTAAGCCCTGATTTTTCTTATCTTCGCCCACAGCAACCCCAAATATTCATGCCACGCGGCATTAAAATTTGCTAGATTATTTATGCCAGGCAAGCATTTTTCTAAACAATTTTTTTTCTCATATTGAAGCCCCGTAAAATCACACGGTGCCGCAACCGGATGCAAGCCTTGATGCTCGAATAAAGCCATGGAGCGCGGCATATGCGTCGCCGATGTCACCAAATAAAACGGTTCATCTTTTAGCCATGGCTTCATCAAGCGTGCTTCATCAGCCGTATTAATCGAGTCGCGCTCAAGCACACGGTCGCTCTCAGGCACACCAAACATATCGGCCATTTCGTTAAAGCGCACCGAATCGGCATAGTGCATGCCTCGCCTGCTTCCTCCTGACAAAATAAGCTTAGCTTCGGGTAATTGACGATACACACGCAAACCTTCTAAAAAACGCCGCAAACTCGCACTCGACATGGCATCACTGGCAGGCATGGATTGAATACCCGACACCCCGCCCCCAAGCACCACCACCCAATGAATATTCGGATCAATTTGAGTTACACGCGTGTATTGATTTTCAAGCTTCACGCTCATCCAGCGAGGCAAAAAAGACGTGCTTAACGCGGCAATACCTAGGCAAACAAGTGCTAAACCACATGCAATGTATTTACTATCACCTACTTGCCGAACTAAACATGCAATTAAAATCACAGCAATGAGAAATCCTATCCATAAAGGATGCAGTAAAAATTCTGTCATGTGCCGCAATTGCGCCGCACGAACACTATCAATCATCATCACCGCGTACGCCCCATCCAGTAAACACCTAACAACGCAAACACCAGCGTCGGCAAAATAGCCGCCAGCTCAGGTGGCCACAAAAACACTTGACTAAACGGACCAAAAAAACGATTCACCAAATGAAAACTAAACCCAACGGTTGCCCCCGTTAATAATTTAGCACCCATGGTGGATGAACGCAGCGGTCCAAACACAAAAGGGATCGCAAGAATCATCATCACGACCGTACTGAAAGGTTGAACCAAACGCTGCCAATACGCAAGCTTGTAAGGAAACAGTGCGGGTGATGCTTGCTGGGATGCCACGTAATGATGAAGTGCGCCAAAACTCATCTCTTCTGGTGTTTCACCACGCAATTTTAACACGGCTAAATCAAGGGGGATGTCCCAGGGCATGGTTTCATACTGGTTAGCCTGCGTTTCATGTACGCCAAATTTTGTTTCCTGAACACCTTGCGCCTCCCAAGCCCCATCATGCTTAATTAACCTATCAATTTTACGGGTAAAGCGCAGATGATGGGATGGATCAGCCGGATCAAATTGAAATTGAACAAGATCACGCAGGCTATGATCGGCGAGCACATCCCCAACAAGAATAAAATTATGCTCATGCCGCAACCAAACACCATGACGGGTTTTTACCGCCTGACCACCGGTTAAAGCCTGGTTTTTAATTTCATGCGACGTCGCTAAAAACCGCGGCACAAGCACCTCGCCGAGCACGGTCACAAACACAATCACCCAAACAGACGCTTTTAATACACCCCAGGTCACGCGTTTAACCGAGATGCCGGAAGCTTGCATTACCAATAGTTCGCGATGTGTTGCTAAATTTCCTAGCCCCACCAAAGCGCCTAGCAGGCATGCTACAGGAAAGAATAAATACACTTGCTCTGGTACTTCAAGCATCACGACACGAAAAGCTTGACTTAGTTGATAATTTCCTCGACCTAAATCACCCAACTCGTTCACAAATAAAATAAACATTTGTAAACCTGTCAGCATCAACGTCACAAGCGCAATTGAGGCCAAAACAGTTTTAGCAATGTAGCGATCGAGTAATTTCATGACGGTTTATTCCTGTTGCGCCACATCAAACCCACGGCAATCAACACCATGCTGCCGTGCAAACACATCACCGCAAGCCATAACGGCAGCTTACCAGAAGCCACGGCATCTCGTGTCATAAACATGAAGTTCGCGTAGGCAATAAACAACAAAATCGCCGGCAATAAGCGTGCGTATTTTCCGGCACGGGGGTTCACGCGACTAAGTGGCACCGCAACCAGGGTAAGTACAATCACCATCAGTGGAATAGAAAAACGCCATTGCAACTCAGCGGCTTTGGCATGGTCATCGGGACCTAAGGGCCATAAATCAGCGGTATCAGCCGAACGTAAATCTCCGGCTTTGGGTGCAGACACAGGCTCGGGTAAACGCGTTTCATATTTTTTAAACGACGCCACTTGATAATCCGCATGGCCGGGCTGGCCTTGATAAGCGCGCCCATTGAGCAGCACCAAATCGTGTGCGCCGGTTTTTGTATTATGTGTTGCATACGCTTCATCCGCCCATAAGACATCCCAACGTGGTTCACCTTGCTTGGTATTTAATCGCGCTAAAAATACGCCTTCAGCTCGGTCATGATGCTTATTCATGTTTTCTACATAAAAAACATCGCGACCACCGGATGTCGCGGTAAACGTGCCGGGCACAAGCGTTTTGATCATCACCTGAATACCACTACTGCGTAATAATTTAACGCGCTCGATAGCAATCGCGGGATTCACCCATAACAAAATAACCAAAACAATCGCCGCCACACCGGACGCCATAATTAAGCTGTGCTTTAAGAGCTGGGGCGGGCCATAGCCGCAAGCATGCAGCACCGTCATCTCGCTTTCGGCGTACAAACGCCCGTAAGCAAGCAAAAGCGCCATATAAAACCCGAGCGGCAAGAGCAAGCCCATAAACATCGGTAATTCGAGCGCCATGAGTTTTAAGATAAACATCGCCGGAATTTGACCGTTCGCCGCGCGCGATAAATACAAAACAAATTGATTACTCATAAAAATAAGCAAGAGAATGCTGATTAACGCAAGCAGCGTGGTGAACACTTCTTTGGCTAAGTAACGAAAAATTAACACGGTCCCAGCGTTCCCAACAAAAAATTAAGGTAGCCAAGCATATCAGGCCCCGGTAAAATAAAAACTCTTCGTACACTATAACACGATAGGAAGCTCACCTCATGTATGGACTCAGCCAAAATATTACACGCGATCAACTCGATAAAAACACCTGTCTGGTGCTTGGATTTTTTGAAGATACGGCTCTCCCTGCGTTTGCTAAAGCATGGCACCTCGAACAGGCATGCCAAAAATTAACCGCACGTGGCGACAGCCTTTGGCATTTTCATCAGGAACACGCGATTTTGCTCCTGCATTGTGGCAAGCAAGCCACTTTTCGTTCAACCCATATCACAACGCTCTGCCAAACAGCTTATTCAGCGTTAAAACAACAAAAAATAAATGCCGCGATAATAGGCCTACCCCAAGCACAAAACACCACAGCCAACCAACAAATTGAGCATATGCTCCTCAAGTTTGATGCGGCGGCGTACAAACCGCCCTATCTAAAAAGCACACCAGAAAAAGCGCCTTATGTTCTTGATTCAATCCAATTTTATCTTGAAGGCGCAACGCATGAGGCCATCGAGGCCGCAACAGCAACCGCGGCTGGTGTTGCTTGGGCGCGAACGCTCGCCAATTTGCCGGCCAATTATTGCACGCCTTCTTACCTTGCCGGCGAGGCCGTTGCCCTTGCCGAAACACATGACGCACTGAGCACCCGCGTACTCGAGCGTGAAGACATGGAAGCCCTCGGTATGGGCGCTTTTCTAGCCATCAGTAAAGGCAGCCCCGAACCGCCCAAACTGATCGAGATTCAATATCGAGGTGCAGCGGATGATGCCCCTATTGTACTGGCAGGAAAAGGGGTCACGTTTGATTCGGGCGGAATTTCACTGAAGCCCCCTGCTGGCATGCATGAAATGAAGTACGACATGGGTGGTGCTGCAAGCGTGCTAGGTGCCATCAAGGCCTGTGCACTCATGAAGCTCCCGATTAATCTCATAGGTTTGCTCGCGTGCACCGAAAACATGCCCAATGGCGATGCAACCAAGCCTGGAGATGTGGTCACAAGCATGCTCGGTAAAACCATTGAAATCACCAACACTGACGCCGAAGGCCGCATGGTCCTTGCTGATACGCTGACCTATGCTGAGCAGTTTAAACCGCGTTTTGTGCTGGATATCGCGACACTTACCGGTGCCATTTTAGTGGCCCTAGGTCGCTGGGCAAGCGGGTTTATGACAGAAGATGAAGAGCTCGCAAACACACTTGAGCAAGCAGCTATCGAAAGCAACGATCCCGTTTGGCGTATGCCGCTCGATGAAAGCTTTCAAAGCGCACTTGAGAGCCCGGTCGCTGACATGATTAATGCCTCGCTTGACCGCGAAGCGGGCAGTGTGACAGCTGCATGCTTTTTATCGCACTTTGCCAAAAAGTTCCGTTGGGCGCATCTCGATATTGCAGGTACAGCCTGGAACTCCGGTAAAAAACATGATGCCACGGGGCGACCTGTGCCACTCTTGATGGCTGTGTTACGCGAGGCTGCACGTGCGCGTTGATTTTTATGTGATTGATGATGAGCATCCAGATGCGCTTTTTCGCGTAGCCTCCCGCCTGCTTGCCAAGGCGTATGCAGGCGGTTTACGTTCTTGGGTTTTGTGTGCCGATGCGCAGGCGGCGAGCGAATTAGATACCTATCTTTGGACCTATCAAGACGACAGCTTTCTCCCGCATAGTCTCGCGGGAGAAGCACCGGAGGGCTTAAACCCTCCCATTCAAATAAGCACGGGAAGCATGCCAACTCAAGAGCAAAATTTTAATTTATTACTCAACCTCAGAGAAAACACGCCTGAACATTATCAACCATTTGAGCGTGTGCTTGATGTGGTTGCTTATGACGCGAAAGAAGCTGGCCGCGCGCGTTATCGTGCGTATCGTGCAGCAGGTGTAACACTCCATAAACACTCAATCTAAAGAAACTGCTATAATCCCCTGCTACACCATGTATTTTTTATTTGAGTTAAACATGCCAAGCAAACAACTGACAAACCCACGAAAAAGACAACGTACGCAAGCCCCCTTGGTTCAAGGTGAAATAGAATATGGCATGGGTTATAAAATAGCTCAAATGACTATATCCGCAAATAAAGAAGTCGAAGCGATTGCTGATAGCATTGAAGCAATTGGAAAAGAATACATGAGAAAAATGGGCGATGTGTATGAATATGCCATTCAATTTGATTTGCAAAATGAAAAATTACGATTAAGTGATTTTTGGGCCAGTGACTTTATCCAAAAAAAGTTACAATTTTGGTCGGAACAAATCGATATTTATTTTTATATTGACGACAAAGAAGAAGATTTACCCGAAGAAAAAGTATGCATTAAACGACAATGTGATGAGATGGGATTGTGTGAATGTATTAAATTTTCATTTAAGAGTACGTATCAGAGTAGCAATGTCGAAATGGATCTTTCAAAAATGGCCCAAAGATGTGCGGCTATTATCAGTAATCATGACCGTATTTCCTCATCGAATCATCAGCTTTATTATAAAGACGTTCCCGGATTTACAAAAGAAATCATGGATATAGATGAACAATTAGCGTCTTTAAGTCATCAAGAGCGAATACGACTCATTGCAACCTTCAATAAAAAATGGCATGGCCAATTAGCTATGACCTATACCATTACAATCACGGGCCGTCGTGGAATATGCTCCGTTGAAGACAATGCAGGAAAAACTATATTTGAAGGAAGTCATAATCTCACCAATCCAACGATAGCGCATACACCTCCTACGCATGCGCGTGGCAATTTTTGGCAACCTGCTTTACCCAATATAGCGGAAGAAACAGCTGAATCAGGTGCTCGTTCCAAGATGACTTAGGCGCGGTGAGTTATCTAAGAGCTTCTCGCTCTAAGTATACTGCTCGGCTAAATACCCGAACAACGCCTGAATACCCATCGCTTCACCACCTTCGGGCTTGCCGGGTTTTGAGCTGACATTCCAGGCCATCAAATCACCGTGCATCCACGAGGTTTGTGGCGTCACAAATCGCTCCAGAAATAGTGCGGCGGTAATGGCACCCGCATAAGGTGATCCACTGGAATTTGCTAAATCCGCAATCGATGACTCAAATAAGCTGGTATAACTCTGATGCAGCGGCAAACGACACACCGGATCACCCATGGTGTTTGCAGCCTCAGCAATGCCTGCAGCAAGCTCATCATCATTTGAAAACATGGCCGTGATTTCAGTTCCTACAGCCACACGTGCAGCCCCCGTTAGGGTTGCGAGATCAATCACCAAGTCAGGCTTATACTCACACGCTTTAACTAACGCATCGGCCAGAACCAAGCGCCCTTCCGCATCGGTATTATCAATTTCAACCGTCAAACCATTACGCATGGTCAAAACATCACCCGGGCGATAAGACGAAGCGCTCACGGCGTTTTCAACCGCAGGTATTAACAGCTGTAAATAAATCGGCAACTGCATGCTCATAATCCAATGCGCAAGACCGATCGCATTCGCAGCGCCACCCATGTCTTTTTTCATCAAGCGCATGCCACGTGAAGGTTTGAGATCAAGACCTCCGGAATCAAAACACACGCCCTTACCCACCAACGCCACACGTGGGTGTTTAGGGTCGCCCCATACCAGCGATGCAAGACGTGGCTCTTCTGAAGCCGCGCGCCCAACGGCATGAATTGCTGGATAATTTTCTTCAAGCAAAGCCTCACCAACGCATACCTCATATTTCGCATCATGCATGTCTGCTAAGTTTTCAACAGCCTCGGCCAAAGCGATAGGCCCCATATCGTTCGCCGGCGTATTAATTAAATCTCGCACTAAAAACACGGCTTCCGCTTCGGCTAAAACAGCAGGCAGCGTGTGTGCATGAACAACTAATCGTTTAGGTGTTTGCTCAGCAGGTTTATATTTATCAAACTTATATTGTGCGAGTGACCAAGCAACATGCGCACGTGAAGACAAGGCTTGATCTGAGCGATAACATCCCGCAGGCAATTTTGTGACAACATGTGCGATAGCTTCTGCGTCCGCATCGACGTGTGTGGCTTTCCCAAGCCCTGCATACACAGTAAGAACCTGTCCATGAGCATCACCGATCACGGCAAACTGACCCAGCTTGGCATGAAATTGTTGCAGCTTTAAAGCCGGTTTATCTTCTGGCCTCGCCTCGTCAAGGGAGGCCAGAAGCACCAAACGAATCGCTCGTTCAACATCGGTTTGATAAAAAGCTTGAGCTTGCATTATTTCTCCAATAAATGACCACGAAACTGCGTAAACCGCACGCCGGTTAGACCAAGACACACCACGTAAAGTATAAACCCAACCAAAACATGGGTCAGCAAATCAAACAAGCGCGCGCCCATGCTTTGCTCCATCCACAAATCAATATTACCTGATGAATACAACAAGTAAACAACCAACGCAGCATTTGCAATCAATATTTGACCAAAAAATTTACGCCACCCCGCAGACGGGCGATAAGTCCGCCGTTTCCACAAGAGAATGAGTAACGTTGCGGCATTTGCATAACCTGCCAACGTGGAAGCCAGGGTTAAGCCTGCATGCGCCAAAGGCCATATAAATATAGCGCATAAAATGGTATTCAAAAGCATACAATAGGCACCCACTTTAACCGGCGTTTTAATATCTTGTTGCGCATAAAACCCTGACGCCAACACTTTAACAATCATAAACGCAGGCACGCCCAACCCGAGTGTTATCAAGCTTTTTTGGGTTTGCAAAACATCCAGCGCCTTAAATGCGCCATGCCCAAAAAAGCTGGCCAAAAGCGGCATGCCAAACAAGACCAAACCAATCGCCGAAGGAACCCCAATTAAAAGCAATAACCGTAGCGCCCAATCAATTGATTTTGAAAAATGTTCGCCATCTGCTTCAACATGCTTTCGCGATAAATGCGGCAAAATCACCGTAGCAATCGCCACGCCAAACACGCCAAGCGGAAAATCCACCAACCTATCGGTATAAAATAACCAAGTCACACTACCGACCTGCAAAAACGACGCAAAAATCGTATCAATCAATAAATTAATTTGTGCAATCGACACACCAAACAACGCCGGAAGCATGAGCTTTAACACACGCAAAACACCCGGATCTTTAAACATAATCCGTGGGCGCATTAAAAAACGATGCTGCATAAGAAAAGGAATTTGAACCAGCAACTGAACACACCCCCCGATTAATACCCCCCAAGCCAGGGCCTTAATAGGTATCGCAAGTTGGGGACCAACATATAGTGCTGCAAGAATAAGAGAAATATTCAGTAAAATGGGCGTGATTGCCGGCACCCCAAAATACCCATACGTATTTAACACAGCGCCTGCCATGGCTGTTAAAGAAATCAACATCAAATAAGGTAAAGTAATACGTAACATATCCGTCGCGAGCAGCGTACGCGCAGCATCTTCACCAAACCCCGGTGCAAACACAAAAATTATGCCCGGCGCAATTAATTCAGCAACAATCACAACCCCTAACAATACAAAGCCCAAATTACCGGCAACACGTGCTAAAAAAAGCCGAACATCATCCACAGCACGGTTGGTTTGGTACTCACTGAGCACAGGCACAAACGCTTGTGAAAAAGCCCCTTCGGCAAACAAGCGACGCATAAAATTAGGTATTTTAAAGGCAATAATAAACGCATCCATACCGGCCTGTGCACCAAAGGCTTGCGCAAGCACCATATCGCGCACAAACCCCATAATGCGTGAAAGAAAAGTCATACAGGAAACAAGCGACGTTGAACGAAGCAAACCACGCTTTTTTTGAGTTATAGCATCAGCTGAAGCAGACATGGTGTATCAAATCACAAAGATGAAGTATATCCAGTATCTTAGCGGAAAGACGAAGCAGGTGCAGCACCTTTTCTTTTACATAGTGGGCCCTGCTGCATTAGGTTTAAGTATTTCATCCACTTCGGTATAGTAATTTTTGGCTTCTTCGAGCAATTTTTGAAGTTTAGGCTCTTCTGTGTAAGTAGGATTGTCTTGCATACTCGCCGCCAAAGCTGCTTGCGTGGTTTGGGTTGGTTTTTTTAAAAACTCAGATAATGCCTGCGCAACGATGACTTGAGCGCTTGGAGGCATTTTTGTACGTTGAATTTTTGATAGCATGCTTGGCTGTGCAAGTTTATCACATGATCGAATCATTCTATCAATCGCTTGATTCGATGATTCACTTGTATTTTTGAATTCAGGCAACAAAGCAATTAAATCCGCTTCTTCTTTCTTGAGATCCTCGATAATTTTTTTATCTCTTTCTATTTCATTTGTTAAATACATGATGAGCGTTTCCTGATGAAAACGGACTTTCTCATTCTTTTTTTGGTCACTTTCTATCGTTTTGATTTCATTATTCTTCGTTGTAATTGTGCTGCGGTTATCATGCCTCTCTAAAACAAGTTGATCCCTTCTTTCACGCAACGTTTCATGCGTAGTTTTCCAACCAAATGCATGATAGATTGCGGTGTAAAAAGAACGCCACACCCGTGTAAGAAAAAAGACATCTTCTGTTTGTTTATCAATGAGATCTATATCCGTTTTTTGTTGCTTTACTTTGGTTTTAAGCACCATAAGATCATTTTGTTTTATTTTTATCAGCTCATCTGCTTGGGCTATTTTCTTTAATTGCTCTTCGTATTTTTCTTGTCGCGCACTCAAGTTTTTTTGATAGGTATCGATATACCCGAGTTTATTTTCTTTCGTTTTAGAAATGGCGGTAAGTCGTTCAGTGATTACTTGCGCCTCATGTGCATCACGACGTTGCAGACGTAACTCAGTAAGCTTGGTTTTAAACAAACCTGCCGATGAAGCTACAGCTGCTTTATCACCACTTTCATCGACCATATCAGTAACTGAGTCATTATCCGAGTCCGACAAGGAGCCTGTGCTGCCCGTACCCACACTTATGTTGTCTTTCATAACAAACGCATCCATTTATATACACTAATATGATATATAGGATAAAAAACGAGTACTTTCCAGTATTTGATATTTTAAAGCTTGTGCCCACCAGCGTAGGAATGCTTTAATTTCGATAAGAATAAATAATTAGGCATGAAATATTGATGAAACGCTATGCATTTATGATTTCAGACAGAACTGGGCTAACGGTTGAGTCACTCGGTAATAGTTTATTAACTCAATTTGAAGATGTGGATTTTAAAAAAGAAACCATCCCCTACCTGGATACGCTAAAAAAAGCAGATGCCATGGTCGCTCGCATTAACGCGTGCTCAGCGGAACACAAGCCCATTGTTTTTATCACGTTGATTGATCCAGAAATTAGCGCCTGCATCAAAAAATCAAATGCTTGTGTTCTGGATTTATTCGGTACGTTCTTGAGCCCACTCGAACAGGAGCTTGGCGAGAAATCATCCTACACGGTAGGTAGAACCCACGCCGTTGCCAACATACAAACGTATGATCATCGGATTGATGCGATTAATTTTGCACTCGATCATGATGATGGGATCAAATTTAAAGGCTATGAAAAAGCAGATGTTATTTTGGTCGGTGTTTCACGTTCGGGAAAAACACCCTGTTGTTTATATATGGCGTTACAATTTGGCGTGTTTGCTGCTAATTACCCGTTCACAGATGATGATTTATTAGGCTCTGCTCTCCCCAAAGCGCTCTTGCCGTATCGAAAAAAATTATTTGGGCTCACCATCGACCCTAAACGCCTCGAACACATCCGAACGGGCCGCCGGCCCAACAGCCAATATGCCTCCACCGACCAATGTCGATTAGAAATCAATAAAATTGAGCGCTTGTATCGTGAAAATCGTATTCCGTATTTAAACTCAACAAGCTATTCTATTGAAGAAATTTCAACCAAAATTATGGCGAAATGCAAGCTGCAAAGAAGGCTTTAATCAACAACCCACATCGCCATAAAATCAGGTACAGGCAGGGCGAGTAAGCGCTCGGTATCGTTCATGGTGCCTAAAATCATATTGGTTTTAGCGTCTGAAAATCGTGTGTTTAAGTTACGCTGAAACTTACCTAATAAAACAGGCTTACCTTCTGCACGACGACGACGATGCCCCAACGGATATTCTATCGTGACACATTCGCTGCTTTCTCCAGAGCTAAAAAAGATCTGCATGCTATTCGCAATCGAGCGTTTATGAGGTGCATGATAATCACGTGAAAATTCAGGAGACTCAGAAACCTGCATTTTTTCACGCAACACATCAATACGCAGATCTGAGGCGGCCTCATCTTCATAGTCCTCGGCACTGAGCGCACCATTCAAAAGTGCTACGGCGACCATGTATTGTAAACAATGATCGCGATCGGCGGGGTTATGCAAAGCACCTTCTTTACTAATAATTCGAATAGCTGATTCATGCGTGACTAATTCAATGCGCTGAATTTCATCGAACCTATCACGTACCAAGGGATGAAGTTCAACAGCACACTCAACGGCGGTTTGCGCATGAAACTCAGCTGGATAAGACAGTTTAAATAAAATATTTTCCATCACATAACTGCTGTAAGCGCGTTGAAACTGAAACGGCTTGTGTGACATGCTTACATCGTAAAAACCCCACTGCTTCGCTGTGAGCGCGCTTGGATAGCCCATTTCACCCGCATGCGTTAATAATGCAAGGCGAACAGCACGCGCTGTGGCATCGCCTGCAGCCCATGATTTACGTGAGCCTGCATTCGGTGCATGTCGATACGTGCGCAAGCTTTGTCCATCCACAAAAACTTGAGATAACGTACGTTCGATTTGCTCATGGTCTGCACCCAAAAGCCTAGCCACAACAGCAGCACTTGCTGCTTTAACCAAAATCACATGATCTAAGCCTTGACGATTAAAGCTGTTTTCAAGCGCTAAAATGCCCTGAATTTCATAAGCTTTAATCATCGCGGTTAAAACATCATGCATGCAAAAAGGTGCCTCTCCGCTTGCTTCACGCTGACGACTTAAATAATCCATAACGGCTAAAATAGCGCCTAAATTATCAGAAGGATGACCCCATTCAGCAGCAAGCCACGTGTCGTTAAAATCCAGCCAACGTATCATGGTGCCTAGATTAAATGCTGCTTGAATAGGATCTAATTCATAAGCCGTACCGGGAACGCGTGCACCGCCTGGTAATAAGGCACCAGGCACCACAGGTCCAAGTAATTTAGTGCACTCTGAAAAGTTTAATGCCAACATGGCACAGCCAAGCGCATCCATCAAACAAAGACGTGCGGTGTCATACGCTTCATCGCTTGCAAGTGTTGTATCCAATACATACGTTGCGATATCTTGAATCACCGTGTCATAATCAGGCTTTATATTCGTTTCAACGGTTTCAATAGCTTCAATGCTCACGACGTGCCTCCATAGGTACAAATGCTCGTGGCTCAGGTCCTGTATAGATAGAAGCCGGTCGAATCAAACGATTATCACTGCGTTGCTCAAATACATGGGCAGACCACCCAGTAATACGCGAAATCACAAAAAGTGGCGTAAATAATCCGGTTGGAATGCCAGCAAAATGGTAAGCCGAAGCACTGTAAAAATCGACGTTCGGAAATAATTTTTTTTCATCCCACATCACCGATTCAATGCGCTCAGACACAGCATAAAGCACGTGATCGCCGACCACTTCAGACAAGCGCTTTGACCAAGCCTTAATAATATCTGAACGTGGATCGCAGGTTGTATAAACACGATGACCAAACCCCATGATTTTAGCTTTGTTTTTTAACATCAAACGCAGTTCGCGCTCGGCCTCATCCGGGCTTTTGAAGCGCTCAATAAGCTCCATCGCTGCTTCGTTGGCCCCCCCATGCAGTGGCCCACGCAGGGTGCCTATGGCACTGGTGATGCAAGAATAAAAGTCGGACAACGTTGCCGCAGTTACACGTGCCGCAAATGTGGATGCATTAAACTCATGCTCAGCATAAAGAATCAGCGAGACGTTCATCATGTCTCGAACCAAATCATCCGGTGTTTTGCCATGCAATAATGCTAAAACATGCCCCCCAATGCTGGTCTCGTTACTTTGGCCGTCGATGATACGTTTATTTTGAAAGTGATACGCATACCATGTACACAAAATTCCAGGAAAAAGCGCTAAAAGACGATCGGCAACGTCCGCTTGATTTGAAAAATCTCGTGCTTCAGGTTCAAGATTACCTAAAAAAGAGCATGCAGTTCTTAAAACATCCATAGGATGCGTGGTTTTAGGAATTAAATGCAACAGCTTAATTAAATCAGCGGGTAAGGCTCTCAGCTGAATCAAATGATTTGTGTAATCAGTTAATTCAGCGTGGGTGGGAAGATATCCTCGTAAGAGTAAAAAAGCCACTTCTTCAAACGTACTATGCTCCGCTAAATCATCAACAGAATACCCTCGATAATTGAGACCTTCGCCCGCCTGCCCCACCGTTGCAATGGCCGATTCACCCGCGACGACACCGGCTAAACCTTCTGTTTTATTTTTTTTATTATTATTTTTTGTCATGATGATTGCTCCATGCATCCAACTTTGTTTCAAAAGCTTGGTAATCCAGTATGTTGTATAATTCATCTCGGGTTTGCATGCGATCAAGACATGACTGCTGCGTACCGGTTTGAAGAATGGTTTGATAGACGTGCTGTGCAGCAAATGCCATGGCTCGAAATGCGCTCAGTGGATACAAAATTAATTGGACGCCAGCAGACTCCAGCTCGTCTCGCGTAAACAGCGGTGTTTTACCAAACTCAGTAATATTAGCAAGCATGGGTACAGAGAGATGTTTGGCAAACATCCGATATTCATCGAGTGTAGTTAACGCCTCAGGGAACACCATATCAGCACCGAGCTCAACACAATAAGCCGCGCGATCCAAAGCGGATTGCATGCCTTCAACGGCATAAGCGTCGGTTCGAACCATAATAATAAAATCGGGATCACATCGAGCATCGACGGCCGCTTTAATACGATCACCCATCTCTTGTTGCGATATTAATGTTTTATTCGGTCGATGGCCACAGCGTTTGGCCATGCGCTGATCTTCAAGATGAATGGCTGCAACACCCGCGCGCTCCATCGCGTGAACTGTGCGTGCAACACTGAGAAGATGACCAAAGCCTGTATCCACATCAACCAGCAAAGGAAGTGATGTCGCATCGGTGATGCGTCTAACATCTTCGAGCACATCAGATAACCCCGTCATCCCCAAATCAGGTAAACCATACGAAGCATTAGCAACCCCAGCACCCGAGAGATATAACGCTTTTGCTCCAGCTGCTTCAGCTAAACGCGCCGCGTAAGCATTCACTACACCAAGTAATTGAACTGATTGAGCTTCAAGAAGATGTGATTTTAATAGCCTTCCTTTTGAATCTCCCATATCAAACACTCCTTGTTAGATATTTGTAAACGCTTGTTTTTAGCACGTCCCTTATCCAGAGACAAGCAAGATAACGTGCGCGGCTAAATAAACCCGTTCCCTCTTTCCGGTGGCGAATAAGCCAATGTATCAGTCACTGAGCGGGGTTCTTCACGTTGATTTGCTGGATAAAAATAAGAGAGAATCCCAAGGCCACGAGATGGTCGTATGGGCACAGGCTCACTTTGTTCGCTTGACGCGCAAGCCGATTGCGAATTTCCTGACATACGCTGCTCAACCTCTTCAAAAATCTGCCTGAACTCAGATAATAACGATGCGGTGGAGCAGTTATTTTGAGCTTTAAGATACTTCAACAAAGAATAAAATGTCACGGGCCTTGTTTTGCCTGTATACAGCACAAGATTCATTAAGCGTTGATGTTGCTCGGGTTGCTCAATTTTAAGGGCATCACAATACTTAAACAGATCAGAAACAATAGCGGTCATTTGAGCCTGGCATGATTCTTTCGATAAATAACGCAACGTTACTTCTGATTGCGCTCGACCTGATGTGTTAAGTTGGGATTTAAACGCTGGTGCTAAATACTCTTCCGCGCCTTGTTGAGACGCTGTAAGGCCTTTGGATTCACACCTCGCCTCATAGAATTTATAATTTTCTGCGACATAAAGCTCCCAAAGATAGAATATATCTAACGATGAAAGTTTTTCGTTATTTACTTTATATTTTGTACGCAAACCCTCGAAGCTAAATCGAGGATCAGAGTCAACGGCTCTAGCACGACTCAAGAAGTTCTGAATCACATCAATCACGGGGCGTCTAGGCAACGGTGCAGGATGTCTCTTTGTAATAATAAAATCAACACCGAGACTATTCATGAACGACGGCCTCAATGCCCATGGTTTTTGCTTTATACGATCTTTTTCTCTTGGCGTAAAAAACCGAGCAGGGGCTACATCTATATTAAAAAAACCCTCACCTTTATTAAACGAACGTTCACTGTTTTGCACTGAAAACAACGATTTTTCATTCTCAGATAAAATATAATGATGCAAGTCCGTACCGCTCAAGCAATCTTGCGTCACCACATTGATCGTCTGAGTTAGCGTTGGAATCAATAATCCATAAATATTGGAGACCATTTTGCCATTAAAAGAAAACATCTTTAGCCATCGATCAATGAAAGGTTTGAGCTTAGGATTTTGATTAAACAATAAAACTGAAAAATTTACCAGCTGCTTAACTAAGCTTATGTAAGGCTTATTTTTTTCGATAGAGCAACATGTGTAATCTTCTGATGTATCTTTAATAACGTGCCAGCGTTTAGCCAATAAGTCACAAACAAAAGGAATGAGACGCTCCGGTGTATTTCTCATCTCGCCATCGATAGGATCAGGCCTTCCTAAGGCATTTTCTTTAAGCCTATAGATAAGATGAGCAATATCATGCTGTGGAATATCAGACGCGGGCTTATGTACAAGCTCATTGAGCTTTGATTGCTGTGCATCAGAAAAAAAGAACGTGCCAGGATGCTCTACCGAAAGAGCGTCAGACAAGCAATTAAAAAATTGTTTTACGACTAAAGCTTCCATGAAAAAACATCACATACAGTAAGACTGAAGAGATACAATTTTATATCAGGCAATAATATTATTCCAGCTTATTACATAATAATTTTAGACAAAAAAAAGCCCCTTAGATTAAATAAATCTAGGGGGCTTTTTAGA
>JARGOS010000009.1 GCA_029212505.1 Legionellaceae bacterium | reverse complement strand
CACTTATGAGGCAACGGATCATTTCTTCGGTAACATTTACTTTTGAGGCAACAGGACAGGACGCCCCAAACAAAAAGTACGAAGAAAGTTACAATTAAACTCGGTGATCTTGCATTATGGGTTTGTTCGACCAGGTTATAAGCAACCAAGGGTGACGCTCCTGCTGCAATACTTGCACCAAGTGCGAAAAGCGCTGAAAGTAAGGTACATCTTAGCCGAAGAGGAAATAACTCCGCGAGCACCACAGGAACAACAGCGCAAAATGTGGCTGTAGCAATCGATACACACACATGCATAAATATTAAATAAGACAAACTATAGCCAGATAAAGCATCAAAAAAATACGGTGATAAAACTAATAAAGCAAAAGAAGATAGGCGTAAAAGCGTTGTTCTGTCATAGGTATCCGCTAGCCTTCCTACAATCGGATACGTGATAAGCATCACCGACAAAGCAACAAGATTTGAGCTAAGAATATGAATTTGACTCATATGATTGTAAAGTTGTGCCTGAAGGGGGCCGTACACATAAAATAAATAAGAAGTGGCTACGCCGAGCGCACTTAAAGAAACCACGAGCACAGCATTAAGTTTGTGTTGCTTAATGTGATTGTAGGACTGTTGTCTGATTTTTTTAAAATTAGGTTTTGTATGCTCACTGTAATAAAGTACATATTCTAAGCTTTCAGGCATGCGTAAGCGCACATACACACCAACGGTTGAACCTAGAAGCGCGAGGATAAATGGGACACGCCAAATCATCGTTTCGAATTCTGGATGTTTTTCGCTAAAATAAACAACAGCAATGGTTGCGAGGGTTGCCAATATAACACCTGCTGTGCCCCCAAAAGAGCTCCAACTTGCAGAAAAACCGCGACGGTTTTTAGTCGAACATTCGACTAAAAAAGCAGATGAATTTAAATACTCAGCACCGCATGCAAAACTCTGTACAATGCGCAAAGGAAACAAAAGAAAAAGCGCAAGATTTCCAGCATGATTATACGATGGAATGATACCAATAGCTGCTGTTGCAATTCCCATAAAGAACACAGAAGCAGCCATCATGATTTTTCTACCATAAATATCTGAAAATGCGCCCATACAGATGGCTCCAACGGGGCGCGCTAAATGTCCTGCAAAAAAGCTCAATAAAACCAACATAAGTCCTTCAAGCACATCGGTATGTAAATATTTTGCAAGATACAGTGTAAGTAAGCCGCAAATGGCAAAATCAAATGTTTCGACTAGATTGCCCATCATGGCCGCAAAAATAATTCTATTTTTATGTTGTAATTTCATGAAACACCACGTTCAGTTACGTTATTGTTAACGACAAGTTGCATGTAAGGTGAGAAAATGCGAGATTTTTTTTGCGCTGTTGTTTTGCCCAAGTAAGGTAAAAATAAATGAGATATTTTCTGAAAACAATATCGTCCTATCTTGACTAAATCTGAATGGGCTTCAAGTAATCGCTGTCCTGCTTCAGGGTGCTTTGATTGTGTCGCGAATGAAAGCAATAGTATACAATTATTATAGGAAACGGTGGTTGCTAGTCCCGCACGTAAATGTTTAGACGCTTGTTTGACGTGCATTAATTCGGCGTATCTATCTTGGTCGTATAAATCACTCCAAAGCTTGCATTGTCTTGTTTTAAAAAAATCAGGATGATATGAGCGATCATGATGCCATAAGTCTGTGGTGATTAAATCGAATTCGACTGAAGGTTGATAAGATAAAATAGTCAGTTCGTTTTGACGACTGATGGTCGTGAGTGATATATGATCGATATCATGCAGTCCAATAACATCACTAAAGACTGAGTGACTCTCGCGCGCATGCTCAAAAATAAGCTTGTGCGCGTCTGGATTAAGTGTGCAGGTGGGTTTTGTTGATTCCATTGAAAAAAACCTATACAAATTACAGCAAAATAACCGGTGATGCGTTATCTAAAAAAATAAGAAAAATAAGCGGTCAGTGGCTTAAACAACTTACTCGATAAACTTGGCTTTACGGGTGTTGTCAAAACAAGCGTTTCATATGAATCGATTGAGTCGTACAAATAATCATCACTTGTTTTAAGTTGATCGATTAAGCCAAGCTGTATCGCGTCTTTAGCTAACCAATGCTCACCGGTAGCTACTTCGTCAATATTAATATCTGCGCGATGAGTAAGTACATGATCGCGAAATGATGCTTGAATTGCTTCCAGATCTTCTTGAAATTTTTTGCGATCTTTATTGGTATTTTCACCTAATACGGTGAGTGTACGTTTATATTCACCGGCCGTTAAGAGTTCGATATCAATATTATGTTTTTTTAAAAAACGATGAAAGTTAGGTAGCTGGGCAACAACACCGATGGAGCCAATAATCGCAAACGGCGCAGCAATAATGGTGTTGGCAACACAGGCCATTAAATAACCACCACTGGCAGCAACTTTATCGATACAAACGGTGAGCGGGATATTTTTATCACGTATCCGTTGCAATTGTGACGCGGCAAGCCCGTAGCCACTCACGGCACCACCTGGGCTTTCGAGACGAACAACCACTTCATCCTTGGGACCTGCTGAAGTAAGAAGAACAGAAATTTCATCTCGTAATTGATTTACCTGAGTCGCGCCAATATCACCGTTAAAGTTGAGAACGAAGCGTCTAGGATGGTTCTCTCTGGTTTTTTTTATTTTATCTTGATTTTTTTTATGTTCTTTAATTTTTTTCTTGTCTGCTTTGCTTAAATTTAAATTGTGTTGAAGTTGCTTTGTTTGCTCAGCATGGTGTTCGTTAAGTGATTCGATGTTTAAAGGTGTTTTGATTGAGCGACGTCCAATAGAAACAATACCTATGATTAAAACAAGAGAAGACACAACAAAAGTAATTGATTTTAATAAAAAAAGACTGTAATTAGTAAAAAATTCCATATTTAAGCAATTTCCTTAATCATAAGTAAAAGGGATTGAGCTGGTAAAGAAGGTGATTGTAACGGTTGTGTCGGCAAAGGCAAGGTTGTGAACTCAAATTCTTTGAGTGCAGGTAAAATCTGCTGAAACGATGAAAGGGCCGTTTGTCCATCTTCAGTAAGCGGTGTTGATTTTTCTAACGTACTCAAGCTACCTAACCAAATCGGTTGATCATGGTTGTGAAGATGATAGTTAGACGGCCACATGCTAAGAATAATCAGGGGTCGTGAGCCTCGGGCATCATAGGTCATCACAAGTTCAGGCTTTTTATTCAAATAAAGCGGTGTTTTTAGCGCGCGAATAGGGGCTGATGAAAGATGATTGGTTTTTTCTAAAAAACGTTTTGCAAACGAGTTTGGACGAAGTCGCCAACCGTGGCTTTCGAGTGCTTTTTGGAATACATCGAGTGAACCTAAATACTGAATATTAAACACACCGTTGGGGTGTCCAAAACGATTCATGGTGTACTGAGGGAGCAGGGGTTCACGCTGATACCACCACGCTTGATTGGTCAGCATGTACTGCTCTGGGTAAGGCGTATGCAAAAGAAGTTTAGCTTTATACTGAGTCGTCGTAACCCACATGCCTACGGCAATAAATAACCCAAAAGCAAGCCAAATAGCACGTGTTCTAGGTGCGGTTTTGGGAACGTGACGCCGATAAAGAATCCAATGACCGAGTGCTAAGGTGACACCCATGGTGAAGCTCATCAGTGTGCTTGTTAACCAGTGCTCACCTAGATAGATTACGGCAATGCCGTCAAGCCCAAGCAAACTTAGCCAAATTAAACGTAGGGTACGGGTTAAACTGGTCATGGAGGTTCGACCCACGTGGAGCATTAAAAATCCCCAGAGCGCTGTGGCCAGGGTGAGAGACGCTGATGGGTGCGAGAAATTACTTTGGAATAAAGCGGCATCTTCAGGTCTCAGGCAATTCATCCAGGTTCCCATGGCCTGACTCATGAACAGCGAGATAAAGGCTAAACTTAACCAATACTTGAGTAAACGCCAGTTACGACGGTAGATCATATTAAGCGAAATCATCATCGAAAAAACAAGCAAAGGATACGTATCAATCAGGCAGCGTATAATAACAAAAAACATATCCATAGGCTGGGTACGTAAACTTTGAAAAAAGAAATAAATAGGCAGATCAAGTAAATCACCCAGTTCATCAATCCAGATAAACCATAAGAATATGCTGACAATAATACTGATAGAAAATATGAAGCTTACGAGAAGGGCAGCTGTTGCTGCGTGATTGCCTTCGTTAGGTGGTGTGAGTGGGCGTGTTAATCGCGATAATAAACGGTTATCTTCCAGCCAGGCCCAGACATAATGCAATCGTGTTTGACAAAAAGAGCTGACATGAGCAAAAAGCCATTTGATCACAACACTGACGAACCACACCAGTCCAAGTAAAATAAGAATAAAAAGAAAGAGACGCGTGGCACCCTCTGCTGAAAGTTCGGAGCTTGCACTGCCTATGAGAACGCCAGGTGTAACATAAACGATGGACCAAGCAATACCTGACATAATATTGGCTGTTAAAAAAGGTAGTTGCTTCATACGCATCATCCCCGCTACAACGGGAATGATAGAACGTAAAGGCCCAATAAATCGCCCTAAAAATATGCTTTTTGTGCCATGGCGGTCAAAATAATTTTGTCCATATTCAAGCCAGGTTGGATAGCGACTAAAAGGCCAGATGGTGAGGAGTCGGTCACTAAACTTATAGCCCAGGCCATAACTCGCGACGTCACCTATGATGGCGCCAAGCGCTGCAAAAATAAACGTGAGATCAATACGCATCACACCTGAACCCGCTAAAATACCCAGCGCAGTCATGACAACTGTTCCAGGAATAATACTGCCAAGAAAAGCTAACGACTCAATAAAGGCAATAAAAAAAGCAAGAAACAACGACCAATAAGGATGAAGATGAAGCCACGCTGTGAGTGGCTCAAGATAATTAGCGAAGAGCTGCATGGGCATCCCCTTCAAATTGTGTCAAAAGAAGCGTTTTAAGTTGCATTTCAACGTGGTTTAGATCCGTTTCAGCGTTATGCTCGTGAAGTTGGGTCATGTTTAAGCCGGCATAACCGCAGGGATTAATGCCCAAAAACGGTTTTAAATCCATGTTTATATTTAAGGCTAGACCATGGTAGGTGCAGCCTTTACGTACGCGCAACCCGATGGATGCAATTTTTTTCTGATTGACATAAACACCAGGTGCACCCGTTTTTGTTTCTGCTCGTACGCTAAATATACGCAACAGATCAATTAAACTACGCTCAAGCTGACAAACCAAGGTTCGAATGCCTAAATTACGACGTTTAATATCTAATAAAATATAGGCAATGAGTTGACCCGGCCCATGGTAAGTCACTTGTCCACCACGATCGCTTTGTACCACAGGGATAGAACCAGGATTTAAAATATGCTCGGGTTTACCGGCTTGTCCTTGGGTGTAAACTGGAGGATGTTGCAGTAGCCAGATTTCATCAGGTGTATCGCATGCTCGCTCTTCAGTAAATTTTTTCATGGCATGCCATGTATCAGCATACGGTTGGGTACCTAAAGAACGAATAATCAGCATTTAAAGCACCATTTTGATATCCGGATGCTGGCTCAAATCTTGATACAAGGCATCTAACGAAGGTTGATCTTGTGCTAAAACGGTCGCACTTATGGCAATAAAATTACCGTTTTTACTGGCGTTGAGCTGAATGGTATCTGTATTGAGCGCAGGATAATGTTTTTTTAAAATTGCAAAAATATCACGTTTAAATGCATCTGTAGCTTTTCCCATAATTTTTATGGGAAAGTCACAGGGAAATTTTAATAAACGAGTATCTTTTGAGTTTTCAGTCATCATGATTAAGCACTAAACCATTGTGTAAACACGAGTTTAACCGAGTCTTTAGCTCGTGAAAACAGACCACCTTGAGCAACGGGCTTGAGTGCATAAAGTGGTCGCGATGAAAACGCTTCGCCATTAAAGAGAACCACAAGTTCACCAATTTTTTGTCCTTGTTGAATCGGAGCTTTGAGGTATTTAGGAACGTCTGTTTTTATGGCCAAATGTTGATACTGACCTGAAGGAATGGTTACATAGTGATTGTGCAAAACACCAATAGGTAGTGTTGGGCTCATCCCTTTGTATAGCGGAAGTTCAGCCAAAGGCTTTCCTGCTTCATAAAGCTTATGTGTTTCAAAAAAACGGAAACCGTATTTAAGTAAACGCTCACTGTCATCTGCGCGAACTGATTCTGAAGGAGAGCCTAAAACAATGGCAAGTAATCGCATGTCGTCACGTTTTGCTGAAGAAGCGAGACAATAACCGGCTTCATCTGTATGGCCTGTTTTCATGCCATCCACATGAGAATCACGCCATAACAATCGGTTGCGATTCGGTTGTCTGATTTCGTTGAACGTGAACCATTTTTGTTTGTACCAATGATAATATTCAGGGAATTCATTGATAATTGCGCGTGCAAGAATCGCGAGATCTTTTGCCGTTGTATATAACTCAGGCTTGGGTAGGCCGGTACTGTCGGTAAAATGTGAGTTCAGCATCCCCAATTGCTTGGCTTCTTGATTCATGAGGGCAGCAAAACCTTCTTCGCTTCCACCTAAGTGCTCGGCGAGTGCAACACAGGCATCGTTCCCTGAATCTACGATGATGCCTTTAAGCAAATCTTCGATACGTACATCTTGGCCTTCTTTGACAAACATGCGTGAGCCGCCTGTTTTCCAGGCTCTCTTTGTTATATGAACCGTATCTTCCAGATGTATTTGCTCATTATGAAGCGCTTTAGACACGACATAGAGTGTCATCAGTTTGGTCAGGCTTGCTGGCGGAAGTTTTTTCTCACTGTTATTTTCAGCTAAAATTTTGCCGCTGTTGGTATCCACTAAAAAATATGCTTTTGCATGAATGGATGGCGCTGATGGCGTGATCAGCGGGCTGACTTGGTCGGGTTTGGGTTGTGCAAGACGACCTGCTTGATGTGAACTAGCATGAAGAAATTTGGGATGCGCAAAAACAGCCGCAAATAAAAGAAAAGAGGTTAAGGCGTGAACTCGTTTATTCATCAGGCGTCTCACCAAAAGAAAGTTACGGTAGGTTTATCTTAATATATATAGATATACTATCTGATAACCCCACACTCAGTGCAAGCATTTTATCATAGGAATTTGATGCTAACCATCTCTTAGCATTGGAAATTTAAAGCTAAATGTGTATATTCAATTAATTAACTAATAGTATTCAATGTTGGAGAGGCTATGCGGCGTTTAGGTCTTGTCTTGTTGTCGCTTTGCTTGGTGGCAGGCTGCCAAACCCATCGTGTAAAACAACCTTCAGCACCCTCATCAAACACACCTGTAGCATCTCCGCAAATAAAAAAAATTCATCGCTACACACAAGATACACAAGATGCGGCACCCTCTGGCCCGTTACCAACCGAGTTTAAAAAAGTAACACCTATTCAAGAGCCGTTGAGTCGCTATGGTAATCCTACGGCTTATCATGTCAACGGCGTAACCTATCATGTTTTACCCACATCTAAAGGTTATCGAAAACGTGGTATTGCTTCATGGTACGGCACAAAATTTCATGAGCAGCGCACATCCAGCGGTGAAGCGTATGACATGTACGCCTTAACCGCTGCACACAAGACCTTGCCTCTGCCAAGTTACGTGCAAGTTAAAAATCTAAAAAACGGACGTAAGATCATCGTCAAAGTCAACGATAGGGGCCCGTTTCATGAAGGCCGTATTATCGATCTTTCTTATGCTGCAGGGGTTAAACTTGGGTTATTACCCAAGGGAACAGCGCCTGTTGAGGTGAAAGCGTTATCATCGCGAGCTCAAAGAAAATTACCCGAGGCACGCTATTACTTGCAGGCCGGGGCGTTTAAATCAAAAGCTTCTGCGCTTGCTTATCGTGATAAATTACTCAAAATTACGCCAGCTGTACCCATGGTGATCGAAGCGCATCTGGCTAATCAAATCGTGAGGCTTGGCCCTATGGGTGATAAAAAACACGCCGATCAAGTCATCCGCTTGCTTAAATCCAACGGTGTACACGGCGTGTTTTCTTTTTTAGAGTAAATTATTTAGGCGTGCGTCTGGGAACCCGTGAAGATATCGGCGCACCGACCACAACACGTGTGCCCTTCATGCCAATACCCGGCAAATCGATAAACTCCTCATTGAGCCAGCGCGCATCTTCAATAAACATTCTGACGCATCCATGACTGGCCCGATACCCCGGAACGCTCCGGCTGCCATGGAGTGCAAATCCTCTAAAAAAATGCATGCAGTAAGGCATTTCTGCGCCGCCGCTGCTGCCATCCGCATGCCGTGGAAACGCCGTTGAAACGCATTCAATATCTTGTTTTCGGATGACGCGAAAAAATCCTGCAGGAGTTTTGCAATAGCCATTTGCGGCATTGCACTTCGCGCTGCCTGATGAGAGCGGTCCCCACCAAATGAGCTCACCCTGATCATCGTAGGCACCCCAAGCTAAGCGTTCTTGATTGACATAAATTGTTTTTTCGCCAATTGATTCAATATAACGAGGGAAGGGTGATACATCATATATTGTGAGATTCTCGATATGTTTAGGAATGGCAATAATCATACCGGGCTTTAAGCTTACGTTCATGCGATTAACCCGTCTGATAATATCCTCTTCTTCAGGATTGGGAAAAAGCGTTTCCCAGCGGTCACCTGATTCTATTCTGATGCAATCGTAATCAGGTAGATTACAAAACCTTTCGCCATAACGAGATTGGCCCCAAGCTATTGAGGCATTAAAAAAAAGAAAACTGATGATAGCGATGCATGCTAATTTTTTCATAGTATAATTCCAACCCTGGCAGATATAACTCATCTATATTTTTTATGTTATTTTGATGCTGCTGTATAAAAACTATCGGCTGGTGATTGAAAATATTTAAGATGATTTTTCGTTTTTAAATACAATTTGGGGCGTAATAATGTGATAATAAGTCGAAAATTGGTCTTGTTTATACTTGTATATAAAAGATGTTGTTAAATTTTAGGATGAAAATTATGTATCGTATACTATTATTGCTTTGTTTACTTTCAAGTTCGTTTGGATTTTGCGGCTCGGTCATATGCCCAGAACATCAATGCATGGCGGTGGTTGATGCAGGTAATTCGGGCTCAAGATTAAATATTTATAGCTATAAAGAAGATGCTTCTCATACGCCTTATGAAATAAAAAATATATTTACAAAAAGAATAGAACCTGGTTTTGCATCCATTGAATTAAGTCAGCGAGCAATTAATGCATATTTGTCTGAATTGTTTTCAGGGGTGACAGATGACAACATTCCTGTCTATTTTTATGCAACGGCAGGCATGCGTATGCTCAATTTTTCAAGACAACAGGCTTATTATGCTAAGTTAAAGTATTGGTTTTCTCGGCAAGCACAGTGGCAATTGGTGGATGCTAAAACACTGAAAAGTCGAGAAGAAGCGTTGTATGGTTGGTTGGCAGTTAATTATGAATTGGGTGCCTTGTCATCACCTTCGGCTCCGTTAGTGAGTGTGGTTGATACCGGAAGTGCTTCGGTGCAAATCGCGTTTCCTCTGACAGACGTGCAGACAAGCAACCCAAATCTAAATCCAAATGATTATATAAATATTAAAGCTTTTGGGCGGCATATTTCATTGTTTACACATGGCTTTTTAGGTCTTGGGCAAGATGAGATTCGAAGTCAATATCTGGATCAGAATGTGTGTTTTCCTCGGCATTATCCTTTACCGAATGGTTCTTCAGCTGCAGGAAATTTTCAATCGTGTCAAAAACTTATGATGCCTTTGATTAATGGTGTTCATCAGGTTGATAAATATGTGAAGTCAGTGATTCAAAGTAACCCCGAACAAACGTGGTATATCATCGGTGGCTTGAGTGCTATGTTACAAGAAAAACCGTTTACGTTTGAGAATCATCAGTTTACGCAACAAGAATTTTCAGAAAAAGCTAATCGACAGGTGTGTCAGCAAGACTGGTCTATTTTAGGCACGCTCTACCCTGAAAACAGGCACTTGTTTGCGAGCTGTCTGAACTCGTCTTATTTATATGCTTTGTTTATTGAGGGTTTTGGTATCCATCGCCATGAACCGATTCATTTTATACCTAAAAAAATGAGTACTAATAATTGGACGCTCGGAGCTGTTCTGTACGAGAAAGAAATCTTAAGATAAGCATTTTAGGTTTTTATGATACAATATGAACTTATAAACAGAAGGATAGTTTTCACATGAGTTGGCTTAAAAAATTATTACCCTCTAGAATTCGAACAGAAACGTCGCAAAAAAAAGGCGTTCCTGAAGGTGTTTGGGTTAAATGTAAAGCGTGTCATGCTTTGTTGTATCGCGCAGAACTTAAAAAAAACCTGTCGGTTTGCTTTAAATGCGAGCATCACCACCGTATGTCAGCACGTGAAAGATTAACGCAATTTTTAGATGAAAGCGGATACGTTGAAATAGCCGAAAATTTAGAGCCGATCGATCGATTAAAATTCCGAGATTCAAAAAAATATAAAGACAGAATTACACAGGCACAAAAAGCAACAGGTGAAAAAGAAGCTTTGGTTGTCATGAAAG
Organism: Legionellaceae bacterium; assembly: GCA_029212505.1. Classification (GTDB taxonomy): domain Bacteria; phylum Pseudomonadota; class Gammaproteobacteria; order Legionellales; family Legionellaceae; genus JAALKW01. Next base: position 57,366 of record JARGOS010000009.1, on the reverse strand, counting down.
GGACGTTAAAAAACATACCTGTGGTTGCCTCTGCATTTGAATTTAGCTTTATGGGTGGTTCAATGGGAGCCACCGTGGGTGAAAAATTCGTGCGTGGTGTCGATGAAGCCTTATTGCATAAACGACCTTATGTCTGCTTTACAGCAAGTGGTGGCGCCCGTATGCAAGAAGGTTTGTTTTCGTTGATGCAAATGGCAAAAACGTCTGCTGCTCTCGCAAAGTTTGCTGAGCATAAACTGCCGTTTATTGTTGTCTTGACGGATCCTACTATGGGTGGTGTCTCTGCAAGTTTTGCGAGTTTAGGTGACTTAATTATTGCTGAACCTAACGCGCTCATTGGGTTTGCCGGACCCCGCGTGATTGAACAAACGGTTCGACAAACGTTGCCTGAAGGGTTTCAACGCAGCGAGTTTTTATTAGAACATGGTCATATCGATCAAGTGGTTCATCGTAAAGACTTACGTGATACCGTTGCGGAATTTATTTCAAAGCTCATGCATGAACAAGCAAGTATAACAACACACGAGACCGGTGGTGATGACGTCTTTTAACGCCTTTTCATTGCCAGAGTGGTTAACCTATATTGAAGCGCGTCACCGGGAGCCCATTCAATTAGGTTTACCACGCATCAAAGCCTTTGCTGAAGCGCTTGGTGTTTTGGTATGGGATAAAACTCTCGTGATTACCGTTGGAGGCACCAATGGAAAGGGGTCGACCGTTGCGGCATTACAAGCGATTTATGCTGCTGCCGGATTTTCGGTGGCAACCTATACTTCACCTCATTTATTAACGTTTAATGAACGTATACAAATCAATCAAACACCCATTTCCGACCAAGCGTTATGTGAAGCGTTTTTAGCCATTCATGAACTCGATGGCAGCAGAGCTTTAACGTACTTCGAAATGACCACGCTTGCTGCACTTGTATTTTTTAAACAACATCAACCTGATGTGCTTTTGCTTGAAGTAGGCTTGGGTGGTCGGCTTGATGCAACGAATATGATTGATTCTGATTTGGCGATTGTGACCACGGTGGACTTAGATCATCAAGCTTGGTTAGGTGATACGGTCGAAGCGATTGGGTATGAAAAAGCCGGTATTTTTAGAGCGAACAAGCCCGCAATTTATGCCGATACGCATCCTCCATCTTCGTTGATTAACCATGCTAAACAGCTTCATACCTCTTTCATGTGCTTAAATCATGATTATTTTATTGAGCATAGTAAACATCGTTTTGTTCTTAAAAACAAAGATCACGTGATCTATGAGTTGCCTGCTTTATCGATTCATCCTAAAGCATTTGCTGCCGCCATGATGGCAAGTTTAACACTTCAAAACCGATTATTTGTTCCTGATGAAGCTTATCAAAAAGCTGCCGAAAGCATCATGCTTTCAGGTCGTCAAGAATGGCTTAATACAGCTGTCCCAACGTTAGTGGATGTTGCGCATAACCCCCAATCTATTGATTTACTTGCAGAATACGTGAAGTCGCAGACAATACAGGGTAAAGTTCACGCAATATTTTCAGGTTTAAACACTCGAGAGCTTGCGAGCTTAATCGAACCGATGAAGTACGTGGTCGACACCTGGTATTTGAGTTTATTAGAAGATAAGCGGGGCGCCAGTAAATCACATCTTAAGCAAGCTTACACCAATGTTATGAATCAGGAAGTATTGCTGCCTGTGTTTGATACTCCCTTGGCTGCTTATCAAGCTGCTGTTCTTGAAGCACAACCAGGTGATGTTATTATTGTTTACGGTTCTTTTGTTTTGGTGAGCGTTATCATGCATGCCTATTTAAACGAGGAGATATAAAAAAAGATGAACATTAGCATTGATGAGCGAACAAAGCATCGTTTGACCGGGTTGATTGTTGTTTTAGCCGTGGCTATTATTTTTGTGCCTGCCATGGTTAAAAAATCTAATCAGCGACTTGAAGAAAATATTCATGTATCTGTGCAGCTACCACCCAAGCCTTCGGCACCTAAAGTTGCCGTTGCTGATAAACAAGCGGTATTTGACACGGTCAAAGTTGCACAAGTAGAACTTCCTCCTCTCAAAGAGCCTGCTCATGTTTCTCACATCGCTCGAGCTGAAGGGTTGCAATTTAAAACGCCGGTAAAAAAGCAGGTTAGGAGTTCACGTAAACCAGTTATTGCAAAAGCCAGCGTTAAATCAAAAACGATTAAATATGTTCAAGCACCATCAAATAAATTAGAAAACGACATGAGAGAGGCGTACGCTGTACAATTAGCCTCATTTACCAGTCAAGATAACGCCGAAAAACTTGTTTATCGCTTACGTGATCATGGTTATAAAGCGCAGTATCAAACAACGACGCAAGGTAATAATGCATTATACAAAGTCATTGTCGGGCAGCTAGACGATCGTGATGATGCACATGCGTTAAAAGAAAAGTTATCTGAGAGCTTGCAGCTGAACGGGTTTGTTGTGAAGCGGAGTGTGAATTTATGATGACGTTGCATTGGATTGATTATGCCATAATTGCGCTGATTGGTTTATCTGTTTTTACAGGATTAATGCGTGGTTTTGTAAAAGAACTGATCGCTCTGGGTATATGGATTGTCGCAATTTATTTAGGTTTTACCTACGCTCCTGTGGTTAGCGTTGCTCTTAAGCCTTATATTCCCGATACAAGCTTGCGTGGTATATTGAGCTTTGTTGCTTTGTTACTTGGAACGCTGATATGCGGTGGCTTATTTAATATGCTATTGAGTATGATTTTAAATCGCTCAGGACTCAAAGGAACCGATCGCTTACTCGGTATGGGGTTTGGATTTGCTCGAGGTACATTTATTGTAGCATTACTTCTAGGTGTTATGAACTTAACCTCACTTGCAAATACGACTGATTTTAATCAGTCAAAACTATACCCACGATTTAAACCGTTATCGACTTGGATGTTTAGTTTTATGCCGAATATACTTGAACAGGTGCGTGCCTTAGAAAAAAAAGATGAGCCTGATGCTAAATCTAAACTTGAGCTAAAAGATGATATTAAAGCTGATCTTAAAGCTGATTTTAGTGATGGTATTTCAGCGATTAATAGAGATAAGTGGTCTTAATATTGTCACAAATAGCACAAGCGGTTTTGGTATGACCAAGCTGCGGGGGGATCGAAACTCCCCCCATAAATTAAAATAGGTTGTTTAGATTTCACGTTATTTACGATTTTTTATGGAAAGGTAAGTAGCGTGGCTCCCAAAAATGCTCATTGATGTGCTGATCAATTTTATCTCGGTCGTTATGTTCAGCGAACCCTTCATCAATGGCCGTATCAGCCACAGCATGTGCAATGGCTTTAGCAACAAGCTGTGCTTGATCGAGCGACGGCAAGAGCGGCAAAAAACTATCTTTTTTACTAGGTGAGAATTGGCTCAATGCATGAGATGCAGCTCCAATCATTTTTTTCGATAAATGTTTTGCACCAACTGCCAAAACACCGAGTCCTATGCCAGGAAACACGAGAGCATTATTACATTGAGCAATTTCGACTAAACGATTTTGATATTCTACAGCAGGAAAAGCCGTTCCTGTTGCAACCAGTGCCCGCCCTTCGGTCCAAGATAAAATATCTTGGGGTTTAGCTTCGCATTTTTCATCAGGATTAGACAGAGGAAAAATAATGGGTCGTTTACATGATTTAGCCATGTTTTGAATAATATCTTGTGAGAATGCACCCGTTTGTGCTGAGCATCCAATAAGCACCGTAGGTTTAATTTTATTCACAGTATCGGTAAGCGAGGGGTAGTCTTGACCCTGATAAGTCCATGGGTCCAATTCAGCGCTTGCACGCGCAAACGGTTTTTGTGCATCGGTTAAACGAGTATCATTATCGGTTAATAGACCTTGCCTATCGATGAGCCAAAATAGTTGATGTGCTTGTTTACTGGTTAAGCCATGTTGCATCATGGCTTCAACAATTTGTTGACTGATACCGGTACCAGCAGAACCTGCGCCAAAAACAACAATGCGTTGTTGTTTTAGTGGGGTTTCGGTAACATCGCACGCAGCAAGTAGGGCCGCAAGCGTTACGGCGCCTGTACCTTGAATATCATCGTTGAACGTACAAATTTTATTTCTAAATTTTTCTAAAATTTGGTCGGCATTATGACGACCAAAATCTTCCCAGTGTAAAAATGCTTTAGGAAAGCGTTTATGTATCGCTGTTACAAAACGTTCGATAAACACATCATACGCTTTACCTTCGATACGGGGATGGGCGCATCCTAGATATAATGGATCATCTAGAAGTGTTTGATTATTGGTACCAACATCCAAGCAAATAGGCAGGGTTCGAGTAGGATCAATACCACCGCATAAACTGTAAACCATGAGCTTGGCGACGGGAATATCCATGCCGCCAATCCCTTGGTCTCCAATTCCAAGCACGCCTTCACCGTCGGTCACCACAATTAAATCAATCTCAGGATTTGAGCGATTTTCTAAGATCGCATCAATATGATCTTGATCGGCATGAGAGAGATAGATTCCTCGAGGCTGACGATACTCGAGGCTAAATTCTTTTACAGCGGTGCCCACAATCGGAGTGTAAATAATCGGGATCATTTCGAGCAGGTGTCGGCTCACGAGTTTGTAAAACAACACTTGGTTTTTATCATGTAAATTTGAGAGGTAAATATTTTTTTGAAGCGCTGTGTTGTAGGCACTGTATTGTAAATAAGCACGTTTGACTTGCTCATCCAATGTTTCAACGCGATGGGGTAGTTTACCTAGCAAACCAAATGCCACACGCTCAGCATGCGTAAATGCCGTACTTTTATTAAGTTGCGGTGTGGTAAGTAATTGTTTACCTGTAATCGACGTTTCGAGCGTACATTCACCTGTTTTTGCATCGCGACAGATTTTAAAATCTAACATCCACTATCTCCATGTCTATAAATATAAATATAAATTAATATAAATGCTTCGATTATAGTACATTCTTAGGTTGGATGCGTTAGCAAAAAATAGTTTTAATATAATCAATAATGCTTTTATTTTATGCAAAATTTTTTTATTGGTCTAATATAATCAATATGATTAATTTTTGTTATATTTAGTTTATTAACCAAAGGATTGATTATGTTTGTTAAATTATGCGTGGTTTTGTTCTTTTTCTTGAGTGCTTTAATTTATCCAGCTCAGAGCCAAGGGGTGGTTGAAGCAAAAAAACAACCGTCTGGTTTAGCGAAGTTTAAGTCACTTATTACAGCTAAGCGCTGTAATAAGCATAAGATTATAAGTCCGATTGCCTCAATTAAAACTATGCTTGAACAACCCGAAGTGGGTATGAGTCCACCGCTTATAAGTAAGATCTTAACAACGTTGACGTGCGCTAAATCAAAAAACACGGATCATAACCATATTTTAACCGTAATTGATTACTCTCGGCCATCGAATACCAAACGTTTATGGGTGTTTGATTTAAATCAAAATAAAATGCTATTTCATACCTATGTATCCCATGGTATTAATTCAGGGACGCTGCTAACCAACCAGTTTTCTAATCGCAATAATAGTAAAGCAAGCAGCCTTGGGGTATACAAAACAGATAAAGCTTATTACGGTAGACACGGTCTTTCGTTAAAATTAGCTGGTTTGGAGCGAGGCTTTAATGATCGCGCGTACAATCGAGCAATTGTGATGCACTCGGCATGGTATATGGACGAAGGCTTTATCAAAAAATATGGACGGCCCGGTCGTAGTTGGGGATGTCCTGCGATTCCTGAAGATTTAAAAAAACCACTGATTAATACCATCAAAGATAATGCATTATTTGTTGTTTATTATCCCGGAGAAAATTGGATTTTACATTCAAAATATTTAAATTGCAGAGGTTTCTCGCCTCGACCTCATACTGATTTGAGGCTCGCGGCCATGCAAAAGCCAGAACAAGAACGTACAGGTATTTTATTTGTTGAGCGCAATAAAAATAATAGACGTGAAGAAAGTGAGCCAATTTTGGTGATGTCTGCCGATGACTATATGAATCAATTCGGGCAAAAAGTTCCGTTAAAGCGTATGCTTCGTTGCCAAATCAAGGGAGAAGAATATGTCGCATTAAGCAATCAAGAGTTTGAGCAATTAGCAAATCATGCGCAAGAACATGCGTTTGATAACGTGCACTTTGTGATACCTGTGGTTAAAAATATTCGAGGGTATTACAAAACATTTATGAACAAAGTGAAGATGGGGAAAATTAAACATGTGTTGATTCATGCGCGTGATGACAGTCATGAACAAACCCACACAAGTTATACAATAACATTTGATAAACATCCTTCTGTTCAGCTTAAAACCACGAATCGATTTATACGATGGTTGGGGTTGTAGATTATTGGAGATAAATGGTGTCATACCAATGTGGAACTTGTTGTATATTCCGTTCCATACCGCCATTTTACCTTGATTTACTTTGGATCTTAATGAGGGTAGTATTCTGAAATAAATTCAATATATTAGATACTATGCATAAGCCCATTCGATTTAGAGATACTTGTTTTTCACTCTCACACAAGCTTTGTTTCGAACAATTAAACGAGACGATTTCTTACGGGCAACGTATTGCGATTATTGGACAGAATGGACGCGGTAAATCTACATTATTACGGATGTTACAAGGCATTCAGGAGCCGACCGATGGTGAATTAATCATTCCTGACGATCTTGTTGTGGGTTACATACCCCAATTGATTGAGGAATTTGATTCATTAAGTGGTGGGCAGCGTTTTAATGCAAAGTTAACACAAGCCCTGTCTTGTTGTCCAAATATTCTATTACTGGACGAACCAACGAATCATCTTGATCGCAAAAATCGGAACTCGCTGATTCGTATGCTGCAATCGTTTGATGGAACGTTGGTAGTTGTAACACATGATGTTGAATTGTTGCGTTCTACCATCGATACGATTTGGCATATTGATCAAGGCAAGGTACGTGTTTTTTCAGGGGCGTATGATGATTATCGTCGTGAACTGATGATTCAATACCAATCGATTGAACAGGAACTATCGCAGCTATCGCGTCAAAAAAAAGACACGCATCTTTCCTTAATGAAAGAGCAAGCACGTGCGAAGCATAGTCGCCTGGGTGGCGAAAAAAAAATTAAAAATAAAAAATGGGCAACGGTGACTTCTGCTGCTAAAATGGCTCGTTCTAACGAAACATCCGGCCGAAAAAAAAATGGAATCAATCATAGCAAACAGCAACTAGCGGAACGAATGTCGGAATTAAGGCGTCCTGAAATTATCAAGCCAACGTTTTCCATTCAATCCGGTAACAGTAGTCGAGTTCTAATATCTATCAGTGATGGTTGCATTGGATTTGATCACCTTATTTTAACGGGGATAAATTTGTCAGTTATGTTCGGAGATCGAATTGCGATTATCGGAAATAACGGCTCTGGAAAATCAACGTTGATTCGGGCTATCTTAGACGATGTTGCGATTGTAAAAACAGGCTTGTGGCAGGTATTGAAGCGAAAAGACATTGGTTATCTTGATCAACATTATTCCACGTTAAATGCGCAAAAAACGGTTTTGGATGTGATGCAAGATTGCGTGCCTCACTGGGATCATGCTGAACTTAGAAAGCATCTGAATGATTTTTTGTTTTGTAAAAATGACGAAATCAACGCTACTATTTCTAATTTATCCGGTGGTGAGAAAGCAAGGTTGTCATTAGCTGTTATTGCAGCCGTACCCCCTAAACTGTTGATCTTAGATGAAATCACGAATAATCTGGACTTAGAAACGCGAGAGCATATTATTCAGGTACTTGAAAACTATCAAGGCGCAATACTCGTGATTTCGCATGATGATGATTTTTTATCTGCTATTGGGGTGAGAGAGTATTATCAAATACAAGTAAATACCGACGAAACGAAACCGAATGAATGCGTGTTGCAATCATAATAAAGTATTAAGCCGTCGCTTGTAATTCAATAGGTTTTTTTTCATTTTCTGAAAATTTATAATCTTTTGTTTTATGTTGAAAACGTAAAACCATCATTAACGCGCCAGATAAAAATGCAATTAAAAACCCAAAATTTAAGCCTGCTAATCCTTGATTAAAATAGAACCCCATTATATATGCGAGAGGGAGTGCTACTCCCCACAGAATGATGAAATTAATCCACATTGGTCGCCAGATGTCCCGCATGCCACGTAAGGCGCTAATAACTACGTTACGAACCGCGTCAAATATTTGGCCAAATGAAAATATTGCAAGCATTGTAATTGCCGTATGAATTAAGGCCTTTTGCGAATCATTAAAATATAACGAAATAATAGCCATTGGGGCTGCTAAATAGATAATAGCAACTGCGGCCATACAAATACAAACAAGACCTATACTGACATAACAAATACGTTTAACGCGGTGCGTCTCATTTCGTCCCATGGCATGTGCGATTAATATGGAACAAGCTTGTCCCATACCCATTGGCACCATGAGCACAGCAGTGGAGCTTTGAATAACAATCTGCTGTACACTTAAAGCCTCAGCCCCCAACCATCCGACCATAATATTAAGCGCAGAAAATGCCAGCATTTCATTAGAGAATTGTAGTGTTATAGGCATGCTAATTTTAAAAAAATTGATTAAATGCGGATAATCAATGATGCGTTCAAAATTAAACAGCTGAAATAATTTAAAATCTTGGTGTAAATAGAGATAACCTAGAACCCATACCAACATAATCCAATTTACAATAGAAACTGCGTAAGCCCATCCTGAAATACCCAACTGAGGAAAGCCTGCATAACCAAAAATTAATAATGCTCCCAATAAAACGACAAGAAATAAATTAGCAGCACTCCACGCAACAATCATTTTTCCTTTGCGTAGAGGAAAAAAAATCTGGTAGCAGCTAGCAGTAAGGAAACTAGGCACTATTCCCCATGCCAGGCCATGAAAATAGGCACGAATCAAAGGAATCAGCTCCTGCGGTTGATTTAATTTTGCTAATAAACCATCTAAATTCCAAAGTATAAGACTACCAATAAGACCCATAAATAAACTAATCAACCAGGCTTGTCGCAAAACGATTCCAATATCCCGGGTTCTTCCTTCACCATGATATTGACCAACAATGATGCTTATGGCCAACAAAGGGGACATTGCAATGACCATAACCGTGCTGGAAAGAGCCGTTACTAATGCACCTGCCGCTAACTCCAGTTCGCCGAGCTGAGCGATTAACAACATACCGATAATACCTACTGCTATGTAAAAAATTCGGACACTGACGATCGGGGTTGTTAATTTAAGGATCTCTTTTAAATAATACAAAATGCTTGCTTGGCTCATCTAAATTTTCCTACGGTAGGTAGTGATCTATTTTCTTTAGTGATTTTATCAAATAAGACCAAATAAAATAGCAGGCATTATGATAAGCTTATGGAGGAAAATACTACAATATCAACTTACGCTATATAGTTGGACAATATTAGCAATTCCCGGCTATAAGAAAATCATCAGGATTTTAGCGGTATTTGAGTGCATTTCAATTTTTTTCGTAAATCCCTTGTGTGATTTCGAATTAACCGGGAATCGCTGAATAGTAGTAAACTGTTTGCTCATCGTTTTAAAACACGGTACGCTGAGATATATTTCTTGTTTTGAATGCCATTTAGTTAGGATGACATCGCATGGAGCGAAAAATACCGTATACCTTGGGTTTGGTCTCACTTGTTATGGCCTGTTCATCGGGCTATGCCGGCACTGAAGGTCAATCATCCGGTTATCCCGATGGTTTTATGTTCGGTGCTGGCGCTGGTGTTACCGAATTTATGAATTCTGGCACGTATAACACCTCCACCAATAATATACTTAACTCCACTAATAACCGGAGTTTTAGGTTTGGTTTTATGGGGGATCTAATTGCAGGTTACGGTAGGCGTGTGTACAAACCATTTTATTTGGGGACCGAATTAGGCCTTAATATTTTTGGAACAAGAAAAACATCCTCCAGTCGTGCTAGTCAAATGAACGTTACAGTTGTTCAAACAGAGTTTGGTTCGAGTTCGGTAGTTAGGAACGATGTACTTTCGGCCACGACGACGATTTCAGGGAATGTGCTTGTCCCTTCTTTTGATATAAAACCAGGTTTGTTAGTCACATCTAATTCTTTGCTTTTTGCACGCGTAGGGATTAATTACAATCAAATCCATGTAGTGGAAAATTCGACACATCAATCATCAGGTACGTTGACCACGGATACCACAGAATTGACGGCGACGACTGCGGGACTTTATTCTTCGGAAAAGAAACAGTTGATTGGCTTAAGAACAGGTGTTGGATTTGAGTATCTTATTTCTGATAATATAGGGCTTGCTGCGAGTTATGTATATGCATTTTATAACTCGGTCAATACGCAGCAGGCGGGCACAAGTGGTCGTGTTGCCTGCGACACACTGGAAGGATGTCATGTGAATGGTGATGGAACGTACGTTGCTTCGGGTAAGTCAAAAATCAGTGACCAACAGGCCTTGTTACAATTAATTTATCATCTCACATAATGTTTAAAATACGTAATGCAACTCACCATGATTTACCTCAATTACTTGAACTTGAGAGCATATGGCCTAAAGCTGCTAGAGCAACAGAGCAAGATTTAAGCGCTCGAATTAGCGCATTTTCAGAGGGTTATTTCGTGGCAGAAGATAGCATGGGCATATACGGGAGTATGATTGCCCATCCTTATCGTTATGATCCGAATGACTTATCTGATTTTAAAAGCTGGAATCATGTCCATGAACGATGTTTTCTAGGGCAATCGACACTTAATGATTGCAATGCGCTTTATATTATTTCTACAACGAATAAAAAAACAAACATTACAGGTGAGCTAGCCAGACGCTGTATGGAGCATGTGTTTATGCTAGCACGCGATATGCATCACGCCTATGTTTTATCTGGCGTGTTGCTTCCTGGATATGCTCGTTATATAAAAAAATATGGTCAAATTTCGCCTGAAGCTTATGTTTTTAAAAAAAAAAACGGTCGGTTTGTTGATCCTATGATTGATAAACTAACTCGCCTTGGTTTTTATGTTCCAACAAAGCAGCATGTGATAGCGAATTATTTTCCTGATGCAAAAAGCTTAAATTATTCAGCGCTGGTGGTTAAGTCATTATGAATAGTGCCATGAAAACATTGCAGGCGATGCTTACGGACTCTCAATATCAATCGCAGAAAGCGTTTCTTGAGAAGCAACAGCAGCAATTGGATAAGCTTATTCAGCATGCTTATACTACCGTGCCGTTTTATCAAGACTATTATGCGGATGTGGTCTTCGATACAAAGCTAGATATAGAGCATTTTACGCAACTTCCTATGCTTTCTCGGGCGCAGGTTCAGTTGGCTGGAGAAAGCCTGATCTCAACAGCGCTTCCAAGCACGCATGGTGCGACATATCCTCTCGAAACATCGGGCTCAACAGGGCAGGCAGTACGTGTTTTAGGCACTGATTTTACGCGTTTATTTTATGATGCCTTAATGCTGCGGGAGCATGCTTGGCACGCGCGTGATTTTAAGCAGAAGCTCATGTTTATTCGTTGGCTCAAACGAGGTGTTGCAGAAGCACCCGAGGGCCATGTTCAAGCAAACTGGGGGCCACCCGTAAGTAAATATCACCTCACAGGGCCTGGTGTTTTGGTTAATATTGCTAGTGAGACAAATAAACAAATCGAAGCCTTAATAAAATATCAGCCTTATTACTTAGCGACGTATCCATCGCAATTATTAGCGCTTGCTGAGTATTGTTCTCAACATAAAATTTACATACCAAGCCTTCATGAACTTCGTACAACGGGTGAAATGTTAACGCCTAAACAAATAAGTCGAGTCAAGAAAGCATGGCCGCAGGTTAAGATAAGCGACACATATAGTTGTGTTGAATTTGGTAATATTGCCCAACAATGCCCTGAATATCATCATTACCACGTCAATACAGAGCATGTAAAATTAGAAATTATTGACGCTCACGGTGATGCGTGTGAGGTCGGCAAAGTCGGCAAAGTGCTGGTTACAGGGTTGTTAAATTATGCAACGCCATTGATTCGTTATGAGTTGGGCGACTATGCAAGCTGGGGGGAGCCTTGCGCTTGTGGGCGCAGTTTACCCGTGCTACAAAAAATTTATGGCCGTGAACGTAATCGCTTGATGATGCCGCATGGTGAGTCGTGTTTCCCTTATTTAGGCGAATATGATGATGTGGATGAAAGCACGTTGGGTGCTATTAGAAAATTTCAATTTATTCAACGTACGGTTGATGATATTGAAATTAAGATCGTGAGTTCTAAAATATTTTCAGCAGAAGAAGAGGCCTATTTTAAGCAGTTATATCAAACAAATTTAGGATTTCCGTTTAATATTTCGATTACATACCATGATGAGATTCCTGTCGGTCCTACAGGAAAGTTTGAAGAATTTATATCTTATGTTGATTTAGCCGAGAAGGGAGCATGAAACAGGGGCACGATGTATTAAAATATCGTCTGGGTGTGGTTTGCATTGTTTTATCTTTTGTAAGCCCTTTGGTTGCTTTAATTATTCCTTGGTTTAATCTAGCGGTCGAAACTAAAGCAACGCTTGTGACGGTATTTTTAGTCGGCATACCCGAGGTTTTTTTGCTTTTGGGTGCGGCTCTAGCTGGAAAAGAAGCTACGCAGGCTCTAACAGCAAAAGTGCGTGCATATTTTGGAAAGCAGAAAAAAGTCTCCCCATCGCCCATCAGCCGCTTGAGATACCGCGTGGGATTGAGTTTATTTTTTGGTGGAATGTTGTTGAACTGGATATTATCGTACGTGGGACCAGAGTTTATTCCAAAAGTAGGCATTAATTATTATTGGCTCACGATGTTTTTAATTGATGTGATCACTATCTTAGGATTTTTTGTTGCGGGTGCACCGTTTTGGGAAAAAATTAAAAAGCTCTTTATCTGGCAAGAAGAACCGAATGATTAGATGTGTTTGGGGTATTAAAAGCATGAATGTATTTAAGATGTATATTTTAGCAGGGCTTGCTTGTTTTGTTTTCAATCAAGAAGTACAGGCAACACCATCACCCATTGTCGCTGAGCTCATGCGTGAAGCTGTTAAGATTAATACAAAAACCCTTGCTTCGCTTATTGAAGAGACAACAAAAAACAACCCAAACATTCGGGCGGCACATGACCGATGGATGGCTGAAAAAAACGTTATATCGCAAGCTCGCTCGCTTCCTGATCCTGTGTTTATTGCCAGTTATTTCACACTCGAAGGCAATCAAGCGGATGAGCGAGTTTTACAAGGGCTTGAGCTTTTGGGAGGTTCACAAGAGATACCTTTTCCTGGAAAGCTGTACTCACGGTGGAAAATTGCAAAAATTAATGCCACTCGGGCGGATGCTGAGTATTTGGCGGTGACGATATCGATTATTTCACAATTAAAACGTAAGTATTATGATCTTTATTATGTAAATAAAGCGATAGGAATTTTAGAACATAATCAAGCGCTACTTGAAGCTTTGGAAAAGAAAGCAGAAGAAAAATATGGTTCAAAACATGCGCCAGAGCAAGATGTATTTCGTGCACAGACAGAGCTTTCGCGTTTCGAGATGCGTTTAATTAGCTTACAGCAGGAACAACAATCATTAATTACAGATATTAATAATATTGTTAATCGTAATCTCGACGTTCATATTACAACGCCTGAGCATTTGATGCTCACGCCATTTGATCATAAAGCTGAAGACCTGAATGATGCGATCAAAAAGCGCTCCCCGCGTTTAAATGTTCGCAGAAAAAACGTCGCAAAATCAAAAGAAAGTATCACCTTGAGCAAAATGGATTATTTTTCTGATTTTGAACTGGAAGCCGAACATGTTAGAGATCGAGCCATTGGCGCGTCGGGTTACCAAGCTGTGTTGAAAGCAACGCTTCCGTTATATTTTATAGATAAACAAAATAAAGCGGTTCGAGAATCGGTTGCGCGTTATCATGCCAACCTTGAAGAGTTTCAAGAAGTGTATCTAGATCTTGGTTATCGTGTAAAAAATGCATTTTTAATCATTCATCGCTCGAAAAAATTAATTAAATTACTTCGAGATCGGCTGCTGCCACAAGCGAAACAAACGTTGGCATCTTCTCAAATGGCTTATCGTACCGGAGGCGTGGATTTTATTACTATGCTGAATAATTTGTTGACGCTACAAGAAAACGAGTTAGAACTCGAAGGTGAAATTGTAAAGCACGAAAAGCAAATCACAGAAATTGAAGAAGCGCTTGGTATTTTCTTATAAATATTGTAGGGTAACGCTTCGCACATCCAACCTACAGCGAATATGGAAATCCTCTGCTTTTTTACAGGGGTCGCATGCTTTTATTTTAAGAATAGCTCTATCTTGGGTATCTTGGGTATCTTTCTTTTGTTTAGGCCTCGGTGGCTTCTTGTTGTACTCTTTGTTTTAGGCTTTGTATGGGCTGCATGTCATCAAGCGTATATTGCGTCGCATGCGATGCCTAAAGAACCTGTTCTTAAGCACGTGGTTCTGAAAGGCGTTATTGCTTCTATTCCTGTAAAAACCTCAGATAAAACGCAATTTGAATTTAAGCTGCTAACACTCAATCATCAACCTGTTCGTGCACGTGTTTTATTGTCTTGTTATAAATTTTGTCCAAATGTGGTTGCAGGTCAGATTTGGCAGCTCCAGGCTAAAATAAAAAAACCTCAAAATTTAGGTAATCCAGGTGGCTTTGATTTTGTGCGCTCACTTAAAGCCCGTCATATTGAATGGGTGGGTTATTCGAAGCAAAATAGTTTTAAGTACTTGGGACAAACGCATGCGATCAAACAGCGCTTACTTGAGGTTCGCCAACACGTATCAACACATCTTTCGTCACGAACGTTGGGTACAAAAACAGCGGGTATTTTACAAGCCTTAACCGTGGGGCTTGGTTCGCAAATTAATCAAGAAACCTGGGCGCTATTTAGACGAACAGGTACGACGCATCTCATGGTTATTTCGGGTGCTCATATAGGACTGGTTGCTGGTTTGACTTTTGGATTTTTACGTTGGATAAGTTCACGTCTCGGTTGGTTGCCGCTTATTATTCCAGCACAACGCATTGCAAGTGTTGGTGCTTTGTTTGTAGCCTTTGCTTACAGTGTGTTGGCCGGTTTTGGTGTACCGGCGCAGCGTGCGTTGGTGGTGTGTTTCTTTATGCTGTTGCGGCACATGGGAGGGCCATGTTTTACGGTTTGGCAAGCGTGGCGATATGCGTTGTTATCTGTGATTTTATTTGAACCGCATTCTGTGATGATGCCTGGTTTTTATTTATCGTTCGGCGCGGTGGCTATTTTAGTGAGTATGAATCAGCTGATAGCAAAGCATCATCACCGTATGATAAAAACACTGTATTTACAATTGGCATGTTTGTTGGGCTTGATGCCATTAACGTTGTATTTGTTTTCGTATGGTTCTTTAAATGGTTTTTTTGCGAATTTATTAGCTATTCCCTGGGTTGGTTTTGTGATGATTCCATTGAGTCTGCTTGCCGTATGTTTGGAGCCTATTATTCCAGCTTCTTGGGCCTCGATGATATTAAAACCCGTGGTGCATGTTTTATTGCTGTATTTGCATTGGATCGATGGTTTTTCTGCGATAAATTTTAACCTATCATTTGTATCGCTCATCATGCCGCTGAGTATGCTTTTGGGTTTTATTTTGTTTTTTATTTTTCCACGTGTGCGATTTTTACTGCTTTCAATGATTTTGATGCTTCCGGGCGTGTTTCCGAAGCATGAAAAAATACGCTGGGGCGAGGCGCATATTAATATTTTAGATGTTGGTCAAGGGCTGTCGGTTGTGGTTCAAACGGCTCAGCATAATTTAATTTATGACACAGGCATGAAATTTTATCGTGGAGGGGATATGGGGACGCTTGCTCTCATACCTTATTTAAAAACATTGGGCGTGAAGGCGTTAGATGCTGTTGTTATCAGTCATCCTGATCTCGATCATCGCGGCGGTTTAGCGTCATTAGAGCAAGCATTTATGATTCAGAATCTTATTGTTGATGATCCAGATTTTTATCATCGCGGCAGCAGTTGTCACGATCATCCATCTTGGGTTTGGGATGGGATTACGTTTGAGTTTTTTCCTATGCCTCAGGCTTCACGAAGTAAAAATAATCATTCGTGCATTTTGCAAGTCAAAAATAACACAGGCCAAGTGCTTTTAACCGGCGATGTTGAGCGAAGAGGCGAGCGTTATTTAGTTAAGCGCTACGCCGAAGCGCTGAAATCATCGATTTTGCTTGTACCGCATCATGGCAGTAAAACATCGTCATCTGAGCTATTTTTAAAGCAGGTCGCACCGGTTGCTGCAATTGCCTCGTATGGTTTTGATAACCGTTATCATTTCCCGCATGCTAAAGCGATGACTGCTTACGAAAAACAACATATTCCTGTTTATTCTACAGAATCATGTGGGCTAATTCGGGTTGATTTAAAATATGGGCGCCTACCTAAGCAGCCTTTTTGTACAAAATATCATAAATAAAATCATAAAAATTAATATTAGTCTATAATTTATTCATAAAGATTTATTCATGGATTGTTTATGCCTTTGTTAGCGTTAAACAGTGGTTTACGACAATATAAAAAAATTGAGCAAGCTATCGATGATTTTAATGCGACGGCCGACGATGATGCCATGCAAAAAATTTATCGACTGCAAGGGTTGAATGCGCTTATTGAGAGGGCACCTCCGTCACAAGAGCTTGATGCATGGATTAATAATACAACGAATGTAGGCTGGGAGCAGCAGTTACAGAAAATAGGTGTGCACCGTGATGCTTCGGCCTACCTTAAAAGTGTCGAGTTTGCACAGGCGGTCCAACGTGCATCAAATAAAAAAGAAACCCCCTATGAAGGTGAGACATTATACACGCTCTTGATTGAGCGTGATGCATTACTTCAAAGCCCTAATGATCTCAAAACTTATGAACGTGTTAATCGACGTTTGTTTGCCTTATCCAATCAAGATGAAAAGTTACAAGCGAGAACGCTTGAGCATCGGCATTTTCTTGCGTTAAGTTATGCTAAATTAGAAGCGATTAAAGGCGTGGTAGAACAAAATTTTGATGAATATAACACGCAGAAATTAGGTGGTAAGAATAATGTTAATTTCTTTTTAGATATTGATGGTGAGCCCAACCCCTTGGTGATTCGTGTAGAAGATAGGTCAACGTTAAGTGATGAAGCGGACTTACAACGCCATCCCGTATCTGAATATTTTTCAGAAGATTATGCCACCATGATGTTGCCTTTTAAGGGTAACGAGGAGTTTGATGAGGTAGGGTATCAACCGGTGGTGCTGAGCCAATACGCATCAGGTGGCGATTTATCTCACTTTTCTGAGCGTTTGGCTTCTGAATCTAGTGAAGTTAAAGGCAAAACTGCGCAAACATGTTTTTCACAATTATCTGATTTTTTACTTAAACTTGAAGATTCAGGTCATTATCATCCAGATATCAAGCTTTCTAATTTTTTATATGATGATGGGCGGGTGTTTTGTGCTGATAGAAAAACGTTGTTGAGCACGGAGCAAGCGCCAATCGGAAAAATATCGACAACACCGTGTTATGCACCACCTGAATATTTAGAAAAAATCCACATTGAAAAAGATGGAATCGTCGTTAAGAAGTCTGGTACTCGTATTGATATGCCAAGTTTCATGCAATATCAAGTGGGTTCTGCCATAAGTGAGTATTTAGATAATACGCGTGCATTGAATGACAATCCCTTATCCAATCAAGTTCAAAACTTAGGCTTTTTACAAACTGAACTCATGCGAGACAACCCAAACGATCGATTAAAACTTCAAGATTTTAACCAGCTTATAACTCAAATTGATAAAAATCCTTCTGCTTTCTTGACTCAATTAGAAGCGCTACATCCAAAAGATAATTTAAGCTTCAATCAAAACATCAAGGAATTAGAGCAAATTTTAGCAAGCAATAATCTCTCTCTAGAGCAAGTTTATGAGATAACTAAAGTACTACCTGAAGGAACTTTAAGTGATGCGCGCTACCAAACTGTGCAAAGCAAGATCGAAGAGCAAATTAAAAAACTAGAAAAGCAACTGCATAATCAAGATAAAGCACTTGCCACACGAACTGAACGAACGCTCGACTTTTTAGGAATTCAACGCGTACCAGAAAGAGCACAATCAGAGCAAACAAAAATATTTATAAGTGCATTAAAAGACTTAATTGAGCCCAAACAAGTAGAGCTCGTAAAACAAGTAAAACAAGTAGCGAAAAATGAGTCTGTTGTTTCAGAGGATTTGTCAGATATTAGCACAGTTATCGCCGAGCCTTATAGCTCAGGCACATTTGTCCAAAAGCCGGTAGAAGAAGTTGTAGAGCCTTATAGTTCAGGCACATTTATGCAAAAGCCGGTAGAAGACGTTAAAGAGCCTTATAGTTCAGGCACGTTTGTGCAAAAGCTCGAGATTGACTGTTTTGAATTTGATGATTTGGTTGTAAGGGATAGCCCAGCGTCGTCAAATGCTGGTACAGAAGTCAATCAATACTCACCTAAGTCGTCTGATTCGTCAGGCACTATGGCGATGATACCTGACTCACCAAAGCCCGAGAACATGGCAAATATATTAAAATCTATGTTTGAAGAAGAAACGAGACCTGAGCAAGAAGCTGATGATGTTGATACAACGATTGAGCGAGGCAATGCTAAACAATCGTTTAAAGATGCTTTAAACAAAATAAAAGAAGAAAAATCCTCAGACGAACATGAACAAGAAAAAAAACAAAATCCAGGTTCAACCCCTAATCTGTAACATTTGGCTTGATAAAAAACTAAAAAGAATGTTTTTACGTACTTGATTAAGTTAGGTAGACTAGGTTGATTAAGTTTATCTATGCATAGTGGAGTATAAAATCATGTTTGCTAAAAATAAAATCATCTCTACCCTTGGGCTCGGTGTTATTTTGATGGGCTTGTCGGCATGTTCACCTGGAAACGAACAGAAATATTCAACCAATCCGAAAGCATTGCAGCAAGCAATGCGGCAATGCCCTGACCATCCACCTAAAAACATAAGTTGCGAGCAATTAAGTAATATATCCATGCGAGTTAATCAATTGGCCTATAAACTGCGACTCGATCAACAAGCTTATGGCAAAGATATTTTGGCCTTACAAACCATGATCACAGAGCAACGACATGCACTGGAAAAAAATCCAAATAAAGTCGAACTCAATAAAAGCTTAAAAAATAATCAAAAACTGTTGCAAGAGCACCTGGCAGTGGTTCGTTGGTTGGCTTCACCTGAGGGCTAAGCATGAGAATTTTAGTAAGTAACGATGATGGTGTGCTTGCGCCAGGAATTAAAGTGCTTGCCGAAGCGTTGAGAGATTTTGCTGAAATCTATGTGATAGCTCCTGATCGTAATCGGAGTGGCGCAAGTAATTCTTTAACGTTAACCAAGCCATTGCGCGTGAAGCAATTAGATAACGGGTATTACAGTACAGAGGGTACGCCAACCGATTGTGTGCATTTGGCATTGACCGGTTTATTTGATGTAAAATTTGATATGGTCATATCAGGTATTAACGATGGGGCGAATTTAGGGGATGATGTTCATTATTCAGGCACGGTTGCGGCCGCAATGGAAGGGCGAAATTTAGGCTTTCCTGCCATTGCCGTTTCATTGGTCGGGCGGCCAGTAGAGCATTATGAAACGGCGGCCTCCGTGATAAAATATTTGGCGATAAAACTTAAAAAAGACCCGCTGAGATCCCAAACAATATTAAACGTTAATGTTCCTAATATACCGCTCGATAAAATTCGCGGTATAGAAGTCACGCGTTTAGGCACACGCCATGCAGCCGAGCCGACGGTTAAAACAACCGATCCAAGAGGTCGAGATATTTATTGGATTGGGCCACCAGGAAACGAAGCTGATGCCGGACCGGGGACTGATTTTTATGCTGTGAGCCAAGGTATGGTTTCGATCACACCACTTCATCTGGATATGACGCATTATAAAGTGTTTGATCACCTTGCAGCTTGGACGGATGGAGCCTCGTTTACAGCATGAAAATTTTCTCTTATCTCTACGATAAAATGCTGGCATGGTCGGGGCATCGTCATGCACGCTATTATTTGGCTGGCGTATCGTTTTCGGAGTCATCATTTTTTCCTATACCGCCGGACATCATGTTGTTAACGATGGGGTTAGCTACACCTAAGCGTGCTTGGCATTATGCCTTAATCACGTTGATGTTTTCTGTGCTTGGTGGGTGCTTTGGATATGTGTTGGGTATGTTTTTTATGGATGTTTTGCAACCCCATATCTTAGCCTCCTCGTATGCCTCTGCTTATGAGCATGTTCGAAGTTGGTTTGACCAATGGGGCGTTGGAGTTGTACTTTTAGCCGGTTTCACACCCATACCCTATAAATTATTTACGATTGCAGCTGGGGCCATGCAGATGGCGTTTATTCCTTTTGTGCTGGCTTCGATTGTTGGGCGAGGGGCGCGATTTTTTTTAGTCTCGGGACTGGTTGTTGTGTTCGGGGCGCGTGTTGAAAAGCATGTTCGTCGCTGGATTGATTGGATTGGTTGGCTTCTTGTTGTAGCATTATTGATGGGCTATTTGGTGATCAAAATAAGAGGTTAATAAACTCATGGTTCGATTTCGCAAGCAAGCGTTGTTTTTGGGGCTTTTTCTAAGTTTACTGATGCAAGGTTGTGGCATGCGCGAAGGGGGCCTGGCCCCAGTCGAAGAGTCAACGTGGTATGGAACCAACCCCTCTGTAGAAAAACATGTGGTGAAGCAAGGTGAAACATTATATGCCATCGCATTTCGTTATGACCAAGATTATCATCGTCTGGCTGCATTAAATCACCTCAAGTCGCCCTATGCGCTTAGAATAGGGCAGGTTATTAAGCTTAAATCAACATCTTCGGTTGAGAATTTTGCTTCGGATTTAGCGAAATCACTACCAAGACCACCTCAATTACCTTTGATATCGGGTAAATCGACATGGTTGTGGCCGGCCAAGGGGCGAGTCATGAGGACGTTTTCGCCGCGCAAAGGTCGAAAAGGTATTGATATTGCCGGTAAAAAAGGTTCTAAAATTCGTGCATCTTCTGCAGGCGTTGTTGCTTATGCAGGGAGTGGACTGCCAGGATATGGGCACTTGATTATTTTAAAACATGATACAGAATATTTAACCGCTTATGGAAACAATCAAAAACTTTTAGTTCGTAGTGGCCAGCAGGTTAAGCAAGGCCAGGTGATTGCTGAAATGGGTGTCGTTAATCGGCGCTTCTGGGGCGTTCACTTTGAAGTAAGGCGACGCGGTGAGCCGGTGAACCCATTGAATTATTTAAAGAAAAAAACTTGACAAGTAACCCAATTCTATTGCAACAATAGAACTAAGTGCATCATTCTGCGAGGAAGCAACATGACAAATCAAATGGATGTGGGCAGTCGTAGTGAGCTTGAATTGGAGTTAGAGCTAGATATCGATCCTGTCGATGATGAGATAGATGATGCGAATATTCTAGCAGATGATGTGGTAAAAGCTAAAAGCAAAAAAAAGTCGAGTAAAACAAAAAAAGTTTTGAATAATGAGCAGGAAGATTTAGGCACCCCAGGAAAGACATTCTCTAAAACCATGGATGCCACGCAAATCTATTTGGGAGAAATTGGTTTTTCGCCCTTACTCACGGCTAAAGAAGAAGTTTATTACTCAACACGCGCCCTAAAAGGCGATGAGGCCGCCCGTAAAAAAATGATTGAATCTAATTTACGTTTGGTCGTCAAAATATCACGTCGTTATTTGAATCGCGGTTTGCCTCTTTTGGATTTAATTGAAGAAGGTAATTTAGGCTTAATGAAGTCGGTTGAAAAGTTTGATCCCACACGAGGTTTTCGTTTTTCAACGTATGCCACGTGGTGGATAAGGCAGACCATTGAGCGCGCTATTATGAATCAAACGCGCACCATTCGTTTACCGATTCATGTGGTCAAAGAACTCAATGTTTACTTAAGAGCTGCGCGTAAACTAACCCAGCAACTTGATCATGAACCATCTGCAGAGGAAATTGCAGAAATGCTCGATAAACCTTTGGAAGATGTACGCAAGCTCTTGGGTTTAAACGATAAGGTCACGTCGATTGATACACCGTTTGGTTTTGATGAAAACAAATCACTATTGGATACCATTGCCGATGAAAATAGCATGAATCCAGCGGAATGGTTAACCAACGAAAATATACGCGAGCATATTGAGGCGTTTATTGGAGAGTTAACAGAAAATCAACAAGAAGTGATAGCACGTCGGTTTGGCTTGCACGGTTTTGAAAAAGCCACACTTGAAGATGTTGGCGCTGAAATTAATTTAACGCGCGAGCGTGTGCGACAAATACAAGTGGAGGCGCTCAAAACATTGCGGGGCTTACTGGTTGAGCGTTTGGGGCTTTCTTCTGAAGATTTGTTTTAAAGCACCAACAGCCAAGGATTTTGAACCCTGAGATTCAGGTGGGCTGCGTCTGTGTCAGTTCAGGCTTCCCACCTCAAGGGTGGGTTAGCTCAACGCCGACAGCATAAATACATCCCTTGATAAGCTTATAGGTTCAAAAATCGCTGACTGTTGGATGTGTGTAATGATAACATGCTAAGCTAAGTAATTAAGTAGCTTAATCATATATTTACTCAAAATCACCGTTTTATTAAGAAGATCACGGTTGTGGCTGTGGAGCTTCATCGGTTTGATGTAGATCACCTAATTGATTTAATTGATTTAATTGATTGAAAATATAGGCACCAGCAGCAACGAGCAAAGTAATGGAGAGGACGACAGGGTAATTAAAAGCTGTTTTTTTATTATCGACCGGTTTTTCAAAAAAAGTGTCTGTGTGTGAAGAAAGCGTTATATTGCCTCGGGTTTCAGTTTGAGAAGGTCGAGAAAACCAACGTGCTAATCGCTCTTCAGGTAATTTTAATTCATCACAACGTACGATCCGTTGTTCAAGACCAAGACCATTCATATCTTCTGAATCAATCAGCAGGGTCTTTTCATTTGACAAATAAGACACCGTTTGAAGAAAATCAGATTTTTTTTCTCCATTAATATAATGATGAACATTGCTTACATAAAGCGTATCAATTTCTATTGCGTTATTTTCCAATAAATTATGTATTTCTTTAAAAGCGGCTGTATTCGTAATATCCTCAGTAATGGTTACTATTTTATTATGTAATACCAGATTACGGATAAACGTGTAACGCTCCTCCGTTGCTAACCACCCTTTGTAATTTTTACCATGTACATCTATTTCGTATTCAGGGCTTAAGTCCACATCGCAAGCCTCCGAAAAGTTGGGTGCTATACGTAATGTATATTTCAGCAATTCTTTTGGAAGGTTTATTGTCGTATCAAAATTCCATTTATTGATGGAAATCTTCATGTTTCGAATAAATGCTTCTCTGTTTTCTGAATCAAGAATACATCTAAACGTATGATCGAAGAAAAGAGCGACTTCGGGATTGCTATCAAATAGAATGCCTCGTTCGCTACGACGAAGCGCGATCACATCAAGGTTATACCACCCGGATACACCAATATGACAACTTTGTTTACTTGCTCTATTTTGAGATAACGTCTCATACACGCCTTGGCTTTCAACCTCGTTCGTCGTCATATTGACACCCATGACACTTGAATATGTGGTTGACTGGTAGCTTGAATTGTTCAAACGATTGATTCGTTTGGATAGAGGATCTGTTGTACCAGTAAACGTTAAACGCTGAATCGGTGGTTTGATAGGTAATGGTAGCTCTAGTATAGGCATGGGTTAGCTCTCAAGTAATTTATGTGCCCATATGATACCATATAAGTCTATTTAGTCAAATTAAGATCATCTTATTGGTGTGATATTTCAGTCAGTCGAAATATCACAGCCGAAATATGACAGCCGAACATGTTGCCGATATAATTCTTACGCTTCAGTAATTTTGATCATGTTTTGCAGCGCAATTTTAGCGTTTTGAATCACCCAGGCTTGATCTTGATCGGATAACCGACCCCTTAGGCCTGTGAACTCATTGACCGCATCCCCGGCTTTGACTTCGTTGTATGCCATGGCTTTGCCTTGGCGCAGTAAATCAAGTAAAGCCACAAGGTGCGGTGGATCGTTACGTGACATGGTGGCACAGCCACATCCTAGATTATTATGACTGTTTGATGTTGGCGCTTCGGCTAAATTTACCACGTGAATGCCAAGTGTTTCGGCATGTTGTTTTAAGTTTTCAACCATATGGTTTTCGGTCCCAATGGCATAACGCTTGGTCTTGGCACGATCGTTTATCACATGATCCCAAATAAATGCGGTTGAACCTGCGTGTTGTGCTACACGAATGACTTCGTTTCGGCATTCTGGATGGGCGACGGTAGAATAGCCTTTGGATTCCCAGTAAGCGCACATCTCAGCGGTATAAAGCGTATGAACGGTGCATTCACTTCCAAAAAGTATAAGTTCAGCTTGATCAAATGTTTTTAGCGTAGCTGCATCTTGTTGTTCAAGACTGTATTGTGCACCTGCAGTACCCCCTGGCCATCGAGCAATATTTTGAATGCCGAGCCAGTGGGCGACGTTTTCACCCATGTGTTGGTCTGGAATAAATAAGATTTTTTTGTTTTTAGCGCGTGCCCATTCAAAAATTTTCTTAACGTTGGAGCTTGTGCATACAGCGCCACCTTGTGCACCGGTCATGGCTTTAACGCGACCTGAGGTGTTCATGTAGCAAATTGGTAAAATATTATCTTGGCCGTAGCGTGCGTTGAGCTCAGTAAAAGCCGGTTGAACCATAAAATCTTTGGAAAGCATCTCCATGGTGCAGCCTGATTTAGGATTAGTAATAAATACCTGCTGATTATCATGCGCCAAAATACTGATAGACTCGGCCATAAAATGCACGGCAGATTCGACAATGATTGATTTTTCGGGGTTATTTGCCGCCATCAAAGCCAGTTGATATGAATCACCGATCTGACCACCAAATTGCTCTATGAGACGTACAATTTCACCGCCCATGTAATAATGCGCAAGCAAAAGTAAATTAGGCCCAAAGTGGCTTTGTGCTTTTTGAATATAGGGCGTCATCCAATTAAGTACGGTGGTCAGCTTGCGATCGGGGAGGGCTAAATACTCTTCGGCATAAGGTATATAATCTTCTTGATACCAATCAAGCGGATAATCGCTTTGGCAGATTTGCATGTCTTGCGTGACCTGCATGCGTGTTTTTTCTGGAGTATAGCTTGTGTCGGTTGTAAACATAAGAATTACCTATCTGCAATAAATGGAGTTTGTGGTGCATTAAGCCGAGCAATACTTTCTTGTGCGTAGGAGCTTTTATTAGGATAGTCATCACGATAGTGCCCACCCCGTGATTCGCGCCTGACCAATGCAGCGCTTACAATCAGTTCGGCATTCAGCACGATGTTACGTAATTCAATAAAATCACGTGTGATGGCGTGTGTCCAATAGTAATCTTCGATAATTTTTTTACGTTGTTGAATCAGCTGTAAAAGATCATTCAGGCCTGCCTCGGTACGTACAATGCCTGCATACGACATCATTTCGCCGCGTAAACCTCGCCAATGGGTATTAATTTGACCAGCACGTCTGTTATTAACGTGTGTAGGTGAGTTCCACGTTGGAATACTGTGTTTAAGCTGGTACGGTGTTGCAATATTTTTTTGACTAGCACGTGCGGCATGAGAGGCCATAACAACGGCTTCAAGCAATGAATTGCTTGCCAAGCGGTTGGCACCATGTAGGCCTGTAAAAGCGACTTCGCCGATGGCATAAAGGCGTTCTAAATCAGTTTGTCCTGCCGTATTGGTAAGTACACCACCGCATTGATAATGAGCTGCAGGTACTACAGGAATCAGATCTTCCGCCATGTTGATATGAATCGAAGCCAGGGTCGCATAAATTTGAGGAAAGCGTTTTTTTAAAAAAGCTTGCGATTGATGGGTAATATCAAGATAGACAAACTGATTTTCGCTTTGCTCAATTTCACTAAATATAGCGCGAGCGACGATATCTCGTGTGGCCAGATCTTTTTGTTCGGGTGCGTATTTCGCCATGAAGGGTTTGTGGGTGTCGGCATTTAAAAGCACACCGCCTTCGCCTCGTACGGCTTCAGATATTAAAAAATTAGTAATTTTATGATGATGCAGTAGGGTCGGGTGAAATTGATAAAATTCCATGTTCCCAACCCGTGCACCGGCACGGTAAGCCATGGCAACGCCATCGCCTGTTGCAACCATAGCATTACTGGTATATCGGTAGGTTTTACCCGCGCCACCGGTTGCAAGCACCACGCAGCGCGCAAGATAGGTATGAATTTTATTCTGTGTGCTGTCGAGAATATAAGCGCCAAGCACCTCGCCTTGGTGATCGATCCGATGTGGATGATACTGGGTAATTAGATTAACCGCCGTGCTGTTTTCGAGGCATTGAATTTGAGGGTGTGCATGCACCAAGGCTAATAACGTTTGGATAATCGATGAGCCCGTTTGATCACCGGCATGTAAAATGCGGCGGTTTGAATGCCCACCTTCATGACCCAAGGCATATTGGCCTGTATGCGTTTGCGTAAATGGAACGGCATACTGGCCGAGTTGGTCAATTGCGGCAGGGCCTTGCTCGATGATGGATTTTACACTCGGTGGGTAGCACAAACCATCGCCGGCTTTTAACGTATCTTCAATATGAGATTGGACAGAGTCGCTTGGGTCAAAAGCACTTGCAATACCGCCTTGGGCGTAGCTGCTGTTACACTCACCAAGCGCCGTTTTACTGATGAGCGTAATCCTGGTTTTTGGATTGTGCTTTAATAACTCAAGGCAATAGTGCAGGCCAGCGAGCCCGCCACCGATGACGAGCACATCGACCTCACATGTCTTGCCTTGCTGTGCTGCGCTGGAATTCATGTAAAGGCTTTCACCAAAGCGCCAGCAAGTCCTGTGTAGTTTTGCGGCGTAAGGGCCAATAATTCGGTTCTGGCAGCTTCAGGGAGCTCTAATGTTTGAATAAATTGCTGTAACGTGTCTTTGTTGACGCGTTTTCCACGAGTAAAGTCACGTAGCGCTTCGTAAGCATGCGGCACTTGATGTCGACGCATCACCATTTGGACAGCTTCGGTAATCACTTCCCAGTTTGCATCAAGATCGGCATGAAGGGCTTCGGTATTAATTTGAAGTTTATCATTGCCTTTTGCAATGGCTTGAAAAGCAATTAAAGCATACGAGAACGCGACGCCTAGATTACGAAGTACGGTGGAGTCTGATAAATCACGTTGTAGACGCGACTGTGTAAGTTTATCCGCAAAATGATTAAACAAGGCATTAGCAAGCCCGAGATTGCCTTCAGCATTTTCAAAATCAATAGGATTAACTTTGTGAGGCATGGTCGATGAACCCACTTCGCCAGCCACTGTTTTTTGCTTAAAGTAGCCAAGGGATATATAAGACCAAATATCGCGCGTGTAATCGAGCAAGATATTATTAATTCGAATCATTAGATGCGAAACTTCAGCAAGTCCATCGTGAGGCTCGATTTGTGTTGTATAAGCACTAAAATCAAGGCCTAGTTTTGTAATAAATTGGGCTGAATGCTTACGCCAGTCGATATTCGGATAGGCAATGATGTGTGCATTGTAATTGCCTACAGCGCCGTTGCATTTGGCTGAAATGAGTACTTCAGCTAATTGTTGCAGCGGGCGTTTTAATCGCGCAGCAAAATTGATCAGCTCTTTGCCGATCGTTGTTGGTGTGGCAGGTTGGCCGTGGGTACGGCTCAACATACTGGCTTCACCGTGTTGTTTACCTAAAAGTGTGATGCCGCCTGTAATTTCAGCCAGAGTGGGTTGAATCACTTGTGCTAAAGCTTCTTTGACCATAAAGGCATAGGCTAAATTATTAATATCTTCTGATGTGCAGGCGAAGTGAATAAAGCTTGTAATGGGCGCCAAGCTTTTTGATGCACTGAGTTTATCTCGAAGATAATACTCGACGGCTTTTACGTCATGATTGGTTTGTTTTTCGTAAGCTTTAACGGCTTTAGCTTCTTTTTCATCAAAATGAGCGAGAATTTTATTTAAAAAATCATGGTCCGCTTGGGCGAATGCAGGCACTTCTTTTATTTTGGGGTTAGCCGCCAGGGATTCGAGCCAGCGTATTTCAACCAATAAGCGATAGTAAATAAGTCCAAACTCACTGAAGAAAGGACTCAGTGCCCGTGTTTTTTTTAAGTAGCGGCCATCAACCGGTGAGATGGCATTAAGTGATGATAATGTCATGAAAATAAGCGTGTTAAATAAATATGCCTTATGATAGTCGATTATTCCTTACGATAGAAGTTGCACGTGGCATGAATTTCAGTAGAATAAGTTTAATTTTTCGAAGGACTCGAGGGTATTTATGACTGTCATCACGCAAACTGTTCTTTTTGAGAACTTAAGTATGAAAGATCTTGATCGTGTAGGTGGTAAAAATGCCTCGCTGGGTGAAATGATAAGTCAGCTGAGTAGCGCCGATGTACCCGTTCCTGGCGGTTTTGCAACCACAGCCGATGCATTTCGTGCATTTTTAGCTGAAAATAATCTTGGGCAGAAAATTCAAGATGCACTTCAAGGCCTAAACGTCGATGATGTCTCTGAGTTAGCACGTGTAGGCGCAAATATACGTCACATGATGATGGAGACAGCTTTTTCACCTGAGTTTGAAGCTGCGGTACGAAAAGCCTATGCGCATTTAGAGCAAACCATTGGTCATCAAGATTTTACGGTTGCTGTACGTTCTTCGGCTACGGCAGAAGATTTACCAGACGCATCGTTTGCCGGTCAACAAGAAACGCTCTTAAATATTCAAGGGCCTGACAATGTTTTAATCGCGATGAAAGAGGTGTTTGCTTCGTTGTATAACGACCGCGCCATTGCCTATCGTGTGCACCATAATTTTGCGCATGATGATGTAGCACTCTCTGTTGGTGTTCAACAAATGGTCCGCAGTGATTGCGGTGCAAGCGGTGTCATGTTTACGATGGATACCGAGTCTGGTTTTGATCAGGTTGTTTTTATTACGTCTTCTTATGGATTAGGCGAAATGGTGGTTCAAGGCGCTGTTAATCCTGATGAGTTTTATGTTTACAAACCTGCGCTATCTGAAGGCCGTACGGCCATTGTTCGTCGTAATCTTGGTGAAAAAGCACTTGAAATGGTCTTCAATGATGATCCACAGGCTGATTCTCGTGTCATGATTCAAGATGTTGATACAACACGGCGTCAAAAATTTTCATTAACATCCAAAGAAATTGAGCACTTAGCGCACCAAGCCATGATGATTGAAGCCCACTATGGCCGTCCTATGGATATTGAGTGGGGTAAAGACGGTGTTGATGGTAAATTATATATTTTACAAGCCCGTCCCGAAACGGTAAAAAGCCGTACTGCTGCGTCAGAAAAACAAGTGCTTGAACGCTATGCCTTATCCCAGCAAGGCAAAATTATGGTTGAAGGTCGAAGCATTGGTCAACGTATCGGACAAGGACGCGTACGGGTCATCAATGATGTGAGTGAAATGCATCGTGTCGAACCGGGCGATGTGCTTGTTTCTGATATGACCGATCCTGATTGGGAGCCGGTGATGAAGCGTGCCTCGGCGATTGTTACGAACCGAGGTGGACGAACCTGTCATGCGGCGATTATTGCACGTGAATTGGGTATTCCTGCTGTGGTTGGTTGTGGTGATGCAACGCTGCATTTGCGTGATGGTGAAGAGGCGACCGTGAGTTGTGCGGAAGGGGATACGGGTTATGTCTATTCAGGACTGATTCCGTTTGAGCGTTCGGTGATTGATATTGACAAATTACCTGAGTTACCGCTCAAAATCATGCTCAATGTCGGGAACCCTGATCGTGCGTTTTCTTTTCGCTCGATACCTAATGCAGGTGTAGGTCTTGCGCGATTAGAATTCTTGATTTCAAATTCTATCGGGATTCACCCTAAAGCATTATTAGAGTTTGATGATTTAGAAGATGCTGAGCTTAAGCAACAAATTATTGAAAAAACAGCGGCTTACCCATCCCCCGTTGCTTATTATGTCGAACGACTTAAAGAAGGCATAGCAACGATTGCCGCTGCATTTTATCCAAAACCTGTGATTGTTCGTTTGTCTGATTTTAAATCAAACGAATATGCTAATCTTCTAGGAGGCCCATTGTATGAGCCTGAAGAAGAAAACCCTATGTTGGGTTTTCGTGGTGCATCGCGTTATGTCTCACCTGACTTTGCCGAGTGTTTTGCACTTGAATGCATCGCTGTGAAGCAAGTTCGAGAATCGATGGGCTTTGACAATGTCGAAATTATGATTCCGTTTGTTCGTACCGTGCAGGAAGCCGCGTCTGTGATTGATGTACTTGGTGAGCATGGGCTTCGTCGTGGTGACACCGGTTTACGGATTATTATGATGTGTGAATTGCCGTCGAATGCGTTACTCGCCGATGCGTTTTTGGAGTATTTTGACGGGTTTTCAATTGGCTCCAACGATTTAACCCAATTAACTTTGGGGCTTGATCGTGATTCTGGTTTAGTTGCAGAACAATTTGACGAGCGCGATCCGGCGGTTAAGGCGTTACTTCGTATGGCGATCACGGCGTGTAAACGAGCAGGCAAGTATGTAGGTATATGTGGTCAGGGTCCTTCTGATCATCCTGACCTAGCCATGTGGCTTATGAACGAAGGCATTGATAGCGTGTCACTGAATCCGGATTCTGTGATTGAAACAAGTTTGATGCTTGCAAAACAGCGTTCAGAATCTTTGGACGTGTTGTCATGAGCTTCTCAGAGCTTTCAGTCAAGCAGCGTATTGGCTTGTTGTTGTTGCTGCTGTGTGTGGCAATACCAAGTTTCGCTTTTACAAGTGCGAGCAGTGGACATCATGATCCCGTTGCCTCCGTTGTACTTTGGGTAACGCTTATCTTTTTCTTTGGATTGATGGGGCGTTATGCAGCCCAGCTTGTGCATCAACCTGGCGTTTTAGGTGAGTTGCTCATGGGCGTCTTGCTCGGAAATCTTTGTTATTATTTTGGTTTGCCGCTAGCGATTGTACTTCGAGAGGGCGGTGCTATTTTTGAGATCATGGGCGAGGTGCTATCGGGTGCTACCATGACCAAAGCGGTTTCGATGCACTTACCTACGTTGCCAGAAGCACAGCACGTTGCGGCTATTCTGCAAGGCGACAATGGCATAAACTTAGTTCGCGTTGCGTATGTTGTTGATAGCTTTTCACGGTACGGTGTGATTTTTTTATTATTTATGGTTGGGCTAGAAACATCGATTGATGAAATCATGCACACGGGAAAAGAGTCGATGCGTGTCGCTTTGTTAGGTGTGTTGGTGCCTATCCTGCTTGGTTTTTTGGTGACGTTATTACTCATGCCTGAAGGTTCGTTAAAAACTGATTTGTTTTTAGCTGCAACGTTATCGGCAACAAGCGTGGGCATAACCGCGCGCGTTTTAAAAGAAATGAATAAATTGCGTACGCGAGAAGCTAAAACCATCTTGGGTGCAGCCATGATTGATGATGTGCTCGGCCTGATTATCTTGGCCATTGTGAGTAGTGTGGTATTAACCGGCGTGATTGAAGTGGGCGTGTTGGTTCATGTGGTCATGCAGGTGATTTTATTTTTTGCTGGTGTTCTTTTAATCGGCCCATGGGTCCTGCGTAAAATGGTGCATGTGTTTAGATTCTTAGAGCCTTGGGAGTCCAAGCTTGCGATTTCGTTTGTATTCGTAATGGCGCTTGCTTGGCTTGCAACGTTGGCGCAATTAGCAAGTATTATTGGAGCTTTTGCTGCAGGGTTAATCATTCACGACGGATTTTTTGATGGACATGCGCTTGAGGGTAAACCCGATAAGCAGATTCGAGATCTCGTGGCGCCGTTAGAGGCGTTGCTCGCACCGTTGTTTTTTATGTTGATTGGTATTCAAGTTAAATTAGAATCGTTTTTAGATTGGCGCGTGTTGGTGATTGCTTTAGGCTTAACCGTCGCCGCGGTACTTGGAAAACTTGCGTGCGGTTTGGGGGCTGCTAAGAATGATGATCGTTTGTTGATTGGTATTGGCATGTTACCTCGGGGAGAAGTCGGATTAGTGTTTGCCTCGATAGGGCGCACATTGGGTGTACTTTCTGATGAGTTATTTTCTGCAATTATACTCATGGTCATTATTACAACGTTTATGGCGCCGCCTTGGATGAAAGCGCGTTATGCAAAAAGCAAAAAGGTGGAAGCGTGAGTGTTGTAGCATGGGATAAAGGGGCTTTGCTTGAAGATGTTGTCAAAGCTTTAGTTGAAGATGTTGGCCAGCGTGATTTAACGGCCGCATTATTGCCAGAGCATGCCATGACGCATGCAGAAATTATTTCTCGTGAACCGATGGTGGTGTGCGGCATACCCTGGGTTAATCAAGTTTTTTTTGAGCTTAATCCACGGATTAAACTCGATTGGCAGGTCAAAGAAGGTGATGATTTAGCCGAGCCTTCTGTTCTTGCTAAGCTTTATGGCCCAACACGAGCGATATTAATGGGCGAACGGGCGGCCCTTAATTTTTTACAAACCTTATCCGGCACGGCAACTGAAACAAGGCGTTATGTTAAATGTTTAGAGGGCTGTCATACGCAGCTTTTAGATACACGTAAAACTTTACCAGGCCTTCGAATAGCGCAAAAATATGCGGTGCGTTGTGGTGGTGGCGTTAACCATCGCTTTGGTCTATATGATGCTGTATTGATTAAAGAAAATCATATTAAAGCCTGTGGTTCGATTACAGCAGCAGTAAAACAAGCTCGTCAACAGGCTCTCGGAACGTGGGTGGAAGTTGAAGTAGAAAATCTAGATGAGTTTCGTGAAGCGATTTTAGCGAAACCTGATCGTATTCTACTGGATAATTTTGATCATGCGATGCTTATTCAGGCTGTTGCTATGAAAAAAAATAAGAATAAAAATATTATTTTAGAAGCCTCAGGCGGGGTAGAATTAGCGACGCTTCGAAGCATTGCCGAGACCGGCGTTGATTATATTTCCGTAGGCGCGATTACAAAATCTGTGCGTGCTATCGATTTGAGTTTATTACTAAAAGAGGCTATATGAGCCAACAGGTACTTGTTTTTACAGGTGGTGGCACGGCCGGGCATGTGACACCCAACCTTGCTTTAATTCACGAACTCGCCTCTGAGTATGATATTCACTATATCGGTTCAAATACGGGTGTTGAGCGTAGACTGGTGGAAGCTGAGGGCATTGCTTACCACGCTGTGCAATCAGGTAAGCTAAGACGTCATTTTAGTTTTAAAACAGCGTTAACACCGTTTAAATTGGCTTTAGGCATATTGCAGTCGTATTGGCTTCTGCGTAAATTAAAGCCTAAACTGGTTTTTTCAAAAGGGGGCTTTGTTGCTCTGCCAGTTGTGATTGGCGCGTGGTTAAATCGTATCCCTGTGATTGCGCATGAGTCTGATTTGACTCCAGGGCTTGCAAATAAGCTAAGCTTTCCGTTTGTAACGACCGTGTGCGTTACGTTTGATGCCGGTAAACATTATTTTAAAGATTTAAGTAAAGTCCGTGTGACCGGCACGCCCATTCGGCCTGAATTGCTCGAAGGT
Source organism: Legionellaceae bacterium (assembly GCA_029212505.1). Classification (GTDB taxonomy): domain Bacteria; phylum Pseudomonadota; class Gammaproteobacteria; order Legionellales; family Legionellaceae; genus JAALKW01. The sequence goes on along the minus strand of JARGOS010000009.1, from coordinate 23,592 downwards.
CGTCGTGAAGCAGGTTTAGCTTTGTGTGGCTTTCGTGATAATAAAAAACCCTGTGTTCTGATTATGGGTGGTAGCCAAGGCTCTCAAGTGTTAAATACAAGCATTCGTGAGCAACTTGATGATGTGTGCACACGTTTTAATGTTATACATTTGTGTGGTGCAGGCAAGCTTGATAAGGCATTGCAAAACAAAGACGGCTATTTTCAGTTGGAATATGCGACTCAAGAGCTTCCTGATTTGTTTGCTGCGAGCGATATTATGCTATCACGCTCAGGCGCTAATGCTGTATATGAAATTCTAGCTTTAGAAAAGCCGCATGTTTTCGTTCCGCTTTCACGCCGTTATAGTCGTGGGGATCAAATTGATAATGCACGTTATTTTGAAAAAAAAGGCGTGAGTGTGGTGTTAGACGAAGAAGTTATGACCTCCAGCGACGTGCGTGATGCACTCGATGATGTGTATGCCCGCCGAGATTTAATGACTGCTGAAATTAAAGCGCTGGAAATTAAATCAGCGACGGGTGAGTTGATTGATTTAATTAAAACAACTCAATTAAGCTGAATGGTTTGATCACAGCCTTCAAATCGAACAATGCTTGGATGTTCAAGTAGAAGGCTCGCAGCAATTATGACGTGGTTGCTGTTGCCTATACCGCAAAAATCAACTAGCTCACCGACTTCACGTGTACCGTCTTCGGTCATGATGCGCAGACCTGGTTTTAAGTCTTCTTCTGTTTTAATCATACATACTTTCATGGCGTGTTTGATTTTGGCACGGTAATGCGTACGAGCGATGATCTCTTGGCCTTTATAGCAGCCTTTATCAAAGTTTAAATATCCCGTGTTTTGTAGCCCAAGTCGATGCGGTAAAAACAAACCACGTGACTCAGGATAGATTTGAATTTCACCCTGTTGTAAACGCAGTGCATGCCATGCTTCTGAATCTTGAAGTAAGTTTTGTTGTGCAAATGAGCTTTTTATCGCTTCAAGTTGGCTGGCTTCAACAAGTAGCAGATAAAAATTATCGCCTAAACAATAAGCGCAGGCATTATCTTGTGTGAGCACAGCATGCTTTTCAGAAGGCCAGGTGCCTTCAAAAGGCAGTGGTTGTGTAGCATCATGTAAATAAAATCCAAATAGATGATATTGTTTCGCATGCTCAAGTGCTACACGTGAGAGCATAGCTGTTGCTGCAAGTGATTTTTGAGTTTTTTCAAGTAAATTTAAAGGCAAAATAAGTTTTAAGCCATGCCAAGATAAAACATCAGGCAGGGCAAGTACACGGCCTTTTAAATTACATAAAGCACCTTGACGCATGGTGTTTGCAGTAACTTGGTTTATATCACAGCTGATTTGGCCTTGTAAAAATTCAGATGCTTTTTCGCCGATAAGATTAAGTATGCTTAAGTGCGGTAAGTCAAATAGCGTGTTTTGTGCGGGACGTGGGAGATTCATAAGTACCGTTTATTCAATAAAAGATAAGGATTAAATACAAAAAATCCCGGCTGAAAAACCGGGATTATGCTATGCAACATTTATTTTAAATCAATCTCGACCTGAAAATGCGCCTAAAAGATTAAGAAGGCTCAAGAACAAGTTATACAGCGAGACAAAGAGTGAAACCGTTGCGGCAATATAGTTTCTTTCGCCGCCATGAATAATCTCGCTGGTTTGAAAAAGAATTAAGCCAGAAGAGATTAAAACAAACGCAGCAGATACCATGAGTTGCATGGCAGGAATGTTAAACAAAAATCCTGCAATCATACCTAAGAAAGCAACCATCATTGCAATAAACAAAAAGCCACTTAAGTAACTGAAGTCTTTACGTGTGGTGAGTGCATAACCAGAAAGACCCAAGAAAATTAAGCCGGTTCCACCGAGTGCCGTACCAATTAATTGAGGGCCATTTGAAAAAGCACTGATGTAAGCATTTAAAATAGGTCCAATGGAATAACCCATAAAGCCTGTGAAAGCAAATACGCTTACAAGACCGAGTGGGCTGTTTTGCAACGCATGCGTTAAAAACATTAATCCATAAATACCCGCAATAAGTAGCAGAGGGTGCATTGGACCTGCGTGTGAAGCAAAGGATAAGTAAGCTGTAAAAGCACTAAACATAAAGCACATGCTCAGCAGCAAGTATGTGTTTTTAAGCACTTTGTTGGTTGCTAAAATCGACTCAGTCGAGTGATTTAAGCTCGAAGTTTTTAATTTGTTCATAACAGGATACTCCAATGATTGTATGATAACGTCTCAGCCTATAACATATAGGCGATCAGGCGTTATTTCAAGTGAATTATTTTGGCTTTGTGCCGTATCTGATAAATCGCCATCAAAACCAAAGAGCCCAAATTTCATAATGTTCGCTAGATACGGGTATTTATACGAAGACCTATTATTTTTATGTTCATGCTCAGGCTCATCAGGCTCATCCGTCTCATTCAGCGGTGGCGCAATACCCTCTGGAAAGATATCAGGTAATTGGATGCTCGCCATGTGCGTGAATAACGCCTTTCCTACCGAGGCAAGAACGGCTGCAATAAAAAGGCATGTGATGAGCACGGCATTGAATTGGAAGAAAGCAAGATTAAATACAACTAATGCCGTGTAGGCGATAGCGAGCTTGAGCCACTGTGCTTCTAACCATTGCAGTGTAAACATAAATATAGAAAACTCAGGCACTTCACATGGCTTTTGTTTAATAATTTTAGGTGTGAGTGCTGCGCGGTAAGCCATGATATGATTGGCTTGTAAATGATACGTTTGTTTCAAATGACGAAAGGCCTGATTGGTATCTGCGGCTATACGCTCGTGATCCTGTTGATATGCATCTAACGTGCGCTTTGGCGCCTGAATGTCGTTGGGTAAGTCATCGATATTTACTGTATTCAGCCAGCTGATTAAGTCACCGTACGTGCTATCTTCAGGGAGTTGCGATAAAAACTCATGAAACTTTGGATGTGAAATAACATGAAATAATTTTAATAAATCTTCAAAACGACACGCGTTGAATTGTGTCGAAAAATCTTCAGGTAAAACGTCTAGGCATTTAAGAATACGCGCTTTGATCTCGTCATCGATGAGAGGGTTCATAACATCAGATCTTAGTAGCGTTTGAGTGATGTTTATCATAATTTCAGGCTCAGAAAGCGCTTGGATATTTCGATCACGATACGCATGGAGTACCTGCATAAGCTCAGGAAGAAGCGTGAACATAGTACCTAGTTGCCAGTCTTGCGATTCACCCAATTGATTCATGATAGCTAAAATAGCTTGATTGTTTAATAAAGGCGAAAGCGTATCCATAAACTCACCGATGGTCATGTTTTCAGGATTTTCGCGCGTAAAAATTGTCACTGCGTGGGATATATCATCAAAGGCTTCATCCAGCCCAATCAACACTTGAACCATGGTTGATTCAGAGTCGGCAAACAAAGATTTAACTAAAATTTTTAAGCATGACATAATGGGGGGTACAATAAACCGGGTGATGATGAACGGTACCGGTCCTGCAATACAAGACGAACCCCAAGAGAGGTAAGACAGCGTCGTTAAGACCGTTTGAATATGAGACCACCAGCGCTGCAGCCATTCAACACGAAAATCAGGCCAGGTGATCGCATCCCATTGACGCGCCTGGATTTGTTGTTTGGTTACCTCCAAGTAATCGATAACCAAGTCTTTTAATTGCTCTATCTTATCACTTGGAAACAGTTGTGTGATACTCAACCGGGTTGTATTCGAGAGCGTTGCGTTTTGTGACGTTAAGTCCTGTTGAACACCAAAGATTACTTCTTGCCAGTTAAAACGTTGAATGGAGGTCTTCAGCTCATGTATGCCATGGACGAGATGGTTGATATGAAGTAACCCGCGTTGTTCAAGTGCATCGGCTGTCGCAACTCTTAGACTGCACTCACTTTCGAAATAAGGTTTGAATGCCTGCATCACATCGTCACTTGCCTTTAGTGCCAATGTCGCATGTTGGTGACCTGCTGCTTGCCAAGCATGAGAACAAATTTCACTCAATATTGTTAAGTGTTGTAAACTTAAATCGCCAGGGATGGTTAAGAGCTCAGGCTCATGGGTTATTAAATGCAGGCGTATCAAAGGCTCAATTGCTTCAAAATGATTAAGCGCTTGCTGAGGAAGCAGGATATCTTGTTGTTCATGATAGATTTGAATAGCGGCTTGAATAAACGCTTCTTCCTCTGCTTGAGATAGCGCCGATTGATTTCCTAAGCGCGATAAATAATCTCGTTCTAATGCTTGGTTCACGTCACGTAACACCTGATGAAGGGTGGTATCAGAGATAAGTGAAGCAAATGAACCATATTGTTGCTCGTAAATAGCGTCCGCTTCTTGTCGTAAACGTAAAATATAGTTTGAGACAATAAAGTGCCTCACTTCTTCCAGTAAACGCGTTTTCATGCGCTCACGCTGACGGTGTTTGGAAACCTGAGCTTGATGCGCTTTAAAACGCTCAGCTGGATTGTGATCGGCGGTAATTTCGGTTGCTGCTGTTTCAGTCAGGTTTGTCTGATTAATGATATGACAGTATTGGCCTGGCCGGCCGTTTCTTGCAACACGCCCTTCAATTTGAGTCGCTTCTTCTTCCGTAATATCGGTGGCTGTATTTATCAGAAAAACTTCACCTTCAATGTCCGTTCCTCGAGATAAACTAGGGTTAGATACGGTCACAACGGCTCGTTGGCCTGCGCGATGAACCACACCGTGTTCGGAGCAACCGGCTGCTGCATGACCATCATAAGCTTGTAAAAGTAATTGTGGTGCATGTTGTTGTAGATACGCATGCATCGCTTCCATATCTTTGGGCGAATCTGTGATGATTAAAATCGGTTGTTCGGGATACATACGCTTTCTATCAAGCAATGTCGTGAGCACGTTTGCAAGCACATCTTCTTCGCTGTTGACGAACGTTACGCCTAAATTCTCAGAATAATCTGGGTGAAAAATAGGATAATGGTAAGCTTGTAGACCATGATGCGCGGCAAACTCTTGCAGGGCGCGTGGTGAACCAGGTGTTCCTGTCCAACCGTAAATTAAACCACCATTCAAGCGATATTGGTCAAAAAAGTTTTTAGCAGACGTCACGAGTAACGTTTGTGTTATGGCTTGTTTTAAAAACGTGACTTCACCGGGAGCCAGTTGCCCGTCACAATATTCATGCAGCAATTCTTGTATGCCGTTTCCAAAGCGCACCGCAGGCTCAGGACGCTTCGTACCTACATTCATGATAGGAGCGGCATATTGTCGATCGTGTCCGTTTTCGCTTGCTGTTTTCATGACGTTACGGTAATCAATACCTTTGCTTAACGCTTCAGGTACGCGGGCAGAATCCAGGAGTAAACACAGAGTCTCTTGATAATTACGCTCAAGAATGTTAATAAAATTCAAAAGCTTTTTATCATGATGCTGTTCTTTGAAATACGTGACAAAATTTAAAATATCTTCAGGCTTATCGCAAAAATTGTTTAAATAACGCGTGTCGTCTTTGACAAATTTAAGCAAAGTTTTAAACACAGCTGACCAAGAATTTAAATCTTGAAAAATAGGATCAAGTACACCGGCTAAGCGATATTGTATCGTGGTGGTCAGGGTGGCATCAATTTCATCGCACAAAAGCGCGACGCGTTTAGGGAGTTGCTTTTTCTTTAATGCAACATGTGTACGAAAAAAGCTAAAATGCGCGGGTGTTCCATGATGAATACCCCCTTGAATATACTGATGGATGGGTGTATCGGGTTGAATGGTTTGTTTGGCGTAAGGCACGCCCAGTGCGTCGTATAAGCCGCTGAACTTTAATAAACCCACTTGGGCCAAAACATCGTTTTCGGTTGCGATATCCACCGTCCAGCCCGTCGCACACAACATAAGCGCACTGATTTCTGAAATAATGCTCTTACCCCCGCCTGTTTTAACCCCTTGAATGTGAGCATGAGGATCGCGTAGTTGGTGTAACTGGCACAATAATTGAGGTTCACGTGGAAATTTATTCACGGGTGAACGAAACATTGCTTCGGCAATTAAGGCCAAGAGCATCAAACGATAGGCATGTTTTTTCTCATCATTTAATCTCTTGTCTTGTAGCTTTTGCGAAAGGCGTTGATACAATATTTTTCGCTGAGGTTCACTTAATTCACAGAGCGTTAAAGGCCTGAACTCATGATGGATATCTTTGCCTATAAAGACAGGATGAGTTTGCATGTAAGACATCATGGTTTGATAGTCTTGTAATAAAAGCGCTTGTTCACGTGGGCTTAAAGGCTGCTCTTCGGTATTTTCAGGTACAGATTTAAAGCGGATGGCGGCAATATACGTTTTAACACGCGCAGTATGAACTTCAAATCGTGCTGTGCCAGTATGCGTATTAAAATATTCGTGTTCCAAACAATGCAATTGATGATCAATATCTTCACAATCGATGATGTGTGCCACACGTGTTATATCAACATGATGCGCGGTTACCAATCCTGCCAATTGTCTGGCTGCGGCCAGGGGAAGGGCGCACATTTTTTCAAGCAAGGCTTGCATCGATACGACTTCAGCCGTTTGATCATAGAGCGCTAAAGCAAGTGATGAAATATGTGGCACGATGCTCGGGTGGCATGTGGTCAGAAATGCCTGAAGCTCAGTAAACTCGGTTTCTGGATGGTCTTCCCATACACGTTGAATCAGTTCTTGGGGCAAGTGATTAGCTTGAAGCAAGGCATGGAGATTTTTTAATTGTTGATGCGTCAGGGTGGTCGTTAGAAAAAATGGGCCATTTTCCTGTGTGATGTCGACTGGCGCCGCATTAATCAGTGTGGTTAAAATATCACATGCCACCTGATCATCCTCATGATGAAGTAGCGTTTCAGCACGTTCGAGCAGAGAGGTTAATAACCAACGTTGCGGTTGTGCAAAGTATGTTGTACAAATCAAGTGTAAGGTATGGTTAGATGTACTGTTTTTTAATAGCACGGGATGATTTTGTAGCGCATCTATCATGTGAGGCATTTTTGTTGCGTTGTATTGCGACGCGTTACGCAACTGATTGATCATGCTGGTAAGCGTTTGACCCGCAGATAGGCTCGGGTGTTGTTCTAAACACTTAACGAGTGGTTTCCAAAGTGGTTTAATCTCTTGATTCAGCACAAGTATAAAATACTGCTCTATCAAAAGATCAAGTTTGGGCATATCACGTATGAGAACTTGCATGCAGAGATCGGGGTATACTTTTTGTAGCCAAGCGAACAAGAATTTACTGCTCCAAGTTATCCAGTCAGCAGACATGTCTGTTTGAACGTCTTGATGCACCTGAGTACGCCAGTCTAAAATTTTGATTTTAATCAACTGGAGTAAGAGGCCAGGGTAGGCTCGATAGATAGCGTTGCACTTTAAGAGATCATGTTGATTCAGCAGTAAAAAAGATGAAAGTTGCTTGGTTGAAAACGCTTTTTTGAATACCGGAGGTACAGTAGCAAAGGTGGTGGGTACCGATGCACAACCCACGCTGTCCAATATATGATGGGCTATTTTTCCAAGTGTCGAGGTACCAGCGCTGGGTTTTGTGTTAGGTTTTGTGTTATTGATAACGTTTTTATAAAGCGTCCAAAGGCTGTGGTTGCCAGTCAGTGCTCGATAATTTAGACGCTCGAGGGTCTGTATAAAGTCTCGTACACAAGCCTGAATGGTGTCGTGGTATTCGCCTTCAATTTTTTCTAACATGATTTGATGCCGATTGGGTTCATGACGGTGCATGCTTTCCATTTGGTCCATATCGGTTTGATAGCGTTTCTGCCGTAAAAAAGTGATAAAATTTTGTGATAAACGGGTTGTATCAATCGCTTGCGTGTAATATTCACCTGTATAATTGAGCACAAAATAAGTCAATAAGAGCTGTTTAAAATACAAATAAACGTGATCTGCGTGTGCTGGTTGGGCTTGTTCAAGTGCACGATAAAAAGCCATGGGTTCGCGTAGTGTTGTGCCTCCTAAGTAACGAAACGTTTTAATGATTAGTGTTTCATTCTCAATCTGATGACTGTATAGCGCATCCACTTGATGATCCATGTATTTCATGCATTGATTATGCAATACATCACGGAGTTGATTTTCGTAGACATCATAGCTAGAAGTAAAATTATCACTTAAACTTAAATTTTCTGCTTCTGCTATCAGGTGGAGTTGTGAGAGCCTGCCTTGCATGTCGCGTGTAATAATCTTGAAATGATCATGCGTAAGCATATAGGGCGCATCTGACCATAACAGTGATAAACCCCATTCTTGAAGCTGCTCCTCGAGTGTATGATGTTTAATGGCTTGGGCTATCACCGTCTCTAAACCCGTAAGAATTGTTTTAGCACAATACGTCGCTCGCAAATCAAAACCTTTTTCAATGCATAAATGGGTAATAAACACACCTTGTAATCGGTAAGTTTCTGGCTGTGACTGTTGGGTATACGTATTGATTAATCGCTCAATATTAATCCATGTTTGCCTAATGTTTTTCATGTCATATGGATTGATGGGGATGTTAAGGCGTGCTGCATGCACCAAAAAATGATAAGCAAAGGTATGATAATAAGACCAGTCACGCTTATGATGAACAGGATCGGTGTCTTTAAGTAACGTAAGAAACGGACTGATAGCTTGATATGACGTGCCCATTTCGCGCTCGCAATAACTTTGCGTACTCGCAGCGGCGTTATGTCTGAACACGGTATGGCATGTTTGTGAGCTCGTTATATCAAGTAAATCAGCTACCGATGTGACCGTTTGAGCGTATTTGAAGTAAATATAATAAAAATGTAGGAGTAAATCGCGTTCTACCAGACAATCTAATAAATCAATCAACTGCTGTAATTTGTCTGAATAGCCACTTGCGATAAAATACGTCATAATTTTAAGATGATCATGGTGCTGATCACAAGGATGCTCAAGATATGTAGCGAATTTATCCCAGCTTGAGATATCTTTATGTTTACAATGAAAAACAATCAGTTTTCGAAGGTGTGAGAGCGCTAAATTCACGTCAAGCTCAAGCGTTTTGATTTTAGAGCTATTAAAAAGATCGAGGCATGTCTGGGCTGCGTCTAGCAGCTGTTTTCGTTGCTGGGCTGATGTCACGCAAGCTAAATCTTCATCGCGTAGTAATGCCGGTATAGAGAGTAAATTTTGATAACTCGATGCGTGTGAGCCTTTTGCTACGATAGGTAATACCGCCGGATCCCTCGATTCTACGTCATTTTGGTGTTGCCCAGAATAGCCAATTAACGTTGCAGGTCGATAGAGTAAGCTCATGGCCAAGAGCTCTGGCCCTTTATCAATGATTTTAGTGTCAGGCTCGAGCCCATCTGCAAGTTGTTTTATATTATCACAAATACTATCGACTAAAATGTTATCTAAGAAGACAAAAGAACCCTGTTTTAAACCACGAAATTCGGTTGATGTGTAATGACGCCCAAAGAGCGTCCATGTGATTTGATCTGACACAATTTGACTATGAGCGATGCGTCGCCAAAAATCTGTTTTATGGTGGTGTTTCGTTAAGAAGTGATTATCATGGTACAGCTTGTCATCAACGGTACAAGCGTCATGATAGCGTTTGCGAGCGTAACGCATGAGATGTTGAGAAAATTGCGTCATGCATGTTTTATCTCGAAATGGGTTGAGAAAACCTGTATTTTGTTGCTGTTGCTGTTGCTGTTGCTGCGTGACGGCCTGATCCATGGTTTCATGCTGTTGCATGGTTTGTGTTTGTGTTTGTGTTTGTGTTTGTGTATGCGTTTGTGCCTGTTCCATGACATGAGTATGTGTTAGACATATTGATGTTTTTAAAGCGGTTGTATCCTGCTGTTTTGTTGCACGGTACTGCGTGCTTTTTTCTTCAGCTGTTTTAATAATGTAGTGGCTGTTTTGCTGCGATTCATCACGTGATGTTTTACGTGTGGGTTCGGGGAGGTTTGGTGTAGGTTTACTGGCTTGTATGGTGCGTAATACGGTGGCAGCAACGGCGGATGACGATAAATAATATCCTCCGCATTGTTTAAGCGGCACAAAGGCAACATCCGTTTGTTCTTGAATTTCCAAGGTTTGTATATGAGGTTTTGTAAGCAAAAAAAGATGAGGAAGCACATGGCATTGATATTGTTCTAAGAGCTCGATAACATCTTGGTGTATTTCTTGACGAATATTAGGTTCATTAAATAAACTATTTTGCATGATAATAACGCACTCACGCAAGGTTTTATGCTCTGAGAGGTTGCGTATGATGGTGACGAATAAGATAGAGATATCCCGTTGTGTGACCGTAGTTATAGGATTAAAGCGTAAATGCAATAAGGTTGCGTTGGTCTTGCGAGATCCATAAATATAAAAAGAAGCTTCGGGTACGGAGTTAAATTCAATCACGTGATTGGGCAATAGTTCGTCTAAGTTTTGCTCTACAGTAATATTAGTGGCGCCTTCATGAAGGTAAGCACGTGAAAGTTGGTATGAAAAAATATTTGTATGGGCTTCAAAGTCTTCTGAATTATACACAAAATAGTCGGTACCCAGACGCGCTTGCTCGGGAGGATCCATATCGTTTTCTAGCCTAAAAACTTGAATATGTTTAATCTCAAGCTGATGCGCTGTGTTGTCTCGAATATCTTTTAGCCACGCCAGGATATCTGTTAACACGATCTCCCACTGAGGCAGCATGTCATGATTGAGCTTAGTCGCATGTTCCCAATCGGATAATGCCAATAAATTCAGATAAAACGTTTGTGGTAGTTGTGCTGTTGCATCGAGATGAAGCGCATGACGCAGTGTAGGAAGTGAATCGATGAATGTGAGATCTGATATTAAAAAACGCGTTTGATTATGCATCATGTATGCTTCAATCCACTGACGAATAAACGGAGTAATATCTAAACGTGGACTGTTTACTGGCATAAAAAATCAACAATAAAAAATAAATTAGGCTTAATATAACACACTATGGTTATAAAATGAAATCATGTTACCTGTGCTTGGCATGGGCATGCCGAGCAAGTATGATAGCATCATGAAATTAACCTAAGGCATGTTATGCGTCGTGTAGCTATAGCTCAGCTGGTTTCTTCAGCAAATCGAGATGAAAATTTAAATAAACTTGAGGCGTTATTTTCAGAAGCTTCCAAACAGGGCGCTAAGCTTTTAGTCTTGCCCGAAAACTTTGCATGCATGGGAGATGCTGAGCATGATACGCTGGCATTTGCTGAACAAGAAGGCGCAGGGGTAATTCAACACACCCTCTCTTCGTTGTCATCTAAATATCGCGTATGGGTGGTTGCGGGCACAGTGCCACTTAAAGCTCCGGATGGCCGTGCATGGGCCAGTTCACTTGTGTTCAATGCGGAAGGCGTGCAAGTTGCACGTTATGACAAGATGCATTTATTTGATGTGAATTTATCAAATGGTGAAGCATACAAAGAATCAAAAACCTACGCACCAGGAAATACGCCCGTAGTTATTGACACGCCTATTGGTCGTTTAGGTTTAAGTGTGTGTTATGACGTACGGTTTCCTGAGTTATATCGTGAGTTGGTGAACCAGGGTGCTGAGGTATTTACGATGGTTGCTGCATTTACAGCAACAACAGGAGCTGCTCATTGGCATACGTTATTACGAGCGCGTGCGATTGAAAACATGAGTTATATGCTTGCCTCAAACCAGGCAGGTATGCACGCTAATGGTCGTGAAACCTATGGACATAGTTTGATTGTGGACCCATGGGGTAAAATATTATCTAAAAAACAACAAGGCATAGGGCTTATTTTTGCTGATATTGATTTAAACTACTTACACGAGCGACGTGCGGCTTTTTCGTGCCTCGATCACCGAATACTATAAAGGAGCTTGAATATGACGGGTGCACTAGATATTGCAAAAGAAGTTTTACTTAAACCCGCATCGCTGGATGAAGCAAGCCTTGAGCGCCTAATCCATACGTTTTTAAATAAAAAAATTGATGATGCCGATTTATATTTTCAAAGCGTGAATTATGAGTCATGGTATTTAGAAGATTCAGAAGTGAAAAGCGGTTCCTATGCTATCGATCGAGGCGTTGGAATTCGTGCGGTCAGTGAAGAAAAAACAGGTTATGCTTACTGCGATGATATTGATTTGCCAGGGATGGAGCGAGCTGCCCATGCTGCGCGTTCGATTGCATTAGCAGGAAGCTCACCAACACAAGCGCTTAAAATTTCAAGTGCGCCTATTGCACGCTATGCCGGTTTAAATCCAATCGAAGGCATGACCAAACAAGATAAGATTGAATTATTGCAAGCGATTGATAAAGCAGCCAGAGCTGAAGATCCACGTGTTATTCAGGTGAATGCCTCGCTTACGGGAGTTTATGAGGTGGTGTTGGTTGCAGGCATTCACGGCCAATATGTCGCCGATGTGCGCCCGATGGTGAGTGTGCATGTGACGGTGATTGTTGAAGAAAATGGTCGACGTGAGTCTGCCCGAAGTGGCGGTGGTGGGCGTTTAGGTTATGCTTTTTTTCTAGAAAAATCACGTGCTGTGCATTACGCACAAGAAGCTGTGCGCGAGGCGCTGGTTAATTTACACGCAGGTCCTGCGCCCGCTGGAACCATGCCTGTGATACTTGGGCCTGGTTGGCCTGGTGTGTTATTACACGAAGCCGTAGGTCATGGTCTTGAAGGTGATTTCAACCGAAAAGGTTTGTCTGCATTCTCAGGACGCATCGGTGAACAGGTGGCGGCCCGGGGTGTCACGGTGGTGGATGACGGTACACTTGCTGATAGACGCGGTTCGCTTTCTATCGATGATGAAGGTACACCGACCCAATGCACCACGTTGATTCAAGATGGTGTGCTGGTAAATTATATGCAAGATAGGCTCAATGCGCGCTTAATGGGGATGAGCCCGACGGGAAACTGTCGGCGCGAGTCGTACTCACATGTACCCATGCCACGTATGACCAATACGTATATGCTGGCAGGTGATTACCATCCTGATGAAATGATTCAATCGGTTGATCGTGGGTTATATGCTGTGAATTTTTCAGGTGGCCAGGTGGATATTACTTCAGGTCAGTTTGTATTCTCGGCCAGTGAGGCTTATTTAATTGAAAACGGTCGTGTGACACGTCCCGTCAAAGGTGCGACGTTGATTGGTAATGGCCCTGAGGTCATGAAAAAAGTGAGTATGGTCGGTAATGACTTAGCACTCGACCCAGGTATTGGTGTTTGCGGTAAAGATGGGCAATCGGTTCCTGTCGGCGTGGGTCAGCCTACCTTAAAAATTGATAGTCTGACCGTGGGCGGCACACAGGCTTAAAAGGCTACATGCCGATGTAATTTGGACCGCCACCACCCTCGGGCGCGGTCCAAACAATATTTTGTTTGGGGTCTTTGATATCACAGGTTTTGCAATGGATGCAGTTTGCGGCATTAATTTTTAATCTTGGTTTATTGTTTTCTTGAATGATTTCATACACTGCAGCAGGGCAATAACGCGTCTCTGGTGAAGCATATTCAGCATAATTAATGGTTATGGCAAGCTCAGGTTTTTTTAGCTTTAAATGCGCAGGTTGATTTTCTTCATGATGCGTGTTGGTTAAATAAACCGATGAAAGTCTATCAAACGTTAATTGACCATCAGGTTTGGGGTAATTTATTTTAGGCGCTTTGTTGGCATTCATGAGGCTTGTATGGTCGGTGTGGTGCTTAAGTGTCCACGGCGTGTGGCCTCGTGTGATATACGTTTCAAAAGCCGCGTTGGCCAGTCCTGCAAACAATCCATACTTAAATCCTGGCCGAATATTTCGCGCAGCATAAAGCTCTTTGGCAAGCCACGATTGTTTAAATTGCTCAGGGTAGCTCGTGAGCTCGAGTTGATTAGACGCATTTTTTTTGAGTAATTGAGTGCACGCATCCGCGGCGAATATACCGGATTGGATGGCTGTATGAATGCCTTTGATTTTAGGTACATTTAAAAATCCGGCTGCATCGCCTATGAGCGCACCGCCAGGAAAGATAAGCTTCGGCATGCTTTGCCAACCGCCTTCGTTTAGGGCGCGTGCACCGTAAGATAATCGCTCACCGCCTTTCAGTAAATTACAAATAGACGGATGGGTTTTAAAACGCTGCATTTCTTCAAACGGACTAAGCCAAGGGTTTTGATAATCCAGCCCAACAACAAACCCCAAAGCAACTTGATGGTCTTTCATGTGATAAATAAATGAACCGCCGTAGGTTGGGTTATCAAGCGGCCAACCGACCGTGTGAACAACTTCACCCAAGCGATGTTGTTCGGGTGTAACACGCCATATTTCTTTGATACCTAAACCGTAGGTTTGAGGTTGCACACCGTCGCGTAAGTTAAATTTAGCCATAAGCTGCTGGCTTAGTTCACCACGGCAGCCTTCCGCAAATAACGTTTGTTTTGCATACAAATACATGCCTGGTTGGTAATTGGATGTTTTTTCCCCTGACTTATCGAGTCCGACGGGCCCCGTTGCTACACCCGTGATTTCACCTTGTTCACCGACAAGCAGCTCGGTTGCAGCAAATCCTGCGTAGAGTTCGCATCCTAAGGCTTCGGCTTGTGTTGCTAAAAATCGCCCGAGCTCACATACGCTGATAATATAATGACCCGTATTACGCATTTGAGGTGGTGTAGGCAGGCGATAGGCGCGCTTTGTATTTAGATAATAAAATTTATCGTGGGTGACAGGGGTATGTAACGGTGCGTCCTGCCACGTATCTGGCAGCAAGGTTTTGAGGCTTTTAGGGTCAAGTACGGCACCGGATAATAAATGTGAGCCGACTTGTGCACCTTTTTCTAGGATACATACACTGATATCTTGCTGGTTAAGCTTCGCTTGCTGTTTGATACGAATGGCCGCGGCAAGTCCAGCGGGCCCTGCACCGATGATAATGACATCATAGGTCATTGCATTAGCTGCATTATCTGCATTATCTTCATCCTGTTTCATGCGATCAGTCCTTTTTTATATTTATACAAGCCTTAATAAAAGTGCTTTAATTTCATCAATACGCGCTTCAGCTGATGATTTATTAAAACTATATTTAAGTTTATTCGGGCCATCCAAGCGATGTTGTTGATATTCGGTTTGAATGAGTTGAATCAATTTGGCTGAATCAATCTTAGGTGTTTGATTGAATTCAATGCGTGCATGCTCGGTTGATGCGGTAATGCGCATCACACCGAGCTTACCGGCTAAATCTCTAAGATGGGTGATTGCAAATAAATGCTTCACGGGCTCAGGCAGCAAACCAAAACGATCAATAAATTCAACTTGAAGTTCACGCAAAGCATCTGCATCTTTTGCGTGCGTAATGCGCTTATAAAGGGTTAAACGTGTGTGAATGTCGCCGACATAGTCCTCAGGAATAATCGCACTGATACGCAAATCAATTTCAGGCCCTTGTGGGGCCGGGGCATTTAGCTCAGGAATTTTACCGGATTTAAGTGCATCCACCGCACGTTCCAGCATTTCCATGTATAAATTAAATCCAATTGCATGCATGTTCCCGCTTTGCTCATCGCCTAAAAGCTCACCCGCACCACGTATTTCAAGATCGTGTGTCGCAAGTAAAAATCCAGCACCGAGCGCCTCAATCGACGTCAGGGCTTCAAGGCGTTTTTTGGCGTCTGGAGTGAGTAAATCATCTTTGGGTGTCAGCAAATAAGCGTACGCCTGGTGATGTGAACGCCCAACACGTCCTCGGAGCTGATGAAGCTGCGCTAAACCAAAATGATCGGCTTTATCAATCAATATGGTATTCGCCGTGGGTATATCAATTCCTGTTTCAATAATTGTCGTACAAACCAAGACATTAAAACGATGATGATAAAAATCTGACATCACACGTTCAAGTTCACGTTCACGCATTTGACCATGCGCAATGTTGACTTTGGCTTCAGGTACTAAGTTTTGCAATTCTTCGGCTATGCGTGCAATGGTTTGCACATTATTGTGCAAGAAAAATACTTGGCCACCGCGTAAAATTTCACGCAGCATCGCTTCACGTATCACGGTGTTATTTTTTTCTTGCCAAAAGGTTTTAATCGAAAGACGTTTAGCCGGTGGGGTTGCTATCAGTGATATATCCCGAATACCTGCCATCGCCATATTCAGTGTACGAGGGATCGGGGTTGCGGTCATCGACAAAATGTCGACATGCGCACGCAGTGCCTTCATGTGTTCTTTTTGTTTAACACCAAAGCGGTGCTCTTCATCAATAATTAATAAGCCTAAATTATCAAAGCTGATGCCTTTTTGTAAGAGCTTATGTGTGCCTATGACCAAATCAAGCTTGCCTTGTTTGAGTTTTTCGATGGTTGAGGCGGCTTCTTTGGTGGTTTTAAAACGTGAGAGCAGTTCAACCGTAATAGGAAACTCGGAAAAACGATCACGAAATGTCTCAAAATGTTGGCCCGCAAGCAAGGTTGTGGGAGCCAGTACACACACTTGCTTCCCCCCCTGAATCGCCATAAACGCAGCGCGCATGGCCACTTCTGTTTTACCAAAGCCTACATCACCGCAAATAAGCCTATCCATCGGCTTTTCAGAACCCATATCAGCCATAATGGCTTGAATCGCATGGGTTTGGTCCACCGTTTCATCAAAGGGGAATCCTGCAGCAAACTGTTGGTATTCGTGCTTATCATACTGATGCGCATGGCCTTTGCTGGCGGCACGTTTGGCATGAATCTCGAGCAGCTCTACCGCGACGTCGTTTACTTTTTCAGCTGCTTTCTTACGTTCTTTCTGCCATTGATCAGAGCCCAGGCGGTGAAGCGGCGCGTGATCGCTATCAGCACCGGTGTAGCGACTTAAAACATGTAACGCCGTGACCGGGACGTAGATTTTATCGTCGTTTGCATACGATAAAATAATAAATTCACTCACAACGCCCTGGTTTTCGATGGTTTGCAGCCCAAGATAGCGGCCTACGCCAAACTCAAGATGCACCAGTGGTGCTCCCACACGTAGTTCGGCGAGATCGCGAATCATGACATTGGGATCAACCGTTCTTGTATTTTTTGCGCGTTGCTGGGGTGTCATCTGATCAGCAAAAAGCTGAGATTCGGTAATAATAGAAAGCGCATGCTTGGGTAATTCGGTACCGTCATAAAACGGCCCAACAACCATACCGAGCGGTGTATCTGCTTCAAAAAATGCGGCCCATGATGCGTAGGTGATGGGATAAATTTCTGCTGTTTTTAATAAATCGAGTAAAGCCTCCCGACGGCCTGTACTTTCGACCATCAACAGCACGCGGTTTTGTGTCTTGCTTAAATACGTACAAAGATGCGTAAGTGGCTTG
Source organism: Legionellaceae bacterium (assembly GCA_029212505.1). Taxonomy (GTDB): domain Bacteria; phylum Pseudomonadota; class Gammaproteobacteria; order Legionellales; family Legionellaceae; genus JAALKW01. The sequence continues at coordinate 6,242 of JARGOS010000009.1, read as the reverse complement.
TCGAGTTTTCTATCAACAGGAATTTTTGGCGCTTGTTGCGTTTCAAAATTAAGATGGCTGGTTTTTGTTGAAAGGGCGTCGTGCTGCACACGAATGGGATGAAACGGCTTGATATAGGTGAATAAGTCAATCGCATTTAAAAAGCAGGTTGCAGGTGGCAGAGGTGGGCGCGTTGGGTCAAATTCACGTTGGGTGTAACGTGAGTTCACATCTTCCCAAAACTGTTCTGCATGCTCTTGGACGGACTCAATTAGCGCAATATGAGAATTTTGGGGTAAATAATCAAATAGCGTGGCTGTTTTTTCAAAAAAAAGCGGTAAATAATATTCAATGCCATGAGGAAATTCACCGTTGCTGACCGATTCATAAATACTACACAGGCTCGGATTACCAGAAAAAGTTTCACGAAAAGCACGTCTAAACTGCGAAATACCGGTTTCACTCACCGGGCACTCACGTGCGGGTAAAATACGAACGTGGCTTAATTTTTCGATGGTACGTTGTGTTTCGGGATCAAAACGCCGAATACTTTCAATGCAATCATCAAAGCGTTCAATACGAAACGGTTTGTTACTTCCCATAGGAAAGAGATCTAAAATACCACCACGCACGGCAAATTCACCGTGTTCAAGTACGTTATTGACAGATCGATAGCCTGCACTGACTAAGCTTTGCCTAAACGGTTCGAGTTCAAATTTTTGATTTTCTTTGAGCACCAGCGCATGGCTATTTAAAAACTCAGGTGGGCATAAACGATGCATCAGCGTGCTGGCTGAGGCAATAAGAATGAGATCATGCCCTAACTGAATTTGGCTTAAGGCATAAAGCCTGTCTGAAATAATATCTTGATGAGGTGAAAATTGATCATACGGTAGCGTTTCCCAATCGGGAAAGAGTAAAAGTTCTTGTTTAGCATCAGTATCAGTATATGTATCCGTATGTTTTAATAAAAATCTTAAATTATCGCGTAACTCAGCAGCAGTAAGATGGTTAGGTGTAATTATTAGTTTAATGCCTGATTGTTTTTGACACCATTCGGCTAATGCAATAGCTAAAGCTGGACCGTGAAGTTGCCCCCAGCGTGTTTGGGGAGGGAGTTCATCAGGAAAGAGTGTAATACGGTTCATAAGTCTTGATATTAGGTCAAAGCAATAAAAAAACAGTATACCGTACGATAAGTATTGAACATAGGTTGTTAGATGGATGGATTTGTATTAATTTAAATTTTAGCTCAAATATTGCATGCCTTGGTATGCCTTGATATTTTTTAGGTAATTCTGTGAATGTAAGTGATCTAGAAGATGGGGTTTTCTCTTGTTTTGAGTGGATTTTGGGGCACTTAGATGGTCCAGATGACGCAAACATAGACTTGCCAGAAGAAGTGTTTGTATCTGAATATGAATCTGAAAAAGATAGAATTATCAGACAACACCTTATCGGCGAATATCACGATGTTCAAGCCAAATTAACAGAATTAAAGGCTGAGTTAGGCGCAAATCAAGCCAAGCTTTTAAACTATGTTGTGGGTGCTGATGCACAACATTTGCTAGACATCCTGTGTGCTAAAACCTCGTTGTCGTTGCTTTTTTTAAATGCTGAGCAAAATCCAGGTTTTAGACAAGGTTTTGGGCAAGATGATCTTAACATCAGAATTGCTGAATGTGAGCAGAGCCTGCTCCATATCGAAAATTTACCTGTTGAAGGCGCTGGCGGAGTAGGGCAAGAAGAAGGGCTAAGTTGGTATTACCCATGGGCTTATAACGTGATTCATGCCATACGCGCTCTGTTAGACCGCGTAACACGCTTATGCGGTTATCAAAGCAATAAAAACACGTGGGCCGAAGCCATCATCCATCGCCCATTCTTTTTTCAAGTACCTTGCTCACCCGAAGAGAAGCTTGAAATTATTCAAGTAAAAGATGAACTCAAAAAGATTATAAAATATGTTAATCAAAAACAAGATGCGTTAAATCGCGCATTATATACGCAGGTTAATCCTCACGATGACGGTGATAGCTCCGTGCATTCAGAAGATACAGCTTTTGCTTTCGCTTGAAGGTAAGTTCGAGCAATGCTGTAAACGTTATAAATCATGACAGATAAAAGCAATAAGTGAAGCGATTTTGCATTGAGGTGGCTTACAATAGGCAAACCAAGTAATACGCCGATGCAGCCAAAGAAGCTAATAAAAAACGCTTTTTTCAGTGGGATTTTATCTTGTTTTAAAAAGATATAGGTAATCATCGGTTGTTGCATGGCACCGGCGGTTGCCATAATAGGGAAGGCGACAACGGGTGATATGTTCATTAAGAACAAGACACCTTGGACCATCGCAAACATACCTATGCCAATGGAGGTTAACGAACCGCATAAAACCATGGCAATAAAACCAAGCACAAGCTGCCAAGAATGCAAAGCCGTGGCGTCGCCCGCACGCGGCAATAATTCTAGTTGATCGCAGGTTAAGAGGACGATAATCGCCGTAAAACATGCAATCATACTGAGACGGATGTTTTGCTGATTAAGCCGTGTAATCACATAGCCACCTAATACCCCTCCGATACACGCGCCTATGACTAAGGTCAGTAAGGTGGGCAAATCCACTTGGATGAGTTTCATAAAAAAGATAGAGGCAAGGGTTGCGGGTATCAGTTGAGCGCCGTTATTAATTGCTGGCAGCTCTTTGTCTTCGAACGTGCCTAATGTTTTAGCCATGGCGATGAGCACAACAAAGCTACCTATGCCTAATGTATCTGAGATAAATGCAACCAGGCCGGTGATGGCTAATTTAAATTTTTCGCTGCGTGGAATAGCCGGCGTGGCTGGTTCTTGATGAAATTTGTAGAGCATAGCGAGCACACATGCACCAGATAAGCATAAAATTGCAAGCATAATAAGTTTGATGGCCATGGAACACTCTGTGTAAATTAAGATGATATAAAACAAGACTTTATAATATACAGTTGGATATTATTTGAGTCAAGTTATTTTTGTTTTATTGAGCTAAACTCAAGCGGTGTAAAAGCGTTGCAGCACGCTTTTGAATGGTTGAAGTAAACGGGCTTTCGGTTAGGTGCGTTTGGATTTTTTTGATCATATTCATCGTTTCTTTTCGAACCAGCGCTTTCGATAAACCTGCTTCATCTGCCATTTGCATGATATGCCGCGGATATAACACATCAAAATTATATTTACTGCCGATTTTCATCGCCATTTTTGTTGCAAGCTCAGGGTAGTATACTGTTGAAATTAGGTCATAAAAAGGCGCTAAACGCGTGTGTTGTTGGTCGTATAATAATGAAAAGTTTTTACCATGAGCATCGTTATTGCCGATGATTAAATTAAAAAGCACGCCGTGCAATAAAGCTTTAATATCAAGAACAGGTAGGGTAGATACATTACGTATGAGCTGAAAACATGAGGCTAAATCAGGCCCACCTTCGCGTTGGTATTTCATTTCGGGAATAATCCCCAGTGCTTGGCAAAAGTCTTCTTGATGCAGGCGCTGAATGTTTTGATGAGTTTGGACGCGATCGTAGCGTTTAATTAATAAATACGGTTGATGATTGGCATAATGCAAAACAGCTTCAGCGGTATTTAAACCGACTTTTTTTGCTAAATTTAGACAAAAGCATTCGTTTTCAATAAGCGTTAAAAAATCTCGATTAACCGGTTTAAGTATGTGCGTGCTGGGTGCACCGTTGATGGGTATGGCAATTTGCTGGTTAATACAGCTTACGGCGAGTTTATCTTGTGCACCTGCGAGGGATAAGCGAATACCATCTTCACCCACGAGCATGGGTTTTTGGTGCATGGTATCCAAAATATTCGTTAACGCTTGTTCATCGAGTGTGCGGTATTCAGGCTTTAAATTCTCGGGTGTGACAGATGATGGCAATAAGCTGACCGCGCCGGCGCATTCGCCACCAATGGCTGATAATAACGAAAAATCATTTTTTTCACTGATCCCAAGTTGCCGCGCGATGGATGCGCGCAGGTGCGCTTCAGGTAAAATACCACTAAAAAAGGGGCGGCATTGTTTGGCATCAAACGTTTTGGTTTGCAGAGGCAGTGATTGCGACAAGACAAGATTTTGCTTGTTGCTTGCATAGCTAGAGGTATAACTAAACGCCATATCACCCTGTGAATCAATAGATAAGCATCCAATCAAGTTTTGATGTAAATACACATCGAGTTTACGCGTCAAGGGGCTTATCCTCCGAGCTAGATAGGGTGCATTGAATATTTAACACGTGCATGATATCGAGTATTTTACCGATTTGGCAGGTGGATTTGCCTTGTTCTAATTCAATAATAAAACGTAAGCCTGTGCCCGCGGCAAGTGCTAAATCACGCTGTGTGACGCCGAGTTGTTTTCGTGTGCTTCGAATCGCATGACCGATGTCGCGTGTGGCGTGGATTGAGGTCGTCATAAGCCTGCTCGTAGGTTTTGTATTCCCGTACGGTAATTTTAGATGTGTTTTTTTAATAAAGCAATAAAAAAATCCCGATCGGGAATAAATTCAGCTTTGAAGATGTTAAATATACATATAATCCCGATCGGGAATAGGTTTATGAAATTCAGGTTGAATTATCTTTAATGGATACTATAATATCTATTAAAGATAAATATGGCATATAAAGACGATGATAATAGCAGATTCGATGAAGTCGCCATTTGATATGGCGATAGAAATCGCTAAAAAAGTTCAAGAAAAGCGGCTGAAACGCAATTTAACCCAGCAAACCTTGTCTGAAAAATCAGGTGTAAGTTACGGTACTTTAAAAAAATTTGAGCAAAAGGGGCAAATATCATTAGAGTCACTGCTTAAACTTGCCATGGCACTAGGTGAGCTTAATACCTTTGAGCACCTTTTTGATCGTGGCGACGACGCGTTACCTTCATCTCTTGACGAACTTTTAGATGATAAATCAAGGAAACGAGGTCGAAAATGAAATATGACCCTACAAAAATTGTTAAAGTATATTACAAACCTAGAGATGATAAAATTTTTGTCGGTAGATTAGCCCTGAGTCATCGAAAGATTTTTTTTGAATATGATCTTGATTTTATAGCTACAGGTCTTAATTTATCTCCTTTCAAACTGCCACTTAAGTCGGGCGTTATCGCAGGTACTGATTTTACTTTTGATGGTTTATTTGGTGTTTTTAATGACAGTTTACCTGATGGCTGGGGAAGGTTATTACTGGACCGTGCGCTTATCAAACATAAGATTAACCCAGGTAACTTAACGGTGCTTGATAGACTTTGTTTTGTTGGCTCAAATGGCATGGGCGCTTTGATTTACGAGCCTGAGGCAGAACATTTACCTCATATACCTCATGATTCGTTAGATGAAATTGCTGAAGAAATCACTGAATTTCAAGAGCATGACAAAGATCAATATGTAGAGGATTTGCTCAATCTTGGTGGCTCTTCTGCAGGCGCTAGACCCAAAGTCTTAATGCATCTTGAAAACGAACATTGGCTCATTAAGTTTCCCTCACATCTAGATCAAAAAGATATCGGTGCAATTGAATATGCCTATTATCTTATGGCACAAGCTGCAGGACTCGAGGTCCCGAAAGCTAAATTATTCCCAGCGCGCAAAGGATTTGGTTATTTTGGAAGTCAACGATTTGATAAAACAGATCATTCCAGAGTTCATATGCATACAATAAGCGGACTTCTACATGCAGATCACAGAATTCCCAGTCTTGATTACAAAACAATCATGAAGGCCACCATGCATTTAACCCAAGATATGAAACAATGTGAAAAACAATACAGGGGCTGCGTGTTTAATGTTCTCAGTCATAACCGTGATGATCATGCAAAAAACTTTTCTTTTGTTATGGATACCAAGGGTACTTGGCAGGTATCACCGTCTTATGATTTAACCTTTTCTTCTGGGCCGAGCGGTGAGCATTGTTCGATGGTCATGGGCGAGGGAAAAAGCCCTGGTATCAAACATTTGTTAGAGCTGGCTCAAGTCAGTAATATTAAAAAATCTGATGCGCTTCAAATGATTGATGATGTAAAACTATCAGTCTCTCAATGGTCCAACTTTGCAAAAGATGCCGGTGTAAGTCGTAGCAGCAGTGAATTAATCAATTCAGCAATAACCAACATCATTAAAAATAATTTTTAAAATTTTTTGAGAAAAAAACTGGCGGAGAGAGAGGGATTCGAACCCTCGATACGGGTTAACGTATACACACTTTCCAGGCGTGCGCCTTCA
>JARGOS010000020.1 GCA_029212505.1 Legionellaceae bacterium | reverse complement strand
CCAAACGCTACACGTTCTGGATGGAGAATTCCGCTTACGTTAATGAATGGTTAAAACGTCTTTGATGAATTCATACGTTAGATCAGGATTTTCTTCTACAATTCGACCTATTCTGTCCCAATGCTCAATTTGCCTAGCACCTGAGCGCGACATAACATCACCCACAGCTTGCGCCTGTTGAACCAAAGCATTGGGGAGCCTAACGGATTGAGGCATGATGCTCTCCAAAAATTATTTAGCCATGACTTATAACTTATATTATTGCAAAAAATCGCACAATGCGATCAAAGCCCCAAGTTATCTCGCTTAAACACCCTGTCTGCACGGTAACTTGAGCGAACCAACGGTCCAGAGGCAACTTCGAAAAAGCCTTTTGCTAAGCCAATTTCTCTAAACTTATCGAACGCTTCAGGCGTGACATAACGCTCAACGGGTAAATGATTTTTTGTAGGCTGTAAATATTGACCCAAGGTCAGAATATCAACGTTATGCGCAATCAAATCATCCATGGTTTTGATGATCTCTTCATCGGTTTCACCAAGGCCCAGCATCAAGCTGGTTTTAGTATACACGTTGGGGTTATGCTTTTTAGCCTCGGCTAAAACTTCGAGGGTTTGCCAATAGCCCGCACGATTATCACGTACCGGATGCGTTAAGCGTTCTACCGTTTCAACGTTTTGTGCAAACACATCAAGACCGGTATCAAGCAATACGGCTACATCCTCATGACGACCCTGAAAATCGGGTGTAAGCACTTCGATGCGTGTTTTAGGTGACGCTTCTTGAATAGCGCGTACGGCAGCAGCATAATGACGTGCGCCTCCATCCGGCAAATCATCACGATCAACCGAGGTCAGCACCACATAATCTAAATCCATGAGTGCGACCGTACGGGCGGTATTTTTAGGCTCATCTTTATCGAGCCAACCTTGCGGGTTACCGGTATCGACCGCGCAAAAACGACACGCGCGTGTACAGACCGCCCCCATCAACATAATCGTTGCTGTCCCGTGCGACCAGCATTCGGCAATATTGGGGCACTTCGCCTCTTCACATACGGTCGCAAGCTTATGCTTATTCACTTCGGCCTTCACCTCAGCATACGCCGGCGTGGTTTTGTTTTTAATACGGAGCCAATCGGGTTTAGGCAAGCGTGTGTATTCGGCACCTTTGTTTTTTACCCCGTCTTTAATCGCCACAAAACCATGATCCGTTCTGTATTTACGACCACTTTCAATCACCACAGGAATATCGTTTAATTTACTCATCTTATTTACTCATAAATTTTTTCTATAAAAGCTGGGGCGTAGCGCTGCAACACACGCTGCAAAATCCACACTTCAAGCAACGCTAAATAAGCCGCTGTGAGCACATCGCTGACATAATGTTGAAGCAACAAAATACGTGAGATACCGACAGCAACCCCCAAACACAAGAATAACACACGATAACGCGGCAAAATAATACACAACCCCAACACCAGCCCCATAATCGTCGTGGTATGCCCAGAAGGAAATGAGTGATACACGTGCCCGTGTTTAAGCCACTGAAAGCCATACAACTGCTCTTGAAACAAAAGTTCTGGCCGAGCTCGCCCAAATATATATTTAAGTCCGACCGCGATGAGATCCGGAATAAAAATACACAACCATATAAACCAAGTCTGCTCAGCTAACTTCACACGCTTGAAGGCATAGTGTAATACAAGCGCAACCATCGGTAAGCCCAGTAAATAAGCTTTGGATAATCCGAGCCAGCTCAAGGCTTTTAATAAAACAACCCCTTGACCTAAATTCAAACCATGCACAGCCAGAGCCACCGGCTTATCCCAATAGATAAACGAGAGCACGGTGACTAAAACATACATACTCATCACCCATGGCCGAGTCATATTAAAAACTAAACGCTCAAACGGTGTTTTCAACACAAAATCCTTATTAAATTAAATATGAACTTGATGATAATCATCCGCTATAGCAAAGTCCAGCACAGCGGCAAGCGTGTTATTAATGTAAATCAACGGAATATTCGCGCGCTCCCAAGGCGGCACACCCCAAGTTTGAAACAATGTTTTTAAACTTTTTGTTTGATTATTTAATACTATCGTTTCACCACCGGTGCGATAACGGACTTCTATCTGCGCACCCTGGGGGATAGACATGGCCGCAGGTAAAGCAGGTATTTTATCACAAGCTTTGGGCTGCTCATCACGCAGTACATATAAAACATCGCGATAACGGCGTATTACCAGCTTACCAATACGCAACTTGGGGCACGCATCGGACTTAGCAGCAATCACATCGTGAAGCAGCGCGTCTAACTGTGCAGCAGATAATGCCTTAATGTTTTGATGTTTAAACCAAACGCGCAACACCTGCTTTAAGCGCCTTATGGGCAAATGACGCAAGGCTGAGAGGGATAATTGAGCTTGCTTTAAAGCCAGCTCGGGGCAGTCTAAATACGCTAAATCCTCTAAATTTGCCTGCGCTTCTTGGCAATGCTGCGCGCATGCACTCATGCTTTCAAGCGCACGTGGCCAAGTGGTTTGCAAGCGCGGCATGATTTCATGCCTTAAATAATTACGCGAAAATCTAAGTGCTTGATTACTTTCATCGTCGACCCAAACTAAAGCATGCTGTTGAGCGTAGGCTTCAAGCTCGTGCTTGCGTGTATTTAATAACGGTCGAGCTAGATAACCCAACCCAAACGACCGATAGGCTTGCATCGCTCCCAAACCATCCACGCCTGAGCCACGAAGCAAACGCAGAGCCAGTGTTTCTGCCTGATCGTCTTGATGATGCGCTAAAACCAAGCATGTGTTGGCTTGCATGCATGCCTCAAACACAAGAAAGCGCGCATCACGCGCGGCTTCTTCAAGATTGGCTTGCTTGGGATCCAACTGCACGTGCTTCACCACAAGCGGGATTTTTAAAACCGCGCACATCGCCTCACAATGTGCCTGCCATGCATCGGCTTCAGGGCTTAGCCCATGATGTACATGAACGGCCTGAAGCTTAGATGTGAGCGCAGGTTCACATGACAAAGCATGCAAGAGTACCGTTGAATCAAGGCCGCCACTCAAGCCAACCCATAAACGTGCGTGGCTGGCCAGTTGCCTAAAATCAAGCACAAGCCCCGATCGCCATAAATTTGTCATACCGATCCGCTAAAAGCTGATCTAAAGGCAAAGCGCGGAGCGTTTTAAGCTCATCTGCAATCACTTCTTTAAGACGTGTCATGACTTCAGTCGGGTTACGATGCGCCCCACCTAACGGTTCTTCGATTAAATCATCCACCAACCCGTTTTTATACACGTCTGATGCCGTTACACCCATGGCACGCGCTGCCTCTGAAGCTTTTGCAGCGTCTTTCCACAAAATAGACGCACAGCCCTCAGGAGAAATCACCGCATACACCGAGTATTGCAACATGATCACACGATCGCCTACACCAATGGCTAAAGCGCCGCCCGATCCGGCTTCACCCGTCACGATGCATATTACAGGGGTTTTAAGTTTTGACATTTCAAATAAATTACGTGCAATCGCTTCCGACTGATTACGTTCTTCAGCACCAATCCCTGGGTAGGCACCGGCGGTATCAATAAAGGTAATCACGGGTAATTTAAACTTTTCAGCCATCTGCATTAAACGCAAGGCGCGTCGGTATTCTTCAGGGCGGGCCATACCAAAATTACGACGCACTTTTTCTTGGGTTCGCTTGCCTTTTTGATGGCCTATCACCACCACAGGCTCGCCTTGAAAGCGCGCGAGTCCAGCAATAATGGCCGGCGCCGATGACTCATGGCGATCTCCGTGCAACTCTTGAAAATCAGTGAACATGCCTTCAAGATAATCGCTGGTTTGTGGACGCAACGGATGCCTTGCCATTTGCACCACTTGCCATGGCTCAAGCTTTGAAAAAATATGCTTGGTGAGTTCAAGTTTTTTAAGCTCAAGACGTGCAATTTCTTCACTGAGATTAACCGTGTTATCCTCACCCACCATACGGAGGGCCTGAATTTTTTGATTTAACTCTTCAATCGGTTGTTCAAAATCCAAAAATTTTCGGCTCATAATACATACTCATTTGGTCGGCACATGTTCGTGCGTTATACTGGTCGCGTCCAAATTAACGCTTAGCTTGCGATTATATCATAATGCATATCATGAAGCCCATTCAATACACATCGAGCGCATCAGAACCCTGCGACTTAAAATCCACGCGCGTTGATATCTGGTCGTTTGCGCTCGATGCCCCGCTGCCAGAACCCGGATTTACGCTGCTCAATGCCGAAGAGCAAGCCCGCGCCAAGCGCTTTCACTTTGCACACCATCAGCATCATTTTACGCGGGCACGCATGATGCTTCGGCTGATTCTTGCACGCTATCTCGCCCCATCACACACCGCAGAAACATTGGTGTTTGATTACGCCGAACATGGCAAACCGTTTTTACCCAAGCACCCCGAGCTTCAATTTAATTTAAGTCATTCCGGGAATCAAGGCCTGCTCGCCGTTGGAAAAACACATCCTCTTGGTATTGATATTGAACAATATGCTGATAGGCCTTATGAAGGCATTGGCAGCCATGTGTTCTCAGATGAAGAGAATGCGATACTAAGAGCCATGCCCAAAAGCTTAAAACCTATGGTATTTTTTAATTTTTGGGCGCAAAAAGAAGCGTTGATAAAAATGCTTGGCCTCGGATTATCCTACCCAACCACACGCCTCACGGTTCCAACCTACCCAAGCACGCATCAGACCATACTCGATCCGGTGTACCACAGCACATCAAAACTTTTAGCGTTTATGCCGAGGGTCGCGTACTGCGCGGCTTTATGCCATCATCTGGATATTCAAGAGATTACGTATACAGCGTTAAGAATTTAAAAAAAAATCTCTGTACACGACAATTTTTCATACTGTCACCCCATGCAACGCATATTCAGTCGGAGCTTAAAGATAACTAGGGCCTATTGACATTTCCCCCCACCGCCGACGTGCTGCGGCCATATCATTACCCATAAGTATGTTTTCTACGTCCTGCGGTTTATCCGCAGGACCCAGAAAATCTATGTTTCAAGTAAGTTGGTTCAGTTATTTCGTCGGTTTTAATACAACTCGGCATCTCGTTTAAGAAGCTATACGCAGGAGGGATCTTTCTGTAAGCGTTGTCTTTAAGTTGTGTTGTGAGATTATTTTCAAAACTTCTTCTATTTAAACTGTCTACAAATTCGTAAGAAGTAGGTATGATTATTGGTGAAATTTTATCAAATGGATCGTGTTCGTTATCCGGATTATAATTTTTTACCATGACAGCATCATGATAAGTGTTTTTTCCTGGGTGACGAATTGAGATATAATGGCCTAGCGCTCTATCTGTCGGATATATGATGCCCGGTCTTACGCCATTTTGAATTAATTCGTGCTCAATTTTTTCCAACATATGCCATTGTTCTGGCTCCATTCCTGGGCACATATAAATGGTTACTTGCATGCCATTTGCGAATCTTTCATGATATGTTTTTCTAAGCTGATATTGTTTTAATAGTATTTCATGTTGTGATCTTACGTAAGAGTGCACATAGAATTCCGGTGTAAAATAAAGTCTGATGTAATTGAGGGTGCTTTTTAAATAGTATTTTATGGCTGGAAAAAATCCAGTATTTGTCGGTGGTGTTAGCATGTCAAATAGCTTAAAACCAAAATCTCTTAATCTAGCAATATGAGTGGTGTCATGCCTATGCAGGCATTCCTGCTCCATAGAAAACAATAAATCCCAATTTTTATTTTCCTCTACCTCCCAATCAGATAATTTTTTGATATCAACAACTTTAAATGAAACTGATTGTTTAAAAAGGTATGGAGAAAAAATATGCCATGCTGATAGAAAGTCTTCAGGATGAATGCTAATCCTGGCCTTCCAGTTTGTTTTTAATGATTCGCGCTCTGCATCATTTAATTCATTATTTCGAAAACTCGTAAACCACCAATCCTTAAGTTCGTTATGTCTTCGGATAGAAAACTCATTACCAGCTTCTACGCAGGTTGATGTCGACATTTGTGATTTAATAAGATCGAGATATTCCATGAACATCCATGGTGACTATGTTTTCGTCATTATAAATAAAATCAGCTCGAACTTAAAGGGCGTGTGGTGAACCTTCAATGGTATAATATTCTGTCACTTATTGTTCGCCTGGGGTATACCGTAACGATACAATAAAGTGAGACGCTTTTATTGCCTCAATAGCATTGTTTTCCTAATTTTGAAACGTTATGCCAAAGACATCTAGAACTCATTGAGACAAATTCATGCCTTGTTATGGTTACGCTCGTGTATCAAGTATAGATCAAGATTATGCACTTCAAGAAAAAACACTTCGTGCCGCAGGATGTGAAATTATTCGCGCTGAAAAAGCGTCAGGAACCAGTCGCAACTCACGTACTGAATTAGATCTACTGCTTGAGTTCTTGCATGATGGAGACACCCTGATGGTCACGCGCGTGGATAGGCTTGCACGCAGCGTCAAAGATTTGCAGGATATCGTGTACACCCTCAAAGAAAAAAACGTGACGCTAAAAGCAACCGAACAACCTATCGATACGCGAACCGCAGCAGGTAAAGCTTTTTTAGATATGCTCGGCGTGTTCGCTGAGTTTGAAACCAATCTTTGGCGTGAGCGTCAGTTAGAGGGTGTTGCTGCTGCAAAACTTCGTGGTGCTTATCGTGGCCGCAAAAAATCCATTGATACCGACGAAGTTAAACGACTGCATCATGAAGAAAAACTGGGCGCCACAAAGATTGCACAGCGTTTGGGTATTGGACGCGCTTCGGTAGGGAGAAGCTAGCGCAAAAAAACATACTTTTCTTTACAAACACCTCTTTAAGTGATATATTTAAGTCATGAATGATGACAAAACGCTTGAAAATCTTCTTGATCTAGATGGTACAAAATTAGTAATAGATGAGCAATTAGGTCTTTGGGTTAAGTTTGAAGCCTTTCGTACCAGCCCATCCATAAGAAAGAATGGAGTGCGTTATTCATTAAGCTTGCATGATCGTTATGGGCATCGGATTATTGGATTTGATAATGCTCATGCAATTGAATATGGTGCTAAACGCATGGTTGCACCAAAAAGAACTTTCGATCATTGGCATTACGATGAAAATGATCATGGCCGCCCTTATGAATATATAAATGCTGGAAAATTGATGGAAGATTTCTGGAATGAGGTTGATAAAAGGTTAAACTTAATTAAGGGGAGTGAAATATGAATACGACTCATAAAGTTGCAGTAGTTGGCGTCATTTCTCTAGAAGACTTCAAAAAACGCACTATTGCTATTGCAAAGGGTGAATATAAGCCTAATAAAAATGAGCCTAAAATATGGTTTAATTCGATTAAGTCATTAGCTCATGTCCTTTCCGAAGAAAATCGGAATTTATTAAAGATTATTATTGAAAAAAAACCAAGATCAGTATCAGAGCTTGAACCACTAACAGGTAGAAAAGCTAATAATCTTTTACGAACATTAAGGACGATGGAGCATCATGGCTTGGTTTCGTTAAATGAAAGTACAGAAAAAAAGAGGGGCAGGCAGTCGCTTATCCCGATGGCTATATATGACACGGTTGATATTAAATTAGATTTTAGGGCGGCCTAGACACTCCCGTCAGGACTGGTCAAGTCCAAAAAGTGCTGTAAATTCCCATTAATTCGTCCTATCAGTTCAGTTTGAGTATTCCTGCGAACGTGAACACTGATTCTTGTTGATCGTGAACACCTAATATTGCGTTACTTTTGCAAACGTTATCAAAGTGATTTGACAGACCAACAATGGGTGATTATTAAACCATTTCTTCCTCCAGAAAAAGATGGTGGTCGTCCAAGAACAACTGATATGCGTGAGGTCATGAATGCCATTTTTTATTTGTTGTGCACAGGCTGTCAATGGGATTATCTTCCCAAATGTTTTCCTCCTAAATCAACGGTGTACGAGTATTTCACGCAATGGCGTGATGACGGTGTTTTAGAGGATTTGATGCGTGTTCTTCGTGAGGAGATAAGGACCGATGCTGGACGAAACCCCAAGCCCAGTGCGGGCATCATTGATAGTCAAACCGTGAGCCGAATTAGCCCAGGATAGGACCAATAGCTGAGTTATCTTCGATCAAATCAGTGTTTTTTGATGAAGTGGGTGTCTCCCCATGGGAGGTGGTGCACAGAATTTAGTACTCAACCTCTTTCTTGCTTCCATGAAAGCGATTCGCCGACAAAGGACCATGCTTTGTTATTGATATGTGAGGAATTTTTACGCACTATTTGGCTGCGATGGCCGAAGGCAAGGACTTTTCGGATAGCCTCTTAGTACGCTCATTTTGTATCCTATTGGGGAAGTTCAAATGGTTTATTCGGGCAACTAAGAAACGGAGTTTCGACTTATCAAATTAGCAATGCGCTACACACAGGCATCGCATGGGTGCCTTTCAATTCAGTAAAATCGTCTTGTTAATATTAATATTCTCCAGGAAGGTTTCGTCATGAGAGACGGCTAAAATGGCGCCTTGGTAGAGCTTAAGCGCCTGTTCGATTGCAAGGGTCGCCTCCAGATCTAAATGATTGGTTGGTTCATCCAGAATAATAAGTTGCGGCGGAGTTAAAGACATTAAGCTAACAGCAAGGCCTGCTCGCATACGTTCTCCGCCACTCAACTGGCCAACACATTTTTCAGCGTCTTTATTTCTAAACTTAAATGAGGCGAGCGCGGAATAGGCATCAAAACGTTGCGCTTCTGGATTAAGGGTTAGGAAATTATCCACAATAGACTGTGAGGGATCTAAGAAACTGACGGTTTGGTCTAGGTAGGCAACGGTCTTCACGCCAACCATGATTTCTCCAGAGCTTGGAACGAGCAAACCTTGGATGAGTTGAATCAAGGTGGATTTGCCGCATCCATTAGGCCCTGTGATCGCGACACGCTCAGCTCCTGAAAGTTGTAAGTTAAACGTGTTGATGAGATTGCTTTGTTTGTCATAACTAAAACAAATATTTTGAATGTTAAGCACCATTTTGTTATTTGGAATGCTCGTTTGTGTAAGCAGAATATTGAGTGTCTCCTGTACTTCAAGTTCGCTTCGCGCGGCTGACCAGGCTTGATGAACGACGTTAAGTTTTTTACCTGCTTGTATCGCATGTCGGGATTGTGTTTTTTCACTGCGACTTTTGATTCTATCCATAATGATTTTAGACTGATTGGTATTTTTCCTGTCGCATTGTCCTTTGGACTGCTTTTTTTCGTGTATGACACGTTCCCTTTGTATGCTTTGTTTCGATTTTGCTAATGCATCAAGTTTTGATTTCACTTCCTGCTCTAGTGCTCGGCGCCTCATGCCTTTTTGTTCTTTGTAAAAATCATAGTTTCCGCCATAAACATCGATGCCTTTTGACGTGATCTCAATCATTCGGCAACATTTATTTAATAGCTTTCTATCGTGACTGACAATGATCACGCCCTTTGATGTGTTTTCAATGTACTGATATAAAATAGCGCGTGACTGTGCGTCAAGGTTATTTGTAGGCTCATCAAATAGGAAAAAATCGGCTGTGAATATAAGCGTCTTAGCCAGTAATATTTTGGTTTGTTGGCCACCACTCACATGTTGAAATAACGTATCTAAGTCAATAGGCCATAAATTAAAGGTGACGAGCGCGTCTTGAATACGTTTTTCAATATCCCAATGATCAGCGACGAGATCAAAATCATGTTCGTTAACGCACCCATGGTTGATTCGTTTTAAGGCTTGGAGGATATCGCTTACCCCCAGGACGTCACGAATACTTGACTGACTGGGAACCGAAAGGTGTGATTGAGGTATGTAGATTATTTTACAAGAACGCAGCAATCCCCCTCGATCAGGCAGCAACTCGCCTGTCAGTAGTTTCAGAAGGGTTGTTTTACCCACGCCATTTTGGCCAACAACGCCGTATTTAAGCGATTCAAAGGATAAATTAATCTCGTTGAATCGAACGGGTGATTGATCCAGGTGGAACGATACGTTCTGTAGGGTAATGCGAGGCGATGTCGTCATGTGTCATCTCTTTTTATTCAGTTAATGCAGGCTTGGGGCCTCGGTGAAAAAAAGATTAGTTACGCACTGGACGAATACCTCAGATGTTTTATTTGAATTTTAATTATACCACAAGGAGGAGAGTACGCACAAGCCGAAGCTCCACTGCCGAGTTGCCTCATAAAAAATGTTACCGAAAGTAGGAAATTTTAGATTCGTTGCC
>JARGOS010000008.1 GCA_029212505.1 Legionellaceae bacterium | reverse complement strand
GCAAATTCTAATGATTTTTACTTATGAGGCAAGGGGCTGTGCGTAAGGTGAGTAAAATATCATTTGGTGCTTGTGACAAAATACAGGCATGCATGCTTCACAAAATGTATGCTTGAGCGTCTGGAGGAAATTTGCCGTCAACAATGTGCGGGATGGGGAATAGAATTAATCGAATTTGGTGGTGAAGCCGATCACATTCATTTGCTCCTTGATATGCACCCCAATATCATGCCAAGCCGCTTCGTTAATAGCCTCAAAACAGTGACAAGCCGACTGATTCGCAAAGAATTTGCAACGCATCTAGCGCAATATTATTGGAAGCCCCTTCTATGGACGCGTGCATACTGTCTTATCACGGCGGGTGGTGCACCCATCGAGATCCTCAAACAGTACATACAGAATCAGGAAAAACCT
This sequence comes from Legionellaceae bacterium, assembly GCA_029212505.1. Classification (GTDB taxonomy): domain Bacteria; phylum Pseudomonadota; class Gammaproteobacteria; order Legionellales; family Legionellaceae; genus JAALKW01. Next base: position 72,826 of record JARGOS010000008.1, on the reverse strand, counting down.
AACCAATAATGAGGTAGGATAACTGCAAATAAACGCTATCCATCTCCACCCAAACGCTACACGTTCTGGATGGAGAATTCCGCTTATGTTAATGAATGGTTAAAATCTAACGCTTTTGTTTTTATTCGTCGTCATCACCCATGCTAAACGAGGAGCCACAACCGCAGGTGGTTTTTGCATTGGGGTTACGAATCACAAAGCGTTCGCCTTGAATTTCTTGAATATAATCAATTTCAGCTTTTTGCAAATACTGAATACTCATGGAATCAATCAAGAGCTTGACGCGTTCACTATTGGTTGAGCAGTCTTGTTCAATCACGGTGTCGTCAACGTTTTGTTTTTCATCAAACGTAAAACCGTATTGAAATCCAGAACAACCACCGCCGGTGATATAAATTCTAAGTTTAAGTTCTGGATTGCCTTCTTCTTGGATAAGCGAGGCGACTTTGTCAGCAGCGCTGACGGAAAAATGAATACCTGATGTTGGTGTCATGGCTTTTCTCTATATTTAAATAATTTAAAAATATTATACATGATTAACGAATAATCTGCTCAATTACGGCGCCGCCTAAACATATGTTTTGATCATAAAAGACGATGTATTGGCCGACGGTAACCGCACGCTGTGGCACTGAAAACATGACGGTATGTTGTTTATTATCTTGATTTTCTGGTGATATTAAACACGCTTGATCGGCTTGTCGATAACGCGTTTTAGCCATGCATGTTTTAGGAAATGCGTCTTCAGGCATAGGATTCAACCAATGTATTGGGCCGCATATTAAACCGCTGCTGTATAACATTGGATGTTCTGAGCCTTGAGCAACGAGCAGGGTATTTGTGGTGAGATCTTTATCGACCACATACCAAGGGGCATCCGGTGTGTTGGCCACGCCACCAATATTAAGGCCTTGTCGCTGGCCCATGGTATAAAACATGAGGCCGTCATGTTCACCGAGTACATCACCTGAGGTTGATTTGATAGGGCCTGGTGTTGCCAGCATAAATTCGTTTAAAAAGCTTTTAAACGGCCGTTCACCAATAAAGCAGAGTCCCGTTGAATCTTTTTTTGTGGCATTGACTAAATTTAGCTTTTCTGCCATTACGCGAATCTCTGGCTTGAGGTAATCACCAATAGGAAAATGGGTTTTTGCTAGCGCTTCTGGTGGAATTGCATGTAAAAAATACGTTTGGTCTTTGTTGCGATCTTTGGCTTTGCATAAGCGATATTGACCGTCTTTAGAATCCACGCGTGCGTAATGGCCTGTTGCGATTCCATCGGCACCTAAATTTAGCGCATGCTCTAAAAATAATTTAAATTTAATTTCTTTATTACAGAGCACATCTGGATTAGGCGTACGTCCGGCTTCGTATTCTGATAAAACATGCTCAAAGACGTTGTTCCAATAGGCTTCTGAGAAATTGGTTTGGTGGAGCGGGATATTAAGTTGATCACAAACCGCTTGTGCGTCAGCGAGATCATCTGCGGCGGCGCAATAACCTGGTTTGTCATCATGTTCCCAATTCTTCATGAAAAGGCCTTCGACATGATAGCCTTGTTCAATAAGAAGCCAAGCAGCCACCGATGAGTCAACACCACCTGACATGCCTATAATAATTTTTTTACTTGTTTTGTTCATGAAATATGATTTTTTTTGTTACAAAAAAGCTTATTTTAGCAAAAAACCTGGGGGAACGGGAGATTATGTTTAAGATATGTGTAAGAAAACTTGGATTTCGTGAAAAAACTCGGTAGAATCCAGGCCCAATGAAATCAAGTTGGTTAGGAGTAAAGCAATGGCAGTCCAGCAAAATCGAAGAACACGTTCAACCCGCGGTATGCGTCGTCAACATGATGGCCTAAAAAAACCTGAACTTTCAGTGAATGCAACAACAGGTGAAACACATCTTCGCCACCACATCACACCCGACGGCTACGATTGCCGTGGCGAGCGTCGTGTGCTTGTGACAGAAACGGTTTACGAAGAAGATCAAGAGTAAACGGGCTTGAAGAAAGTAACGGTTTCAGTTGATGCGATGGGCGGCGATCACGGCCTTTGTGTTGTGATCCCCGCATGCATAGCTGCGGTAAAAAAAAATAAAAAGTTGCATTTGATTTTGGTCGGTGATGAGCAACAAATAACCGAGCATCTCTTGCAACAAAGTATGCTAACCCACGCTCAACTCAGCATTGTTCATGCTCCAGAAGTTGTGGAAATGGATGAGCTTCCTTCGCACGCACTGCGCAACAAAAAACAATCGTCCATGCGCATCGCCGTTAATTTAGTTAAAGAAGGGCGTGCTGAGGCGTGTGTCAGTGCGGGCAATACCGGTGCCTTGATGGGCACAGCACGGTTTGTGCTTAAAACGCTTTCAGATATTGATAAACCCGCTATTATTGCTGAGGTTCCCACCAAAAAACTAAACAATCGAACGCGTGTGATTGATTTAGGTGCAAATGTTGATTCAAGTGCAGAGCATTTATTTCAGTTTGCGGTGATGGGATCGGCTTTAATCAAAGCATTAGATCATAAAGACAAACCTAAAATTGCTGTGCTTAATGTCGGAGTTGAAGAAATCAAAGGCAATGAGCAAGTCAAACGTACGGCGCATATGCTTTCTCAATGTGACGTCATGAATTACGTGGGTTATGTTGAAGGCGATCAGTTTTATTCAGGCGATGTTGATCTTATCGTTTGTGATGGTTTTGTAGGTAATGTTGCACTTAAGGCGAGTGAAGGTATTGCCAAGCTGATGCTTACGATACTTAAAGAGTCGTTTATGCGTGCATGGTGGACACGCATCGTTGGTTTAATGGCGCGTCCTGTTTTAGCACATCTTAAAACACGCATGGACCCAGCACGCTACAACGGTGCAACGATTTTGGGGCTCAATGGCATTGTGGTCAAAAGCCATGGTGGTGCAACCGAGTTAGCATTTGAATTTGCTATTGAACAAGCGTATTTACAAGTTGAGAACCGAGTGGTTGATTTGGTACGTGAGCAAATGGCAACGTTTATTGATCAAGGACTTTCATTATGAATTCGAAGAGCACGGCATTTGTATTTCCAGGTCAAGGCTCTCAATCGCTAGGCATGTTACGTGATTTAGCAGAACAGCACCCGTTGGTGCTGGATGTTTTTTCAACGGTTTCTGGCGCAGTTAATTATGACGTGTGGGCGTTAGTGCAAACAGACGTAGATAATCAGTTAAATCAGACCGAATTTACGCAAGTAGCCATGTTAGCTGCTGATGTCGCTGTTTATCGTGTTTTGCAAGCCCATGGTATCGAGGCTGCGCTTTCTGCCGGTCACAGCTTAGGCGAATACGCCGCATTGGTGTGTGCCGATGCACTCGAATTAGCCGATGCTGCACGTTTAGTTCAAGCGCGTGGCCAGATTATGCAGCAAACCGTTCCTTTAGGGGAAGGGGCTATGGCTGCTATTGTTGGGCTTACGGATGAGCAGGTGCAGCAACTATGTCAAGAAGCATCTACGGATACCCATGGGGTGACCCCTGCAAATTATAACGCGATAGGGCAAGTTGTGATTGCCGGTCATACAGATGCGGTCAAAAAAGCGATGGTGCTCGCCGAGGCCATGGATGCAAGGCTTGCGAAAGAAATTCCTGTCAGTGTCCCTTGTCATTGTGGGCTATTGCATGATGCGGCCACAAAGTTTCAAGAAGTGTTAGATAACACCATGTTGACTACACCGAAACGCACGGTAATAAGTAACGTTGATCTAAGCACACATACTACACCCGAACGTATGCGTCGTTTGCTTGCAGAGCAGTTGTATAAGCCTGTTCGTTGGGTTGAAACCATCCAAGCGATGGAGCGAGCTGGGATCACTCAAATTATCGAGTGCGGTCCAGGAAGTGTGCTTGCCGGGCTTACAAAGCGTATTGACCGATCTATTTCTGCTATGAGCGTGAATAATCCTGCTCATCTTTCAAAAGTTTTAGCCTTATAGGAATCATAATCTCATGATTGATCTTAAAGACAAAGTAGCCTTAGTTACGGGTGCTAGCCGTGGTATTGGTATGGCGATTACTAAAAAGTTAGCATCGCAAGGTGCCTATGTTATTGGAACAGCAACTACATCTGAGGGTGCTGCAAGCATTACCGCTTATTTAGAACAAGATAATTTGGCGGGTCATGGTGCAGTACTTAATGTGACGGATAATGAGAGTGTGGACGCATTGTTAGCTTCGTTGAGTGAAGCAGATAAAACGCCTTCTATCTTAGTCAATAACGCAGGCATTACCGCTGATAATTTATTGTTACGTATGAGTGATGATGAATGGGACCGCGTCATAACAACGAATTTAAGTTCAGTTTTTCGAATGACGCGCGCTTGCATTAAGCCCATGTTTCGTGCTCGTTGGGGACGTGTTATTAATATTGGCTCCGTGGTGGGTTCCAGTGGTAATTCCGGACAAGCGAATTACACGGCTGCTAAAGCCGGCGTGATAGGCTTTTCAAAATCACTGGCACAAGAAGTTGGAAGCCGTGGCATTACGGTAAATACGGTTTCACCAGGATTTATTCAAACCGATATGACTGACGCATTGCCTGATTTAGTCAAGTCTGAAATGTTAAAACGTATTCCTGCAAAACGCTTTGGCTCGGCTGATGACGTTGCTGCCGCCGTGACGTTTTTAGCTTCGGACTTGGCAAATTATATTACAGGTGATACAATTCATGTAAATGGTGGTATGTATATGAATTGATTTGTTCGTGAAATACGTGCTTGATAGACTTGCGTTATTTCAATAATCGAATAAACTACCCATAAGTTCCAAATTGTTATAAATTATTTAATCAACCGAAAAGAGGAAGTATAGGTTATGAGTACAGTTGGCACGGTTACAGAACGCGTTCGCAAAATTGTCGTTGAGCAATTGGGTGTAAAAGAAGAAGAGTTGAAAAACGATGCTTCTTTTGTCGATGATTTAGGCGCTGATTCGTTAGATACTGTTGAGCTTGTGATGGCTTTAGAAGAAGAATTTGAAACAGAAATTCCAGATGAAAAAGCTGAGCAAATCACAACCGTTCAAGGTGCAATTGATTACATCGAATCTAATTCAAACGTTTAATTTTAAGATTAATCTATGACAAAACGACGTGTGGTAATAACTGGTCTTGGTATGTTAACGCCTGTTGGGCTTAATGTTGAAGAGACATGGAAAAATATTCTATCTGGTGTAAGTGGTGCAGGTCCTGTTGAAGATTTTGATACAACGGACTACCCTTGCAAAATTTGGGCAAAAATTAAAGGTTTTAATCCAGAAGATCATATGCCTTTAAAAGATGCTCGAAAGATGGATCCATTTACCCAGTTTGGTGTTGTTGCCGCGACTGAAGCCTTGCGTGACTCAAATCTTGATATTGATGATGATTTATCTCGTCGAGCGGGTGTTTGTGTTGGCGCAGGTATAGGTGGTATACAAACCATCACCAACAACCAAGATCGCTTGGTCCAGTCAGGTCCGCGTAAAGTATCGCCGTTTTTCATTCCAGCTGGCATTATTAATATGGTGGCTGGACAAATTTCAATAAAACATAATCTTAAAGGTCCAAATCTTTCGATTGTGACCGCCTGCACGACAGGTACACACAGCATTGGTGTTGCTGGCAGAATGATTGCTTACGGCGATGCAGATGTCATGGTGTGCGGTGGTTCAGAGATGACGTTAAATCCTTTGTGTCTCGCTGGATTTTCAGCCGTTCGTGCTTTATCAAAGCGTAATGATGATCCAAAAAAAGCATCACGCCCTTGGGATAAAGATCGTGACGGTTTTGTCATGGGAGAGGGAGCAGGTATTTTGGTGCTCGAGGAGTACGAACATGCCAAAGCTCGCGGTGCTAAAATTTATGCAGAGCTGGCTGGTTTTGGTATGTCCGGTGATGCGTATCACATCACGTCACCTGATGAAGATGCTGCTGGTGCAACTGAGGCGATGGCGGCGACTTTAAGAGATGCGAATATCGAACCAGAATTGGTTGATTATATTAACGCGCATGGCACTTCCACCTATCTAAACGACAAGAACGAGACGCTTGCGATTAAGCGTTTATTTAAAGATCATGCCTACAAACTTGCCGTAAGTTCAACTAAATCTATGACAGGTCATCTATTGGGAGCTGCCGGTGCTGTTGAGGCAATTTTTAGCGTTTTAGCTATTCGAGATCAAATTGCACCACCCACCATTAATTTAGATAATCCTGATGAAGGATGTGATTTAAATTATGTGCCGCATCAACCACAAAAACGCAAAATTAATTACGTCATGAGTAATTCGTTAGGCTTTGGGGGCACCAACGGTAGTTTATTGTTCAAAAAATTTGAGGAATAGATACCGGTGACTGAACCTGGGCGGTTTGTTGTTCTTGAAGGATTAGAAGGGGCTGGAAAATCAACAGCCCTCACAACGATAAAGCGTTTTTTAACACCGCTTGTTCCAGAACTTATCACAACACGCGAGCCGGGTGGCACACATGTTGGTGAAGTCGTTCGTGATTTAATTAAAGCAGCACCTGTTGACGAACCGTTAGAGGATCGTGCAGAGTTATTGCTATTTTATGCCGCACGAATTCAACTGATAGAGCATGTGATTCGTCCTGCTTTAGCTCGTGGTGCTTGGGTTTTAGCTGATAGATTCGAGCTTTCGACCTGGGCTTATCAAGGTGGTGGGCGTGGGCTTGATCATCAAATGATTGAGCATTTGTCGGCCTTCTCAGTGAAAAATATTGAACCCGATCTTGTGATTTACCTCGATCTACAGCCAGAGCTTGGTTTGCAGCGTGTTTTGGAGCGAGGAAAAACTGATCGTATTGAGCAAGAAGCCATGGACTTTTTTCATCGTGTTTATAGCGCTTATCATGAGCGGCTTCAAACAATGGAACAAGCGGTGCTTATTGACGCAAGTAAACCACTGGCTATGGTGCAGCATTTAATTCGCACCTCGCTTGAACGATATATGCGTGAATTATGAATTGGAGTAAACTCGAACAACTTCCACTTTCAAATTTTCCGCAATCAGTTGTGTTTTTAGGACCAAACGTTCGGCACACGTTAGAATTGACTCAGCAACGGATGAAGCATTTATTATGCTCTTCTGAAAACAAACCTTGTGGGTCATGTCGCTCGTGTAAGTTTCTCATGCAGAACACGCACCCAGACGTGCTTTATATTACACAAGATAAGCCGACTTCAGCGATTAAGATTGATCAAATTAGAAGCCTTCAAAGTCATATTTATCAAACGCCGTTATGTTCAACGCATCGTGTGATTATTATTTATCCAGCTCATGAGTTAAATCGCGCGGCAGCCAATGCGTTGTTGAAAATACTTGAAGAGCCACCCAAGCATGCTATTTTTATATTACTAGCCGAGCATTTAAATACATTACCGGCAACCATCATGAGTCGTTGCCAACGTTATGATGTTCCTGATGATGTTTCTGAAGCTCATACTGGGTTTGGTTACTTAAGTTGTGCTGGTCATGCCAGAGAAGACACTCCGAGAGGGATGTTATTACAACAACAGCAGGATATTATTAATAAACTTTGTGATTTATCAGAAGGAAAAATATCCGTATGCCAATTGGTATCCACCTTAGGAAAGCATGAGTTACAAGATTGGCTATGGTTTTTTCAGCTTTTTACAGCAAGCTTGTTAAACTATAAACTTTTGCCAGATGCATCGGTTGTTGATGACACTCGCTTACCCAAACTTATCGAAGCCTATTCACCCGTGAAATTATTTCAGCAATTGGATATGATTCAAGACTTAACCAAAAAGATTAACCAAGACATACCGCTTAATCCAACGTTAGCACTTGAAACGTTGGTTATGGGTTATGTTCAGTCATAAATAAAGAGGAGCACGTCGGTTTGATAACCCCTTTGGTTGATTCACATTGTCACTTAAATCAGTTAGATTTAGCAGCATTTAATGGCAACTTAGATAGGGTCATGCAAGAAGCCCGCTCTGTGGGAGTTGAGCATTGCTTATGTGTATGTATCACGTCGAATGATGTACCCGTTTTACACCAACTTGCATCGCGCTATCCCGATGTCAGCATGTCGATCGGTGTGCATCCGAATGAAGTCGCAAACGATCCCATGACGTACGAAACACTTCGTGAGCAAGCAAGTGCACCGGCTTGCATTGCGATAGGTGAAACAGGGCTTGATTATTTCCGAACGGAATCAGAGGCAGATTGCGAAATTCAACGTCAACGATTTCGCGAGCACATTCGTGTGGCACGTGAATTGAATAAGCCGCTGATTATTCATACGCGCCAAGCAGCTGAAGATACTTTAAAAATCATGCAAGAAGAGCGAGCCGATGAAATCGGTGGTGTCATGCATTGCTTTTCAGAAAACTGGGATGTTGCACAGCGTGCTCTGGCGCTTAATTTTTATATTTCATTTTCAGGTATTGTAACGTTTAAAAATGCAAAAGTTTTGCATGATGTTGCCGCAAGAGTTCCGTTAGATAAGATGTTGATTGAGACCGATTCGCCGTACTTAGCGCCTGTTCCGCATCGAGGTAAGCCTAATCATCCAGCATGGGTACAGCATGTTGCCAAAGCTGTCAGTGAATTACGCAATGTCAGTTACGAAACCATTGCAAACGCAACCACAGAAAATTTTTACCGCTGTTTTCGCGTGAAGCAAGCATGAGCTTATTTATTGGGCTCATGTCAGGAACCAGCATGGATGGCGTGGATGCCGCTTTGGTTGATTTATCCAATCATACTTTGATAGCCGGTATAACGCGTGCTTATCCGCCAGACGTTCAAAGCAAGATATTGGAAATCAATAAATCCAAGCCCATATCACCTCTCCAACTGATGCAATTGCATCGATTCATTGGTCAGAATTTTGCGAGTGCCGTATTGGATGTTTTAAATAAGGCGGGTTGCAATCCAGATGATGTGATGGCAATTGGCAGTCACGGCCAGACAATATACCATGATCCACTAGGAGCCATTCCGACAACATTACAATTAGGATGCCCCCATACCATTGCAGCGCAAACCGGCATTACAACCGTCGCTGATTTTAGGACGCGAGATTTAGTTTTAGGAGGGCAGGGGGCTCCTTTTGCCCCTTGTTATCATCATGTCTTATTTAAAAGTCAAGATTTACCCGCTGTAATTGTTAATATAGGGGGGATTTCAAATATTACTATCTTAAGCGAAAACCAGTCACCGATAGGTTATGATACAGGTCCTGGCAATACATTGATGGATCGTTGGATAAATAAAAATCAGGGTTGCGCATATGACGCAAACGGTTCATGGGGAGCAACCGGGCAAATACTTGAACCTTTGTTAGCGCGACTTCTGAGCGATTCTTATTTTAAGCAAGTGGCTCCTAAAAGCATCGGAACAGAATATTTTTCTGACACGTGGCTCGCAACCCACCTTGAGGCGACCTATAAGCCCGAAGATGTGCAGGCAACGCTCACTCAGTTTACGGCTGTAACTATTGCTGATGCGATTCGGTCTGATGCCCCTGAATGTCAACGTGTTTTCTTGTGCGGCGGTGGCGTTCACAATGATTTATTATATCATCAATTACAACATGCATTACCTAGCTGTAGTATAAACAGCACACAGGCATTAGGTGTGAATCCTGATTATCTTGAAGCCATCATGTTTGGATGGCTTGCACAACAAACCATCCAGAATAATCCAGTCGATTTGACTCAAATCACAGGGACAAACAAACCCACCATCTTAGGTGCAATTTACCCCAAATGAATGATATGCGTATGAACATCCACTAAAAAATAGCGACTGAAGGTATCAAACGAAAGCATTTCAGGCCATTGTTCACGTTGCTCACACATGCGCATCATCTCAAGTTTAAATATTGGACGATAGAATTGTCGAACAAAGGGTTTAATCTCGTCTACCTGATTAAAGTTTTTAATCACAACGGTTGAGTTTTCTGTGAGATTAGCTAATTTTAATTGATCGATAACAAGGATATCGTCATCTTCCGAGCTATTCTCGAGCATTTCTTGCATTTTTTTGAGGAGCATAGCGCGAGGTTTTACACGCAAAAGTTGTTTTCCATCATGCATAGACGGTTCAAGAAGAACGATATTCGAATGCACTTCAAATTTGAAACAACATAAGAAATCTAGAAACGTTGCTTGTATCGCTAACGTCGCATCTTTGCCCAACCAGCGTTCGATTTCATAACGAAACATGGATGAAAAATGTTGTTCAATGGTATCCAGCAAAATATCGTCTGTTTCATGCACAGGTATGGTATACGCCGTGGTATCGCTCTGCATGCTATTTAAATCTGGCAGCGGTGTATTAGGTAATTGTTCAGCCAAAAAAGAAAGTAGTGCTGATGTTGGCTTAAGAAATATAACTTCACGTTGACATTGTTGCATAATGACGCTCCTAGCAAGTAACTCTTATCATTTTAGTATTGAGTACAACTTGGAAAAGCTACATCTACAGCGACAGCGACAGCCACAGCGACGTCTTTCTTGACGACCTTACCCTTTTTTGCAAGGGAAGACTATCAGGTTAACACCTTTTAAAAATTCATTGCAAGTACTTTTAGTGATTTTTTTAAACGAGATCGTTTAAATTACACCGTATTGTTTTTGATACAACTTCATGCGATCTAAACGCTCGTGTTCACCATGTTTTTCTAAATACGTGATAAGATCGGTCAGAGTAATAATCGAAAGTACATCGATACCTTCGGCTTGTATATCAGCAATCGCAGAGGAATTATCTAGACCACGCTCTTGGCGGTCTAACGCGATGATGACCCCACCAAGCTTGCCCCCAGCATGTTCAATCATTGTCTTGGATTCACGAAAAGCCGTGCCGGCCGTGATTACATCATCAATCATGATAGGATGCTTGCCCTCAAGTGGTGCCCCCATGAGTTGACCACCTTCACCGTGATGTTTGATTTCTTTTCGGTTAAACGTCACGTCGACATCATAGCCTTGATGGGCCAATGCAATGGCCGTTGCCGTCGCAAGCGGGAGGCCTTTATATGCTGGTCCAAAAAGATGTTTTATCGGAAGGCCATGGTTGATAAGCGTTGCAGCATAAAATTCACCTAAACGCATTAAAGCCCGGCCTTGATAAAATAAACCGGCATTAAAAAAGTATGGGCTTATTCGACCTGATTTAAGTGTAAATTCACCCCACGTTAATACTTTTTCAGCAAGAATAAATTGGATGAAATTTTCTTTAGATACATGCGTTGATATTTGGATTGATGCATTCATAATTTTAAAAATCCGTAGAAAACAGTTAACAAACGTTAAAAAGCTGGTATGCTAACTAAAGAGGGTTTGTGTGCCAACCCTTTTTATCCACAAATATCTGTTTAAAATACTAAGGGACGACGGTATGTCAGATCGCGAAATAGGCCATGTAAAATGGTTCAATGAAAAAAAAGGGTTTGGATTTATTATTAACCAAGCCGGTGAGGATGTGTTTGTTCATTACAAAGATATCCAAGGCGTTGGTTTTAAAACGCTACAAGAAAAAGAAGAAGTGAGCTTTTTGATTGAGCGAGGACCTAAAGGTCTCAAGGCACACGAAGTAATGCACCTTGAATCTCATGTTGAAGTCGAAGCAGAAGAAGCTTAACTTACATTAAGCGACGCACCTATCCAGTCTTGTGCCGGTAAATAAGTATGGTAAAGTGCCGCTTCAGGACTGTCGCTTTCTGGCACCCACTGATATGTCCAGTTTACCTCAGGAGGTAACGACATCAGAATGGACTCTGTACGCCCGCCTGATTGTAAACCAAAGAGCGTGCCACGGTCGTAGATGAGATTAAACTCAACATAGCGACCTCTGCGATGGCGTTGAAAGTTTTTTTCTCGTTCGCCATATGCGGTGGCTTTACGTCGAGAGACGATAGGTGCATACGCTTCAATAAATGCATTGCCAATGCTCTGCATGAGCGAAAAGCTATGCTCAAAACTTTGCTCGCAATAATCATCAAAAAATAAACCGCCAATGCCGCGCGCTTCGTTGCGATGCTTGAGGTAAAAATATTGGTCGCACCATGCTTTAAATTCAGTATATAAGTGCTCACCCAAAGGATCGCAAGCTTGTTTGGCTGCTTGATGCCATGTGATGCAATCTTCTTTAAAACCATAATACGGCGTTAAATCAAAGCCACCGCCAAACCACCATTGAACCGGCTCTCCATCGCGTTCAGCAATAAAAAAGCGTACGTTTGCGTGTGACGTAGGTACATAAGGGTTATCAGGATGAATCACCAAAGAAACACCTAAAGCTCGAAAGCTGCAACCAGCAAGCTCTGGGCGACTGGCCGTAGCTGAAGCAGGTAATTTACCACCATGAACCTCTGAAAAATTAACCCCTGCTTTTTCAAACACAGCGCCTTTTTCTAAAACTTTAGAACATCCGCCGCCACCGGCTTCACGCGTCCATGAATCTTCAATAAAAACAGCTTGTCCGTCTAATCGCTCAAGCTCCAAACAAATATTATTTTGTAGATTAACAAGATAGTTGCGAATTTGGTTTATGGCATCGTGAGGCAAAGGAAGTGTATTCATGCTTTTTTTCCATACAAAGTGAAAAATATAGCATATTTTAAGCTTAAGTTTGGTAAAGTACAATTCTGAGTTTATTTTAATTTTAAGTATATTAGGTCTATTATGGTTTTTTGTTCTGCGCCTTTATTTTCACCGCTCTCGATTGCGCCTATGATTGATTGGACGCATGTACCGTTTCGTATGCTGATGCGTTTGCTTGCACCCGAAGCCTTGCTTTACACCGAAATGCAAACCACGAACGCAATCTTACACAACCCAAGACGAGCGCTTGATTTTCATCCAGCTGAAACACCCGTTGCCATGCAATTAGGTGGATCTGACCCAGAAGCATTAGCAATTGCTGCAAAGCAAGCAGAAGATGCGGGTTTTTCTGAAATTAATTTAAATTTAGGCTGCCCAAGTGATCGCGTGATATCAGGAAATTTTGGCGCGTGTTTGATGCGCTCACCTGAACAGGTTGCTGAGTGCATGGCGGCCATGAAAGCTGCGGTCGGTATTCCTGTGACAGCAAAAACACGAATTGGTGTTGATCATGATGATAGTTATGATTTTTTTCAAAATTTTGTTGCTTATTTAGTTGACGCAGGCTGTGATAAGTTAATTGTTCATGCACGCAAAGCATGGTTAACGGGATTGAATCCGAAGCAAAATCGTACGATACCTCCCATTCAATATGATTATGTTTATCGTATTAAAACAAGCTTGCCTCAAAATATACCGGTTGTTATCAACGGTCATATTGAATCAATCGAGGCGATACAAGCGCATCTAAAGCATGTGGATGGTGTGATGATTGGGCGATTAGCTTGCCGTGATCCTTATGCGATTGCCAAACTTCATCATGATTTATATCCGGCTGTTGCGATGCCGTCAAGAACAAACGTACTTCAAGATTATTTTGCTTATGCCCAATCAGAACATGCACAGCATGAAACCATACATCGTTTATTTAAACCTATTCTTAATCTTGTGCATGGTTTACCGGGTGCCCGTGCTTGGAAAGCTGAGCTATTAAAAATCCAACGTATTGAGCAAAAACAAGATTTAGAGGCTCTCGTAGCACAATTAGCTCATATGGAGCAATCTTAATATTAATCTTCGAATGGATTTATGCTTTAAAATCTAGTAAATTAGGCCTCTCTCACATAGCGAGCAAATACAAGGATTATTGGGGCCATGTTAACGACGTTGATTAAAAGTGTATTAGGAAGTCGCAACGAACGAACCTTAAAACGCATGCAAAAAACAGTGCTTGCTATTAATGCATTAGAACCCAGCATGCAAGCCTTAACCGATGCCGAGCTTGCGGCTAAAACTACGGAATTTAGAAAGCGTCTTGATGCCAACGAAGGCTTGGATGCCTTGGTTCCTGAAGCCTTTGCCGTGGTTCGAGAAGCCTCCGTTCGAACACTTAATCTGCGCCATTTTGATGTGCAACTTATTGGTGGCATGGTCTTACATGAAGGCAATATTGCTGAAATGCGTACCGGTGAAGGTAAAACGTTGGTCGCAACGTTGCCTTCATATCTCAATGCTATCTCGGGTCGAGGTGTGCACGTTGTCACCGTGAATGATTATTTGGCTAAGCGAGATAGTCAGTGGATGAAGCCTGTATTTGAGTTTTTAGGTTTAACTGTGGGTGTTATTCATGGTGATTTGACGCACGCTGAAAAACAAGAGGCTTATAGCAAAGATATTCTTTATGGCACCAACAATGAGTTCGGTTTTGATTATTTACGTGACAACATGGCGTTTAGCCCTGAGGAAAAAGTGCAGCGCGAGCTTAATTTCGCAGTCGTTGATGAAGTGGATTCGATTCTCATTGACGAGGCACGTACCCCGCTGATTATTTCAGGCGCGGCCGAAGACAGCTCGGCTTTGTATATTAAAATTAATCAGCTTATACCTAAACTTATTCTTCAAAAAACAGATGAAGTTGAAAACGAAGAAGAAACCGGTGATTACACGCTGGATGAAAAACAAAAGCAAGTGCATTTGACCGAAACGGGGCATCAAAATATTGAGCGATTATTAAGTCAGGCAGGCTTGCTTGATGCTGGTGATAGTCTTTATCATGCCAGTAATATCATGCTTATGCATCATGTGAATGCAGCGTTACGCGCGCATCTCATGTTTCATCGTGATGTAGATTATATTGTTCAAAACAATAAAGTCGTGATTGTTGATGAGCATACCGGGCGTACTATGCCGGGTCGTCGCTGGTCTGAAGGTTTGCATCAAGCGGTCGAGGCCAAAGAAAACGTGCCTATTGAGCATGAAAATCAAACCCTTGCATCGATTACATTTCAGAACTTTTTCAGGCTGTATGATAAATTGTCAGGCATGACAGGAACAGCTGACACAGAAGCATTTGAGTTTCAAGAAATTTATAATTTAGAAGTGGTGGTGATTCCAACAAACAAAGGGATGAACCGAAGGGATGAAGCCGATTTAGTGTATTTAACACAAGAAGATAAATACCAAGCAGTGATAGAAGATATCCGGGATTGCGTCAAACGAAAACAACCTGTACTGGTTGGGACAGCATCGATTGAAGCATCGGAGCACCTTCATAAGTTATTAAAAAAAGCTAAAATTCCTCATCAAGTTTTAAATGCAAAATTTCATGAAAAAGAAGCGCATATTATTGCAGAAGCCGGGCGACCGGGTGTGGTGACAATTGCCACGAATATGGCAGGGCGAGGAACGGATATTGTTTTAGGTGGAAGCTTAAAAGCCCAGCTCGCTGCATTGCCTGATGATGCGACAAATGCCGAACGTGATGCTGTAAAAGCTGATTGGCAAGCGTTGCATGACGAGGTACTCAAAGCGGGTGGTTTACGTATTATTGCCTCCGAGCGGCATGAATCACGGCGGATTGATAATCAATTACGCGGGCGTTCTGGTCGTCAGGGCGACCCTGGTAGCAGTCGTTTTTATTTATCACTGGATGATAACTTAATGCGTATTTTTGCATCTGAACGGGTCACATCAATGATGCGACGTTTAGGTATGAAGCCGGGTGAGCCGATTGAGCATAAGCTTGTGAGTAAAGCGATTGAAAATGCTCAACGAAAGCTTGAAGGTCACCATTTTGATGTCAGAAAACAATTGCTGGGTTATGACAACGTTGCCAATGATCAACGAAAAGTGATGTACTCACAACGTGCAGAAATCATGAATATGGAAGATTCTCACGAAACCGTACTTAATATGATGACCGCCGTGATTGATAAGTTAGTCGATGAGCATTTTCCATCCAATAGCTTAGAAGATCAGTGGGATGTTGATGGCTTGCAGAAGCTGCTTACAGAGGAGTTTAAGCTTGATGTATCACTCGCTGGCTGGCTTGAAGAAGATCATAGTATTCAGCCAGAGCAAATCAAAGAACGTCTTAACACGTTAGCAAAAGCACATTATCAACACAAAGAAGATACTTTGGGTCGAGAGATGCTGGTTCAATTTGAAAAATCTATTTTATTACAAAGCATGGATCATCATTGGCGTGAGCATTTGTCTGCGATGGATTATTTAAGACAGGGCATTCACTTGAGAGGCTATGCCCAAAAAGATCCAAAGCAAGAGTACAAGCGTGAAGCTTTTGAGCTGTTTACAACGTTTTTAGATAATTTAAAATTTGATATCGTCAAACTTTTACTTTCGGTTGAAGTCACATTGCCTGAAGATGTTAATGCTGTTGAACAGCAGCGTCGCGCTGAACATATTGATTCACTGAAGCTTGTTCATCCCCAAGATGAAAATTTACTGGGATCAGATGATACATCAGGAAGCACGACGTTTCGACGTGATCCAGAAAAAGTAGGTCGAAACGATCCTTGTCCATGCGGTTCCAATAAAAAATACAAGCTGTGTCATGGTCGTTTATCATGATGCATGTAGCTCTGGCTTTTATCACGGACGCCTCAGGTCGTATTTTGATCACGAGGCGTTCGCTCAATGTTGATCATGGCGGTATGTGGGAAGTCCCCGGTGGTAAGCTTGAGGCAGATGAAACAGCATCAGCAGCACTTAAGCGTGAAGTGCTTGAAGAGGTGGGCATTGTTGTTGAAAAATATCGCTTTCTTGGCCAAGTAACGCATAGTTATCCTGAAAAAACGGTTTGTTTGCATGTTTTTAAAATTGATGAGCACACAGGCGATGCTGACTGCCATGAATCACAATTGGATTTGCGCTGGGTTACGCGCAAAGAATTTGATACGTTTGATTTTCCTGAAGCTATGCCTAAAGTGATGTGTCTTGTGGAATCAAACAGCTGTTCATTAGGCGCTTGATAAGCGCATTCAAGCCAATACATAATACCGTAAAACTTGCTAGAATTTTTAATATGATGATGAACGATCCCTTATAATGTTGTTTAAGCATCAAAAGTGAGATATCGCCTGATGGCATGGCTGTGATCGCTGCAAACTTTCCAGATAAAAATCCACCAATCCCTAAAGAAACAAAAAATATCCCCATCATCGTGCTCACCCGGTTTCGATTAGCAAGTACCGTGATGGCACACAAACCAACAGGCGATAAAAGCAATTCAGCCAGCGATATCATAAGATAAGCAGGAATAATCCACAGGGGCGATAATAGTCCTTGTTGTTGAGTGCTGATATGAGCTACAAAGACAATCAGTGCATACGCACATGTCATGACAAACATGGATAATAAAAATTTATTACCTGCCCGAATCGTGTTTTGAAAGGCATACGCATCTATTTTTTTTCGTGATAAAAATAAACCAATCACAATCATACCAACACTTTGGATAGCAACATACGAAGGTGGTGGAAAAGGTATCCCGAATAAATTAGGTTGAATAATACGCGAAATAAAGAGCGTGAGTGATAAAAACATTTGAAAATAAAAAGCCCAAAACATAGCTGAAATAACGCAGAGCAGTAAGATAACTAAGGTCTTTCGCCCTTGTGATGATTCTTCTTGCCGTACGCAATACAAAAGATAGCCTAAAGAAAAAGCGGTCACGGCAATAAAAACACTGTCTGCAAGTGAAGGTAGGCGCATAATTAAAACAGAAATGCCCCATAAAAAAAGAATCATGCATAATGCCTGAAGCGTTCGTTTAGCACTGTATTGATAGGGTTTATAGTCTCGAATACGGTAGTATTTAATTCCAAACGAAAAAATAATAATGCCCAATGAAATCCCTATGGCCGCACTCATAAAAGAAACCGACCAACCAAAGTGACGACTTAAATAACTGGGAAGTGTTGTTCCTAAAATAATACCGCTTGTAATACCCATATAAAATATGGTGAAACCACGTTCTCGACTTGCTGAATGCTCCGGATATTGGTTACCGAGTAATGATGAAATATTGGATTTTAATAAGCCCGTACCCACAGCCATACCGGCCAGTGCATAAGGTAAGCTGTAATCTGAAGCATAAAGACTTAAAAATAAATAACTGAATAATAGAACAAAAGCACCCAGCAACGTTGCTCTTTTTTGTCCAATTAAATGATCGGCTATCCAGCCACCCAAAACAGGGGATATATATGTGAGTGCAGTGAATGAACCAATCAGTGCATAAATTCGTTTATCGGGCCATGAAAAAAAGAGAGATAAATAAAGCGCAAGTAACGTTTGGACAACATAAAAACCGTACCTTTCCCACATTTCAGTAGCAAAAAACACATGAAGTGCAGGGGGATGTTGATGCTTCGTTACTTCCACACAAGTCCTATTGGTTAATAAGTAGCATCGTAAATCCTAGCATAAATATTATCGAATAACGAGGCTATCTTAGATGACATATGGTATAATTCCGACCATAGTATTGATCACAGCATTGAGGAACACTATGACTGTCGAAATTTTTACAGATGGTGCTTGTCGAGGAAATCCTGGACCGGGCGGCTGGGGTGCCTTACTTCGCTACAACGGTCAAGAAAAAAGAATCTCTGGCAGTATGCCGCATACAACAAACAATCGTATGGAGTTGCAAGCTGCAATCGAAGGTTTAAATGCTTTAAAACAACGATGTACCGTAAATTTATACACTGATTCACAATACTTACGCCAAGGTATGCTGAGCTGGATGGCTCAGTGGAAAAAAAAGGGTTGGCGTAATTCCAAAAAAGAACCTGTTAAGAATGCCGATCTTTGGCAAGCGTTAGATCATTTGGCCACGCAACATGAAATTCATTGGCACTGGGTCAAAGGGCACGCCGGCCATCCTGAAAATGAAATAGCCGATGAGCTCGCCACTGGTGCCATCGATGCATTTTTAGAAAAGGAGGCTTAAGCTCGTGTTACGACAAGTTGTGTTAGATACAGAAACCACCGGTATTGGCCATGCTGCTGGTCACCGAGTTATTGAAATCGGTTGTTTGGAGCTTATCGACCGTCAACTTACAGGTGAGCAATTTCATGTTTATTTAAATCCCGATCGAGCCATTGATGAAGGTGCTGCTAAAGTTCACGGTATTCGCAATGAATTTTTACACGATAAGCCTCGATTTCATGAAATCATGGAAGATTTTATACGTTTTGTTGATGGCGCTGAACTGATTATTCACAATGCACCGTTTGATGTCGGTTTTTTGAATGCTGAGTTAAAGCGTGCATCATGGGGCAAAACACTTGAATCACACTGCTCCATTTTAGATACACTTGTCTTAGCAAAGAAAAAACATCCTGGCCAGCGCAATAATCTGGATGCGCTGTGTAAACGTTATGATGTGATGAACAGCCACCGTAAACTCCACGGCGCATTACTTGACTCCGAGCTCTTAGGTTTTGTATACCTTGCTATGACCGGTGGTCAAGCCAAGTTGTTTTGCGAAAATGAAGAAAATAATAACACAGGACTAAACCAAGAACTTACCAAACATGCCCAGATTTTATCAAGTACTTCACCTGTTTTATTGGCAACAGAGCAAGAACTTACTGAGCATGAAGCGTTTATTGCATTATTATCAAAAAAATCAGGCGTTAATCATTGGAGTGAATCATGAGCTTAATGGACGTTTTAGTTGAGGCTTTAATTGAAGATACGAACAAGTATTTAAATACCATCACCGTTCATATACATAAAAAACTCGATACTGGCTATGAATATATTAAGAATAATTGTGCGCTTGATGCTCAAAAAGAGTTTAAAAACGCAGAAAATCATTGGGGTGCACGAAAAGCAGATATAGAGCAATTTAAGCAGAAGATCGAAGCTATAGAAAAACTCATGAGCGAAGGTAATAACCTTACGGACGATAGTAAATATAATATCGCCTGCTTTTATGGTGCTTATAATGATCTTGAAAGGGCCTGTAAGACGTTGGATGAGGTCATCAAGCGAACGGCCCTGGCTGTATCTGGACGAGAAGCCGCTATTCAAGCTCAATCAGAAGCAGATACAGCAAATAAAGAGGCGCTTGATGCAATTGAAGATCTGATTCATCCGCGTGTTCTTGTTCTTCCTGAAGCATCAGAATCACCAGAAATATCAGAAATATCAGAAACAATTGAACCACCACATGATGGGGCTAGCCATGATATGTTTATGCTCAGTGCTTTTATCACAGCATTGGGTATGACCGCTGTTGCGATTGCTTTTGCTGCGCTTAATCTAGCTGGACTTACGATGCCTGGTGCGGTTCTTGGAGGATTTGGTCTTGCGACAACACTGGTTGGATGTAGTATGTTTGCCAGTACAGCGACAAGCGTTGACGAATACATCAATAACATGATTCCATCGTTTAGTTATTAACGTTTGGAGTGTATCCATCATGACTTTACAGGCTTTGGCGTTTTCTAAGATGAAGGGCTGGCTCACGCCTCGGGCACACGATGCCAACAAAGGTTCGTTTGGTCATGTATTGGTTATCGGTGGTGATGACGGCATGCCCGGCTCGGTAAGGCTTGCAGCGGAAGCCGCGTTGCGCGTAGGGGCAGGGCTTGTTAGCGTCATCACGCGTCCGGAACATGTGGCTGCAGTTGTGAGCGGTCGTCCTGAGCTTTTATGTTATGGATTAAACTCAGCCCAAGATACATTATTTAAAAGCTGTCTTGCTCGTGCAACCATGTTGGTTATTGGCCCAGGGCTTGGTCATAGTACCTGGTCAGAAGATTTATATGATGCGGTATGTGAGCAACTCACGTCTGAACGACCCGTGCTCCCTGTACTCATTGATGCCGATGGGATTAATTGGCTTGCTAAAAAACAAGATCAATGGGTTCCACGTCAGTCATGTGTGTTCACCCCGCACCCAGGTGAGGCTGCACGTTTATTAAAAATAAGTGTTGCAGAGGTTCAAGCCAACCGCATTCAAGCCATACAGGCACTTCAAGCGCGTTTTGGTGGTGTATTTGTTTTGAAGGGTTCCGGGAGCTTAGTATGCACAGAGAATGAGGCACCGCGCATATGTAACGCAGGCAACCCTGGCATGGCTTCAGCGGGCATGGGTGATGTTTTGAGCGGTGTTATTGCAGGCCTTATCGCACAAGGCTTGACCCCGTGGCAAGCGACTCAAATGGGTGTTCTTTTACATGCTGAGGCGGGTGATGAGGTACTTAAAGCGCAAGGTGGTCCAGGGCTTCTTGCGTCAGATTTAATGCCTGCCATACACACGCTTATGTCTAAGTTTTATTAAATAAGCTCATCATCAACAATACGTTTTTTTCGTGCTGATTCGTGCCGTTCACGTAATTCAATATCAATATATTTATCGGTAATGGCGCTTGAGCTATGCCCCGCATCATCACGCACATGCTCACGCGGTCGTATTTTAACATCATCGGATATACCGGTGTGCCGTAACCAATGGACCGTTGCTTCGTATAATGTTTCTGCTTCTTCTGAAAGGTTATCGTGATGCAATTGCTCGATGGCTGCATCGAAAGCATGTTGTACCAAGATTCGAATTTGGTTCGTGCTGGTAATCGGGCCGCGGCCACGATTTTTAGGAACAAGCGGGGCATAATCAGCAGGAGAAGGCAGGGGGGAGTAACCTAAATATTTACGCCAACGCTTGAGCGCATCTAACATCGCTTCACTGACAGCAATTTGCCGTTCTTTATTGCCTTTACCGACGGTTGTGAACCACCAGTTACCGTCACCGTCGCGCGTAAAATGATTCATTTGCGGTGCCCAGCGCGGATTAGCCGTCAGCTCAGATATTCTCAGGTACATGGCGTAAAGTGCTGATAGAATAAACAGCGTTCGCTCGTGCTCTTCGGGGTGTGTTTCTGCGAGCTTTTTTGTGTTTTCAACGATGTATTGCCATTGTAATTCAGACAAACGCCTGATCTTACTCGCGCCTTGAATTTTTCGAATAAATCGGCTCTTTTGACGGACCAAAGCAAAAGGGTTTACACGTGCATGTTCTTCTTGTACTAAATAGTGATAAAAGCTACTCAGTATCGCAAATAAATCATTGAGTGATGCTTGAGAGAGTTCAAAAGTTTTAATATTCGGAGTTTGACCACGTCTGTGCGCAGCTTTGGATACCGTAGCAACAAAAGGGCGCCAGGCAGGGTTTGGGATGCGTTGACCGTCTTTAAAACTAAAACGCGCAGGTTTTGAAACACCAATCCAATTTTTGGGTGGTGCCTGGCAAAACTCAATAAACGCTTCGATATCTTCACGCCCTAAATCATCCAATCTTTTTCCAGCAATGAGCACAGCCCAATGCAAGAAACGTTCGACTTCACGTCGATAAGCATTAAACGTGCCTTGACTACCTTTGTAGGCCTGTAAAAATTGAGCAGCAATGTCAATATCATCAAGAGCGTATGTTGGGTTTAAATAGGACCAAAATCCGGTATGTCGAATATGCTCTTGGAGATTATCAAGGGTATCAAATAAAGGTAGTGGGGTGTTGGCTTGACTCATAAATAAAGCTCTCGATTTTTGTGGATTTTTTAAAATGACGAGATTATGATACACAAGTTTTTTATATTTGAACAAAAGGATTTGTTGTATGAAGTTTGCAAACATTGCACTCATGACATTTTTTTGAGCCATCATTGTGGTATGGTTCGTTGGATATAAAAACAGCACTAACAGGAAATGGCTTATTACAGGTTGAAATTTAATCAAGACACAGAAACTGAACTGGGTTATGTTGACACGATACTGACGGCATTTAATGTGTGTATTCAAATTAGCAAATATCAAGATGGCATCTCATCAAAAACGTCGTATACAGCAAGTCAGTTGCTTGGATCTGATATGAGAGAAAATCAAATCGATGCTTTAAAAAAATATTGGTATTTATTCAATGGATGCTTTTCAGCAATTTGGAAAACTTGAGGTTGGTAGCTACACAAACCACTATTTTAACTAATGGTGATAATGGGAGTTATCACCATTAGTGGAGGTGTTTTGCATGGTCTGGAATCAAGTGCGACAACCCTCACTGCTGTGATATACTCATCTTACTCATTATCAATATGAATCATTAATCCATGAAATTATTGTTTGATTTTTTTCCTATCTTAGTCTTTTTCTTATGTTTTAAATGGTTTGGTATCTACACAGCAACGGCTGCCGCCATGGTGCTTTCAGTCGTTCAGGTTATCTTCTTTCGTTTGAAATACCAGCGTTACGAAAAATTACATCTGATTAGCCTGGTGCTGATTTGCGTTTTAGGTGGTGCGACGCTTATTTTTCACGATCCCTGGTTTATTAAATGGAAGCCGACCGTGATTTATTGGCTGTCTGCTGTGATATTTTTAGGTTCGGTTTTTGTTGGGAAAAAACCGGTGATTCAAAAAATCATGGAGCATAACATCTCCCTGCCCGCTCAAATTTGGCGTCGCTTAAGCTATGCTTGGACTGTTTTTTTTCTGGCCATGGGATGTGCAAATCTTTATATAGCTTATCACTTTGATACACCAACCTGGGTAAATTTTAAATTATTTGGTGGTGCTGGCTTTACGTTCATGTTTGTCTTATTACAAGCTTTATACTTAGCCAAGCACGTCAAAGAACCTGTGGCGTCTCATAAAACCATAAAAAAACATATCCAAGAACGTTCACAAAGCAAAGTATAAAGCAAAGGACTGTCATGCGACTGTTGCTAATAGAAGATGATGAGTTGCTGGGTGATGCGGTTAAAACCGGACTCACCCAATTTGGCTACGTGGTTGATTGGCTTAAAGATGGTGAATCTGCACGTTTAGCCCTAAAAACTGAGTCATTTGAGTTGGTTATTTTGGATTTAAGTTTGCCTAAATTACCAGGACTTAGTTTATTAAAAAATATCCGCCAAGCTGGAAACAAGACGCCGGTTATTATTTTAACGGCGCGTGAGTCGGTTGAAGATCGTATTCAAGGCTTGGATGCCGGCGCTGATGATTACATGTATAAACCGTTTGATTTGAACGAGCTGAGCGCACGTATTCGAGCGCTTATTCGACGCTCCCAAGGACGCGCTGAAACGCTGCTTAAATATAAAAATATCACGCTCGATCCATTAGCTCATACTGTTCTGCTCAACAACACAGAAATCAATATTTCTCGTCGTGAGTTTGCTTTACTTCAAAAATTACTTGAAAACGCAGGCCATGCTTTATCGCGGGAACAGCTGATGCAAAGCATCTACGGTTGGGATGATGATGTCGACAGTAATGTGCTTGAAGTGCATATTCATAATTTAAGAAAAAAATTGCACGCAGATTTTATTCGTACCCTTCGTGGTATAGGGTACATCGCCGAAAAAGACGCCGATGCGGCTTCATAAAATGAGCCTGAGGTCATGATTTGAAACATTCAATTCGAAAATTTCTTCTGGTTAATTTATTATTAGCCATTGCGCTAACCACCTCGCTTACCGTAATAGGTAATTATTTTTTAGATCGAAAAGATATTCAAGAACGTTTAGACACCCTTATTTTTAGTACATTAGACAAGCCTTCTGGCTCACAATTAATTTTGGCTAAACGTGGTGAGATACGAAACGAATTAGCGCAACGTGTTACACGCGATGATGTCTACATCATGTTGCTTACGTTTCCCCTGTCAGGTTTGTTAATTTGGATAATTATCGGGCGAGGATTACTTAGTATTGATCGTGTGACAAAAGAAGTAGCATCTCGAGCCCCTACTCATCTTGATCCTGTGAGTTTAGATGCGATTCCTGAAGAAATTAAACCGATGATTGATGAGCTTAATAAGCTTTTCTTTCGCTTACAAGAGGGCTTTGAGCGTGAAAAGCGATTTGCTTCTGACGCAGCGCACGAACTCAAAACCCCACTTGCGGCCATCAAAACACAAGCTCAAGTTGCACTTAATACCTATGATCTAGAAGAGAAAAACACAGCAATAACTAAACTCATCACCAGTGTTAATCGAAGCACACATATTGTCCAACAACTCTTAACCATGAGCCGTTTAGTCCCGGATACGCCTCATCTCACCGGTTTTGAACCGGTTGATTTAAGCCGTGTAACACGTGAAATTCTGGCCATGATGACGCCTGTAGCGCTTAAAAAACATGTCGAGCTTGAATTGGATGCCGAGCAAAACACACCGAGTTTCCAGGGCAATACAACTGCCATTTGTATTTTACTTAGAAACTTAATTGATAACGCTATCCGCTATTCAGGTGACCACGGGGTAATTGTTGTGCGTGTTAAGAAGGCCCAAGGACATGTCATACTTGAAGTTGCTGATAATGGTCCTGGCATACCTCAAGCACTATCAACACGTGTGTTTGAGCGCTTTTTTCGTGTGCTGGGTAATAAAGCATCCGGCAGTGGGCTCGGGCTCGCCATCGTTAAACAAATATGCGAATTGCATCATGCTCGGATTGAGCTCAGCACACCCGAGCAACATAGCGGCTTAATCGTTAGGGTGTATTTTCCTTGTAACCCTTCTCACCTCTTCCCAAGGCTACGCACTATCGAATAGCTAAGCTTTGCAACGCTTCTCGAATTAACTGCTCACATGTTTTTTGTCCATCATCCAGTTTTTGAATGATTTTGTTGGCCTCTTGGGGTTTGTAGCCTAAAGCTTCTAATGCTTTAATAGCTTCATCTGATTGTAGAGGCGCTGCATCTATCGAAGCATGATTAGATAAATAATCTGCATCTTGAAGTCTATCTTTCATTTCGACAACCAAGCGCTCGGCTGTTTTTTTACCTATGCCAGGTAGCTTGGTTAATAACGCAGCGTTTTCTTGGCGAATGCAGCGTACAAATTCATCGGGCTTGATGCTCGACAAAATAGCAATTGCGAGCTTGGGCCCTACTCCGTTGACACGAATCAAAGCTCGAAATAAATGACGCTCATCTAAAGCTAAAAAACCATATAAAATAAGCGCATCCTCACGCACCAACGTATGAATATGCAAGCTTATCGGTGTGTTCATAGTCTCCAGTTGAAAAAACGTGGGCAGTGAGGTTTCGACATCGTAACCCACGCCTTGTACATCAAGTACGATTTTTCCAGGTTCCCGCTTGTCAATTACATGCCCTTTGAGCCAACCAATCATACTACTTTGCTCCTTAATAAATGTTCACGTCGAACATGACTGTGACAGAGTGCAACCGCCAAGGCATCGGATGCGTCGGCTTGTGGGGCGCGTGTGAGCACAAGTAAGCGCATCACCATTTGTTTAACTTGCTCTTTGTCTGCAGCACCGTAGCCTGCAACAGCGAGTTTAATTTGCCTGGGTGCATACTCTGCGATACAACGTGCTTGAGCCGCGCAGGCAACCATAGCGGCCCCGCGAGCATGGCCGAGTTTTAGAGCTGTGTTCGCATTTTGATGCATAAAGACTTGCTCTATGGCAACTTCATCAGGCTTAAAGGCTTGTGTTAATTGCTGTATGCCGTTAAATATTTCAAGCAATCGACCACCTAATGTATCTTTAGATGTTGTTCGAATGCAACCACTATCTAAATACGATACCTGGTTTCCTACAGCACGAATCAAGCCATAGCCTGTAATTCTTGAGCCTGGGTCAATGCCTAAAATGATTGTCACTAACCTGTCCTTTTTATTTTTTTAAATTTTCTGGATGTGATTCTTTCATGCCAAAAAGCACAAGCATTAAGCTTATAAGATAACACGCAGGCATGATGAATAATGCTTTTTGGTATCCTAATAAGCCATAAAGAGAGATACCATCAACCACGTGCACATCACCGATATGCTGAAGCACCACACCGACCATCGGTTGAAAAAATGCCGCGCCGATAACAACTGATAAGTTATTAAAGCCGCAAGCCGTACCCACAAGGTTTGGGTGATTGTTGTCTTTGACAACGGCAAAGCTAACGGTTTGTCCGGTCGCGCCTAAGCCAAAAATAAATAAGATCAAATACATCCACGTCATCGGTATATCATGCATGTATAAAATAAGCGAGGTTGCGAATAAACCTAATATCGCACTAAGGCCAAGAGCAAAGCGGCGTGTTTTTAAGCGATCACTCCACCATCCCATGAGCGGGCTTCCAAGCCCGATAGCAAGCCAAATCATGCTGCACATACCCGAAGCAACCAGTAAACTGGTGTTATATTTCACTTGAAGGTACGGTATCCCCCATAAGCCTGCAAACACAGCAATGGGTGTCCAAATGGTGCATGCATAAAGACCGGTCATCCAGGTATAGCCTTTTCCTGTGACCGCACATAATCGCCTCCATTCTTCACTGAGTGGATGTTTAGGCGTGGCTTGCGTTGCTTGATCGGGGTAATCACGAATAAACACCCAAAATAAAAACGCTAAAATAAAACCTATACCCGCCAGAATAAAACTAGCATTTTGCCAGCCATAAGCATGAATAAGCATGGCCAAAGGTCGTTCGCCAAACATGGCGCCCAACGAGCTCATAAACTGAGCAATGCCTGCGAATAAGGCGAATTGTGTTGGAGGAAACCAGCGTGATAACAGCACTAAGGCACCAATAAACGAAAAAGCCGAGCCAAAGCCCATAAGAAAACGCCCTGCAGCAGCTGCCGCGATGCTTGTTGTTGCTGCAAAAAAAACTGAACCTAAGGCGCATAAAATAATGGCACAGGTCATTAATTTTCTTGGTCCATAGCGATCAAAGAGTAAGCCTGCGGGAACTTGCATAGGGGCATAAGCATAAAAATAAAAAGCTGAGATAAAACCAAAACCACTGGCAGAAACACCAAAGGTTTTCATCATGGGCGCGGCCATAACGCTCGGTGATACTTGTAAAATAAACTCGTAGAGATAAAATGCTGTAGCAAGCATAAAAACAAAGTAAGGCATCAACTTATGGTATGTCTTATCGTGTGCTTGAGGTGTTATATTATCTATATTCAAGACATCTCCCTGTTAAAATTACAAACAAGCATTACACCTTAATACGAAATTACTTGTCAATCCCTGGGTTAACCAATGTATGTTCGACTTTTATACGAGATAACCTTGCGATTTTTTTCATTTTCGTGCAGGATACTTGTTTTATAGATTTGTATTTTGAGAACTAAGTCGAATGGCAAAAGAAGATAATATTGAAATGGACGGTGTCGTGATTGATACGCTGCCTAACACCATGTTCCGCGTTGAGCTTGCAAATGGTCATATCGTTACCGCGCACATCTCGGGTCGCATGCGAAAAAACTACATTCGTATTTTAACAGGCGATAAAGTCAAAGTTGAATTAACACCTTATGATTTAAGTAAAGGTCGTATTACTTTCCGTGATAAAAACTAAGCCTCAGCATCTGAGGCTTAGTACGACGGTGTGTTGAGACTAGCCCCCTGCCACCGTCATTTCTTCAATTAAGATAGAACCACAACGCGTTGCTTTTGATGGATTTATATCTGAACCTACCGCAAGAATATTTAAAAACATATCTTTTAGATTGCCAGCAATGGTCACTTCATCAACCGGGTATTGAATTTTACCCTGTTCTACCCAGTATCCGGATGCACCGCGAGAATAATCGCCTGTAATGCCATTCACACCCTGCCCCATAAGCTCGGTAACCAATAAACCGCGATCCATGGTTTTCAGCAATTCGGGTAAGTCACCGGCGGTTGCATCCACCGTAAGATTAGATACACCGCCACAATTGGCTGTTGTTTGCAAACCAAGTTTACGTGCTGAATAGCTGTTTAATACATACTGTTTAAGTATTCCATCTTTAATGAAGTGATTATTGCGTGTAATAATGCCTTCGCCATCAAACGGTGTGCTACCTAAGGCGCCTAATAAATGCGGCGCTTCATAGATATTGATATTATTTGGGAAAATCGTGTGCCCAAGACTATCCAGTAAAAACGAATTTTTTCGGTATAAGCTTGCGCCACTGATGGCTTGTATCAGCGACGAAACCAAACTACTGGATACACGCGAAGAAAATAGAACGGGTGTTTTTTGTGTTTGTATTTGTTTTGGAGATAGTCTGTCCGTTGTTCGTTGTACAGCTAAAGCTGCAAGGTCATTGATAGGCATTAACCCATCAGGATGACGGGATGTCGTGTAGGCATAATCGCGTTGCATCACACCATCACGTCCAGCCCCGTCTTGCGCCAACAGCGAACAACTCATACTATGGCGGCTGCTTTCAACAACGCCTAAAAATCCGCGTGTATTTGCAAAACCATGGCAAAAATTATACGTTGAAAAATTAACGCCATCTGAATTATGAATGCGTTTATCTAATTGACGTGCATGTGCTTCACATGTTTGAGCTTGTTCAGCTGCTTCTTCAGGCGTAATGGTCCAGGGATGCCATAAGTCTAATTGAGGGTAATCCAACGAGATTAAATTCGAATCGGGTAAGCCAGAGCATGGATCTTCTGCGCTTACTTTAGCAATCTCATAGGCGGCATGAACCATCGCATCCAGTGCAGCGGGTGACGTATCGCTGCTGGTGGCACTCCCTTTTTTATGGCCGATATATACAGCAACACTGACGCCTTTTTCTTCACTAAAAGCAACCGTTTCGACAGCGCCCATGCGCACATCCACACCAAAGCCTTGGTCGTGATTCACTGCAACAGCGGCATCGGTAGCACCTTGCTTGCGTGCTCGATTTAAAACATCATCCATCAGATGACTTAAAGCTTCTTCGTTCTTTTTTTGACCTTGGTTGATCTGTGGCGTTAAATTTCGCATGATAGTCCTAATATTCAAGAGGTAAGCATTTGCACCTAAGGATACAAGATAACCATGCTAAGGCAAACCAAGATACAAACTTATATTTGCTTACTTTTATTTTCATGGTGTCATCTTGCCATTGCTTACACGTGGAAAAATATCGCCCCAGGCATTCAATATATTGATATGGCCGACAGAAACTTAGTGCCTTGGTCTCATATTCATGTTTTTAAAATAGATTTAAATCAACAGCAATTAGATATTGTTACAGCGCGGGATTTATCAAAACAAAATGCTTCTGTGAAAGATTTTGCAGCCTACAGCAACGCGGTGATTGCCATTAATGGCGGTTTTTTTGATACAGAATATCAACCGCTTGGATTACGCCTCGGGCATGATCATCACTATTCAAAATTAAAATCAATCAGCTGGTGGGGTGTGTTTTATATTGCTGATAATCAGCCACATCTTTCGAATTATTCGTATTATAAATCGCATCGTTCTCACCGCGATGGGATTGATTTTGCTATTCAGAGCGGTCCACGTTTATTAATCGATGGTAAAACGCCTAAGCTAAAACCTGGTGTTGCAGAGCGCACAGCGCTGGGTATTACTGATGATAAACACGTTATTTTATTGGTGACCGAGCGATCGCCCATGACCACGGCTTCGCTTTCTAAATTAATGAGACTTGCCCCACTCTCGTGTGAGCAGGCTCTTAATCTGGATGGCGGCAGTTCGAGTCAAATCTATGCTCAACTTGGTTTATTAAATATTCATGCGCATGGACTGTCAAATATCAGTGATGCTGTGGTTGTGAAGGCACGAAAATAAATCTACATGTTATCCACAGCCTATACCCAGAGTTATGCCCTTGTTATTTTCTACAAAACACATTATATTGTAACTCTCGGCACGAAAAACAACTACATGTTGTGTTTCGACAAAATAAAGCTTTCCCTTTTTCTTACGCAAACTCACCTTCTTTGGAGGAACTATGGCCCAAATACTTGAACCCGAACACGCGCTGTCTAACGAAAGTTCTGTTGAGTTCACTGTACACGCTCCAGGTACAATTAAAACCATCAAACGTAATGGTAAAGTAGCCCCTTACGATGCAAATAAAATTAAAATTGCCCTGACCAAAGCTTTTATCGCGGTAGAAGGCGGTCGTGCAGCAAGTTCTGATCGCGTGCATATTAATCTTGAGCAATTAACACAACAAATTACCGCGGCTTTTCAACGCCGTCTGCCAAGCGGTGGCACCATTCATATTGAAGATATTCAAGACCAAGTTGAATTAGCCTTAATGCGAAGTGGCGAATACAAAGTTGCACGTGCCTATGTTTTATATCGTGAAGAGCGCCGTAAAGCACGTGAAGCAAGCTTAGAAGAGCATGCAGCCAAAAACCCTAATGCACCGTTGATTACCATGCCTGATGGCGAAATCAAACCTCTAGAACTTGATCGACTTAATATTTTAGTTAAAGAAGCATGCGCAAATTTGTCCGATGTTGACGCGGCGCCTATTCTTAAAGACGCACTTCGTAATTTATACAGTAAAGCCAATTTAGAAGATGTTCATAAAGCCTTGATTATGGCCGCTCGATCTATGGTAGAAAAAGAACCCAATTATACCTACGTGAGTTCAAGACTTTTACTGAACAGCTTACGAACCGAGGCGCTGAGTAAATTAGGCATGCAGCAAGAAACGACGTGCTCAGAAATGGCCAATTTATACCCGGCTTATTTTAAGAAATATATCGCACAAGGTATACAGCAAGGCATTTTGGATCCAAGTTTAAGTGATTTTGATTTAGACAAGCTTAGTCAAGCACTCTTGCCAGAACGTGATATGCAATTTACCTACCTTGGGTTACAAACACTGTATGATCGCTATTTTATTCATGAGCACAACACGCGTTATGAATTGCCTCAGGCCTTTTTTATGCGGGTCTCGATGGGGCTTGCTATGCGTGAGTCTAATCGCGAACAAAAAGCGATTGAGTTTTATACGCTGCTTTCTTCGTTTGATTATATGTCATCGACACCGACGCTATTTAATGCTGGAACCGTGCGCCCTCAACTGTCGAGCTGTTATTTAACCACAGTTCCTGATCATTTAGATGGTATCTACAGCGCGATGAAAGATAATGCCTTGCTTTCAAAATTTGCAGGTGGTTTGGGTAACGACTGGACACCGGTACGTGCGATGGGCGCACACATCAAAGGCACCAACGGGCGCTCACAAGGTGTTGTTCCGTTCCTAAATGTCGCTGATGCAACCGCTGTAGCAGTTAACCAGGGTGGAAAACGTAAAGGTGCGGTTTGCGCTTATTTAGAATGCTGGCATAAAGATGTTGAAGAGTTTTTAGAGCTGCGTAAAAACACGGGTGATGATCGTCGTCGTACGCACGATATGAACACGGCGCTTTGGATTCCCGACTTATTTATGCAGCGCATGCATGATAACGGTAACTGGACGTTGTTTTCACCGAACGAAGCACCCAAGTTACATGATAGCTACGGTAAAGAATTTGAAGCATTATATATTGGGTACGAAAAACAAGCCTCTGAAGGCAAAATTCCTAGCGCTAAAACCATTCCAGCGGTCAAGCTCTGGCGAAAAATGCTATCCATGCTTTTTGAAACAGGTCATCCTTGGCTTACGTTTAAAGATCCATGTAATCTTCGCTCGCCACAGCAACATACGGGCGTGATTCATAGCTCAAATCTTTGCACAGAAATTACGCTAAATACATCCGAAGATGAGATTGCGGTTTGTAATTTAGGCAGTGTTAATTTGCCCGCACATATTATTAACGGAAAGTTAGATAAGGCGAAGCTTAAAAAAACGATTAAAACCGCCATTCATATGCTTGATAACGTGATTGATATTAATTATTACTCCGTACCACAAGCACGCAACTCAAACTTAAAACATCGTCCGATTGGCTTGGGTATGATGGGCTTTCAAGACGCGCTATACAAGCTTGGTATTGATTATGCGTCGGAAGAAGCTGTTGAATTTGCCGATATTTCAATGGAGCTGGTTAGCTACTACGCAATTGCGGCTTCATCTGATTTGGCGAAATCACGTGGTTCTTATCAAAGTTATGAAGGTTCGCTCTGGAGCCAAGGTGTGCTTCCGATTGATTCGATTAAGTTACTCGAGCAAGCGCGTGATGGCCATTTGACACAAGATCGCACGCAACGCCTAGACTGGGAAGCGCTTCGCATTAAAGTACGCACACAAGGTATGCGAAATTCAAATCTGATGGCAATTGCGCCAACAGCAACGATTTCAAACATTTGTGGTGTATCACAATCGATTGAGCCAACGTATCAAAACTTATTTGTGAAATCGAACTTGTCGGGTGAATTTACCGTGGTTAATCCCTATTTAATTGCTGAATTAAAAGCACTTAATTTATGGGATGAAGTGATGGCTAATGATTTAAAATATTTCAACGGAAGCATTCAAGCGATTAATCGCATTCCTGATGCGTTAAAAGCACGCTATGCAACGGCTTTTGAAATCGCACCGTTGTGGCTGATTAAAGCGGCTTCTCGTCGACAAAAGTGGTTGGATCAGGCGCAATCATTGAATATTTATATGGCTAAGCCATCAGGCAAAAAACTGGATGATTTGTACCGTTCAGCCTGGGTTTATGGTTTGAAAACCACGTATTACTTACGTAGTTTGGGTGCTAGTAATGCAGAAAAATCAACCATATCTGACAGTTCTTTAAATGCTGTAAAGGTCGAACAATCAGCGCCGCAAGCGTGCTCGATTTTAGACCCTGATTGTGATGCGTGCCAATAAACGAATAATCTTAATTCTTAATTGAGGAGAATGTATATGACCACAACATTAACGAGCCCTCCCCTTGCTGAAGAAGCCATGGGAGCAACCGGTTTAGAAGATTTAGAAATGGGCGCTGCCCGCGTTCAAGTAGATGACAAGAAAATCATCAATTGCCGAGCGGATTTAAATCAACTCGTGCCGTTTAAATATACGTGGGCCTGGGATAAATATTTAACGGCGTGTGCAAATCATTGGATGCCAAATGAAATCAGCATGAGTGCCGACTTAGCACTTTGGAATGATCCAAATGGTCTGACAGAAGATGAGCGCTTGATTATCATGCGTAATTTAGGATTCTTCTCGACAGCAGATTCATTGGTTGCGAATAATTTGGTCTTGGCTGTGTATCGCCACATTACCAATCCTGAATGTCGCCAATATTTATTACGTCAAGCTTTCGAAGAAGCGCTGCATACACATGCCTATCAATATATTATTGAAAGCCTGGGTATGGATGAAGCTGAAGTCTTTAATATGTATCGTGAGATTCCATCGGTTTCAACCAAAGCCGCTTGGGCTCTGCCGTTCACACAAAGTTTGGGCGATCCTACGTTCTTAACAGGAACACCTGAAGCTAACCAGCGTTTATTGCGTGACTTGATTGCTTTTTATGTTGTATTCGAAGGTATTTTCTTCTACGTTGGGTTTACTCAAATCTTATCGATGGGACGACGTAACAAGATGGTTGGAACATCTGAGCAGTTCCAATATATTTTACGTGATGAATCGATGCACATGAATTTTGGTATTGATGTGATTAATCAAATCAAAATCGAAAATCCTGAGCTCTGGACCGAAAGCTTTAAACAAGAAATTATTCAACTTGTTAAAGACGGTGTTGAGATGGAATATCAATACGCTAAAGACACCATGCCACGTGGAATTTTAGGTATGAATGCTGAAATGTTTGAAGAGTATTTACATTTTATTGCAAACCGAAGATTGAACCAAATTGGCTTAGCTGAAGTGTACCCAGGTGCTGAGAATCCATTCCCATGGATGAGTGAAATGCTGGATCTTAAAAAAGAGAAGAACTTTTTTGAAACCCGCGTGATTGAATATCAAGCCGGTGGTACTTTAAGCTGGGATGATGAGTAATATTAAAAAATAGATAGATAAATAGATAAAATGCAGGTAGTGTTATACCTGCATTTTTTTTGTGCAAAATTACAGCGTGCGTCTATACTCAAAGATAATACACTAAAGTATTTAGACGATGAGCAAACTAAAGCACAAAAACTTTTTGAGTTTATCCAGTATTTACTTCGCTATTTTTGCTTTACTTGGCGTGGCATTGCTGTTGTCAGCAATAACATGGAAGATTCTCCATCAAAATAGCTTGGTTTTTAATCAATCCATTTATACAGCTCAATTGAATTTAACACAGGCACATTTATGGTTTGAAGAAAAACTTCATGGAGATGAAGCCGTAAAATTATCGCAGGTGGAATTATATTTTAATAAGGCCCAAGCATCGCTCCGTGAAATTGTTCATATTTTAAATCACTTCAATCAATACACATTCTTAAAGACAAAAGAAACGCAAACTCCTGCGAATTCGCTATTAAAAATAAATCAACACATTACTCAACTAAAACAAGAGGCGAGTGAGCGCTGGAAAGTGCGCTCAGAAAAATTAGTGACAGCAAAATATGATATTCAATTTGACCGGCATTTTAATAAAATTTTGACCGAAATAATGCATGTAAAACTGACATTGGATAAAATTTTAAGTCATGCCACCGCAAGACATTTACGGTTACAACTGATTACACTATCATTTTGGATGTGTTTGTTATTAGCTACGGTATCAGCTAGCATTTATCTCGAAAAAAAACGTCAACAACAAGAGCTGAAGACTAATATATTAGCAGACTTCCCTAAAGAAAGCCCCCTACCCACGCTTCAATTCAGCGAAAATGGTACGATACTTTACAGCAATGAACCAGGAGCTTCGATTGCAAAAGAATGGAATCCACCTCGCGGTGTTCCTCAGGTTTGGTTAGAACGCATACAGAATACTTTAGACAAAAACAAAGTTCATGAGTACGAATATCACCATAAAAATGCTTCTTATATTATTAAATTATCCCCTTCTAAAGCATCAAATTCTGTGTATTTTTATGCGGTAGACATAACCAAACGCAATGAAGCGATTAAGAAAATGGAATACTTGATATATCATGATCAACTCACAGGGTTACCGAACAGACAACAAGCGGAAAATTTACTTAATCAAGCCGTTACTCAGTCCAAACAACACAAGCAAAAATTAGCTCTAATTATTTTAGATATCAATAATTTTAAATCAATCAACGATAATTATGGGCGAAAAAAAGGAGATAAAATATTACAGCTGATGGCTGAGCGCTTAAATTTATATTTAAAGCAAGATGAACTTATTTCACAAATGACGAAGAGAACGTCTATTTCGCGGGTTGATGGAGATAAGTTTTCTCTTATTTTAGAAGATATAAAAAATTCGCATGATGCGGGGTTTATATGTGAGCGCATATTACGAGGTATTGAAGATCCTTTGATTCTGAATAAAAATGAATCTTACAATATAACCGTAAGCGCGGGTATTTCTATCTATCCATTTATTAAACAACCAAGCAGTCATTTGTTTAGCTTCTCTGAAGAAGCGTTAAAAAAAGCAAAAAAAATTGGACGCAACTCGTATCAATATTACACAAAAAAATTATATCAACAACATACCAGCATGCTTCAATTAGAGCATGACTTAAGTCTGGCAATAGAAAAAAATGAATTTAGCTTGGTCTATCAGCCCCAAATTAGATTGACGGATTTAATGGTTATTGGGGCAGAGGTGCTTATTCGCTGGCAACATCCCGACAAGGGATTTATTTCTCCCGCTGAATTCATTCCTGTGGCTGAGCATTGTGGACAAATTGCAGCTATTGAAGCATGGGTTATACGCAATGCCTGTCAACAATGGGGACAATGGGCTAAACAAGGGATTAAATTACCTAAGTTAGCCATTAACCTTTCTTCAACGCAACTAAATAAGAGCCATTATATTGAAGATATTAATCAAATCGTTACGCAATCTGGATTAAGTAAAAATAATATTGAATTTGAAATCACTGAGACATCGATTATGCAACAAGGCGCTGCTGTTAGTAATTTTCTATATGATCTAAAAAACGCGGGCTATGAATTAAGCATTGATGATTTTGGAACAGGTTATTCCTCACTTGATCGGTTAAAAAAATTGCCTGTAAACTTACTCAAAATTGATAAATCATTTATCGACGATCTCTCAGAAAATTCTGAAGATTATTTTATTGTAAAAACAATCATTGCTCTAGCTC
Organism: Legionellaceae bacterium; assembly: GCA_029212505.1. Classification (GTDB taxonomy): domain Bacteria; phylum Pseudomonadota; class Gammaproteobacteria; order Legionellales; family Legionellaceae; genus JAALKW01. The sequence continues at coordinate 35,972 of JARGOS010000008.1, read as the reverse complement.
ATAGTTTAAATTTATGGGTTCTTGCTGAAGGAGTGGAAACCAATGTACAAGTAAACGTACTTAGGCAGTTAAATTGCGACATAATACAAGGTTATATATTTAGTAAGCCACTGAGTCCTCAGGATTTCTTAACATTTTTAGGTAAAAAAATAATTATTTCAAAATAACTTAATTATATTAACTTGTTACACGTAAAATTTCGGCAAGTGATGTATCCCCTGCGAGTACCCGTTTAAAGCCATCGGCTCGAATACTTGGAACCGTTGGTCTAAGATAAGCTTCCATGGTTTGAGTGCTTTCGTTGCGATGAATAAAGCCACGTAATGTTTCGTCAATCGGTATTAACTCGTAAATACCGGTTCGTCCTCGATACCCTAATTGATTGCACGCATCACACCCGACAGGTTCAAAGATTAAAGACGTATCAACGCTTGGTGCAAGCTGCATAAGCTCGCGTTCATCATCTCGAAGTGCATGCGGTTTTTTGCAATCGGGGCATAATTTTCGAACCAAGCGCTGGGCTATTAAACCGACCATGCTGGATGAAAGCAAAAATGATTCGACGCCCATATCATGAAGACGTGTGAGTGCACCTAAAGCGCTATTTGTATGCAGTGTTGAAAGCACTAAATGCCCAGTTAAACTGGATTGAATTGCAATTTCAGCGGTTTCTAAATCACGAATTTCTCCAATCATCACAACATCTGGATCTTGACGAAGAATGGCTCGAAGTCCGCGGGCAAAGGTCATATCTACTTTTGGGTTAACTTGTGTTTGACCAATGCCGGGTAAATCATACTCAATCGGATCTTCAATGGTAAGAATATTACGACTGACTTGGTTTAGATCAGTCAGCATGGCATACAGCGACGTCGTTTTTCCTGAACCCGTAGGCCCCGTAACTAAGATAATACCGTGTGGCTCGGTTAGCATATTTTTTATGGTAGCTAATGTATCAGGATCCATGCCCAATAACGATAAATTAAGTTGCGCTGATTCTTTATCTAAAAGACGTAAAACAATACGCTCGCCATGATTGGAGGGCAGTGTTGATACACGAACATCCACCGCATGCCCACCGATTTTAAGTGAAATTCGTCCATCTTGAGGTACGCGCTTTTCAGCAATATCCAGCTTCGCCATAACTTTGACGCGCGAAATAACGAGCGGAGCAATACCACGTTGAATTTCTAAAATTTCTTGTAACACACCATCAACACGGTTTCTAACAACCACACGATGTTCATAGGTTTCGATGTGAATATCAGATGCCTTTTGCTTAATCGCCTGGGTTAAAAGCGCATTTAATAACCGAATAATAGGCGCGTCATCCCGATTATCTAAGAGATCTTCACCGTCGGGCAGCTGTTCGGCAAGCTGCATTAAATCCCAATCTTCTTCCATGCCTTCGGTCGCATCTAAAATCGATGATTTTGACTCATAGACTGCTGCAAGATGATGTTGGAATTCTGACGGCGTGACTTGTTTAAGTACCAATTCAGCTTCAACAAAGCGACGCACTTCAAGCAAGACTTGAAACTCAATATTTTGCAGATGAACAGCCTCCGCAGCGCCTTCTTCGTTGAAGCCTGTTACCGCAATCCCCTGCTTTTTAGCAAAGCTATAAGGCAGGCGGGGTATTTTCTCATGTGTATCCATACACTATTTCGTCTTTTTGTAAGGTGTCGATGAACGCTTATCAAACGGCTTAGGCAAAACGGCATGACTCAGTGCCGGCAACACCGTATCTTTATCATGTTTGTTAAAGCTTTCTTGTGAGCGTGAAATATCAAGTTGCTCCAAGCGCGCATCGTTGTATTTGGCTCCTGATACCTGCAAGGTGTTGGCTTCTGTTCGTAAAATAACCGGTCGAATAAAGACCATGAGAATTTTCTTTTCTCGATTTGTAATATTATGTTGAAAAAATCGTCCTAAGCCTGGAATTTCGCCTAAAATAGGTACGCCCAGTTTGTCACTGCCGAGAGAATCTTGCGTTAACCCTCCTAGAACAACCATGTCGCCGCTTTCAACATGTACTGATGTAACAATCGCACTAATATTAAACGTCGGGGTAGTATTTGAATCGGTAGATGCTAGTGGATCGAGTGTGTCATTCCCTTGATCAATTTGCATCTGAATACCTTGACCACGCGTGATTTGAGGACGGACATACAAATGCAAAGCAACGTTCATACGATCATACGTGGTAAAAGGACTCGCCGTGGTTGTGCCTCCCGCATTATTAGGATATTGCGATGTTGCAACCGAAACCTGTTTCCCAATCACAATTTTAGCTTGTCGATTATCAAGAACGACCACAGAAGGTGTGGAAAGAATATTGGCTTTACGCTCGCGCGCTAACGCATAAATTTGCGCTTGAAAATCTTTAATCGAAGACTGTGAATTTAAAACAGCAAATCCAGGGCGAAAGCTATTTGAACTCTGGCCATCCTGGTTGATACTACCCCACTCAAGACCTAAGCTCTTGAAATCTGTTTCGTTGATTTCAGTCACCATCGCTTCAACTAAAAGTTGAGCGGGCTTAATATCTAACTGAGTAATCACCGCTCTTAATGTTTTGATTAACATAGGAGGAGCATTCAAAATGACGGAATTGGTGTTGGGCTCTGCAATAATTTGTACCGTTGGTTTCGTGCCGCCTTCAAGTTGGGTGGAGACAACACTTCCACCGCTTGCTCCAAGCCCTGTCGTATCTCCTGATGCGTTGGCTGATGAGATATTCACAACACCTGCTTCAGGGTTTGTACTATCCAGTGTTGGTCGTGTGAGTGTGCCAATGGTTGTACCTACAACACCACTAAAGCTTGCTTGAGCAATACCGGCCAAAATTGGTACGAGATCTTCCGCACGCATATAATTTAAATAGACAACTTTGGTGTTTTCATCCCCTGAATTAGGACGTTCGCGATCAAGCCTTGCGATTAATAAACGTAAGCGCAAACGTTCCGTTTTATTACCACTGAGTAATATTGCATTACTTCGATCATCGGCTGCAAGCGTAATCGATTGGCTTGCAGGTGTATTAGGTTGTGTTCTAACTAAATCTTTTAACGTATTCACAACATCCATAGCTAACGCATGCCTAAGTGGGATCATATCAATGCCATTCGCTGATGAGGTATCAACTTGTCGAATAATATCTGTCATTTGCTTAATATTACTTGCCCGTCCAGATAAAATAAGCATGTTGGTTGCAGAATAAGACGAAACCATGCTCCATTGCGGCATAAGCGGTCGTAAAATAGGTACAAGCTGATCGGCTGCGGCATGCTTTACGGGAATCACTTGAACAACAAGATCATCGCCATTGGTTGGCGTTCCAGGCGGCATACCGGATCGATCGGCTGATTGTGTACGCGCTTCCATATTCGGTAATATTTTAATGACGTGGCCGCTGGGTATGGCGGCATAACCCGATACTTGTAGCGCTGAAAGAAATACTTGATACAGTTCTTTGTCGGTGATTTCTTCACTTGAGTAAATTGAAATTTTACCTTGAACACGCGGATCGATAAGAAAGTTTTTATTTGTAACACGCGAGACTTCGGCAATCACTGCACGAATATCTGCGTCTCGTAAGTTCCATAGTTTGGTTTCTGGTTTGGGTCGCGTGAGTGCCTCGGGGTTTATTTCGCTAACAGCCTTGATATTGCTTGGTTCTTGAGGTGCAATTTCAGAAGGTATAGCTTCAGCTTTAGCAGCACTCGGTGTTGTTGCATTTGAAGAAGAGGATGAATGAGGCGATGCATGACCCAAGTACTGTTTTGCTTGATCGATATTAAGCAAGCCTTCAGATGATGCTAAAACATCTAAGGAGCACAAAAGTAAAAGAAGAAAGCCAGTATATCGAAGAGAACGCATCTATCCATCACAGCACGTAATAAAGTCAACGCATTATAACTGATGTTATATAAATTCACAATAAATGGTGGCTATGGGTGGACTCGAACCACCGACCTCAGCATTATGAGTGCCGCGCTCTAACCAACTGAGCTACATAGCCTGAAACACGACGCGATTTTGGACGTTTATGAGCGTAATGTCAAGCCCGTCGCCACGTTGTTTTTGAAGAATTATCTTCAAGCTCAATTCCATGGGCTAAAAGCTGTGTTCTAATCCTATCTGCTTCTTGAAAATCTCGATTATTTCGTGCGTCATGGCGAGCTTGGATGAGTGCTTCAATTTCTTGAGTCCCCATACTTTTAACGCCTGATTTTAAAAACTCGTCTGGATTGGCTTGTAATAACCCAAGCATGCTAGCCAAATGCTTCAACGTTATGGCTAAACGGGATGAATTTGTTTTATTAAGTTCATGGCTTAATTGAAATAAGACCGATAAAGCCAGAGGCGTATTAAAATCATCACACATGGCGTTTTGAAATAACTCAAGCCACTTAGTATCTATATTTTCTAGATCTTGATTAAAATCAAACTCAATATCCCGTATAGATTGATAAAGTCGGTTAAGCGCTTTGGTCGCATGCTCTAAATTTTGCTCGGTATAATTCAACGGACTGCGATAATGGCTGCTTAATAAAAAATAGCGTAAAACTTCGGCCGGATACTTAGCTAGCATATCTTCAATCGTAAAAAAGTTACCGAGTGATTTAGACATTTTTTCATGATTAACCTGCAGCATCCCAACATGTAACCAGTAATTTGCAAACGGTTTACCGGTTGATCCTTCGCTTTGGGCAATCTCATTCTCATGATGTGGAAACTGTAAATCCAGCCCCCCACCATGAATATCAAACTGCTCCCCGAGAACATCCATTGCCATGGCTGAACATTCAATATGCCAACCAGGACGTCCTTCTCCCCAGGGCGATGTCCAGCTTGGTTCGTCAGGTTTGGCACGTTTCCATAATACAAAATCGAGTGGCGAACGCTTGCCTTCGGCAACTTCAACCCGCGATCCTGCCTGTAAATCGCCAAGCTTTTTGTTTGATAATTTACCATACTCAGGAAATTGGCTCACTTCATAACATACATCGCCATCATCGCTGATGTAGGCATGTTTATTTGCTATTAAGCGCTCGATTAATTTTATAATCGATGGAATATATTGCGTTGCTCGAGGCTCAACCGTGGGGTTTAAGCATCCGAGTGTATCCGTGTCTTGATGCATGGCCTTGATATATTGTGAAGTTAAAGCCTCCATCGTTACATCGCGCTCAATTGCTCGCTTAATAATTTTATCATCAATATCGGTAATATTACGCACGAACCTGACTTTATACCCTGCGGCACGTAAAAACCGTACAATAACATCAAACGAAACCATCGAGCGGGCATGTCCTAAATGGCACATGTCATACACCGTCATGCCGCACACGTACAAACTTATTTCACCCGGTTTAATCGGTAGAAAACGCTCTTTTTTTCGCGAAAGCGAATTATACAAATAAAGTTCTAACATGTACGTACACCCCGTTTATATTATTGCTGCTTATCTGAAGACGTGAGTTTTCCCCAGGTATCTTTTAAATTAACCACGCGATGAAACACACGTGCAGCGCCATCACGTACGGTATTCACACAGTAATACCCAAGGCGTTCGAACTGGAAGACCTCTCCCATCGCTTGAGACGCCATAGCAGGTTCGGCATAAGCCGATTGAACGCGTTGTGAGTCATGGTTTAAAAATTGTAAAAAATCTTCCTCGCGCCCCGGATTTTCATCATGAAACAAGCGATCATATTGATAAATTTCAATCGGATGCGCCGTGCCAACCGAGACCCAATGGATCACGCCTTTGACTTTTCGGCCTTCAGGTTTTTTACCTAAGGTTTGATCGTCATACGTGCAACGTAGCTCTTGAATGCCACCTTGTTCATCATAAATTACATCAGTACAACGAATGACATACGCTTGACGTAGTCGCACCTCTGTACCCAATGCCAATCGAAAATAGCCTTTAACAGGCTCAAGCATAAAATCACTTCGTTCGATATAAATTTCGCGTGAAAAAGGTAAAATACGTGTGCCCGCATCAGGATCTTTAGGATTAAACGAAGCTTCAAGCGATTCAACCTGCCCTTCAGGATAATTTTCAATCACAATTTTTAACGGTTCAAGTACACACAACGCACGATTGGCTGTTTGGTTTAGTTCTTCACGAACCGCAGCTTCTAACAAGCCGACATCCGTCACCGAATCATTTTTTGAAATACCGATGGTTTCACAAAATTGTCGAATCGCTGCCGGTGGATACCCACGTTTGCGCATGCCACACAAAGTGGGCATACGTGGATCATCCCAGCCGTCGACAATGTTCTCTTCAACAAGCTGACGTAATTTTCGTTTACTGGTTAACGTATGTGACAAATTAAGACGAGAGAACTCGGTTTGAACAGGTGTTGCAGGCACAGGTAAATGCTCAATAAACCAGTCATACAACGGCCGATGATCTTGAAATTCAAGTGTGCAGAGCGAATGTGTAATTTTTTCAAGCGCATCCGACAGTGGATGAGCAAAATCATACATAGGATAAATGCACCAGGTATCGCCTGTGCGCTGATGAGGCACATGCCGTATGCGATATAAAACCGGGTCTCGCATATTTAGATTACCGGCATTCATATCGATGCGAGCACGAAGTACATGGGCGCCGTCTTCAAACTCACCGGCTTTCATTGCTTTAAACAAAGCTAAATTTTCTTCAATCGAGCGCGTACGGTAAGGACTTTCGCGTCCACCTTCTTTCAAGGTCCCACGATAATCTCGCATTTCATCCGCGGTTAAACTATCCACGTAGGCTAAGCCTTGCTCGATAAGCTGGACAGCAAAATCATAAAACGCTTGGTAATAATCCGAAGCATGTGTTATCGCGTTCCACTCAAACCCGAGCCAACGCACATCATCTTTGATGGCACGTGCGAACTTATCTTCTTCTTTGATAGGATTTGTATCATCAAAGCGCAAATAACATGTACCATCAAAACGCTTAGCAAGACCAAAACTCAAGCAAATTGCTTTAGCATGGCCAATGTGCAAATATCCATTAGGTTCGGGCGGAAAACGTGTCACAATATGTTGATGTTTTCCTGAGGCGAGATCCGCTTGAATTTTTTGTAATATAAAATGTCCAGGTGTTTCTTCTTGTTTAATTTCACTCATAACTATTTATTCCTAACAACGCATGACATATTATTCATCTAACTGCCCTAAAAACCAGGGTCCTAGGGGCAATGACGTTAAATTAAATTTTTTTGGATAGCTAACATCAACTAAGTAAAGCCCATACGGTGGTGCTGTTTCTGCTCCTTCGCGCCTGTCTTTTGCTTGTAAAACCTCTTTAACCCACGCAACCTTTTGCCTGCCTGATCCCACGGCCATTAAAACGCCCGCGATATTACGTACCATATGATGTAAAAAACCATTTGCTGTAATATCTAATATCACAAGATCGCCCTGCCGAAAGATATTAATCGCTTGTACATCTCGCACTGGAGATTTTGCACTGCACTCAACCGCTCTAAATGAGGTGAAATCATGCTTACCACGTAATATTTGAGCGGCCTCGTGCATTAACGCATGATTGAGGCGCCGGTATTGCCAGGTTACATTGCTTTGGAGTAATGCCGGCCGTATGGAAGCGTTATAAATAACATAGCGATAACGCCTAGATAGGGCTGAATAACGTGCATGAAAATCATCCGCTATTTCTTGCCCCCATTTTACCGACACATCTTTAGGTAATAAAGCATTGGTCCCATGAACCCAAGCACGCATATTGCGCGTGGTTTCCGGCTCAAAAGTAATCACTTGGTGTGTTGCATGCACCCCGGTGTCTGTACGTCCTGAATAAGTAATATGAACAGGATGATCGGCGACCTGTGTTAACGCTTTTTCCAAAACGCCTTGAACCGTGCGAAGCTTAGGCTGCGATTGCCAGCCGTGATATTGGCTTCCATCGTATTCAACTATCAAGGCTACCCGCATGATATTTATCCAGATTTAAGTTTAAGCATGAAAGCGTTTATTATAACTCAATATGCCGTTAATTTTCAGAAAAGCAATGTATAATAGGCACTTGCATTTGTCCAGGACAAGCCGCCCAGAGATTCGAAAAAATCATGGCGAATCATGGCGAATCATGGCGTAAGTACAGATACTGGATCTGATTCACATTTAACTTCAAACATCATGTTTTGTTGATTAAACCAATCTTTAATCAAACAACCGAGTTCATCAGGTGATTCTAGGGGTAACATGTGACCACTTTTATCGACCCAAGTCACGTCCGTATTAAGAGCTTCAGCTAGTTTACGTATATGCTGTTCAGCAATCACTTTATCTTGGCCTGCGCCTACCACAAGTGTTGGCACCGGTTTTTCTGGAAACTGATTTAAACAAGCATGCCTGTGAGCTGTTGCATACATCTGCCGGCTTGCTGCCTCTGGTCCTACTTGGTCAAGCATCGTTGTGATCTTAGCGACGAGTTCCTGTTGATGCTCTGAGCTCTTGGGATTAATCAGGTGTGATAGATAAGCTTCATCTTTCACGCGCTTTAAATTTCGCTCAATCACCGACGCCGGCGTCTGCTTTTTTTCACCTGACGTGCAAAGCAAAATCAAATGGGATACACGTTCAGGATGCGTTGCATAAAATTGCTGCGCAAGATATCCCCCCATCGAAAAGCCCATCAGCATAAATTTATCATATGGTAATTGATGGATTACATCTAACATGGCCTGCTGAGACGTGCATGGCAACAAATCAGGCATAACCGGCTGAATTTGCTTAGGCAATATAGGTAACAGTTGGCGCCACAATAATCGATTACAAGCCGTGCCTGGTAATAACACTAATGGGATACGACGAAAAAATTTCATATTTTCGACCTCTTCTATATTTTTTATAAAAAAACATATGCCCCACTAGGATGACAGTTTCTCTTCTTGACGGCAAACTTGTTGCCTCATTGGTGTAGATATCAACCACGCCCATGCCAATACCCGGATTTGCCGTAGTTTTACTCAGTTATGCAGCACAATCGTATTAAACGTCAAACCTATCCCAGTCAAAATCACCTTCGAGCTCACCATCAAAGTCTTCCAACTCTTTTTTTAGTCGTTTTTTTTCAAGGCGTTCCTCAAGTGTACGCTTGACTTCGCGCCTATGCTCAAGCGCTGCATCATCCTCTGTATCATCAAGGTACTCAGGACGTTTTGTTGAGTCCTGGTGTTCGGTTCGATTCATGCTAGACTCCATTTTTTCAAAAGGTATACTTATCAGTATAGTTCTTAAAAAATAAAGCGCCCTTCATGACCATTATTGCTCTACCTGCATTCCAAGACAACTATATATGGGTTATTAAAAATCAAATAGATTTCATTTGCGTTGATCCCGGTGATGCATTGCCTGTCATTGCTTTTGCAGAACAAGAACAACTGAGATTAACCCATATTTTATTAACGCATCACCATGCTGACCATATCGGTGGCGTACGTGAGTTAGAGCACTATTTTCCTGATGTAATCATACATAATATATTTGAGCTAACCCAAAAGCCTGCGTTTATTCAATTAGGCCAATATCAATTTAATATATTAAATACCCCGGGTCATACCCGAACACATGTATGCTATTTTGAGCCGAATCAACATTGGCTCTTTTGTGGTGATACGCTGTTTTCAGCGGGCTGTGGACGTGTTTTTGATGGAACGATGGCTGATTTATATGCCTCGCTTCAACAGCTCAAGCAATTACCGGATGATACAAAAGTCTATTGCGCACATGAGTACACACGTCAAAATTTGAAATTTGCACGTACAGTCGAGCCTGATAATCAGGCAATACAAGCGCATTTTATTTATCTAAAAGCCCATCCTAATCAAAACTCTTTGCCATCAACAATAGGTTTAGAAAAACAAATTAATCCATTTTTACGATTAGACAAGCCGGAGGTTCGTGCTTTTGTTCAGCAACATGGCAGAAGCACACAAACACCTGAAGCATGCTTTGCGTATTTAAGGCAGGCCAAAGATAACTTTTAGGGCTGCATTAGTTTGAACGTTTACGCGGGTTTAAAACATTAAAATCTACAGCAGACTTGCAAAATGTTTCTTTGATAAAGAAAAACGCTAAGATGGCGGAAAGTGTGGAAAAAAACAATAAAATTAAAAATGCGTGTGTATACGTATGCATACCAAAATCTACGAGCTGTCTGGAGCGATCAATTATCCAGCCAATCAACGGCGCATTAATGGCTGATAACACCATAATTAATGTATTATTTAAGGCAAGCCCCACGCCAATAAACTGTGACTTAAACTGCTCTGCAATAATAGCAAACCCGACACTTTGACCACCCGCAGCTAAGCCGAGCATAAAGAATCCTAGGATTAAGCCAAGCTTTGTTGTTGAAAATAAAATAAGACACATCGAAATCACACTCATCGATGCGGCAGCCATAAGAACAGGCTTTCGACGCTGCGTACTGTCTGATATAAAACCAAGAAGTGGGCAACCTACAGCGTAACCTAGCCACGATAGCGTTATCATATAAGACGCAAAATTTTCACTAAAGCCTTTTAATACGATAAACACGCGTCCTTCGTTTTCAGAGAGATATTCAATAATCAGGTAAACACTCGCAGAAAATAATGCGATATACCAAGACTGAGCACGAGAAAAAAGCTTGAGCAGTGAACGCTTGATCGACTCTGGACGACGAAGAACGGAATACTTTTCCGCTGTTTCGTGTTTATTTTCAACAAAAACAGTGATCAGTACAAAAATAACTAAACCTATCATTCCCAGGGTTTTAAACACGAGTTGCCATGCAATATGCCCTGATGATGTAAAACTTTCTAACGGCCCTGCACCAAACATAGGACCCATAGTCCCAATAAACTGAGACAAACCAATAAATAGCGCATTATTTCGATGAGGCATCCAATCATTCACGGCAACTAACAGCGATAAAAAACCAAACGACGCACCAAGCCCCATGAGAACACGCGCGATAATAGCAAACCAAAATGTAGAAGCCGAAGCAAAAGCAAACGACGCCAAGGCACAGATACTTGCTCCGATCATGAGCGCCTTTTTGATTCCTATCTTATCAATAATAAGCCCCACCGGAATTTGCATCAGGCCATAGATGACAAAAAACAGCGTACTGCTTAATAATGAATATTGGAACGCCGATAAGTTCAAATCATGCATCAAAGGATGTTGAAAACTCCCTAAAGACACACGAAGAAAAAACTCATACAGAAAAAAGAGAACGCACACGCTCCAGACAACAAAGCCTTTAACTGTAAATTGTGTTTGCTTTAGCATAATTTATTTTATCAGCTTATGTAGCTATCAGGTTGTTTTTGATCCCAAGCCTCGATAACACTTTCAGCTTTTTCGTGATCAAGAAAAGAAGCCATTTTAAAAATAGGCAAGCCTTCGTGAATGAGTGGCGTTGTATTAATACCGACAACAATCGCCTCTTGAAGTGCCTGAACCGGCTCTAAGACTTCAGCTCCGAATGGATCGCTAATCGTGCCTAATGACTCGCCTTTTTGAACGATTTGTCCAAGTGAAACATCAGGACGTAAGATGCCACCCTTGTGAGCGACAATCCATGCTTCATCTCGTGAAAAAATAGGGTTGATTTCTTTTGTTGCTGATTTATCAAGTATATCGAGGGAGCGCATGACATTTTTGACACCTTCAACACCCAACACAATGGCGTTTTCATCAAACCGCATGGCCTCACCACCTTGATAAACCAAAAGTGGAATTTGCATTTCTTCTGTAATTTTTCGTAAGCTATTTGCTTCGATATTTACATTGGTCACCACAGGCGCTTGGAAGGCCTTGGCTAGATTACGCGCCACGGTGTTATCGAAGTTACAATATACTTGCGGTAAAATATTATGATTAAGACCACCTGTTTGCAGCTCGATGCAATAATCCGCTTTGGTAAGAATCTCTTGTGTTAATATATGGGCGATTCGCTCACCAAAGGTGCCGTTTTCATCACCAGGAAAACAATCGGCGATATCATGGCCAACCGGTAACATCGCTGGGTAATGCGTTAACCCATAAATATTGACCACGGGAATGGCAATGATTGTGCCGCGTATATTTTCTGGTGTGATGGTTTTTGTGATGCGGTTGACAATATCTAAACCGTTAAGCTCGGTTCCCTTCAAGACCGAAAAAACTAATATGCAAGGGCCTTTTAGTTTACTGTGAATGACTTTAATAGGCATATACAGGGGTGAACAAGAATATTGTTCAGGTAAAGGCAAAGCAAGGTTTGCTACTTCTCCTGGATGAATGGTTGTGTCGCAAATTTTTATTTTAGAATTTTTCATGAGGTTAATTATGCCATATTTCTGGATTAAACTCTATATTTTTATTCTATTGCTCTTTTAATCTCATCATATTTTTTCTATTCTATATATAATATATAAAAAATTGCATTCTATTTAAAATCAAGGGACGGTCACTGTGATTGAAAAAAAGGAACGCGAAGAATATATACAACATGAAAAAGAAGAGCAGCAAAAGCGTGAGGACTTGCTGAAAGAGTTTGACAGAATAAAAGAAAATCAAGAGCAACAACAAGCCCAGCAACAACAATAGTATTTTTTTATCGCTTTAAGATGCAAATCTAGATTTGATAGAAAGCGTTAAAAATATACGATCGGCGAGTAATTGTATCCATGGCCAAAATAGCACCGTGGTTACTATTGGTAAAAGGCTGGATAGATGTGAGCCGTGATAGCCTAAGACAAGACTTGTCGCCAGTAGAATGCATTGATAAATGAAGCAAAAGATGCTGAGCCCAAGCATTTGGTACCCAATGGTAAACAGGCGAAAACGTTGGGCGTTGCTTGATGCAATCCAAGCCGTAATGAGTAACGCACACGCGTGTTGCCCCATAAGACCTGCATCAAGTGCATCAAGCCCTAACCCAACCAATAAAACAAACCCCACACTGCATCCTTTTGGAATACTCCACTGTAAATAAAGTACCAACATAAGCCCCCATAATGGTCGGAACATATCCAATGGCTGGGGTAATGGCATAATGCTTAAAATAAAAATACAGCATGAGGCCAGTACTAAACGTATGCGAGAAACGGTCATAAGCTTACCTTTTGCTTTTTTAGCCTAGCACGTACTTCTTGACTTAATTCTGTCTTATATTCGTCTGGCCATACCAACAAGACCAAATGATTGCGTGCAAGAGACGTCAATGGACGCACACGGACATGTATAAAATCTTCACCAGGGATTAGTTTAACCGCTTCAACCACGCCGACAGGATAACCTGCTGGGTACTGTCGACCCAGTCCTGAGGTGAGTAAGACATCCCCTTCTTTTACAGATACTGTTTTTGGGAGATGAATGAGTGATAAGTGATCGGGGCTATTCGTGCCGTTTAATATCGCTTTTTCACCTGTCCGTTGATTGAGTACAGGTACGGCACTGTTTACATCGGAAATTAGCAAAATCGTGCTTGTTCTTAACCCTACATCAATCACCTGCCCCATAACGCCCTCAGTATCAAGAGCCAATTGCCCAAGTACAACACCTGCTTGCTTACCTTTGTTTATAATCACAACGTGACGTGTGTGACCGGTATTTACCGCTAAAACATCGGCAGCCATCGAGCGATGCTTGAGTGATTGAGATACGTCTAATAATTTTTTGAGTGCTGTGTTTTCATCTTGAAGCCTTAAGCTCTGCATATTTTGATTTTGAAGATACAGCTGCTGATGTCGTAATGCATCATTTTCAGCGATAAGAGCTTGTTTGCTCGTCCAGGTTAAGCTGGTCCATCTTAGCAGACGGGCCGGAACATCCATGACGTATTGAACTGGATATATAAAACAGGAGAACATGCGATGAATCGGCATGTTCCCATAATGATGGTCGGCAAACATAAACATCACAGCAAGCATAATCGCAAGAGAGAACTTCCATCCCTTTTGATGTGCTTGCTGGAAAAGTCTACCGCGTTGTTTATTCTGTTGAAAGAAAATCACCGCCTCTCAAATCCATGGTTTCTAAAGCTTTACCGCCACCACGCGCGACACACGTCAAAGGATCTTCGGCAACCAGTACAGGTAGTCCCGTTTCTTCCATCAGCAAAATATCTAAGTTTTTCAGCAATGCACCACCACCTGTGAGTACCATACCTCGCTCAGCAATGTCAGCTGCAAGCTCTGGTGGAGCAAGCTCAAGTGCTGCACGCACCGAACCTACAATCCCTGACAGCGGCTCTTGGAGCGCTTCAAGAATTTCAGCGCTGCTCAACGTAAAGCTGCGTGGAATACCCTCGGCCAAATTACGCCCTCGAACTTCGATTTCAAATAAGTCACGGCTTGGAAAGGCTGAGCCAACTTCATGCTTAATACGTTCAGCGGTTGTTTCACCAATCAGCGTACCGTAATTTCGACGCACATAAGAGATAATCGCATCATCAAATTTATCACCACCAATACGTACAGACTGGTGGTACACTATACCGCTTAACGAAATAATCGCGACTTCTGTTGTTCCACCACCGATATCCACCACCATCGAACCACTGGCTTCTTCAACCGGCATACCTGAGCCTAATGCTGCAGCCATAGGCTCTTCAATAAGAAATACTTCTCGAGCACCTGCCCCCATCGCCGATTCACGAATCGCTCGTCGCTCAACCTGGGTCGAGCCACAGGGCACACAAACAAGTACGCGTGGACTTGGGCGTAAAAATTTATTCTCATGCACTTTATGAATAAAGTGCTGTAACATTTTTTCTGTTACAAAAAAATCAGCAATCACCCCATCTTTCATCGGACGAATAGCATTAATATTCCCGGGCGTGCGTCCAAGCATACGTTTTGCTTCAAGACCAACGGCAGCCACACGTTTTTGTCCTGCTTCATTTCGCAAAGCAACCACAGACGGCTCATTAAGTACAATTCCAGCATCTCTTACATAAATTAAGGTATTTGCTGTCCCTAAATCAATGGATAAATCGTTTGAAAAGACCCCTCTTAACTTCCTAAACATAGTCGTCACAACCTTATTTTTATGTGCTACAAACTTTAACTCAAATTGAAAGGAAAATCGACCGTCTTTTACATCTCTCGTGATTTTTTATTTAGCTTTGTCTGAGCCTCATCCAAAGAAAATACATTATCAAGACTGTTTGCAAGTGTTTGATCATGTGTGACCACAATCAAAGCAGTATTCATCGATGTGTTGAGCTCTAACATGACTTCAAAAACATGTTCCGCAGTTGTTCTATCTAAATTACCTGTTGGCTCGTCAGCTAAAACACACAAAGGCCGGGGCACCAAAGCTCGTGCAATGGCGACACGTTGTCGTTCACCACCGGATAATTGAGCCGGTTTATGATCAACGCGTGACGTAAGACCTACACGCTTCAACATTTCATAGGCTTCTTCTTGAGCATCATGTACATCACGTCCCGCCAACACTAGCGGCATGGTGACGTTTTCTAACGCAGAAAACTCGGGTAATAAATGATGAAATTGATAGATAAAGCCAAAACGTTGATTTCTCCAACGGCAACGATCATGCTCAGTAAACGCTTGCCAATCGTGCCCATCAACCCATACCTCACCACCGGTAGGCTTATCTAAACCACCTAATAATTGCAACAACGTGCTTTTTCCAGAACCCGATGGGCCAATAATGGCTAACCGTTCACCTTGATGAATCGATAAATCAAGAGCATGGAGCACAGGAAGCGTCATATCACCATCATGATACGATTTACTTAAATTACGACATTCAATCAAACATTCAGTCATGATGCAGGGCCTCCGTAATCACGGTTTTTGATGCACGCCAAGCCGGGTAAATGGTCGCCAGAAAACTCATTGCAAGCGCTATAGAACATACGGTCACAACATCAGAAAAAAGTATTTTAGACGGCAGATAATCGACAAAATAAATATTCGATGATAATACCTGAACGCCAAGCATGGCTTGCAAGGCATTCACAATATCTGTTGCGTTGTAAGCAAGCAATAAACCTCCGGCAAGCCCCATTAGCGTTCCAAACATACCCACCAGCATCCCTTGAACAATAAATACACTCAAAATAAAGCGCGGTGTGGCTCCCATGGTTCGCAAAATAGCAATATCCGATTGCTTGTCGTTGACGAGCATGACGAGCGATGAGACCAAGTTAAATGCAGCTACGGCAATAATCAGCAGTAAAATTAAAAACATCATGGTTTTTTCCATTTTGACCGCTTGGAAAAAAGCACCAAATTGTTGGGACCAATTGCTCACACGATAATCTTCACCTAAATCACGCTCAAGTTGATCACTTAAAGCAATGGCGCCGTACGTATCATCTGTACGCAATTTAAGACCGGTGACCGCATCACCCAATTGCATCAGCTTCTGCGCATCATTCAAATCAATTAATGCGAGTTTACTATCAAAATTAAATCCAGTCCCAGCTGAAAAAATACCGACGACCGTAAAACGTTTAAAGCGTGGCTCCATACCGGCTGGTGTCACCGTTGCTTTAGGCACCATCACGGTCACTTTATCACCGAGCATCACGCCCAAATTATCAGCCAATCCTCGACCGAGTACCATACCAAAATGGGGTAGTTGATTGATATCACCGAGCAAAAGCTTATCTTTGATATGAATTAATTTGTTTTCTTCTTCAGGTAATATGCCCGACAACATCACCGGCGATACTTGACCATCATAGGTCACCAAACCTTGCCCTCCCACAAAAGGAGCGACGGCCTTAACTCCAGGAATCGCCTGCATTTTTTTTGTCAGCTTTTGCCAGTCTTGAATCATGTCATCGGCGCCTGTTACTGTAATTTCAGGTGCCATATCAAAAAAACGCTTATGAATCTCTTCATCAAAACCATTCATCACCGACAAAACAGTAATCAATACCATCACACCCATACCGATACCCAGCATCGAGGTCATTGATATAAACGATACAAAATGCGTTTTTTTTCGGGAACGCGTATAACGCAATCCTACATAAAGAGCGAGCGGCTTGAACATAATCCTGCGAGGCTTAATAAATGAATTAGAACTAGAATTCTAGTAAAAACGAACACAATAAGATAGTCAAATCTTGGTAAAATTCATCAAGTTATTCACGAAGTCACTTGGGTGAATAAAATAACGGACTATCCCAAGGCGACCAGCTGCGTGCATCATCGTCAACTTTAGAATCTAGCGTAGAATCTAGCGTAGAATCAGGCGATAAGGTATCTGAACGGGATTCCGTATCAATGCTTAAAACATCGGGTGTTTCAGAAAAAAACAAACCATGTTCATGATTGTGTTCATCACAAACATTCAAGAGGCTTTTTAATTTAGTCAGTTGTTGATTAATTATCGACGCATCTTGGTGCAATCTTGGATCGCGTCGAGGTCTTGTTCGTCCTTTTGTTTCTGCCAAAATCTTGAGAATATCACGACGAATCTCGTCAGGAAGTGTGCAACGCCTTTCAAACCAATCTAAAAAATACCGAGCTATCTTGCCCGAAGGTGCGTTGATGGATTGATGCACGGCTGAATAACCGGCATTATTCATATGACAAAATATCGCTTTGTATTCACTCTCGTCAATAACATGAGCTTTGTACATGCATTCAATATGATTCAAATAAGCATGATACCTATTAACATCCCCCGCCATCACAAGTTCGTGCAATACTGAATGCCCTTTTTTATGATGATGAATTATTATGTTTTTATATTCATCATCAGAGATGCAAGCTCTTATGCTTGCCGCGTGCAAGACATCCAGTGCTGCAATAAATTGGTCGCCTGTAACTGAGAACTTCGTTAGCTTATTTAACAATCTAAAACCTTTGGCATCCTCTTGATTGAAAAATACACGGACAAATTTAAGAGGACACTGCCATGGGGTTTGATGATGTCGGTATACATCTCGTGGATAATTATAAATAGTATCCGGATCCCTCATGAATTTTTTAGCGATATATTGCTCAACTAGATCCAAGTAAAAATCAAGTAAATCTGGATTTTGACGGGACGCTATTATTTGCAAAGGCGTTTGTTTTTTTATGTTTGCCGAGGTTAATAGGAATATCGTTGGGTTTACTTCCTGAGGAGACGCTAAATTCAATTCATCGCTTCGCTGGATTAATGTAGAAAATATGTGGTGATTAACGCTTGTGATTGAGTCGCTGTCAATCAATTTAGAAATTAAGAACAGTAATAAATTGTCACCGGATGGTAAGCGTGTTACTAAATCTTCATGTGAAAGTGTGTTGATACAATCAATCAATGGCTGATGCAAAGGTTGAGTCACTTCAGATTTTTTTTTGAGCGATAGCAGATGCAGGTAATATTGAACGCAACCCAACAAATTGAGCATATTAATACTAAGATGAACCATAGAGACAACGTTTAAATATAATATATCAAGTCGATATTGTATATTTTATAGGCATAATTTGCAAGTTGAATTTTTCTTCTTTTTTTTATTGTTTCTTGGCGCGGCTTAGGTATAATAGCGTTCTCAGGCCGTGGTGGCGGAATTGGTAGACGCGCCGGATTCAAAATCCGGTGATGGTGACATCGTGTGGGTTCGATTCCCACCCTCGGTACCAACATATTGTTATTGTTGGTGTGAACCCGCCTGAGATTCAATATTATCGAGATTCTTTGTTTCACATTCGGCAAATACATCACATCGACGCATCTGTATTAAAAACGGAATAAATCCAAACGTGAGCACAAACGTAATTTCATAGAGCCCAAGCCATCCCAGGCTCTGCTCTAACCCGGCTCCAATCGGACCCGATAGAATACGAGGCAACGACGCGACCCCTACCAGCAGTGAAAATTGCGTTGCTGTAAATCGACGATCAACCCAACGCATAAAAAAGGCAACCAACGACGTGGTTCCCATACCTGCTGCCAAATTATTACAAACCACGGCCACAGAAAAAAGCATGACATTTTGACCGGTCATGGCTAAAGCAACAAATAATAGGTGGCTAAATGCTTGAAACAAGCCAAAAATCCACAGTGCTTTATACAGTGAATAGCGGGTAAGTAATAAGCCTGCAACCAGGCCGCCCGAAATAACTGCGACCATCCCCATCACTTTATTCACGTAACCTATCACATCTAATGAAAAACCTAAGCCTTGAATTAAAAATGGCATGACAATACCACTGTTTGTGGTTGTAAACGCTTCTGCTAATTTATAAAAAAGAATAAAACCTAATATTGAAAAAAGCCCAGGCCTGGCAAACAATGCTTTGGTTGGAGCAATGCATGACGCCCAAAATCCTGTGGTTTGTTCTAATTGACCGCTCACCGGCTCAGGACTCCATAAGATGGTCCCCATACCCAGAAGCATTAAAAATCCCATGATACGATACGTCGTGGCCCAGCCAAGATGGTGCGCCATGATTAAGCCTAACCCACCTGAAAGCAATAGTGCGGCTTGATACCCACACACGGCAAACGAGGCACCTAGTCCGTGCTCTTCGGAACGTAAGTATTCTGTTCTGTGTGCATCAATACCAATATCTTGTGTTGCGGAACAAAATGCTAAAAGAACGCCGATAAACGCCATTAATCCAGGCGATGTGAGAGGAGAAAGCCAAGCGAGTGCATTAAATCCAAGAAGAAGTAATAATTGCGTTATAAAAATCCAGCTACGTCGCTTACCTAGCGAACCTAAGGAAAAACGATCAAGTACAGGACTCCAAATAAATCGATAAATATAAGGTAAACCAATTAAACTCAACATGCCGGTGGTCATCACTGAGGCACCAGCAGAAGAAAACCAAGCTTGCAAGGTTCCTCCGAGAAGTGCCAAAGGCAATCCCGAAGAAAATCCCAGCAAGAAAACAATCAAGAGACGTTTATTCATGGATAAATTATCTCTTAATTATCTTAGGCATATACCCATCTTATTTTTTAGCTTCCGGTTTTACATCAACCAAATGAACATTAAAAATCAACGTTTCGTTTGGTCCTATGGCACCACCCACATTACGTGAACCGTAAGCTAATTGAGCCGGGATATAAAGCTCCCATGTAGAACCTTTTGGCATAAGCTTGAGTGCTTCGGTCCAACCTGGAATCACTTGTGTTAATTTGAAGCTCACAGGTTTACCGGCTTTTTCGGTGCTATCAAAAACTTCACCGTTCAATAACCGTCCTGTGTATTCAACCGTGACCATATCTTCAGCCGTTGGCTTAACGCCTGTGCCTGCTTTAATGACTTTGTATTGCAAGCCACTTTCTAAAGCAACAACGCCTTCTTTTGTTGCGTTCGCTTTTAAAAACGCTTCGCCTTTTTTCTTGTTATTTTCGGCTTGCTGATTCAATTCTTTGCTACGCTTTTCCATCAGTTCTTTTTCAAAATCACCCAGAACCTTTTTCATTTCAGCTTCGGTCATCATCAATTTACCACCGCTCATGCCATCAGCCACACCTTTTGCAAAAACATCAGGATTTATCGCAATGCCTTGTTTTTTTAAGTTAACACCTAAATCAGAACCAATACTATAAGAAACTTTATCTTCCGTTGTTTTTAATTCGATTGCATTTGAAGCCGCAAATAAAGGAACAGACACCACGACTCCGAGTGCGCCCGCGATCCATTTTTTCTTCATAAATAACATCCTCTTTATTTTCTTGATTAATTAACGTGGTCACGCCCACGACGCCATCGAGATTTATTTTGCCTAAATTAAGTTTGAATTACCAGCCTATTCCATTACTATAATAAACGTTATGACTATTTATTCTAAAACGCTCACGGTGAGCCAACTTAATCGACAGGTGCGTCGCTGGCTTGAAGAAGATATTGGCCTGGTCTCGGTCCAGGGCGAAGTCTCCAATTTAAGTAAGCCGGCATCTGGACATTGCTATTTTTCGCTTAAAGATACCGGCGCCCAGTTGCGCTGTGTTTTTTTTAAAAATCGCCATACGGCTAACTCAAAGCAAATTTTACAACATGGTCAACAGCTGATCTTACGTGGTACGCTCAGCGTGTATGAAGCACGTGGTGATTATCAACTCATTGTTGAATCCGTTGAGGCCGCCGGTGAAGGTGATTTATACCGAAAATATGAAGAACTGAAACTTAAATTAACCGCCCTGGGGTTGTTTGATGCTTCACGAAAAAAAACATGGCCCGCTTACCCAAGCACGATTGGTTTAATCACCTCACCCACAGGCGCTGCGATACGTGATGTTCTAACCACGCTTGCACGTCGTTTTCCGTTAGCAACCGTGCGCATCTATCCCAGCGATGTTCAAGGCAAACAAGCCGCACCTCAATTAGTGCAAGCTATCCAGCATGCTAACCATGAGGCTTGCTGTGATGTGCTCTTACTGGTACGTGGCGGAGGAAGTCTTGAGGATTTATGGTCATTTAATGACGAGGCCCTCGCTTATACTATCGCCGAAAGCAGGCTTCCGATTATTTCTGGTGTAGGTCATGAAACGGATTTTACTATTGCTGACTTTGTTGCTGATCATCGCGCGGCCACACCGACAGCCGCTGCAGAAACCGTGACGCCTGATCAGGGACAATTACATGCGCATTGCGAACGGCTCCATCAGCGCCTGGTTATTGCGATTACTCGATTTTTAGAGCACCAACGCAAGCACTTGACCTATGCATCGAAAAACCTACGTGCACCAAAATATTTGCTGCAATCGCATAGCCAAACACTGGATTACCTCACCCGCCAACTACACGCCTTACTACCAAGATGTATCGAGGATAAACAGCAAGCTCTACAACAACTTTCGCTGAGATTACATACGCTAAGCCCCTTGGCTACGCTGCACCGAGGATATGCAATTGTTAAACAAGGCCAGCATGTATTGCGCCGAAGCCAAGATGCACCCATAGGATCTAAACTTTCGCTTCAACTCGATAAAGGAAGACTCACGTGCGAGGTCATATCTCATGATAATTAATAATTTATTGCAGAGCGTGCTTTTTATTGCTGAACAAATCCAGGTCAATTTAGAAAATCTCGCCTGGATCACCCTTATTTTATGGGGTGTTTATTTTATTAACCAGGCTTTGGGCCAGCGTCTTTTGTTTTTAGGTATTATCCCACGCAAAATTTACGGTTTATTCGGTATTTTATTCGCCCCATTTTTACACGCTAATTTTAATCACCTTTTTTTTAACACCATACCTTTATTGGTGCTGAGTGCATTTATTTTAGTGAACGGCATGCCGTACTTTATACTGGCGACACTGCTTATTACGCTGATCAGTGGCGTGCTTATTTGGCTTTTTGCAAAGCCAGGTTTACACGTAGGCGCGAGTGCAGTTGTTACAGGCTATTGGGGGCTTCTTGTTACAGGTATATACCAAGAAGGCTCTGCCACAACAATCTTGCTCGGCGTGGTGAGTTTGTATTATTTTGCAGGTATTTTCTTTGGTATTTTTCCAACGAAGCGTGGTGTTTCTTGGGAAGGTCATTTATTTGGCTTGTTGGCTGGTATTGCTACAGCGTTTATTTTAGTTTGATTAATTTGAATCCACCAGCAAGGCCTCTTTAACGATAATCATACCGTATGATTGCTCCTCATCGTTATTCCATAAAGACATGATTTGGTCTAATTGAATCGCATGGATAACTTCGCTCATTACAGCACTCGTTAAAGAATTAAATACAGCATATTTTAAATAAATAGGGGGGCAAGTTTATTTTTAATAGCTTTAAAGCCCCCTCCCGTGAAATACCCTCCAGCAAATGCTAAGCATTCTGGTTGGGGCTTCGTCCGACCCACTGCCAGCAGTGGCAGCCTTTTGGATATAACACCGGTACTGACGGTTTTGTTATACGGGTTCACATTACAGACATAGCATTTCCTGCCACCACAGTACCGGTGCAGAATAACAAGCGAGGAAAAAAGATGCAACAGTTGAAACGCTATCCATCGCCACCCAAACGCTGTGCGTTCTGGATGGCGAATTCCGCTTACGTTAATGAGTTGGTTAAATATAAATAACATTATAAATAGACTTGACCCTGGGTGATCTAATCTCATCTCATCTCATAGGGTAATTCACTCACGGAAATAGCATGAGTTTTTGTAAGGAAACACACTAATATGAGGAATGTGGAGGTTAGTTTTCTTGCCATACGATACAACCATTAATAACGTAAGCATAAAATGCTTATGATTACGCACAATATAGCCTCGGATTGAAACACGGAGCGATCTTATAAGTCAATGCAATCTTCCCCGCTAATTCTCTTAGCCACAGATAAAAGCGTTCGCCATCCATGCGTAATATCATTTCATCCAGATGCCAGTTATCATTGGGTTTGGTTTCATGACTGACTAAAATACCTCAATACATGAAGCACTCTTTAATATCACGGTAGCTATCATTGAAGCGATAATATTCCCACACAACGCAGCTTATAATTTCAATAGGAAAACGATAGCCTTTTAGTTGTTGTTTTAATAGCATGAGGAATCTTATAGCGTATAAATTGGTTAGCTATGATAACAGCTCGCTAACTTGACGGTATCTCCTTCATTACTCCTTGTTATTTCGGTCTGATAGGATGCTACAGCCCCCATCGTTGTAGGTTTAAAAAGCGACCATGTGGATGCTGTTGCTGGTGGGTTCTCGACTGATGATATGAGAAATACCTCGTCTGACACTCTTCGTGTTGCCGCAACCTCATTAAATGAAACTAAATATTGATCATCACCATAAACAATTTGATATTTCTTATTCAGGCAATCAGCAAAACTTAGCGTTTCCTGATCCGCACACATCGCATTATATACAAGACTTAAAACCTCCGCTTTTGCTAAGGCAGAAGGCGTACCTATCCACTGTAATCGAGTTATGGCCTCTTGAGATTGTAAATCTAAATTATCAAATAATTGAATCTCGCTGATAACATCATGTCTACCTGTTAGAGTTTGCCACAACCTCATCGTAATCTGAGTCAATTCATCAGCTAAAGACGTGATTAAACTAGGTGTAACAATCACTAACATGAGAGGCATCATAAGTAAAACAGCCACAATTGTTAGCATGGATTTTTGCACTTCATATGCTGTTTGAAGGCCATCCAAAACAAGACCGATCAAAAAAGGCCCTGGAAAAAAGATCCCCCCAAAATACACCACCATCTTCCATGGTAATATTACTTCCGCTGCAAAAATAACAATATTCCATGCAACAAATGATACGGCAAGCAAGCAAAGGGCAGCCAGTAACTGGCCAATACTCAAAAGAACGAGACGAAGTATCTTTCCGCATGCTTGAAAGAACTGCGAGCTATTTTTAAAATGACCATAGTGGGCTTGTTGATAATGTGAGAATGCAATGAACCAAAAATCTGTTTCGGCCAGATATGTCACTGCATCACGTCTTACCTTACCATTACCATAAACCTCCTCTAAGCGAAGCCTCCTTTCGGTAATAGAACATGCTTCTTTTTTAACATTGTGATATCCATGATGCCAATTACTTACCCCTTGCTCCTTTAGCGTTTTTTCAAATTCTGCTATCGCCCGTACATCCTGGCAGTAGGGTAACGCAGGGACTGCATGTTTTTTTCGATAATTAACAATATCAATCAATAATGTGGGTGTTATTAATTGCACGTTTTCAGTAACCCATGTTCGTGTTGGTTTGATATCGGAACGGATTAACTCAGAAATCGCTTGCATTGCCTCCATGCTTGGAAGCGATTCCAATAAATGTTGTAGATCATAAGCAGACTCAGTTTGCTTTTCGAGCTGAGTTGCACAGGCCAGTACGACTCGCATCACAGCAACAAGAAGATATTTTTTTTGCTCTTCATTCAAGTATGCTTTTGAAGATTCAGCCATCCAAAAACCATTAAACTCTTCGAAATATTTGAGTATGTTTTCAAGCAAGACCGACTCATCTTCATTAACACACGCCTCTTTAAAAAACTCTAAATGATTTAGAAAGCGTGTCCTCTCTTCTTCGGAAAATTCACTTTCGCAATACTGAACCTGTGAACGCCAGCATTCGATTACAGCATCCCATTTGATAGTACTCATTTATTTTGACCCAACTTATTAATATTTTGCACGTTAAATCCACAATGGAGCCAGATTATCAAGCACTGTTTAGAAAGTTTTTTCGAGTAGATTGACCTATAGCAGGTTAAGAAACCAAATGAAATTTTTTCAAAAAACTTTAGTTTGGGTAACCGCTTGCGATGATGAGCCATTGTCAGGAGTTGTTGGCGAAGAAGTATGTTTTCTGAGACTATTGCGCGCACGCCGCCAAGGGGCAACAATCACAACCATACCGCGATACAACTCAAAATAAATGAAATTAATTTCATCACAATGGTTATTATACTACAACCACATCAAAAAAATCGAATATTTCTCATTTTTATTTTGAAATTAAGGTTTCGCTACACACAGGCGATTTATTGAACCTTCTAACGTTTGCGCAACAAACAGATCAATTTCAGCTTTAAGTCTTTCATCATATTCTAAATTAGAAATATGTAATTCACTTCGAGTAAAGGGATGTGTGTTATGCTCTTTAAGCCATTCCAATAGAGCTCTAAAGTCCATTTTTTGATGTGGATTATTTTTATCATAAATGGGGTGCGTCATAATTTCATGCGTAATGCCACATATGAAACGCTCGTCAATTGCCACATCATCATATGCCTCCAACTTTCGTGCATTTTCTGTTTCTTCGAGCTCTACAAGCTGACGTTCTACAACTGTTGTTGGATGATAATGGTTTTGATGAAACCAAGACTGCATTTCTTCTTCCCAGTAGTGTCGTCTTGGGATAAATATTTCTGGTTGAAAAAATGATAAATTCAGGGCAATAGCATTAAATGAATGATGTAATCTTGTCTCACGAGCGTGTAACTCCCTCATTAGCTCCTGCCGTTGTTGTTCCATTTCTTCCTCCAATCTAAATAGAGGTACAGACTCAAAATGTAAGGGCTCTATTTGAAATGACTCAAAATAAATGGGGTCAACATGAAAGGGCTCATAATTTAGCGTAATCACATCTCTATTAATAGTCAATGGTAAATCCGAATCACCATACCCGGTTAAACGGCGCCAAAAATGATCTATTGTGTTGATAATTTCTGTCCAAATATACCTAAGCCCCGCTTGCGGTTCGTTACTTTCTTGTGTCTCATCAGGTAACATAATCAAAACCTAGTTGTAAATTAAAAATGAATGAAAATTATACCTCAAGAATAATTTTATGAACATGTCGTTTGTTTTGCGAGCATAAACAGCAAGTGCGAAGTTGCAATTAAAAATATGACATTCATTATTAAACTGCAGCATCTGTGTAAGCTACGCCATTTATCCAAGTTTTTATACCCCCATGGCCGGAGGCATGAGCTCTAAGAGCTTAAAAGACTTTGAAAAAGATTTAGATCGTGGAAAAATAAATAAGGTATGTTTTGACTTTCTTAGTATTTTCTTTGGTCGGGACGGAAGGATTTGAACCTTCGACCCCTGGCACCCCATGCCAGTGCGCTACCAAGCTGCGCCACGCCCCGATTTTTCACGCATCATACCGTTTTTAATTTAATAAAATCAAGAAGTAAATGCATTTATTCCTGTGATATGACGACCTAATGTTAATAAATGCACATTATCCGTTCCTTCGTACGTAAAGACCGATTCAAGATTCATCATGTGACGAATCACATGGTACTCTAAACTAATACCGTTGGCACCTAATAAATTCCGACACATACGGGCGATTTTAAGCGCCTCGCGACATGCATTGCTTTTAAGCAGCGAAATCATGGCTGGATTTTTTTGTTGCTCAGCGGTTAATCGCCCTACATGAAGATTCATGCAGTCAGCCTTCATGATCTCGGTATACATTAAACTTAAATCTTTTTGTATCAGCTGAAAACCAGCCAATGGCTTATTAAATTGCTTGCGCTCGAGCAAATAATCACGCGTAAGATCAAAGCATGCCTTTGCAGCGCCCATGGCTCCCCAAGCAATACCATAACGTGCTTGGCTTAAGCAGCTCAAAGCAGCACCGAGGCCACGCTTACTCCCAGGTAATAAATTTTCTTCTGGAACAAAAACATCATCAAAAAATAATTCACCCGTAAGCGAAGCACGCAACGACATTTTTAATTTCATTTCTTTCGAAGTAAAACCTTTAAAACCTCTTTCAATTAAAAAACCTCGAATACCTTCGTCGGTTTGAGCCCAAACCACAGCGACATCCGCTATATTTCCATTGGTGATCCATATTTTTGAACCGTTGAGACAATAGCCACCTTTTACTTTTTTAGCATAGGTATGCATACCCGCCGGATCAGAACCGGCATTAGGTTCAGTTAAGCCAAAACAGCCAACAAGCTCACCTTTCGCCATTTTTGGTAAAAAGCGCATTTTTTGCTCTTCACTTCCATAACGAAATATCGGATACATACAGAGTGAACTCTGAACCGACACAAAACTTCTCAATCCACTATCACCGCGCTCTAATTCTTGGCATACCAAGCCATAAGCGACATAAGATGCCTCAGAACCCCCGTATTGAGTAGGTAATGTTAGGCCCAACAGGCCCATCTCAGCCGTTTTTTTGATTAAATCTTGAGGGAAAATAGCCTTCTCAAACGCATCAGGCATATATGGAATAACATCATGTGCTACAAATCGAGCAACACTGTCACGAATCATACGTTCATCATCGTGTAATTGACTGTCAATACATAATAAATCATCCATGCGTAGGGTCCTTTTGCTTGATATGATAAACAGTATAAATAAAATTTTTTACAAAACACAGACTTAAGTATTTACCATTGGTAAAGATGCATGAAATCCTTTAGACTTTTTTATAAGAAATTCATTGATCTCTAAGTCTATTCAAGAAGGATACAGTATGAAATGGATGGTATTTTTATTCAGTGGTTTAGCGCTTACCGGCTGCTTTAACGATAACTTGGATGAACTTTCCTCACATCAAATTATTGCGGCCCCAAAAAACCGATGGGTTCATTGGGGGCAAGAAAACCCTGTGGATGTCTCTGAGAAAGAAGACAGCTCACACAAGGCATGCCAAAGAAAACCGGTTAATTAATGTTTAATTAACGCATGCTACATCAGCAGCAACTTCTGGCCGCATGGCTTTGATTTGATTATTTTCATCGACAAAAACAATGCTTTGCTTAAAAGCACGACACGCCGCATTGGGAATATCGATAAACGATGCGATAATAATTAAATCCCCTGGCGCAACCAAGCGTGCTGCTGCACCGTTGACACAAACTGCACTTGAGCCAGGCTTGCCTTCAATCGTATAGGTCTCAAAACGTGTTCCAGCCGTTATGTTCCAGATATGAACCGCTTCATTAGGTAACAAATCAGCGGCTTCCAGTAGCGCGGGTGATAGCGTGATACTTCCTTCGTAATTTAAATCAGCATGCGTAACACGCGCACGATGAATTTTAGATTTTAACATACGTCTGGTATACATCGTTTTATTCTTCCACTTTCTCGATAAAATCACAGCCTTCTTTCGGGCAGAGAATTTGCTTACCCGAACGCTTGGTTTCTTTCTTGGTAAGCAACGGCCATGCACATTTAGGGCACGGCTTATCAATCGGCTCATTCCATAACGCATAATCACATTTAGGGTAGGCAGCGCATGAATAAAATACTTTGCCACGTCGGGATTTGCGTTTGAGTAAAGTTGATGTGTCACATTTAGGACATAATACACCGGTATCTGCGGGCTTTTCTAACGGTTCAATAAATTTACAATTAGGGTAGCCGCCACAACCAATAAAACGACCGTATCGACCGGTTTTAATATGAAGTGGGCTTGCACATTGAGGGCACACACGCCCTTCTACGACTTCAGGTTCAGATGATGTTTCACCGCCTTTCATATCTTGCGTATAATCACAATCAGGATACCCGGTGCAACCGATAAAACGACCGCGTTTTCCTAGTCGAATAGCCAACGGCTTTTCACATTTCGGGCATTTATCATCGGTCTCTTCTGTCGTGACATCTTTCCGTTGCACTTGCTCATCAATGGTATGAATTTGCTCATCAAACGGCTTCCAAAAATTTTCTAACACCGGAATCCACTCATTTTCACCACGAGCGACAGCATCTAACGTATCTTCAAGTTGGGCTGTAAACTGATAGTCTACATAACGCGTAAAATATTTAGTCAAAAAGTTACTAACAATCCGACCCACATCCGTCGGTGTAAACCGTTTTTTAAGCACCGTCACATATTCGCGTTGCTGCAGTGTATGAATAATCGAGGCATACGTCGACGGTCGTCCAATATCAAATTCTTCAAGCGCTTTAACCAAGCTTGCCTCTGAGTAACGCGGCGGTGGCTCGGTAAAATGCTGATCCGGCCGAATATCTAGTAACGTGATCGATTCTCCAACTTCAAATACGGGAAGTTTTTTATCACCATCTGAATCATCAGCTTTAGCATCATCCTTTCCTTCTTCATATACCGTAAGAAATCCAGGAAATACGAGCGTTGAACCGTTAGAACGAAAACGGTTCCCTTCACCACAAACAAAATCTACCGCTACGGTATCAAGGATTGCATCAACCATTTGAGAAGCAATGGTCCGCTTCCAGATTAAGCCATAAAGTTTAAACTGATCAGGTGTCAGGGCGGATTGCAATGCATCGGGTGTGCGGTGAATATCGGTCGGACGAATGGCTTCATGCGCCTCTTGAGCATTTTTAGATTTAGTTTTATAAACCCGTATATCTTTAGGGCAATTTTCAGAGCCATAGCGCTCTTGGATATAAGCACGTATTTCGGTGAGTGCATCAGAAGATAAATTAACCGAGTCCGTACGCATATAACTAATCAAACCTACGGTGCCCGAAGAGCCTACATCAATTCCTTCATAGAGCTGCTGAGCTACGGTCATGGTTTTACGTGCGGTAAAGCCTAATTTTCGGGCAGCTTCTTGCTGAAGTGTTGATGTAATAAACGGGGCTGCTGGTTTTCGTTTACGTTGTTTTTTATCGACGCTATCAACACGCAAAGCTCCCTTGGCCTCGGCCAATAAGGCATCGCGTATTTGGTGAGCTTGCTCGGTATTATTAATCGTAAACTGCTGTAATTTTTCTGATTTGTAGTGCGTAAGCCGCGCTTCAAACGATGTGCCTTTTGATTCAGAAAGTGCTTGAAGTCGCCAATATTCTTGTGTCTCAAAGCGTTCAATTTCTTCTTCACGCTCTACAATCAAGCGCAAAGCCGGGCTTTGGACGCGTCCAGCAGATAAACCAGGACGTACTTTTTTCCACAACAGTGGAGATAAATTAAAACCTACCAAATAATCTAATGCACGTCGTGCTTGTTGTGCATTCACCATATCCATCAAAACTTCGCGTGGTTTTTTAATCGCATCTTGAATGGCGGATTTGGTTATTTCATGAAACACGATACGCTGAACTGTTTTTCCTTCGAGTAATTTTCGTTCTTTCATTAGTTCATGCACATGCCACGAAATCGCTTCACCTTCGCGATCCGGGTCAGTTGCAAGTAAGAGCGCATCAGAGCGTTGCATGGCTTTCGCAATACGTTCCACATGTTTGGCGTTACGTTCGATAGGCGTATACGTCATAGCAAAATTAGCATCAGGATTAACCGATCCTTTTTTGGCCGGTAAATCACGAACATGACCGTAGGAGGCCAATACATGATAATCTTTCCCTAAATATTTTTCGATCGTTTTAGCTTTTGCTGGTGACTCAACGATAACTAAGTGTTTGCTCATGCAGATTTTAACCTTATTTTTAATATTATAATTAATGCAACGCTAAACCATCTTCTTTTTGATATAAAACAAGATCTAAAAAAGCCAATTGCTCCGAAGACAAACGTTCTGCAAACGTGTTTCGAACGGCCCATTTTGTTTCTTGCAGATTAACAAAGCGCGATTCAGAAAACATCAGTCGATTAATAACAAGCTCCATGGCATCAGGAGGAAGTATATCCAGCCTTCTTAATCTCTTTAAGAATTGCTGACTCGCACGGGTAAATCTAAGTTGTTCTTCGGGTGTAAATACACGCGTACTTTGGCTGTTAGCCGAACGAAACCAAAGCATTTCAAGCGTTGTTTTTTTTCCGCTCGTTGATGCAACCTCAACATTGGTTGCTTTATCTAATGCTTGTTCTGCATTGAGTTCGTTATGGTGTTCGTTTAATTCTTCGGGTAATTCGGGAATATACGCTTCTTTTAACTGAGTTAATGTTTGCTCAAATAAAGTAAGTAACATCTCAAGAAAATTATCTTTCATCGTTTACACCTTATATAGCCTCCGGGAACCGCTTTAACGTGCCCCATGAGTTCTAATTCTGCCAAATCATTCATCACATCTTCAACCGGAATATTACTTCGATCCACGATTTTATCGACCGTGGTCACATCGAAGCTGATATACGCAATCAAAGACCCCTCATCCCCTACGGCGGACAAACTAACATCATTGCCACGCTCCCTAAATGTGCGCTCAACACAAAGCTCCTGCAAAACCTCTTGCGGAGAAGTGACCAACGCAGCACCTTGCTGCAACAGCGCGTGACACCCTTTTGCCTCGGGATTATGAATCGAACCCGGCAGTGCCATGACATTACGATTTTGTTCTAAAGCCAAATGTGCCGTAATTAACGAGCCGCTATTCAGCGAGCATTCAATAACCAATGTTGCACCAGATAAACCGCTTATGATGCGATTTCTACGCGGAAAATGTCCAGCTGCTGGAGGTGTTCCCAAGGGGAACTCACTCAAAACAAGACCTTTTTCTTGAATCTCTTCTTTTAATTTTGCATGTTGACGAGGATAATTGCAATCAATTCCTGTTCCTAATACCGCAATGGTCCGTCCTTGACCGGCCAGACATCCTCGGTGAGCCTCGCCATCAACGCCTCGTGCAAGACCACTTACAATCGTCACGCCCTGCTCACCTAAGTCACGTGCAAATTGCCACGCGGTTTCGGCTCCCGTAATCGTGGGTGTACGTGTACCCACCATCGCAAGCTTAGTCCCTTTTAGACTCGTCATATCCCCTAAGGCATATAATACTGGAGGTGCGTCGGGTATTTCTTTTAATAATGCCGGGTACGCCGCGTCAAACCAGGTCAATAATGTATGATTGGCTTTATCTTGCCAACGTAAATCACGATCAATCAATTTGATATTTGCTTGAAGCAGTATGTTGGCAAGACGCTCCGGCACACCGGCATGAAGCAGCTCGGTCAGCGACAAATTAAAAATGTTTTGTGGTTCAGGCCACCGTCGCAAAAGCTTTGCGATGGTTCGCGGCCCCACATGAGGTAGGCGATTTAACACCAATAAAGCATGTTGGTTATTCATAAATTAAATTCTTCCGTTATGTCATCCGTGTAATATCCACTTAAGGCTGGTACAAGCTTTGTTCATTGCTGTAACGCAATGATTTATTGTATAATTAGCGTATTCTATTGTCATCTATTATCTTAATTCGATTAATTTAAATAATATAAGGCTCTGCACGATTATGGCTATCCATAAAATTATTTACCTTCCTGATGCTCGCTTACGACAAAAAAATGCGCCCGTCGAAGTGTTTGACAATAAACTTGATGTGTTAATCAACGATATGTTTGAAACCATGTACCACGCCAAAGGTATCGGGCTTGCAGCACCGCAGATAGGTATTAATTTAATGCTCACGGTGATTGATGTGATTGGGGATAAAAGCCAACAGCTGGTGCTCGCTAATCCTGAAATTATTCAATCTGAAGGTTCTGTTAGATCGCAAGAAGGCTGCCTATCGGTTCCTGGTGCTTTTGATACCGTGACACGCTCCGAAACCGTTACGGTCCGCGCACAAGATCGTCTCGGGAAAACATTCGAAATAACCGGCACAGGCTTGCTAAGTCACTGCTTTCAGCATGAGATAGATCACCTCAACGGTAAGCTTTTTGTTGATCATTTATCACCACTTAAGCGCGCCATGGCTAAGAAAAAACTCGATAAATTTAAACGCCATAATTAAAATAAAACAAAATATTATATTATATTATATTATCTATGACTCTAAATATATGACTCTAAATATTGTTTTTGCAGGAACGCCTGCGTTTACCTGCCCAGCGCTCGATGCACTTGCTGCCTCCAGGCATCATCTCTCAGCAATTTATACACAACCCGATCGCCCTGCAGGTCGTGGTCGACGCATGCAAGCGTCTCCAGCTAAACAATGGGCTGAAGCACACGACATTCCTGTGTATCAACCGTTAAATTTTAAAAATCAAGCGGCCCAAGACGAGCTCAGAGCACTTAATCCTGATATTTTGGTGGTGATTGCTTACGGTTTAATTTTACCTCAAGCCGTACTTGATATCCCGCGCTTGGGCTGCATTAATGTGCATGCATCGCTCCTGCCCCATTGGCGTGGCGCCTCCCCTATTCAGGCAAGCTTACTGAACGGAGACGCTGAGACAGGCGTCACCATCATGCAATTAGACGCAGGCATGGACACAGGCCCCATGCTTGCACGTGCAACCTGTAAAATACCGGCCAATGCAACAGCTAACAGCTTACACGATAGCTTAGCTCAATTAGCAGCTGAGCCTTTGCTTGACACCCTCGATGCATTAGCTGAAAAACGAGCTCAGCCTA
Source organism: Legionellaceae bacterium (assembly GCA_029212505.1). Lineage (GTDB taxonomy): Bacteria > Pseudomonadota > Gammaproteobacteria > Legionellales > Legionellaceae > JAALKW01. Next base: position 2,283 of record JARGOS010000008.1, on the reverse strand, counting down.
TGGCTCAAAATCATGAGCTTGCAACCTACGCACCTAAAATCACAAAACAAGATGCTGTTATAGCTTGGCACAAGCCAGCAATACAGATTGAACGCCAAATTCGTGCCTATAACCCCTGGCCTATTGCGCGAACTGAAGCGGGTGAGCAAACCCTGCGTATTCATCAAGCACGCGCGCTCGCGCAAACCACCGATGCAGAGCCTGGTACCGTTTTGTCACTTGATGCAACAGGCATGCAGGTTGCAACCGGCGAAAATATATTATGCGTTGAAATCATTCAGTTTGCGGGCGGCAAAGCCCTTTCCATCGCTGATTGGCTCAATGCCAGAAAACAAACACTTTACCCAGGTCTTAAGCTTCAATGACAAACAATCAAAACGAACGTAAGCTCGCACGAAAAGCCTTGCATGAAGTGCTGAGCGAAAATCGTTCGCTATCACACATCAAAACCGAACTCACACCCTTTGCTCAAAATTTATGTTTTGGTGTGTGTCGACATTATTTTCGCCTCGATGCCCTTGCTAAGCAATTACTAAAAAAACCACCTAAAAATTTTGATATTTGGCTGACACTTTTGATAGGGCTCTATCAGCTTCGCGAATTAGACCTCCCGCATTATGCTGTGGTGCATGAAACCGTTGCTTTGCTCAATACAAAAAAAACGAGTTGGGCAAAAAGTCTTATCAACGCCGTTTTACGAAAATATTGCCGAGAAAAAGATGTTTTAGATAAGCAAGCAGAACAAAGCGCCAGCTTTCGCTATAATTACCCCTTATGGCTGCTAAAACGCCTACAAAAAGCCTGGCCTGACCATTGGGAAGCGATGATAGCTGCAAGTGATGCCCATCCTCCGATGAGCTTGCGCGTCAATCAACAGCGTGCAAGCCTGCATGGCTATCAAGAACAGCTTGAAAACATAAATATTTGTGCTGCACCTATCACACATACCACACATGGACTCGTGCTTGATAAGCCCTGTGATGTATTTGACTTACCGGGCTTTAAAACTGGCGATGTTTCTGTCCAAGACGGAGCAGCCCAGCTTGCCGCGCAGTTCCTTGAGCTCAAGCCCGGTTTGCGCGTACTGGATGCGTGCTGCGCCCCAGGTGGTAAAACATGTCATATTTTAGAAACCGAGCCTCATCTTAAAGCTTGTGTTGCCTTAGATATTGAGCCTAAACGCCTCAAACGCACGCGTGAGAATCTAGCTCGATTAGGCTTTGAATCACGCATCCAGCTTCTTGCAGGAGACGCCCAAAATCCTGATTCATGGTGGGATGGTATATTATTTGATCGCATTTTGCTTGATGCGCCGTGTTCTGCAACAGGTGTGATTCGACGTCATCCCGACATTAAGCTTTTACGTACCGCCGAAGATGTTCAAGCCATTACACAAACCCAAGCTACGTTACTTGAAACCCTCTGGCCGTTGCTTGCCCCAGGTGGCATCTTGGTTTATGCCACCTGCAGTATTCTTCCGGAAGAAAACGAGAAGCAAATAGCCGCATTTATCAATCAACACACCAACGCTCAAATATCACCTGATATCATGCCTTGGGGGCATGCCACAGGGCATGGGTGGCAAATCTTTCCTGGAGAAGCTTCGATGGATGGATTTTTTTACAGTGTGCTGCACAAAATCTAAAATAAGCCGGCTCAGTAATTAATCACTTATTTTAGGAAGATCTGGCTTAGAACACACGCATTTTGAATCAGCCCCTGGAGGCAAAGGAACCCCAGAAAAGCTTTTTGGATAACACACACTGACATGAACCGCCGTTGATTTCCCCTCAATCGCATCAGGTAAAAGCCAATATCGCTTCGCATAATAAACTTTATTTTTTTCTGATTTCCAAAATACCGGTTTAAACGTTGCTCTAAGCATCAAATGCTGCTTTGCTTTCCCGTCAATCCGAGCTCTCGACCAAGACTCACCTTTAGGTATGACAACAGTTGTTAAAACAGCATCTGTTTCTGCATCCAATACATCAACCATCACCGTATATTCCGTCCAACAACTGTCTTTGGTTATCGTAATAAAACACGGAAACGCAAAAGCACCTTGAGCCAGCAACATCGCACTCAAAACCCAACCCCATACCCAACATTGTTTAAACATAGCAACAGACTCCTACATCAATTATTTAGAGTATAGCTCAATTTCAGTTGATTTTTTTGACAAGACATTATACCCTTGCCATCGAAGTACGGAGAGGTGGCCGAGCGGCTGAAGGCGCACGCCTGGAAAGTGTGTATACGTTAACCCGTATCGAGGGTTCGAAT
>JARGOS010000022.1 GCA_029212505.1 Legionellaceae bacterium | reverse complement strand
ACCAACCCCGGGTATTGTATGAATTACCACCCTTTATATACTGTAAATCTAGTATTTACATACCATATAACTGAATGACAAAAACCATAGAGTTAGCACATCATGAGACCGATTATTATATTATCCACAGAAATTGCGATTGCGGCTGAAGCAGAACCTTTCAATAAAGCACTGTCACAACTACTGAAAGAGCTCAAAGAGGGCGCACTTGCTCCTGGCAGAAACAAAGAACCCCTACGCGGGGAAATGGCCAACAAGGAAAAAATATATAGCCTGAGATTAAACAGTTGTGATCGTGTAATAGCTATCGACCGAGAATATGAAGGTAAACTAGTCACAGTACTATTGTCCATGGGTAAACATGATGGTGCTGGCGCTTACGACAGCAAATATCTTAAACGGAAAGACGCGTTAACAAACTTTTTAACGAAGTATCAACCACAAATTGATTCTTTAGTTGCAGAATCAACAGAATCAACTATCGTTGCACTCAAAGACCCAAGAGCAATGCTATCAGAAGCACCTGAGTACGTCGATCCTACAGCTGATGGCATGGCGGGTGCTGGCTTGCCAGTCGCAGAAGCGAGTGAAGCTACTGAGAAATGGCGATATAACAAGCGATCAATCACACCAACAGCGACACAACAAGAATGTCTTGATCGCCTGCTGCAAGGCTTAAAATCAGATGGGCCTTTTGCTGCTTTAGTGGCCGGTGCACCAGGAGCTGGAAAAACCTTATTGGCTTTTCAATTACTGGAACAACTTCTCAATAAAGTGTGGTATATCACCGAATCAGATACGCTACGCACTACCATTGAAGAATTTTGGCAAGCATCACCTTGCTATCAAGAACAAAAATATAAAGTTGACTTTCTCAATTATCGGGATATAGCACTGCGCGTAGATTCTACACTGATAGACCTCAACGCTGTTGATGATAACGATATTAATATTTTTTTTGAACGCGCCAAAACAAGACATGTCCAACACTCAATATTAAAAGAAGTCACCATGGAACAATTTCGCCAAGAATGCTATGTGATGGCAAGTTGTGACTCCTTAGAGGCATACCAAAGCATGGGTAGAAAGCATTCACAATTTCATGCGGCACCACTTGAGCTAAAGAGTTTGCTATGGGCTTTATATGAAAGTTACAGCAAGGGCTTAGTAGACACAAGTAAATATCACCCTAAGCTCAGAAGATTAGCGCCTGAAGAAGCAAGTACTGTATGCGAAGACGTGATCATTATTGTCGATGAAGCGTGTGACCTTAGTCTTGTTCAGCTGCAGAATTTAACCCGCTTAGGCGCTAAGATTGTATATTTTGGCGATCACAACCAAGACGCTATTTTTAACTCAAATTTAATTAGCTATATCGACCAACAAATAGGAATATCTTACAAAGGCTCTGATCAAAGATATGTTACCTTACTTGATGTCAGCTATCGCTGCTCACCTGAGGTGGCAACCGTTGCAAGCAATGCCCTTGCACTAACAAACGGACTTCAAAAACAACACCTATCAGGGCTTGTACAGACATCCATTTCAAGTGGATTAGATGTAACAGGCAATATCCGATGCGTAAAATCAATCGAAGCTGAAATAACAGGCGCTTTCCGTGAATCAGCAAATACAGCCATTATATATATGGATGGTGATGACGCTGCAAAAGTTGACGCCGAAGGAATATTTGGAGAAAATTCAACCTACAGCATCAGTGAAATAAAAGGGTTAGAGTTTAAACGAATTATCTTATGGAATGTAATTTCTAATGCAACTGCTTTGGGAATCGACAAACAGCTTAAATTATCAAAAAAGAAACCCAAATCTGAACTCAGCATTGACACGTTAGCTAAGCAACTGAAATTTTTATTTATTGCTATCACTCGGGCTGAAGTTGAATTAGTTATCAGACAAAGCAGTCTCAATCATCCATCTGTAAACGCCGTATATTCTAACATCACTTCAGGTATTGCTGCATCGCAATACTATTTAGACCTAGAAGACCCAGATATGTCTAATGAGGAGCAGTGGCTAAATCTTGCCGACAAGCTATATAAAACGGCTGAGCATATTAATAGGGCGAGTCGTATTTATGCAGATCAAATACGAAAATTATTTGATGAAGGTGAACCCGGCTCAGCCTTTAACAT
>JARGOS010000021.1 GCA_029212505.1 Legionellaceae bacterium | reverse complement strand
TTGTCGCAGCAGGATTTGCAGATTTTGACTCAATCACACCTGAGTTTGCTGAGTCCTGAACATCTGTAGATGCTGGGGATTCACTTATCGTCGTTTCTCTAGCAGTCCTTAAGTCAACACCAATCCTTTTTTCAATCTCTTCAGCTTGTTCACATTTGCCTTCAGCACGTAATCGTTCTGCCTCTGCTAACCATTCAGCCTCTGTTGATGGGCCTGCACCCATCCCTATTGCTTCAATAGGTGTGACCTCTATTCCTGCTATCAACACATTAATCAACTCGCGAATCACTGGATGCTTATCGCTACTCATAAAGATTAACTCTACTTCAGCCCGGCTAATGGCCGTAAATAAGTTATTCAAATTAGTAATAAGTGTTTTATCTGCGGCTGTCATATCGCCGCGCTTTTTCTTGCCGCCCTTATATAGGCTTAACAGCCTCACAGCAATATCTTTTGAAATAAGGTCTCTTACTATAATTCGCTTATATCCCAGACCTTTAATTTCAGCAATGCTAAATGTCAACGCAGCACCTAATTGGCTTGCTACAGCAGTTTTATTCTGTTGCGGACATATCACGGCTGTATCAACGTTGTTACACAGCTTGTTTACCTGCTCTACTTCAGACGGCGTTGCACCTATCACAGCAATAGACCCTGTGACACCTAATGCTGAACTTACCTCAATATCAACCAAATCGGAGCCGTGTGGCGTAATGCCTTTCTTTAGATCAAGCAAAACACTGGCCACTTTTGCGATGTGTGTCGCACAACGATACGTTTGATTTAATTTTGCGACATACGTATTCTCCACACCCGAAGCAGCTATCAACCCTCTTAAATACTCCATTGAATGCGAAATGTTTTCTAAATCTTGATTATGATCACCAACAAAAACTACTTTAGCGCCCATCGACAGCAGTGTTTGTAATTGCACTCGCGTTAAATCCAGTGCTTCATCAACCACCAACACATGCTCATCTTCCATTTTACCAGTCTCAAAGCGTGACAGCTTTAGGTGGTATTGATTCGATTCCTTTAAACCTTGCATGTACTGTTGATGAATACCCCACAATCGTTGCTGTAGTTCGGCATTATCATGAAACAACGAGTGACTGCCACCCATGGCTTGATATACTTTCAGCCCTGCATCACCGCTTTCTGTTATACCTGACATCACTATGCATTCTTGTCGGAACTGTTCAAAGCTCATCTCTTTTAGTATTACTTCAATAGACGCTTCTGTAGCAGTGATATCTTTTGTTTCGATCTTGTGCAGCGTACTTGCTTCAAGTTGAACTTTAGAGAAAAATTGCAGCAAATGGATATCATCCACTTGCGTCATACCCTCAAAATTAACCCCCGCGTGTTGTAGCATTTCCTGATAAGCACAATACTTCACTTTATCTGCCGCTGCAGCACCACACTGCTCAGCCATTTCAGCTCGTAACTTATCCGATTGCGCTATGTAATACACATGAGGCGCTTCATCACCTGCCTCTAACAACTGCTCAATAATACTTTTAGCTAATAACGTTTTCCCAGAACCCGGAGCACCCGCCACCAAACCAATATACGCATCATTCGTTAATCCTGCAGCGATAGCGGATAAGCAGATTTCTTGCATTTCACTCATGTGAATTAGTTGGCGATTATATGTCACTAGCTCTACAGGTTTTACTCTCTCAATAGGACCACCAGCTCCCGCAATTGGTAAGCCGGCTCCAGCCTTGTCTTCTTCCTTCTCATCAATCTTTAACACGCGCTCATCATTACCCGAAACCGCTAAAGCCATTATTCGATCTTTATTCGCTTCAAGAAATTGATCTTTAACACCGGGCTTTAAAAAACGCGCTTTTTTATATTTATGGTTGGGTAGCAGCTCTAACAACACCCACACCACCTGATCACCGAAGGTCTGTTTAACCGCTAATAACCGAGGTGTTATACCTATTCGTATGCTCAATACGCTTTCATGACCCACGCGCTCGAGGTTGGCGCCATTCCTCAAACTTTCATTGCGCATGTCTTCAATTCGTTCATCGAAAGAAGTTTGATATTTTGCGATAAAATCAGGGTCTTGCAGCACCTGCTCTACACTACTGGACATAACAATAATAGGCTTTGACATATATAACTCTCGACTTATGTAACACACAAGTGGATTGTAAT
>JARGOS010000002.1 GCA_029212505.1 Legionellaceae bacterium | reverse complement strand
TACGCGATATTACCCAAGAGTCAACGCCTTTTTTCACTTTTTTTGAACTTTATTTATTTTTTTCGGCGTCCATGAGTTTGCATACTATTTGCATACTATATAATGATAATTATTTTGATCTACTCTTCATCTGATTTGTTCGCTCTAAGCCCTGGTAGTTATTATTAAGTTCTGATAGAATGCTTCGCTCACGATGGTGGCCTTTAGGGTATCCTCGCATCGATAAACTATGAATCCCGTCAGGTCCGGAAGGAAGCAGCGGTAATGGTTGATTCGAGTGCCGAGGCATCGCTCTTAAGGCTACCGCCCATTTGATTAAACATCCTCACATAAAAGAGTGTGCTTATGAGTTATATCGCACTTGCACGAAAATGGCGACCTCGAACTTTTGCTGAGCTTATCGGCCAAGAACACGTCACTCAAGCGTTGATTAATTCTCTTGCACGCGACCGTTTGCATCATGCCTATCTATTCAATGGAACACGCGGTGTTGGAAAAACCAGCGTGGCTCGCCTGCTCGCTAAAGCAATTAACTGCGAACATGGCCCATCACCCGAACCGTGCCTAACCTGTGGTACTTGTGTTGCAATTGAGCAAGGCCGTTATATTGATCTTATCGAAATCGATGCGGCGTCCAAAACGCGTGTCGAAGATACGCGTGAATTATTAGATAACGTTTCTTATGCTCCAACGCAAGGCCGCTTTAAAGTTTATCTCATTGATGAAGTCCACATGCTTTCAACGCATAGCTTCAATGCCTTACTTAAAACACTCGAAGAACCACCCCCGCATGTTAAATTTTTATTGGCTACCACTGAACCACAAAAACTTCCCATGACGGTTTTATCGCGTTGCTTACAATTTCATTTAAAACCTCTAGCACCCACGCTATTACAACAGCATCTTGCTCATATACTCACGCAAGAAAACTTCAACTTTGATTCGGAAGCACTGCACTTGATCGCTAAAGCTGCAGAGGGAAGTGTTCGTGATGCACTTAGTTTACTGGATCAAATTATTGCTCTCGGCAATGGATCGGTACAAACAAATGCGGTCAAAAGTGCATTGGGTTATACGCACATCGATTATACGTTTAAACTACTGCAAGCACTTGGCACAGCCGATGCAGCTGCGCTATTAGAAATAAGTAAGCTTATTGCAAAAGAAGGCGGGCAATATCAATATGTACTTGACGAGCTTCTGACACAGCTCCATCAACTGAGTCTAGTGCAAGCATTACCTAAAACCGCATCCATCATAACATCAATAACAGCCGCGGCACCTGAGCTTCTTGATCTTTGCCAGCATTTCACGCCAGAAGATACGCAATTGTTATATCAAATAGCGCTCAAAGGCGCGCAAGATATGTCACTTGCACCAACTCTTGCGGTTGGGTTTGAAATGACTTTACTGCGCATGCATACATTTAGGCCCGCATCATCTGTTACAGCCCCCCCGTTGGCGAGTGAACAAACCACTCACCGCGCTCCATCACAAACACCGCACATACCACAAACAATGCAGAAGCCTGCTGCAAAGCCAATGAACATCCAGCCACGCACACCTGTCGCGCCAAAAATTCAAGATAAAAGCACCGTAACACCGCATACCCCATCAAATACCTGGGCCGAAATTATCCCACAACTTAAACTCACAGGTCTTGCTCTGAATGCTGCGCAAAATGCTGAGTTTAAGCTTCAACCCAATAATACAGCCTGCCTGCGTGTTGGAAAAAATCATCGTCCATTGTTCACGGCAAATGTTATTGAAAAATTAGAAGGCGCACTCACACGGTATTATGCAAAATCTATCAAATTAGCTTTGCAGCATGATGAGCAACAACCTGACTCACCGGCGGAACAAGATCGCTTACAGAAAGCTTCTGAGCGCCAAGCCGCCGATGAAAAGTTAAATGCCGACCCTGCATTCCAACAGCTTCAAGCTATTTTTCCGTCTGAATAATACAATAATACAAATAAATTATGGGTTTTTTAAAAGATGGCCTATAATTAAAAACAGTTATATTTTATTAATTTATATTATTTTTATAAAAAGCGAGGTTATCATGGTTGACTTAGGGCAAAACATTGGCAATTTAGTAAAAGAAGCTCAAAAAATGCAAGAGCGCATGCAAAAAGCGCAGCAAGAACTGGGCGACTTAATTGTTGAAGGACGTTCGGGTGGCGATATGGTCACGGTGAAGTTAAACGGCCGGCATCAAATGATGGATTTACGTATTAAACCTACCGCCATGGATGAAGATACGGATTTTTTAAGTGAGCTGGTGATTGCAGCCTACAACGATGCCCTGAAAAAAATCGAAGATGGTTCAAAACGAAAAATTCAATCATTAACCGAAGGTCTTAATATCCCAACTGATCTGATGGATAAAATGAAAAAAGAAGGCGAAAAAGACGACGATAAAGCGTAATATACAACGTATGGATACTTTATCTGTTTTAATTGATGCGCTTCGTTGCCTTCCTGGCGTTGGGCCTAAATCGGCTCAACGCATGGCCTTCCATCTTTTACAGCATCAACGTCCTCGTGGACTTCATTTGGCAGCAAGCCTCAGTGAGGCCATGCAAACCGTTCAACATTGCATGCAATGTAATAATTACACCGATCATGATTTGTGCGATCTTTGCCGGAATTCATCGCGTGAACAAACGACCCTCTGCGTTGTCGAGTCACCGGCTGACGTACTGGCCATAGAGCAAAGCCATGCTTATCAAGGTTTATATTTTGTTCTTATGGGAAAAATATCCCCTCTTGATGGTATAGGCCCTGAAGATATCGCACTCGACGGGCTTAAGTCACGTGTTGCAGATGGTGATATTACCGAAATTATTTTAGCCTTAAGCCCGTCTGTTGAAGGTCAAACAACCATTCATTTTATTCAAACACTGCTGAAGCCCTATAATATTAAAATAAGCCAACCAGCACATGGTATTCCCGTGGGTGGCGAATTAGAATTTTTAGATGGCAACACAATAAGTCGCGCGCTCAACAACCGTGCAGCACTTCATTTGATCGAAGACATTAATACTCGCGTTTTTTCACCGATTGAATCATGCGAACACTTTTGACCACATGGTTCCCCACTTTGAGCACCTCGATTTGATAACCATCCAGTAACAAGCAGCAGCTTGCCGGCGGTATATAACCTAAATATTCAATAATTAAGCCACTCAACGTTCTTGGCCCAAGCGCAGGTAATTGCCAACCTAAGGCCTTATTTAAATACCTTAATGTAATACTTGCATCCACAATATGAGAACCATCAATCTGAGGATAAATATCTTTACTCAATGCCGCAATATCAGTCGTAAACTCTCCCACCACTTCTTCTAGAATATCTTCCATTGTTACTAAACCCTGGAGGTCGCCGTATTCATCCACCACAAAACCACTTCGACGTTTTATTTTTTGAAAATTTAAGAGCTGCACATTAAGCAACGTGGCTTCAGGAATAAAATACGCAGGCTCAATCGCATCAGCAATACGGTCTGCACAAAGCTCATCTTCAAGCATCAAGTTTAGTAAACGACGTAAATGCACCATACCGAGCAAATTATCAAGACTCCCACGGTATACAGGCAAACGCGTGTGCTGCGCTGTTTCAAGTAATTCAAGCACCGTTTGCCACGGCAAATTAAGATCTAAACCTACAATTTCACTCTTAGGTACCATGATATCTTCAACACAAGCTTGCTCAAGCTCAAGCAAGCTAATCAACATGCCTTTATGTTCAATAGGTAGCAAACTTCCTGCTTCATGCATGACTAAACGCAACTCTTCACTCGAGATCACTTCTTTTTGAGCATGCTTCAATGAAATACCAAAGATATTTAAAATAATTTGTGCAATCCAACTGATCAGACGAACCAAAGGAGAAAATATAATTTGAAATACAGACAACAACCACGCACATGCAAAGGCAACACGCTGAGGATACAGAGCTGCCAATGTTTTAGGTGTCATTTCAGAAAAAACGAGAATAGCAAGCGTGAGTACCCCTGTCGCAATAGCAACCCCTCGATCCCCCGACAAGCGTTGCCCAATCAACGTACTGAGCATCGAGGCTACGATATTAGCAATCGTATTCCCAATCAACACGACACCAAGAAAGCGATCGGGATGTTTTAAGAGCTTATTGACCCGTAACGCTTGTTTGTTTTTTTTCTTAACTAAGTGCCTTAATCGATAACGATTAAGTGACATAACGCCAATTTCAGCGGCTGAAAAAAAAGCGGATATAAACACTAAAAAAATAACGGCCATGACCAATGTCGATAATGAAACAGACACCCGAGGTTCCTTGTATAAAGCAATCAAGCTTTCATGGTATAGTATAGAGCTATTTTGATCCATCAAGACACAAGACAAGCTGAGGATAATTATGTTTGAGAATTTAACAAAACATCTAACCGAATCGATCAAACACTTAGGTGGGCAACGACGCTTCACTGAAGACAATATGAAGCCTGTATTACGTGAAGTACGCTTAGCTTTGCTTGAGGCTGATGTAGCGCTCCCTGTGGTTAAAGCCTTCGCAGAAACCATTCGAGAAAAAGCGCTTGGCCTGGTGGTAACGCCTCAACTTAAACCTGATCAAGCTTTGATTAAACTCGTCCATGACGAACTTGTGGATTTGATGGGTAGTGAGCGCACGGAACTTAATTTCAAAAGCGAACCTCCCGCCGTATTTCTTATGGCAGGCTTACAAGGTGCAGGAAAAACAACCAGCTCAGCCAAGCTCGCGAAGCATCTTAAAACTATCGAAAATAAAAAAGTCATGCTGGTCAGCGTCGATGTCTATCGACCTGCGGCGATGCAGCAACTCGAAGTGCTTGCAGAAGAACTCGATGTGCCTTTCTATAAAGCAGACATAAAAGAATCACCGATCAAAATTGCTAAAAAAGCGCTCGCCCACGCTAAAAAACAATTTATTGATGTGCTTATTATTGATACTGCTGGGCGCCTGCATGTTGATCATGACATGATGGATGAAATTAAATCACTCCACGCGGCAACGACCCCAACCGAAACCCTCTTTGTTGTCGATAGCATGACGGGGCAAGATGCAGCGCATACAGCCAAAGCTTTCCATGAAGCACTGCCTTTGACCGGGGTTATTTTAACAAAAACCGACGGTGATGCGCGCGGCGGAGCTGCGCTATCGATACGACATATCACAGGACAACCGATTAAATTTATGGGCTCCGGTGAAAAAGTTGATGCACTCGAACCGTTTCATCCTGAACGCGTTGCCTCACGTATTATTGGTATGGGCGATGTTTTAAGTTTAATCGAAGAAGTTGAACAAAAAACCGATAAAAAAACCCAAGATAAACTCACCAAAAAGCTCAAGAAAGGTCGAGGCTTTGATCTCAACGACTTTAAACAGCAACTCCTTCAAATGGACCAAATGGGCGGCGTATCTGGCATGATGTCGAAACTTCCAGGCATGAAAATGCCGGCACATGCAGGCTCAGAAGAGGCCGCTGAAAAAACCATGAAGCAAACGGTCGCTATCATTAATTCGATGACCCCCAAAGAACGGCGTATTCCAAAATTAATTATAGGTTCACGCAAGCGCCGTATCGCGATGGGTTCAGGTACACAAATACAAGATGTTAATCGCTTGCTTAAACAATTTGAGCAAATGCAAAAAATGATGAAAAAATTTAATAAGCCTGGAGCCATGAAACAAATGATGCGTGGTATGGGCGGTATGGGTGGCATGGGTGGCATGGGCGGCGGATTTCCCGGGGGATTTTAAACAAAAAAATATAATATTTTCATTAAGGCCTTTCTTTGTCTCGTTAATTTTCGTACAATGAACGCCATTTTTAGGTCATTACACTTAATTTATCATAGAGGAAAACCATGGTTGTTATCCGTTTAGCACGCGCTGGTGCCAAAAAGCGTCCATTTTATCACATTGTTGTTACTGACAGCCGACGTCGTCGAGACAGTAACCATATTGAGCGTATTGGTTATTTTAACCCTGTGGCTCGTGGCCAAGAAGTTTCTTTGCATTTAGAAACAGAACGTCTTGCCCATTGGAAAGGTGTTGGTGCCCAACTATCTGATCGCGTGCAATTTTTAGTACGAAGCATGGCTAAAAACGCTGATGCCTCAAAAGCAGCAGCCAAAGAAGAAAAAGCAGCTTAATATCGATGCCAGTGTTAGAACTTGACCGAGTTGTTGTTGGAAAGTTTGGTCGTCCACAAGGAATCAAAGGCCTTGTACGTGTTATATCTTTCACGGATCCGCGTGAAAACGTATTAAACTACCGTAACTGGTTTATCCAGTTACGTGGGGTTTGGCACGCGATCAAACATACGGATGACAGTCTCATGTCACCGCATCTTGTAACCCGTATCGACGGTTACCCGACGCGTGAACGTGTCGCTGAGTTGACGAACGTACCGATTGCGGTAGCCGCAACCGATTTACCGAAGCTTAAGCCGGGTGAATTCTACTGGCATCAACTTATTGGTATGCGGGTGATTCACGAGCATGGGCAGGTTTTTGGCACGGTTGAATCGCTGTTTGCGACAGGCTCTAACGATGTCCTCGTTGTTGTGGGTGAAAAGCGCCGGCTTATTCCTTATCTGATGGATGATGTGATTCAAACGATAGATACAGACCGTGGCGTTATCACCGTCTGCTGGGATGTGGATTTTTAACATCATGCTACATCTTGGTGTGGTTAGCGTGATGCCCGACATGTTTACCCCGTTAAATCAGGGCGTTGTTGGGCGAGCACTTAAAGATAAGCTGGTTCAGGTGGATTATTGGAATCCCCGTGACTTTGCACCGCAACCTCACCGACGGGTTGATGATAAACCCTACGGTGGTGGTCCTGGTATGGTGATGGGTTACCCACCCTTGCATCAAGCAATTGTGGAAGCACGTCATACGTTAGGGGCAGCATGCAAAACTGTTTATTTAAGCCCACAAGGGCGCTGCATAAAACAAGCCGAGCTTAAGCAGCTTGCTTTAGATAAACAACCGATTCTTTTTATAGCTGGCCGCTTTGAAGGAATCGATGAACGTATTATCACTGATGATGTTGACGAAGAATGGTCACTTGGTGATTTTGTACTAAGTGGTGGTGAACTTGCGGCGATGGTTTTTATAGATGCCCTTGTACGCTTAGTGCCAGGTTGCCTTGGGCACCCGGGTTCAGCACAACAAGATTCGTTTATGGACGGTCTTTTAGACCATCCGCAGTATACCCGTCCCGAGTGCGTGGATGGAAAGAACGTGCCTGAAGTTTTATTAAGCGGCAACCATGCTGCCATAGAACGCTGGCGAAAAAAACAAGCTTTAGGCCAAACGTGGCTAAAGCGACCGGACTTGTTAAAGCAAATCCGGTTAACTGACGACGACAAGCACTTGCTTGCCGAATTTAAACAAGAGCACGGTTCGTCTTTTGACGCAGGCGACCGATTTGAGGAGTGAGTCATGAGCAACGTGATCGATGCGATCAACGCTGAGCAAATGCAAGGCAAAACGATCCCAGATTTTGGCCCAGGCGATACCGTTCTGGTTCAGGTTAAAGTAAAAGAAGGTAACCGCGAACGTCTTCAGGCTTTCGAGGGTGTTGTGATTGCACGACGCAACCGCGGCTTGAACTCAGCGTTTACCGTCAGAAAAATTTCACATAGCGTTGGTGTAGAGCGTGTGTTCCAACTCTACAGCCCTGTAGTTGATAGCATCACCGTAAAACGTCGTGGTGATGTACGTCGCGCTAAATTGTACTATCTTCGTAAACTTTCTGGTCGCGCTGCACGTATTCGTGAAAAGCTTCCACAAAGAAAACAATCTTAATCCATATAAATTAAGATTAATCCTCGCGGTTATTCGCCGCGAGGTATTCTACCTCTTCGCTACACTTGCATTCTATACCTAAAATCACCTAAGCTAGCCAGATGCATGCCATCGAAATAAAACAGCTTTGTAAAACCTATGACAACGGTGTTGAAGCCTTAAAAAGCATTGACCTCACCATTGAATCCGGTGATTTTTTTGCCCTGCTCGGTGCTAATGGCGCCGGAAAATCAACCACCATAGGTTTGATGACTTCATTGCTCACCAAAACATCGGGGTCTATTTTGATCTGCGGTGTTGATTTGGATAAAAATCCTACGCAAGCTAAACGACATCTCGGCTTAGTGCCTCAAGAAATTAATTTAAATATTTTTGAAACCAGCGAACAAACACTGCTTAACCAAGCGGGTTACTACGGTATACCGCGTGCTGAAGCAGCCATGCACGCGACAAATTTACTCAAGCAATTAGGCTTATGGGACAAACGTCACAGCATTATAAGACACCTCTCAGGCGGCATGAAGCGACGCCTCATGATCGCACGTGCGCTAATGCATAAACCCCGTGTACTTATCTTAGATGAGCCCACAGCTGGAGTAGACATCGAAATTCGCCGCAGCATGTGGGATTTTTTAGCGCGCACCAATGCTGAAGGCACCACCATCATTCTCACCACACACTATCTTGAAGAAGCTGAACAGCTTTGTAAAAATATTGCCATCATCGATAAAGGCGAGTTAATCAAACATACATCGACAAAAGCATTATTAGGGACTTTACAGCACCAAACCTATATTTTCACAACCGATGGACCCATTGATATCTTACCGAGTTTAGAGCCCTGGAACGCCATCAAACTCGATCAACATACGTTTGAACTTCGTGTTGATAGCCAACACACGCTCAACGACGTGTTTGCGCGTCTTGATCAACATGGCATAGGTATTCAAAGCTTGCGTAACAAAACAAACCGTTTAGAAGAGTTATTTATGGATCTTATTCGTCATGGCCATTAATCATCGAGTCAATTACCAATTTAATCACCAAATAATAGCCTTATACACCATTGTCCGTCGCGAAATGGTGCGTATGCTTCGAATATCAACCCAAACGTTCTTGCCCCCAGTGATCACAACGACGCTTTATTTTTTAATTTTTGGCTCGGTCATCGGCGATCGTATTGGACCCGTCGCAAATTATCCTTACACCACGTTTATTGCTCCCGGGCTTATCATCATGGGCGTGATTACCAATGCGTATGCTAACGTCGCCACGTCCCTGTTTAGTATGCGTTTTCAACGAAGCATCGAAGAACTTCTCGTAAGCCCCATGCACTGGAGCATCATGCTTTCAGGGTTTATTTTGGGGGGTATGATCCGTGGACTTTTAGTCGCCTTTTTGATTACCGTGTCTTCATCTTTTTTTATTGAGCTCAATGTCTTCAGTCACGTCCCGATTGCTTTTTTGATTATTCTTTTGGTTTCGCTTATCTTTTCTCTAGCAGGGTTTCTGAATGCCATGGTGGCCCGTACGTTTGATGATGTCGCTTTTGTTCCTACGTTTATATTAACACCTATGATTTATCTTGGTGGTGTGTTTTACGCAACCAATATGCTGCCGTCGTTTTGGCAAAAAGCCACACTTTTTAACCCCATTTATTACATGGTGCATGCACTGAGGCACGTGATGCTCGGCACAGGAGAGGATATTTCACGCGATATGATGATTATGGCAGTGATGCTCGTAAGCTTAATTGCCATAACAGCTCTGTTTATAAAAAAAGGGATTGGGCTTCGCGAATAAAGCAACCATAGAACACATAATAAACAAAAAAATAGACAGTGAGATCACAACAGTCCTACTTTTAATATGGACGCCTCGGACATGCTTCAGGCTTCTTGGTAAACTCCCAAGCTTGCTCACCACACGTACAACCTGGCCTCCTAGGACAAAGATGTTGGCTGTGCAATCTGTACTGCCTATACTTAAACTATAGACCATGTTTTGATATTCTGCCAAATATTTTATATATTTTTTATAATCACTGAGATGAACAACTTGAAATCAGCGTAAAAATTCTATAAAATCTCCCACTTTGTCAGAACCAGTGTTTCGTTAAGCGCTGTCAGGTAAGCTTTGGAGAAGAATCATGTATGCGGTGATAAAAACAGGCGGTAAACAATACCGTGTTAAAACAGGTGACGTACTCAAAATAGAACAGCTTCCTGTTGAAGCTGGAAGTGAGCTCGATTTTTCCGAAGTACTTATGATCACTGACGGTGAAAAAAGTACGGTTGGAACACCTTGTGTACCTAAGGCCGTGGTCAAAGCGAAAGTTTTATCACAAGGTCGCCATAAGAAAATTAAAATTATTAAATTTCGTCGTCGTAAGCACCACATGAAACAAATGGGTCACCGTCAAAATTATACCGAAGTCGAAATTACGGCAATCAATAAGTAAGAAGAAGAGGGTAGCACTACCATGGCAACTAAAAAAGCAGGCGGAAGTACCCGCAACGGTCGCGATTCCAAGCCAAAGTACCTTGGCGTTAAACGGTATGGCGGTCAACGTGTTAATGCAGGCGAAGTCTTGGTTCGTCAACGTGGAACACGATTTCATGCAGGAAACGGCGTAGGCTTAGGCCGAGACCACACCCTGTATGCTTTAGCTACGGGCTTAGTACGTTTCATCAAGAAAGGTCCTAAAAACCGTCAGTTCGTTGTAATTGAACCGATTGCAGCGGAAGCAAACTAACACTAGGTTGTAAAACGTTGCATGAAATTCGTCGATGAAGCAATTATTTTCGTCCATTCTGGACGAGGCGGAGATGGCTGCTTAAGCTTTCGACGTGAGAAATACATCCCCCGTGGCGGCCCAGATGGCGGCGACGGTGGTGATGGTGGAAGCGTATACCTTCGTGCCACCTCGGGTTTAAATACCCTGGTTGATTTTCGTCACCAACGTCGTCATAAAGCCGAATCCGGCCAACAAGGCATGGGAAGCAATCGTACCGGTAAAGCTGGTCACGATCTTATCGTTGATGTCCCTGTTGGTACAGTTGTTTACGATGCAGAATCTGGTGAATGCTTAGGTGATATTCGCATTGAGAACGAACGTTTACTCGTCGCTCAAGGTGGATTTCATGGCCTTGGCAATGCGCGCTTTAAAAGCAGCATCAACCGAGCACCACGACAAACCAGTAAAGGCTCCCCCGCAGAAGTGCGAACACTCAAACTTGAGCTTCGTGTGCTTGCTGATGTAGGCCTGCTTGGTTTACCGAATGCTGGTAAATCTACTCTACTGCGCTCGGTCTCCAGTGCAGAGCCTAAAGTGGCTGATTATCCCTTCACAACCCTTCATCCATCCCTTGGGGTTGTGAGCGTATCCAACCATCAAAGCTTTGTGATGGCAGATATCCCTGGTTTAATCGAAGGCGCTTCAACAGGTGCAGGCCTTGGTCACCAATTTTTGAAGCACTTAGGACGAACATCTGTATTGCTGCACCTCGTTGATTTATCACCGCGTGAAGATTATTCACCTGCAGAAGCCGTCAAAACCATTCTAAACGAACTCGCAACGTATGATACTGACCTCTTAAAAAAACCACGCTGGCTTGTGATGAATAAAGTCGATTGTTTTCCTGATGAAGCATCACGCGAACAAGCGATTCAAGCACTGCTCGACGAACTTGAATGGACAGCGCCCTATTTTACCATATCTGCACTTTCACGCGATGGAACAGACGCATTATGCCATGAAATCATGGCCTTGATTAATCAAATCAAAGATACGGGCGCATAACCACTCTGCGGCCGTATGTGTTGTCCACGCTCCGATACGTGATAACGTGTAGCGCTCCTCTCCATGGTGCTCTCCTACGCGATACCTAAGCACCACATCTGAACTTCCTGCATCTGACGCACCCTGCCAATAAGCACGCGGTCCTGAGGCATAAAAATAGCCGCTCGCTGCTGCTACTTTATCCTCTTGGGCTTGAAACGAAAGGTAGGCATAATGACAGGGCTTATGTAGCAAGCTTTGTAACATCCCACCGGTTGCTTCATCCACAATCGTCACATCAACTTTCAATTTTTTAAGCAATGCAGATAATTGTGCGGATGCTGTGCACGCCAATAACGTAGAAGTAAGAAGATACGGGGCAATCAAAGGCTCGACAAGACTGCGCACGCGCGCGGCATCGCATGCATTACACCGCACTTTAAACATTAAATAAGGTGTTTCTAAGCAATAACCAAGCTGACACGATATACCCGCAAGCGCATGCTCTAACACTTCAGCTATTTGCCCTTCAGCCACATCGAATAAGCGCCACGTTAATAGCTCTTTTTTACTTGAATCAATCTGTTTTCTTAACAACGGCAAAGCATAAGCTTGAAACATCGGCATGCATTCGTTTGGCGGCCCAGGCAATAAAACAAACAACTGCTCACCTTGGCGATACGCACATCCCATCGCCGTACCGTGCGCATTAGGAAATAACGTTGCGCCTTCAGGAAACAAGGCTTGCTGACGATTGCCATCGTTCATCAGAAGCTTAGCACGCGCAAGACGCGCTTCAACATGATTCAGCGCATCATCAAACTCAATCAATGCTTGATTAAGATAACGTGCCAACGCAAAACGTGTGCGATCATCCGACGTAGGACCTAGGCCGCCGGTAATCATAATCACCTGGTGTTTTTTTCCTAAAAATTCAAGTGCATCAACCAGCTCGCGCTCTTTATCACCACACACCACGTGCATACCCATCGACATGCCCTCAGAACTTAAGGCACGTGCAATTAGCTGACTTGAAGTATTTAAGGTATCGCCGTGCGTTAACTCATCCCCTGTTGCAAGCAACCCGATGGTCATGTCTAAAACCCCTTATCCAGTTATTTAAATTATTTTGGGAATATGATCATCTAACCATGTCAAAATAGCTTTTCGTACATTCACATGGGCTTGATCTAAACTTTGTATACAAATAAAGGCAACAGCCGAATCACGATGCGCGTGAGCTAATCTGGCTTTAATTTTTCGCCATGAATGATGCGTTGCATGCACACTGACCGCTTTTAACGCACGACCAAGCATCAATTGTTTATGTCTAAACCCTAGATGATAAGCCAAAGAAATACTCCAAAACTGTTCTAAAGCCCGTATTGGATAATTTAGATTCTGAACAAATAGCTCAGGATACTCATCAAAAAAATCAGCAAACACCTGTTTAACCAGGGGAAAAGGCACGTGAGGCAGATGCAAAAACTGACGCGTGTAACCAGCAAGCTTCGCGCTATTCTCTTGATACTGACGATGAGGCGCGATAGGCTTGGATGAAAAAATACGAGGCAACCTACGCGCAAAAATTTGCCCCCACTTATGCGCATACTGTGTTTTCCAGGCAGCACGCACAACCGGCTTCCCCTCTTGAAAAAAATCGGTCGGCTTCACAGGACGCAATAAAGCACAATCATCGTTTAAATAAATAAAACGCTCCGAAAGCCCCGGAATGCGCCACAGCATCGACTCAATACTTAAGCTATTAAACGTTGGTAAATATTGCTCAAAGCCTTGAAAAATTTCACGATGATCGATAATTTTAATACGTTTTTCATATGAGGTGCCTTGCAACGCCGTTATTATAGGAGGTGTTTGACCATCGGTCACAACATAAATCGTACGTAGCCAAGGCGCAAAATAAAGCAGCGAACGCAAACAATAATTAATTTCACCGGAAGAATCAAAACGCGTTGGAGCCGCAGCATCATCAACCGCATGATTTTGATTATGGTCTTGATCATGATCGTGATCTTGCTCTAAATTTAAATAAGATTTTAAATAAGTCTGACGTTTTTTAATATGTTCTATATCTGAGCCATCTACCCAGGTTACAACTGCATCAACAACCACCGAGGTGTTCCTCACGTTATTACGGCAACAACGCTTTTGAAAAAACTGCTGCCTTGGGTATTGTACACCAAAACAGCAGTAAAAAATTATTCTTGAGCAGCTGCATCTTCCATCGCTTCAGAAGATGGTTCTGCTGGGGCCATATTCATACCCTCTTGCGACGACGCAGGCGCTGCAGGAGCTGCCATTTGTTCCTGTGTTTGAGACTGCATATCATCAGCCTGAGCTTCTGGTTTTGGGGCTGCATTATCACCACATGCACTGATCATGAGCGCCATTATTCCTGTGGCAGCTATCATTGCGAAACGTTTCATTACCTTCTCCCTGTTATTAAATTAACAACTCACTCAATTAGTCTAGCAAAATCTCCAGCGAAAGAAAGCTATCGACACAACTTGATAGCATAGTTTGTGCGATCCCGTTATAATGAACAGCTTTTTAACATCATAGGTTTTTCTCTCGTGAAAGCATGGTCGTCCGAAAAAATTTCTACCTTTGCACTCATATTGCTTATCACGGGCGCCATCGATAGTATCCGTAATTTACCTGCAGCCGCCCTGTTTGGCTCGACGCTTATTTTCTTTTTCTTACTTGGCGCGCTTATCTTTTTAATTCCTATCGCATTGATTTCAGCAGAACTCGCCTCAACTTGGCCAGAAGAAGAAGGTGGGGTGTACAGCTGGGTAAAACATGCCTTCGGTGACACCATGGCTTTTTTTACCATCTGGCTGCAATGGATAAATACTTTAGTCTGGTACCCTACAATATTATCGTTTATTGCCGGTACGCTTGCTTATTTAATCAATCCAGCACTAGCACACAACAAGATTTATCTTATATCTGTTATTCTTATTGTTTTTTGGTCGCTGACACTTTTAGGATTAAATGGCCTGCGAGCCTCGGCTGCTTTTGCAAGCTTTTGTGCCGTGGTCGGTATGATTGTTCCGATGGGCATGATTATCATACTGGCGATTATTTGGCTATGCCAAGGCCATAGTATTGCAATTGATTTGAGTCCAAACAACCTCATTCCTCATTGGAGCGATACGCAATCGTGGGGATCACTGACTGCGATTGTCACCTCATTTCTTGGTATGGAGCTTGCTGCTGTTCATGTCCGTAACGTTAAAAATCCACAAAAAAACTTCCCTCGTGCTATGCTATTTTCCGTTATTTTAATTTTAACAACCATGATTTTAGGATCGCTCGCCATTGCTTTTGTTCTTCCACAAGAAAAAATTAGTTTAGTCCAAGGCGTGATGCAAGCCTTCACCAACTTTTTTGAAGCCTATCATCTCACGCCTATTATGCCTGTGATCATCATCATGCTGCTTTTAGGTAGCTTAGGCGGTATGGTCAATTGGATCATATCACCAGCCAAAGGTTTACTGCTTGCAGCCGACCAGGGGTTTTTGCCGCCCTGGCTTTATCGTCTTAACCAACACGGGATTGCTTCACGCATTTTATTACTCCAAGCCACACTGGTCACCGTGCTATGCGGTGGCTTCTTTTTATTACCCTCCATTAATTCAATTTATTGGCTGTTTACCGCACTCAGCACTGAGCTGTATTTAGTCATGTATGTTTTGTTATTTATTGCGGCCATTCGTTTAAAGCAAACGCACGCGAATCGCCCAAGGCACTTCACCGTTCCTGGTCGACGTGGCGGGTATTACGCGACTTGTGCATTAGGCCTCGTTGGCTGCTTTATTAGTTTAATTGTCGGGTTTTTTCCACCTGAAGAAAGCCTAGAAATGGGTAGCACACTTCAATTTCGCCTCATCTTTATCGGCGGAATTATCCTCATGATGCTACCTGCTGGGTTATTATATCTTTATCGGCAAAAACGCTTGTCTAAATAAACTTGCAGGCCTTGATGCGCCGCTTCAAGGCTTCGGTTACTCATCACCAAGATAGCATCACCTGCTTGTGCCTCATCGCCCACAGCACGAACGAGTGCCTCAATCGAGCTAAATTCACACCAAGCCTCAGGATAGGGCATCGGCAGATTTTTTGAAGCATTTTTTTCTCGATTTAACACATAGACGCGATCAGCATCACGCAACGCTTCAATAGGCCGGTTACCGTGTACCCCTGTACGCATACTGTAAGATGCAAATTCAACAATCGCTAAAACACGTGCATGCGTATCACGCAACTTAATGGCTTCTACGGTTTTTTGCATCGCCGTAGGATGATGTGCAAAATCATCATAAATCTTGATTTCATGAGCATCCATGCGTACTTCCAATCGACGCTTCACCGGCGAGAATCCCTCTAACGCACGCGCTGCAACTTCTGGATGAACCCCGGCATATACACTGGCGGCTAATGCAGCTAAAGCATTTTCAATATTAAATTGCCCCATGAGACCCCAATGTACTTCAGCCACAGGTTCGTCATGATGAAATACTCGAAAATGCTCACCTGACGTATCCAGTAATTCAGCGCGCCACACAGCACGTCCTGAGCAGGCCATGGTGGATACATGACTGAACGTGCCTTTGGCAAGCACCTGATTTAAAGCCTCATCATCACGTGGGCAAAGCACTTCGCCTTTTGATGGTATTGTTTTTAGAAAATAATGAACTTGCTGCTGAATCGCAGCCAAATCTGAGTAAATATCAGCATGATCAAACTCCAGATTGTTAATAATTGCACACTGAGGACGATAATGCATAAACTTAGGGCGTTTATCAAAAAACGCACTGTCATATTCATCCGCTTCGATCACAAACCACCGCCCTTTACCCAGACGCGCGCTCGTCTCAAAGTTCGTGGCAACGCCTCCGATTAAAAAACCGGGTTCTAAATTGGCCTGCTCAAGAATAAAGGCAAGCATCGATGTCACGGTTGTTTTACCATGCGTTCCTGCAACAGCAATCACGTGATAGTTTGATAAAATATTTTTCGCAAGCCATTCTGGACCTGATATATACGGCTTACCTGCATCCAGCACAGCCTCCATAACAGGCATGCCCCGCCTTACTGCATTACCAACGACCACGCAATCCGCACGTAAAGCATCGGCGGTATCCGTATAACCCTCAGTCCAGGCAATCTGTTTTGCTTCAAGAAGCGTACTGACCGGAGGATAACAATTTGCATCGCTACCGGTGACTTTAAACCCCGCTTCGCGCGCCAATATAGCCAAAGCGCTCATGAACGTCCCACCAATTCCTAAGACATGCAGATGCATGAACATATTCTCCAATAAAAATTTATTTATATATTATAGGACATATTATAGGACATGGATCGATGCATAGGATGTAATTCTTGGAATATATTTGTCGCCAAATCTCCGAACTTATTTTTTTTATCAAGATTATAAAGCAGATTAAATTCACGGTAGAGCGGGCTTTGATTATAAAGCTCAATAACACACTGCTCTCTGGTGGGTGATGTATCTTGATTAGTAAACATGCTTTGATAACTATCTAATGCGATGCCCCCTTCTGCTATTAATTGCTTCCCCATATAATCAGCAACAAGATGACGTAAAGACCGTTGACATGCATCCCAAGCTGCATGAAGCCTAACATCTTTTAACGGAGATGCGGCTTTCCCAAGATTAAAAAAAGCAGTGGCTCGTCCGCGCTCTTTCATGCCAGGATCGAGCTTGCGCCATCGTTGAAATATTGCAGATTGTTTCATCTCTTTAGCTGAAGAAACATCATGACACATGTATTTAGCAAGCCCAAGAGAGAACGCATAAAACAAACAGTCTCCCCCAGCAGGATTATCCAAACAGGTGCGCTGCTCTTCTTCTCCAACCAAAGGCTCTGTACCGAGCACCGTAGTCCAATGTATGCCTCCGTGATTAATCAGTTGAATATAATTCAAACCTTCTAATGGATTGCAATCTGTTTTTCCTAGATTAAAATGAGCGACATAACCAGAAGCATCACCGCGCGTACCTCCAGATACGGTAAAAACGCGATAGGGCACATCAAACAAATCAGACAAATAATGAACATGGAGCTCTGTACCCCAATGGTATCGTTCTCGAATACGATAAACCCCGGTAATCAATGGTGAATGAGGATTAATCATCACCTGTGTTTGCATTTGCTGTAATAGTTCAGGCTCTACCCCATACAGTAACGTTAAATATCGCTCTAAAGAATCAACATCAAGCACAGGCGTCGATGAACCGACAGGTGAAGGAGGATAAATCGAAAGCTTGGATTCAGGAGAGAAAGGCTGTTGCGTTAGTGCTTGTGATGATTTGCGCGATCCGAAAAAGCGTACGGCAGAATAGATCATGCCCGAAAACGAAACCCCTACGCCCAATGCAATGCCCCACGGCCCGGAACACAACAATAATAAGCTCAAACTCAGCACACTACCCGTAAGACACGGTGTCGCCCAATGATTCATCACCTGCAAAAAAAACATGGGTGAAACACTATCCGTTGTTTTTTTAGTACCTGTCATGCCTAGGCTCCCTGCCCTAATCTACTTTAATCTTCCTTAATGGGCAACGCATCGTCTTTCATGCCACTCGGTTTTTTATAAATATGTACTTGCTGAACCACAGGCAGAAGCCATGGTCCTGATACCTCATAGGTATAACCACTAATTTTTTCCATGCCTTGATTAATTAACTTGCTCGCTACCCACGTTGCAATACCGGCCACAGGCCCTCCCGCTATGGTCGCCACCACGGGTAAGCTCGCCGTGATATGAGGTGATATATGCAATGACATATCATAAAGCTGTTTATCTAAATTCAGTGAACCTTTCATGGTTGCACGTGCAACAGGACCATCTATTGCGCTGTCTTCTGTGTCCATAATTCCGTGGGCCAGAACAAAATTTCCTTCAAATTTATCAAAACTATAACCTGATTTTGATAAATCACTAAAATCCAATTTCAAACGTCTAGGAATCGTCTGTAAACTCAAAATACTTAAAAGCTTCCCAAGCCCCATTTTTTTTTCTGTTTCAGGACTTAAATGCGTAATACGGCCATCTTTAAAAATAATATGCATATTGCCGGTGATTGCTTTTAACGAAAAATCTTCAGGTGAGCCATCCCATCGACCCGTTAATTGTAAATCACCACTTTTTGCTTCAACCACCGGTATAATATTCCAATAGTTTAACGCATTCTCTAAATGATGCACTTTTAAACGAGCATCAAGTAATGTCTGAGGTTTAGCATCAGCTTGCCAGCCGCCGGAAAAGATTAATTGATAACTTTCGGTGCTTAACTCACCGGAATCAAGTCGCCAAACATTGCCTTCAAGCGGTTTACCTTTTATTGATAATTGGCCTGCATTAACATCACCAACCCATAACTCACCTAGGGTTAAATCGAGCGTTGGAATATGATTGGGCTGTAATTTATTTTCATGTGATCCAGACGATGGCATAACCCAGCGTGAAACATAACCACGTAAACTACCCATATTCACGTTATATGTTAAGTTTGCCGACACACTATCTTCGTTCATGGCAATAGACCACGTACGATCTGATGTACGATGAGCGTCCAGCTTCAAATTTTTATAATGTTGATTGAGTACATTCGCCTCATCCACATGCAAAGCAATCGAATGAAACGAATCTAACGCATGTGTCGAACCCGTTTTTTTTGTCTCATCAAATAATTTTGCACGTACTTTCTGCCAAGGCTCCCAATCCAAGTGCTCGAAGTCTCCACGAAGCATCACCCCCCGCTTTTTACTTAAGACGGCTTGTTTACCACCCAAAACAACTTCGCCTCGTGCTAAAGCAAAAGGCTCGGAACCACCATTAAACCACAAATCAGCACTTAATTGTCGCGCATAATCAACTTTTAAACGAGCACCTCGTGCAAGATTAAAATACGTGCCAAGCTTAAGTGGTGTTAGCTCATCACGACGTTTTCCATAGGGCGCAGGTAGCGCAATATCTAAGCCCTCCAAAGACGAACTCATTGTGAACCGATCCAAATCATCGGGATCATCCGTAATCATGATCTGACTTTTATAAGCAACGCGTCCTTGCATTAAGGCAAGCACAGGCATGGCTAATTCTTTTTGAAAACCACTGACTGAAAGATGCCCATTCATATCAATCGCTAGCCCACGATCTTGAGGAGAACCAGTAACCGTATGAAGATCCATAACCATGGGTTCATTAAAAAGTTGAGCCGACAAATGGCTAGGCAACACACCGTGTTCATTGAAAGGCAACGTACCGGTTAAATGATGTAACCCAATCGATTGAGAAAGATCTTTCACAAAAAGATCATTATCTTGAAAATCAACCCGTCCTTGCACTTTGAATGCTTGAGATCCCGGATAAAATGGAAAATCTAAAGCCATATTTAATACGGCTGGACGCTTAATCATTAAGTTATCCAATTTAGCTAAACGTTCATGCAAAGGCGATTGAGCAATATAGCCCAACATATCTTCGCAAGGTGCCCACGCTTCTGAACGAGCAAATAATACTTCCCGCCCAAGCCCTAAATTTGTGATACGAAGACTTGCATGCTTTAACGGAACTTTTTGAAACATCGCTTGCGAAACTTCGGCCGCTAACGTTCGCTTATCCAAGTGCAATGTCGCATTCACATCCCGTGTTAAAGGCCAACTTGGATTAAACCGTACATCAACACCGCTTAACGAACCGGTCATCAAAAAATCTCCCGGGCCTTCATCAAATGGAAAAGCTTTCAAAGACCCTTGGACATGTACACGGCCTGATGCTTGATCAACACGTGTGATATCATGCTGAAGCCATGTGTATAATTTAGGTCGAATACGCGTTTCAGGCAGGTAAGGCAACCAAAACGTTGCATCATGTAACGCAAACGATACATCACCTTGCAACGTTCCTGATGAATCACGAGATACATCGTCCAGCACACCCCGTCCGCTAAACACGCCGTTAGGATGTTTGAGGACAGCACGTTCTAAGCTTACTCGCCAGCCATGGCTGAGCGCTTTCCAAACAACGGTAGCATTCACCAAATCAAACGCAAGTGGTGTTTTATTGTTTACCGAAAGCTTAACGGCTTCACTATCCAGCGCCAAGCGTCCCTCTTTTGGCTCCCACGCTAACGCGCCTGATAATTGACTCACGGCGGGAATTTCACCATGCTCACGCCAAGAAAGATGCGAAAAACGGGATAACACATAATCCAGTTTTCCATCCTGAAAACCTAATTGAGTGTGATGTAATTGCCCTTGCGGCTGCATGGCAAGTAACGGCTGCAGTGCTTCCGGCCCATGCTGCAATAACCCTCGGGTGGGCTCAAGTAGAATGGTTTTAACAAACATACGATAACGCCGTTCTTCAGCTTGATAGTCCAACGTCATCGCATTTTCAGGCCATGTTGTGTTACCGGCTTTCAATCGAACATGATCAGCACGCCATCGCCAGCCATCAGAAGATGCCTCCCACACCATATTTGCACTCAAACGATCGATTTTTTGGGTATATTTTTGCGCTCGGTCTTCCCAAACCAAATCTCGCAACCGTACAACAGCTTGTGCCGAAACCGGTCGTGCATGACGCAAATCCAACCAAAGCTCGAACTCACCTCGACCTTCTGTAATAGAATAAGGCAACGGTTTAAAAAAAGAACGCCACTCTGAAAAATCGACACGCTCAGCCGATAGGTATAAACTACCACGGGCATCGGATGCAAACCCACCGGACATATCCAGATCTGCCAGCAAAGACACAACACTGGGTTGTTCACCTTCAAGACTTGCATGCCCTTTGACACGATAATGCCCATCATGATTCGATGCTACAATCGTTAACGGCTTAATCGGTGTCACACGACCATCTTGCCAATGCAATGTAAATCCAACACGCTTCATCACAATTTTTTGATGCGCAAGTAGCCAAGCTAATAAATCATTAAAGTCTGTTGATGCATCGGCTTTCAAACCACCATCAACCACACTGCCTTCCAGCGTCCAATGCTTATCACCTTGTTTTAAATTAAGACGACCATCTTCAATAAACAAAACACCCGGTTGAATGCGCCAGTGCAACAATGAGCGCATTAAATCAATCCCCACCAATAAAGCTTTCAGCTCAAGCAACGAAGAAGAAGAAGAAGATGATGATGATGATGATCCATCTTGTTGCGAAACAAGTACCCCATCTAATTTTAAAACGGGTTCAAACCAATACCAACTGGTTTTCATGTCTTGGATAGATACAGGCGCACCCAAGAGCTCGGTTAGACGTGTTTCCAACGTACTTTTATATTGTGCCGCCCAAGGTGTTAAGGCCCTAAAAACACTGACAACAATGGCAAAAATCACCAGCGCAATCGCACAAGTCATCCAGATGCGTTTGAGCCATAAGACAACTCTGACTGGCATACGTTCAGATAATACCTGGGTAATGCGTTCCCATGCCTTCATTGTTGCACCACATCAACACCCGCTGGAGGCGTAAATTGAAATAAGTGACCGGGTAAGACGACGTTTATTTTAGCCTGATTAAACCGTACGGCTGTACGTTGCCCTAATTGATCGTATAAATCCATGCTGTCTAAAACATCTCCCGCAAAGCGAAGCACCATGCGTTGTATGTTGGCTTGCTTGCCTCGAGCTTTTAATATAAATACATCTTGCTGACCGTCATGTTCAGAGTTTACTAAAAAATCAGACGTCAGATTCGCTTTTTTTTCACTTAAGAACAAACCCGCTGCGGCGCCCATAGATTCAGTTTGTGGCTTCACCGTGACTTGCTCAAGGTCAACATCATACATCCATATTTTTTTTCCATCCGCAATCAAAAGCTGTTCCATCGGTTGTGTTGTTTCCCATCTAAACTGACGAGGTCTGACAAAAGCCATGTGACCTGAACTTTGTGTAAGCACCCGTTGCTTTGCATAGATCTGTTGCGAAAAAGACGCTTTCATCGCTCGGATATGACTTAATTTACCCCATAAAATATCACTTATTTCATCTGCATAAGCGTTCTGAAGCATCAAGAAATAACACAGACCTAAGATTACTCGCTTCATCACGCGTCTCCATCTGACGATGGCACAAGCACATCACGCATGCCACCTTCCATCGGTCCAATGATTCCCACACGCTCCATTTCATCAATCAAACGTGCTGCACGATTATAACCAATTTTAAACCGTCGTTGCACCGATGACGTGCTTGCTTTTCGTGCGCTCACAACGAATTGAACCGCTTCATCATAAAGCGCATCCGCTTCTTCAACATCATCCCCCATACCAGACTCACCGAACTCACTCATCTCTTCGGTTATTCCATCAATATATTCAGGTTCCCCGCGCGCGCGCCAATCATCGGCAACACGATGCACTTCTTGATCGTCAACAAATGCCCCATGCACACGCAAAGGCGCACCCGTTCCTGGCGCAAGAAATAGCATATCACCGTGACCCAATAATTGATCGGCGCCTTGCTGATCGAGAATTGTACGTGAATCAATTTTAGAAGATACTTGATATGAAATACGCGTTGGAATATTGGATTTAATTAATCCAGTCAAAACATCAACCGATGGCCGCTGCGTAGCTAAAATCAAGTGTATGCCTGCTGCACGTGCCTTTTGTGCGATACGCGCAATCAATTGTTCCACTTTTTTCCCAACCACCATCATCATGTCGGCAAGCTCATCAATCACGACGACCACATACGGCAAGGCCTCTAATTCAGGTGGTTTTTCGTCCATGCTTTGCGTCGGCTTCCATAACGGATCGGTTAACGGGGTACCTGCAGCGATTGCTTCTTTAACTTTTGTATTAAAACCGGCAAGATTACGTACACCCAATGCGGCCATCAAACGATAGCGTCGCTCCATTTCTTGTACGCACCAACGCAAAGCGCTCGCCGCCTCTTTCATATCAACCACAACCGGCGTTAACAAATGTGGAATACCATCATACACTGAAAGCTCGAGCATTTTAGGATCGATTAAAATTAAACGCACTTGCTCCGGTGTGGATTTAAATAACAAACTTAAAATCATCGCATTAATACCCACAGATTTTCCTGAACCCGTGGTACCTGCCACCAATAGATGGGGCATTTTGGCCAAATCAACAATCATGGGATGCCCGGCAATATCAACACCCAAAGCAAGCGTCAACGGTGAATGCGCCTGCTGATACACTTCTGATGTGAGCACTTCAGATAAAACCACCATCGCGCGATTAGGATTCGGTAACTCAAGCCCAACCACGGTTTTTCCGGGAATAATTTCAACAACTCGAACACTGGTCACAGAAAGCGATCGTGCGAGATCTTTTGCAAGTGCTGAAAGCTTACTGACTTTAACGCCGGCTGCAAGCTGCAACTCAAAACGTGTAATCACAGGCCCCGGATGCGCTGCAACCACATCGGCTTGAATGCCAAAATCTAATAAATGCTGCTCTACTTCTCGCGAAAGCATTTCTAGGGCTTCATGAGAATAACCTTCAGCATGTTTGGGTGTTTCAGCTGCAAGTGCTAATAAATCAAGCGGAGGTAATCCTCCAAGCACAGGCGCCTTGGTAGGTGTCTTGGTTGCTTCTAAGACAGTCGATGACGTAGGCACCTCAGACGTATCCAATGGGTTTGCAGCAGTTTCAGGCGATAATTTTTCTACTTTGGCAGACGATCGTGCCATAATTTTTTCAGAAATAAAGTTACGCCGAGGAGCTGCTGCTTCTTTTTTCTCGGTCGGTTTAGGGGCAGGATTTTGTCGAAGTAATACGGGTTCGGCCGTTGCGACCCTTGTTACTGCTTTTTGAGGTTTCGGTTGTAGCAAGGGCTTCAAACGTGCAATAAATTGACGTGTTGCGTGCAGTGCGGTGCGAACCGAAGTGATACCTGCTCGTAAGCTCTTCCAAACATATCGTCCCAGTCGTTCAAGCACAGGTCCCCACGAAATACCTACTAACCAGGTCACGCCCACTAAGAACATGGCCAGCAGCAATAATAAAGCACCTTCGGGATTTAATGTTTGATAAAAAAACTTTGCTACCGCATGGCCCAGCATCCCCCCCGGTTGATGGCGTAATAACGCCCCTCCATTCGCCCAAAAAACAAGCAAACCACATCCTGAAAGTAAAACCAAACCCAACCCGACACTTCGCAAAATCAGCATGGGCTTACTGAAAACACCGAGCGTACGATGATCATTTAAAATAACCCACGATAAAAAAGCGAGTCCGATCGGAAGCGCATAAGCAAGATATCCAAAAATTGCGTACAAAAAATCAGCGGTGTAAGCGCCAACACGCCCACCACCATTCGCCACAGCAAGATTTGACTTAGTCGCATGAAACCAGCCAGGATCACGTGTGTGATAGGTTGCAAGTGCTAAGAACACAAACAAAGCTGCAGTAAAAATTAAAATAAAGCCCCCTTCACATAGCCGCTTCAGCCATAGCGGAACTGAAGACGTTTGCAAAGAAGAAGGCGCATGATCCGTTTGTTGTTTATCCATAAGTATTTTAATGCTTTTCAATTTGTCATACCATGACCGATATTAACATAATAAATCATTGAATAAATCGCTAGGAAGACAGCTCATGCATACAAATAACCATCATCGTTTAATTATTTTAGGTTCAGGCCCTGCAGGATACACCGCTGCTGTGTATGCGGCACGTGCAAATCTCAACCCAACGCTTATTACCGGCATGGAAGTGGGTGGTCAACTCACAACCACGACCGATGTCGACAACTGGCCCGGCGATGTCGAAGGCTTGCAAGGTCCGGCACTCATGGAGCGCATGCAAGAACATGCCAAACGCTTTGATACCAACATCATTATGGATCACATCACGCATGCCGATCTTAAACAAACACCGTTTGTACTTAAAGGCGACAGCGAGACCTATACGTGTGACGCCCTGATTATTTCAACTGGCGCATCTGCACGCTATTTAGGTTTACCATCTGAAAGCGCCTACCAAGGCCGTGGTGTATCAGCATGTGCAACCTGTGATGGATTTTTTTACCGCAACAAAAACGTGTGTGTCATCGGTGGTGGTAACACAGCAGTTGAAGAAGCATTATATTTATCTAACATTGCCGCTTCAGTTACCCTCATTCATCGACGCGATACCCTGCGTAGTGAAAAAATATTACAAGATAAATTATTTGAACGAGCCAAAAACGGCAATATTACACTGATGTGGGACCATACCTTAGAAGAAGTACTGGGCGACGAACGTAAAGTCACCGGCGCTCGCGTGCAGCATACAAAAACCCAAGAGCAACAAGTCTTAGTTTTTGATGGTATTTTTATTGCGATTGGCCACACCCCAAATACAAACTTATTTGAAAACCAACTCGACATGCGTGATGGCTACATTCAAATTAAAACAGGCCTCGAAGGCATGGCCACTTCAACCAATATTCCAGGCGTTTTTGCTTGCGGCGATGTTGCCGATAGCGTATACCGCCAAGCGGTGACTTCGGCCGGTTTTGGTTGCATGGCTGCCTTGGATGCTGAAAAATATTTAGAATAACTAAAAAAGCCTACTCAAATTTCATACGACTTGGGTAGGCTTGTATCTACGAAAAACTAACTCAAGCTCTTCTTATGCCAACAGCTTGACATAAGAGCCCTAAATTATCACAAAATATATCTGTTATAAAAGAAGATTTTGGCGATATATTAAACAGCTGACCTTTCCAATGTTGTCCACGATCATAAGTGATATAAGCTCTTGCTTCAGAGTCTTCAGTATATGCTGGCGAATGGATTGCAACACACATTTGACCCGTTTCATCACAATCAAATACACCGAAAGGCTCGTAAAGATTTCCATCCATATGATCAATAATCCCTGTTTTTTCCCACACCAAACCAGTATTTGATGTCGTATAAACATCCATAAGTGTTCTAAGTATGAGGCCCTCTTTTACTAATCGATAACGAAGTGCCATACAGTTTAAACCGGATCGATCGCAATGCAGATTAGAAAAAAAATCAGTATCTATTTTTTCATTTTTTTTATCCTCTGGGTCTGTTAACACATAAGGGTTACTCCACGTTAACCCACCATCTTGTGTAACATAGGTCAGAATAGGTGCTGGATCGCTACCCTCTCCAACAACAACACGGCAAACAAGACCAGAAGCTGAGCAACTCATTTGAACAACATCATAGGGTGCATATCCGATTTCAGGCTCAGGAAGCAATACAGGAGACATCCAAGTTTGACCTCCGTTTTCAGAAGTATAAGCGTAGGGATAATTGAGAAGTAAGCACGAATGACCTGATTCATCACAGGCTAAACCATCAACTCTCCCAACACGTTCATGCTCGAGCACAACAGGAAGCAATTGAGCATCATGCCAGTTCAAACCCCTATCATCCGTTGCATGAATGATGATATAAGACTGATGATCAATCTTTTTAGGTCCCGCAATTAAACAAGATAAACCCGAAGCATTGCAATAAATAGTCATATGGCTTTGCATTTGCACTGACTGAAATTCGGCTAATTCCTCAATGCCACTCAACATCAGATCATGAATACCATGACTTAATACCTGAGGTTGACTCCAAGTATCCGCACCGTCTTGCGTCCTATACACTTTATTTTCCATAGAAACTATGGCTCGTTCTTCATCAAGCTCTTTTATATTAAGATCAAAACCAACCGCAAGACAACGCTTAGCACTCACATCACAAGCTATAGACGTTAAATTCTCAATAGATGTTTTGATTTGCATTACATTAGGTGTTGCAACCGAATGCGCAAGCGAAGACAAAAGAGCACTTATACACCCAACACGTAAAGCAAACATTTTAAAACACGAGAGCATTTATTTAGCCTAAAACGATCAAAAAAATCAATCATACCTTGATGTTAGATTGTTTGTCAAACTGTATTTCCAGCGATCAACTATTGGCGCTCCTAAAATAAATCTTTAATCAAAATAACTACGCAAGAAAAGATGCAGCAAGATACACATCAAACCGCACCGTCTTACCTTCAACTGCATAATCAGGTTTAAGCAGCGCAGGAAGACGGGCGGGCCATTTGACCACCACACGACCTCGCGTTCTTTTGCGTGCTATTTCGAGCAAGCTAAGCGCATCATCGTCAGCACCGAGTAGTGCTTGAAGCGCATATAAATCTTTTTTTACTTTAGCGCGTTTTTCTCGCGTAGGATGCATGGGATCTAAATAAATCACATCCGGATAATCTTCTGGTGCCAGTGACGCAAGATAC
The DNA here is from genome assembly GCA_029212505.1 of Legionellaceae bacterium. Lineage (GTDB taxonomy): Bacteria > Pseudomonadota > Gammaproteobacteria > Legionellales > Legionellaceae > JAALKW01. The sequence goes on along the minus strand of JARGOS010000002.1, from coordinate 290,470 downwards.
TGATGTGCATCTTGTGCGCACAAAGCTAAGTTTAACGGTTGATTTAAACGCGTCAAGCCATCTTCAAGTAACGCGGCAAGCATGGGCTCTCGTTCGAGCATCAGCACATAGGCACCTGATGACGCAAGTACAGCCGCATCACGCCCCCACCCGGCTGTTGCATCAATCACACGCATGCCAGGTTTGATTTTACAAGCACGTAATAATTCTGTTTTTTTGACACCCGGGCGACAGCGCTTTGCAATCACATCGTCAAAATCAACGTAGATAGGTGAACAATCAGGCATACACAACGCAAGCCCTAATGGCGTTAATTCAAGACGTGGTTCTACACTTCGGTCGTTTGACATACGGGCATCAAAATCTCATTAACACACGCTGCAAGTGATGCAAATTTTGGCACATCAGGAAAATTTTCGAGTTGTGTTAAATTGGTCATTGGCGATAATACAACCATAGGACGAACACCGGCGGCCTTCGCCACCAAAATATCGGTGACACGATCGCCGACCATGATTGCATGTTCGAGGCTTTGTCCTAAGTGCTTGGAAATCATGTGTAACATGCCTGGTTGAGGCTTACGGCATGCACAGCCTGCATCAGGCATATGCGGGCAATGCTTAATCAGCGCAATATCGCCTCCGGCCGCTTCAACATGCCTAACCATTTTCTCATGAATGGCGGCAAGTATGCTTTCATCATAAAAACCACGCGCGATCCCTGATTGATTTGTTGCAATGGCCACGGTGTAGCCTGCTTGATTCAAACGAACGATGGCTTGAATACTTCCTGGCAAAAATATAAATTCATCCGGTGATTTAATATACTCGAGTGAATCTTGATTGATCACGCCATCGCGATCGAGAATAATCAGTTTTTTCATAAGACCTGCGGTAAAAGCGACATATCAGCCACACATTGCAATAAAGCCTGCAAGCGCGCTAATAAACGCAAACGATTTGCTTTGACAGCCGCATCTTCGACCATCACCATCACGTGTTCAAAAAAAGCGTCCACGGGCTCACGTAACGAGGTAAGCTCTATTAAAATATCACCATATTGAGCGTGGGTATAGAGCTCGTCAACCACAGCCTCCAGTTGATTAATGCGTATAAACAACGCGCGCTCAGGCGCATCTTGAAATAACGCTTCATCAACAGACTGAGTATCGTCTGAGATAACCGATGCATGGTTTAAAAGCTTGTTCACACGCTTGCACGCTGCCGCTAAAATTTTAGCCTCAGGCTGCTGCATAAAGCGTTCTAAAGCGACAATACGTGCATCCAAATCACGCAAGCAATCCGATTGCTTCGCAAGCGCTGCATTGACTAATTCAGTAGCATTACTCACCGTATGATAAAATGCGGGTAGACGCCCTAAAATAAACGTTTTGACCGCCGGTATGAGCGCTTCATCCGCTAAAAACCGTGTGCCGTAGGCACAGCGTGCAGCATTGAGTAATGCGCCAAGGCCAACAGACACCGGCAAAGCCCCTAATAAACGGACAATGGCCAAAGCATGTCGACGTAATTTAAACGGATCGTTCTCGCCTGTGGGTTTTAGACCAATGGCAAATGTACCAACCAGCGTATCGATGCGATCGGCCAGCGACAAAGCTATACTCAAAGGTGATTTTGGTAATTCATCAGAAGAAAATCGCGGTAAATAGTGTTCTTGCAAGGCCATAGCCACGGCAGGCGTTTCACCATCACGTTGCGCGTAATAATATCCCATGGTGCCTTGTAATTCAGGAAACTCACCGACCATTCCCGTCAGTAAATCACATTTACATAATAATGCAGCGCGTGAAGCATCTGCCGCATCTAACGCCAAAGGCTCGACCAAATGACTCATGATGGCTTCGATACGTGCGGTTTTATCACGTAAACTACCAAGCTTCGCTTGAAACACCACCTGCTCGGTGGCTAGAACGCGATCATGCAACGATTGCTTTTGATCTTCAGCAAAGAAAAATTCAGCATCACTCAAACGCGCTTTCATCACGGTTTCGTTGCCTTGAATCACATGCTCGGGCGATCTGCTTTGAATATTCGACACCGTCACAAAATAAGGCAATAAAACGCCTTGTTTATCTCGAACAGCAAAACATTTTTGATGAGATTGCATCGATTCAATTAAAACTTCGGATGGGATCTCAAGAAATTTAGACTCAAATTTTACAAGCAGTGCTGTAGGCCATTCGACAATGGAGGCCACTTCATCCAATAAGGCTTCAGGCATGACGGCTTCGGCATGTATCGGCGACAACACGTCGGTGACCGATTGAATGATGGCATCACGCCTTGCTTTAAAATCAACCATCACGGAGGCCTTTCGAAGGCACGCTTCATAATCTTTTGGCTGATGCATGTTAACAGCCTCTGGATGATGATAACGATGACCATAACTTAGATTGCTGGCCTTGCACCCTAGTAACTCAAGCTGAACAACCTCTTCGCCAAACAAAAGCATGGCCCAATGGACCGGCCGAACAAAGGCTTGACTTCCACTTCCCCAACGCATGGGTTTAGCGATGGGTAAGCCCATCACGGCATCATGTATAATATCGGGTAGAAGTTCGGTGGTCGGTACGGCAGGCATGATGGCATGATACGCAAAACGACGGCCTTTGGGTGTATCAAGCACCACCAGATCATTCACATCAACTTGGCATGATCGCGCAAAACCAAGTAAGGCTTTTGAGGGCGTGCCATCGGCCTGAAGCCCCGCATCTTCGCGTGGGCCAAGACGCTCAACCGTATGACTCGCTTGCTCTTGCTGCACATCATGAATGCGTACCGCCAACCGGCGTGGTGTTGAAAAAGCATGAACCGCACCATGCATTAATCGCGCCCGAGCCAAACCTGCTGTGATGCGTTCAGCCAAAGCTTCTGCTAAAGGAAAAACAGATCCAGAGGGTAACTCTTCTGTTCCCAATTCAAATAATAAATCGTGTGACATCAATCCACCTTCATTGGAAAACCGAGCGCTTCACGCGCATGATAATAAGCTTCCGTTACAGCACGAGACAATTGGCGTACACGTAAAATATAACGTTGGCGTTCGGTGACGGAGAGCGCATGACGTGCATCCAAGATATTAAAAACATGCGAGGCTTGCATGACCATTTCGTAAGCCGGAATTGATAGCCCGCGTTCGGCTAGTTGTGCCGCCTCTGCTTCGCACATATCAAATTGCTTAAACAGCCAGTCAATATTAGCTAATTCAAAATGATACGTCGACATTTCGACTTCTTGCTGATGAAACACGTCGCCATAGGTGATGGTTTTTCCTGCGGTAACACACCACGGTAAATCATACACATTGTCGACGTTTAAAATCGACATCGCAAGGCGCTCTAAACCATACGTCAGCTCACCGGTGACTGGATTGCACGCACGTCCACCGACTTGTTGAAAATAGGTAAACTGCGACACTTCCATGCCATTTTGCCACACTTCCCAACCTAAACCCCACGCACCGAGCGTCGGTGATTCCCAGTTATCTTCAACAAAACGTATGTCATCTAATAATGGATCAACACCTAAAGCACGCAGCGAATCCAGATACTTTTCTTGAATATCCAACGGTGATGGTTTTAATACCACTTGAAACTGATAGTAATGCTGCAGACGGTTTGGGTTTTCACCATAACGGCCATCAGTCGGTCGTCTAGACGGCTGCACATACGCTGCATTCCAAGGCTCAGGCCCTGTGGCTCGTAAAAAAGTTGCGGGATGAAACGTCCCCGCGCCTACTTGCATATCAAGCGGCTGAAGAATAATACATCCTTCAGCTGCCCAAAAGTTTTGTAGTGTCAGGATCATATCCTGAAATGTGGATGGTTTACTCATTATGATGCTGATTTTCCTGCTTGTTCAACCAAATCTTGCAACGCTTCAACCGTTGCAGCTCCTGGAATAAAGTTCGGCTCATATTTTGCATTAAACTCACCGTTCGGTGTAGATGCCACAATGAATGCCGGCGTACCCATGAGATTTAAGTTCTCTGCAAGCTGATGATTGGCTGCAAGCTCTTCATCGATGGCTTTGCTTTTCATATCTTGTTTCAGCTTCGTCATATCCAAACCGATGGATTCAGCGGTTGATAAAACCAAAGCGTCATCCAGACGTTTTTCAATTTTAAGTAAAGCGGCCTGCATGGCTGCATACTTGCCTTGCTTCGCTGCGGCCAACGCTGCACGTGAGGCTGTTTCTGAACGCTTACCAAAAATAGGCAATTCTTTATAAATCACGCGAACATTTTTATTATTCTTAGACACTTCACTGATAACCGGCTTCATACGCTTACAATGAACGCATTGATAATCAAAAAACTCCACCACAGTCACAGCACCTTTAGGATTGCCGGTGACAGCGCCGTCTTTTTTGACATTAAATAACTTATCAGCGTGCTTTGATATCGCAGATTTTGCAATTTGTTGTGCTTCATCTTGCTGTTTTTTTTGAAGCGCTTGCGAAGCTTCAAGCAACACTTCTGGATGCGTTACTAAATAATCATGAACCACCTGCTCCACTTGCTGTTTTTGGACGGCTGGCATCGCACTTTCTGCCGCTGTTGCCATGCCACCACAGAGCAGCATACCCGCTACCAAAGCTGTTTGCGCGGTTAATGTAGATTTCAATTTCACACCTTTCTCCTTATGTCGCATTAAATGTCGCATTTAAGACAAGTTGATTTCCTACGAGACAGAAACTAGCATTTGTGTCTTAAGAATTCAAGCCAATTCACGTTAAGTTCGCGTAAGCGGCGACTAACCACTTGCTCCCATGTGTTTTAAAGTTCACTTGCACCCGTGTATGTGCACCGCTTCCTTCAAGCGCAAGCACCACACCGGCACCAAATTTAGCATGCTGGACCGTTTGCCCCAAACGAAAACCACCCGGTGCATCGTCTTCGTAAAACCGTACCGGCTTATTTGAGCCTGCACTACCCAGACTTGATCCTGGTTTAGGCGCATAAGCCTTTTGCTTCATTTTTATTTCTTCAAGCAAATGCTCAGGTAATTCTTTTAAGAAGCGCGAAGGCTTATGATATTCTTCACGCCCATATTGCCTACGAATTTCGGCATACGAAATAATTAATTTTTGCATCGCACGCGTCACACCGACGTAACAAAGCCGTCGCTCTTCTTCCATCCGCGCTTCATCTTCCATGGATTGGCGTCCAGGAAACAGCCCTTCTTCCATCCCCACTAAAAATACCTGAGGGAACTCAAGGCCTTTGGCTGCATGTAACGTCATGAGATGCACATGAGGTACACTCTCGTCAGCTTGCCGCTCGCCGCCTTCCAGCGATGCATGTGCTAGAAAATCGCTTAGAATCTCAGTGACTTCTTCGTCTTGTTCTTCTTGATACTGACGCGCCGCATGAATCAGCTCTTCTAAGTTTTCGCGCTTGCCTTCTGCGCGCTCGCCTTTCATGGTCGCAAAGTGTTGGTGCAAACCACTGGTTTCAATCACGCCCTTGACTTGCTCTTCCAATGCCTCTGCCGCCAAATCACCTTGCAGTTTTTGAATCAGCTGAATAAAGCCTGCGAGCGCATTACCAGCGCGCGATGAAAAAACACCGGCTTGAAGCTGAGCTTGGGCTGTCTGCCACAGCGACGTACTTTGCTCACGTGCTGCAACGCGTATCGTCTCGATTGTTTTTTCTCCAATGCCTCGCGTTGGAAAATTCACAACACGCTCAAAAGCCACATCATCTTCAACATTGGTCACAAGACGTAAATACGCCAACGCATCTTTAATTTCGGCACGCTCAAAAAAGCGAACGCCGCCATGAATGTGATACGCAATATTATTGCGAAGCAAGGCTTCCTCAAGCACGCGTGATTGAGCATTCGAGCGATATAAAATCGCAATATCATCCGGTGAACGACCAGCTTCTATCGCCATCGAAATACGCTCCGCGACAAAACGGGCTTCATCTAATTCATTCAGCGCGCCATACACCGTAATTTTTTCACCGGCATGGCCATCGGTCCATAAATCTTTACCCAGTCGCCCAGTATTATGCGTAATCAAGCCATTGGCCGCTTCTAAAATCGTCCCCGTCGAACGATAATTTTGCTCGAGTCGTACGACATTACTGTTTTTAAAGTCATCCGAAAAACGCTGAATATTCTCGACTTTAGCGCCACGCCAGCCATAAATCGATTGATCGTCATCTCCTACCGCCATCACCGCTGTATCAGCACCCGCTAATAAACGAATCCAAGCATATTGAACCGTATTGGTATCTTGAAACTCGTCCACCAAAATCACTTTAAAGCGTGCTTGATAGTGCGCAAGCAACTCGGCATTATCTCGCAGCATTTCATGACAACGCAGCAATAATTCGGCGAAATCAATCACGCCAGCGACTTGGCATGCTTTTTCATACGCTTGATACACCGCAAGCCATGTGCGGCCGGGGCCATAGGACGGGACATTGACATGCGATGGCCTCAGTCCTTCGTCTTTACGTGCATTAATAAACGCTTGAGCTTGTTTGGGTGGCCATTGATCCGTTTCTAAATTCATGGCGGCCATCACGCGTTTGATCATGCGTACTTGATCATCACTGTCTAAAATTTGAAAATGCTCAGGTAAGCCTGCAAATTCATGATGTTGACGCAATAAACGATGACATAGACCATGAAACGTGCCTACCCAAAGCCCTTGTGTCCCTTGACTCACCATCGCGTTTAAACGTGCACGCATTTCACCCGCAGCTTTATTTGTAAACGTTACGGCTAAAATGGCATGAGGTGACATATCATGTTCTGATATCAACCAGGCGACACGGCTTACGAGTACACGTGTTTTTCCACTTCCTGCACCTGCTAATACCAAGACATGACCCATCGGTGCTGTCACCGCGTCGCGTTGACGCTCGTTTAAACCCATCAAATTTACTTCATCCAAAGCCACACTCAAAACCATGCTCCATTCACAAATTCTAATTTACCGCTATTCTACACTGAAGTGCTCTTCACACCTACACCCAATTCTGTTCTACTATGAGTATGTGTTTTTAAAATAAAATTATGATGCACTTCATGGCCCGTTACTCAGACCGTTCTTCAAACCGCTATTCGTTGCTTAAACCCGTACTCGGTTTAGGTATGTTGCTGTTATCCGGCTGTGTCGCGGTTGGGCCTAATCCAGACGATCCCTACGAAAAAATCAACCGAAAAATTTATAGCTTTAACTCCGTGTTTGATAAATATATTTTAAAACCGCCCGCCAAATTCTATGCTTTTGCTGTGCCTGCACCGGTTCGTGCAGGCGTTAATAATGTATATAACAATATTAATATGTTCCCGACCGTTGCCAATGATTTGCTACAAGCCGATTTTCAACAAGCGATTTTAGACACCTGGCGTTTTATTATTAATTCGAGTATGGGCATTGCAGGTATTTTTGATGTTGCAAGCTTATGTCAGCTGCCGCCTCATGAAAACGATCTAGGCATTACGTTTGCTAAATGGGGTGATAAACACTCACCTTATATTATGATTCCGTTTCTTGGGCCAAGCACCATTCGTGATGGGTTTGGCTTAATGTTTGATTACACGTTTTTTACGCCTTATCCTTATATTCATCAAGATTATATTATTGAAAGTGTGTTAGTGCTGCGTTACATCGATTTGCGTTCGCGAATGTTTGATACCGATAAATTTATTTCAGCCGCACCTGATTCATACGCCTTTATGCGAGATGCCTACCTGCAACACCGTAATTTTTTAATTAACGGTGAGCAAGAAATCACACCGGGTGATTTGTATGTCGACGAAGCAGAAGGTGAAATCGAACCTGTCTTGATGAACAGCCCTCCTGCAGGGAAAAAAGCCTCTGAGTTTCCGATTACGACCAATTAGACCTATTTTTTAAATAAATCTGAATGCGATCCTGTGCGCATTAAGCGAAGTAGAATTAGAGTTAGGGGTCAAGTCTAATTATAATGTGATTTACAGCGTATTTTTTATCATATGACTTATGGTTATATAAATAGATTTGACCCCAGTGATGACCCCAGTGACCCTATATAACCGCTAAATGGCTTTTTTCCACGCAAACAAACCAACAAAAAATTCATAACCTTGATGCTTAAGAACAATTATGGAACAATGTGCCTCTTAAAATAATAAATATAAATTAAGCATCATTATTTTCTATATTTTATGGATAACCCAAACATATGAAAAAAATTATTACCGTGATTGGATTAGGTCCGCGAGGACTTAATATTATCGAACGATTACTAGCCGTCCTGAAAAATACCCCAAGTAATAAAACAGACTTAACGCTCAATATTATTAACCCTGGAGATTTGGGTGTTGGTGTACATGCGATCAATCAACCCCAATCATTACTTGTCAACACCGTTGCTTGTCAAATAACCATGTATACCGATGCATCTGTAACGAATGCAGGCCCAATATGTGAAGGCCCCTCTTTTTATACCTGGGCAAAACAACAAGGTTATAAATATAATGAAGCGCTACGCCAATATGGTTTATTGACTGGACGAGATATACAACCCAATGATTATCTTCCAAGAGCACTGTTTGGCAAGTATCTCCAATGGGTCGCACAATCAATTATTACAGAGTTAGAGCTCCATTGTACTGTCAATTTATACCAACGTGAAGTCGTTGATATTCAAAAACAAAGCACATCTAATTTTAATCTCATCCTCAGTGATGGTTTAAGCTTACCGTCTGATTATGTATTTTTAACAACAGGGCATTCAACCAACGAATTAGACCCATCAGATACACAGCTCCTAGAAAAAACAACACGTTTACGCCAACACAATCCCAACTTTTCATTTATTGCCTCACCCTATCCGATTGCTAAGGCAACAGAAAATTTAGGTTCTAATATATCAGTTGCTATTGAAGGCTTTGGCTTAACATCCACTGATCTTATTTCAGAACTCACCGTAGGAAAAGGAGGGCGATTTATTCCCACACAAAATGGCCGATACCGTTATATAAAATCCGGCCAAGAGCCCAACCTTGTTGTCTACTCCAAAAGTGGTTTACCGTTTAAAGGACGAGCAGCAAATCAAAAAGGTATTTCTGCTCAATACAAACCAACCTTTTTCACATACGATGCCATGAAACATTTAAAACAAACCTTTGGAACTGGCCCAAATCAACAACTTGATTTTGAAGTACATATATTACCCGAACTCATTAAGGAAATGGCATACGGATATTATATGACTACGGCTAAACATTTTCTCTCAGATGACGCCATCTCAATTTTTTCACAACGATATATTAAAGCATTAGATAACCCCAAAGCGCTTAATCAACTCATCGATACATCTTTCAGTCATATTGAAAAATTTGATTGGAATGAAATCATGGATCCAACCTATGGACGCGTTTTTCAATCTGCCCTAGAGTACCGTCACTGGATGCTTAATTATTTACAACAAGATTTAGATGACTCCATCGAAGGCAATGTAACAAATCCTTTTAAAGCTGCGTGCGATATTTTACGGGATATTCGTGACATTATAAGATATGTTATTGATTTTTCTGGGTTGACGGAGCAATCACATCAAATTTTTATGAAAAAATATGCACCGATTATGAATAGAATTTCAGTGGGGCCACCAAAGGAGCGTATTGCTGAACTGATTGCCCTCATTGAATCAGGTGTCGTGGATGTATTTGTTGGCAAAAATCCCCAAATAAATATAGACGAACAACATGCATGCTTTCAGATAGCAGGCTCCAATATTCTTGATGATGAAACGCGTCAAGTCGATACTGTGATTAAAGCCCGAATTTCAGCCCCTTTACCTCAAAAAGATAGCTCGCCCTTGATGAAAAACTTGTTGCGTCATGGGTTAGTACGCATATTTCAAAATGGGGATTATCACCCCTCAGGTATTGATATTGATCGTCAATTTCATCCAATTAATGCGACAGGCACAGCCGAAAAGTCAATTTGGTGTATCGGCACAATTGTGGAAGGCCCTAAGTTTTATACGTATATTGTTCCGCGCCCTGGTGTAAACTCAACCTGTTTACTTGATGCAGGCAAAGCGATGTTGGATTTATTTGACGATATGAAGCGCAACGAGAATAGCTTACGAAACCGCTCTCAGGCATCTTTTTTATCAAATATTTCGAACGGTGCTTCCCTAGGCTTTGTATTATGCTTTCTTGCAATTGTTATGGGTATAAGCTACCTAACAATTACTCAAGAAGATCGCATCCTCAGTAACGACAGCCTGGCTTTTAATTAACTAACACGACCACGGAGACGAACCCTTGAAAAAACTGCTGACTAGACTAAACTTACGCTTACCTATTATCCAAGCTCCCATGGCCGGCGGAATCGTAACACCTGAAATGATTGCTGCAGTGAGTCAAGCTGGAGGATTAGGATCGCTACCACTGGGTTACTTAAATCTTACTGAAACAAAACGTATTATACAAAAAACGGCTTCTTTGGGGCAGCATGCATTTGCTATCAACGTTTTTATTCCTTCTCCGACGATGACCGTCGATACATGCCAATCAAAAAAGATGCTTGATCATGTAAATATTTACCGAGCAAGGCTGGCACTTCCACCTCAAAATACAATCCCTCCTGTTATTGAAGATCATGCCGAAGAACAAATTGACCTCGCCGTTGCCGAAGGTGTAAAAATTGTTAGCTTTACCTTTGGTGTATTAAGCCAGAAGAAAATTGCCGCACTTCATCAACAAAACGTATTTGTCATGGGCACAGCGACCAATATTGAAGAAGGTTTATTACTTGAAAAGCTAGGATGTGACGCCGTGATTGCTCAAGGCTACGAGGCTGGTGGTCATCGGGGTGGCGGCTATCTTGAAAATACACCCGGAAGTTACATTGGCATGATGGCGCTCGTGCCTCAAATGGTCGATGCGCTTTCTATTCCTGTGATTGCAGCTGGCGGGATTATGAATGGTCAATCCGTTGCTGCATCTTTGGCTCTTGGCGCAAGTGCTGTACAAATGGGTACATTTTTTCTAAGCAGTCATGAAAGTAACGCATCAAATGCACACAAGCAGGCACTTAAAAACAATCAAGATAATAGTACCTGTATAACCGCAGCATTTACTGGCAAGCCTGCGCGAGGATTTAAAAATAAATTCGTAACAGATACAGAACAAAAATTTAAAAATAATGAACTACTTCCGTATCCTCATCAACACCAAGTCACGAAAGGTTTTCGAGCTGAGGCCAATAAAGCATGTCAAACTGATTATACGTCGTTCTGGGCAGGTCAAGGACATCGATTAAGTCGGAGTATGCCTGTTAGCGAGCTTATGCATACATTAGAAAAAGAAATTGAGTCTGCATCTTTGCCTATGCCTTATTCATTTAATAATTCCCGTTAGGTTTACTATGTTTTTTACATCACAATCAAATGCTGAGGCAAGCTACGCCACGATGTTGCATGTTTTAAAATCAGCAGAAAATGAAGACCTTGGTGCGCTAAAACATGAATTGCAGCATTTTGAGCTTGAAACGCCTGATTTAAACGTTCAACAACAAACATTCACGACCATGACGCCCTGTCTAGGTCGTGATGATAGGTTAGATAACGTAAATAAACTCATAACCTTTGTTTTACACTCAAAACATACATGCTTTTACGAACTCTATTTTGATTTAAAAAATAATCATGAAACGCTTTTTATGACTTATATCGCATTACAGCATAAATTTTTTCCTGAGTTAGGGTTTGATAAAGAACAAATTTTTGAGGAGCGACGCAAACGCGGACAATCAATCAAAACCATTATTCCGCCTCAATTTAGATCACATATTGAAGCCATTGAAAAAGTAAAAGGTACACCTAGCACAAATTTAATTGGGCCAATTGTATCCTATGGGATTGGGTTTGCTCCTTATATTCTGGGTGGAATTGTAGCAAAAGAAATGATAAACCTCAGTGAATTTTCTCGTCTGACTTTAGCTGCAGCTCCTACATTATTAGGCGGTTTTTTACGTTTTTGGGTGGCGCATAAAACAGATCAAGGTCAAGGCAAACGTGCGGTCATGACCTTATTAAATCTTGGTTTAATTGGATTGTTTGGTTTATTTAATGTGATTTCTTTTGTTAAAAAAGAGCATCTTGAAACCATCAGCGCCAACGATAGCTTATTTTGGCTTATCTTAGCATTGAATATTTTATCGGGGGCAGGCGTTGCAAATTATTCAGCCAGTTTACCCAATAGTGCTCGTGCTGCACCTGATGATTCACCGGCCATATGGTGTGATCGATTGCATATGCTTGCTGATATTAAACCCACATCATTTGACATGATGACAGCATGGATATTACGTAAAGGCCCTGCGGGTTATATGGGAATTGTGGCTGGCATAGGTAGTTTAACGCCATCCATCACCTTAATTTCATCTGCATTTTTACTCCCCGAAATTGGATTAAGCGGTGTCTATGCTGTTTTTGGCGCAATTACTTTGGCTGGTACACTGGGGACATATTATTTACTACAAGACTCTATTCAAGACCAATTACGACATGACGGCATTCATGATGTTGAAGCTTCGCATATTGCGGCATGGATGGGTCAAAAATTACAATCGACTCCAAGTTTAACTTATCTTCAACGATTACAACAACTCAATCGTCGTCAAAAACAAGCATTATTTGTGGCTTGCTTTAATTATACAACAACTTTTGGCATCCTTTTAGCCAGTACTTCAACAGCTTCTTTAACTTTATCTCGACGGGGTATGGATCCCCATGAAGCCACCTTGTATGCTGCTTCTATTTCAGGCATCTCCTCGTCGATTCGAGCTCTGATGGGAGTACCTAATTTTCCAATCACATCAGCAACCATAACAAATATCTCAATGGCAACGATGGCTATCACGTCGTTATTTTTTGCATTATCTGAAGAACAATCAATATGGCTGCCTATGCTTCTTCTCTTCTCCGTAGCAAATGGTGCGGGTAATTATGGTGTATTTGCACAAATATCTGATTCTCTTTCTGAAATTGTAGGCTTGGCGAGTGGTTTAGCAGGTGGCGTAGGTGCTTGCACAGCTTTTTTGATCAGTCTTGCTTTTGCAAGTATCGCATCCATGAATAAAACAACCGGTACAACCAAAGAAGGCATCGAGCAAACAGATCGTGCCATAGAATATTTATTAGCAACTGCATTTTGTATCACAAGCTTAATTTTAAATTTAGCTCACAATTACTCAACCCAAAAAACTCAACATGTTGCTGTTGGACAACAACGTGATGATGATGAAAATCAATCATATCAACACAGCAGATTTAATTTTTAATTTTTTGAAAGGATAAGAACATGCCCGTTACTGATAGCCGTAGTGTGAATTTAACTTCTGACCCGAATGAGTCTCTCTTAGATAATAACAACCATGCTCATAAGCCACCTTATTTTAAACAAATTGTGTTTGTTTCTGTGATTAACGGTGTTTTATATTTAACCGTGGCGATTGATGGTGGTGACAATGCACGAGCGCTGTTTAACTTAAATGGACATGCGGGACATGTTGCTATTTTTTCATTAAGCATTGGAGCAAGTCTTGTATATACCATGTTCACCTATAAAACATTGGAATCACTTTCGTTAAAAATCAATTCATTTTCGCAAGCTGCTCTTGCATTTTTAGCTCCTTTTTCAGCAGCAGCCTTTCTAACAGCAGGAAAAGAAGGAGCTGAATTATTACATTGTGATGAATATACTGCTTTAACAATTGGCGTGATGCTTTTTATATTAAGAATGCTAAATTCGGTTGATGCGTCCGTTAAATTTCCCGATCGGCTTATCGAAACCAAAACTGCATGGAATACCGCACTTGATACTCAGGATTATGCTGAGCTTGGGCGCTTGATAACTGTTTGGCTTGCGAGTTTAGGATATGTATTATGCACAACCGATGCTATCTACAGTGCAAGTGAAATTATATTATCTTGGTTTGGTATGAACGCTCAAAATTCTCAGTATATTAACTTCACTATTTCTGCTCTGGGGGCAGTAGGTACTTTACCGTTAAATGTATACTGGAGCCATCGAGGATTACGCCAATTAACGAACGGTGGACAGACAACTTCAGAAGGAAAAAATCCAGATCCAACTGATCGCTATACATTTATCGCTCTTATATGCGTGCTTCCTGTTATTTTGGGCATTTTAGGTGGAGCCACAGCATCAACAGGAAAAGTCTTCGGTCAACTTGGAGAATCATCACTCATTATTCGTATCATTTCATCTGTTTTATACGCTACCTTTGCTGGCACACCAGGCATGGCAAGCTTATTAAGAGAAACACCTAAGTTCTATGAGCAAAGTTGTCATACATTAACGACTTATTATCAAAAGCGCCCATGGCTAAAAGATGATAATACATCTGATGACACATTATTAACAAAAAATTGCTCTACTGAATACACCAAAATGAACCCCTAGCAGGGCCATAAGCCATTAAATCATTTACCGGATATTTTTATGTATAGAATTAAAGCCAATCAGACCATCCGAAAAAATGACGTACGATCACCAACCTCAGTGAGCGACATACCCTTCGGTGTTAACTTAGGACTAGGTGACGCCCGAGGCTGAATCCGCTTCATGCGGGCCTCATCACGCCTCATAAAACTAGAAATCATACATCACATAAGCTGATGACGATTTAATCGTGCATCAGCTGCTCAATATGCCTGCGGCAGGTTAACGGTTTGGCAAGAAACCCCATCCACTGGCGAGTACCACCGGTCCCTGTGATCAATAACGTACCGTAGCGAAACAAACTACCGATAATTGATTGACGAATATCGATGCTTTCTATTTTGGTAAACGGTATATCAATGGTTTGACGCACTAAAATACCGCTACGTAAAATCACTTGCTTTTCTTTGATGGTCAGAGATGAAAACTGATAGGTCAGCCACATGAGTATGCCCCAAGCAAAAGAAATCAACACGGCAATAAGCCCAACTTCGCGAAACGAAGGTGCTAAAAAGCTAAGCCATAGGCCAAGTAATAACAACACCACTGGCCAAACAAATATAACCCAATGCAACCGGGCCTGATAGATCACGCGTTGCTTGCTCATGATTCAATTCTCCAAATTTATCCTGCACCTGTGTATACTAAAGCATATTGAACACGAACAAACAAATATCATGCGAAAAATAACCCAATGCTTTAATACGCCGCTTGCTTCGATATATAAGCAAGCATCGCAATTAGACGAGCTCACGCGTTTGGTACAACGCCATCTTAAACACCATGTTGGTGAACAGGCTTCTGTTCCGTGTACCGTCAGTCGTTTTACGAGCGGTTGCTTAATTTTAGCTGTAGACGATCCTGTGTGGGCTGCACAGCTACGTTTTGAACTACCAAACTTGCGCGATAAGCTACGACAGGAAGGTTTACATCAACTGACGTCGATTCGTATTAACTTATTGCCAGCAACACCAGCAGCTAAGCCACCCAAAAAGAAGCCTCGCGATGCTTATATTTCAAATAATGCCAAACGTAATATTCATGAAAGCGCGGCGCATTGCAGCTACGCGCCACTCAAAGAGGCACTGGAACGGCTGTGTCAGCATCAAGCTTCAGCTAAGACTAAATCGGGTAAAGGATAATCTTTTGCTTCGGGGTAAACATACTCCCACGCGTCCTCTTGGGCCACCAACGCGCGCAAAAGCTTATTATTCAGTGCATGACCCGAGCGGTGCCCTTCAAAAGCTCCAATCAGGCTCGAACCGAGTAAATATAGATCGCCGATCGCATCTAATATTTTATGCTTAACAAATTCATCGTCAAAACGCAGACCATCATCATTCAAAATACGGTAATCATCCACAACAATGGCATTATCAAGGCTTCCGCCTTTCGCTAAATTTGCTTCGCGAAGTTTTTCATAATCCGACAAAAAACCAAACGTGCGTGCGCGACACACTTCTTTGAGGTAAGACGTAGCAGACAGATCATATGCAGCGGTTTGAGGTTTATCGTTGAATACGGGGTGTTCAAAATCAATCGTAAACGAAACACGGTAGCCTTTGTGAGGTAAGAATTGGACATATTTACCGTCTTCTTCAACACGTACGGGCTTTTTAATACGAATAAAGCGTTTGGATGCATTTTGTTCGCAAATACCTGCCGATTGAATCAAAAAAACAAACGGTGCGGCACTTCCATCCATAATAGGCACTTCTGGACCGTCGATGTCAACGTAGGCATTATCAATACCTAACCCAGCCAAGGCCGACATCAAATGCTCAACCGTCGCCACACGAACGCCTTTGTGCTCAATGGACGTGCAAAGCGTGGTGTCACTGACGTGCTCATATGACGCTGGAATTTCTGGAACAGGATCGAGATCAGTACGTCTAAATACAATACCTGTATTAATGGGTGCGGGTCGCAGCGTCAGTAATATTTTATCTCCTGAGTGCAAACCAACGCCGGTAGCTTGAATAACCGCCTTTGGTGTTCTTTGTTTAATCACTGTGCTGCTCACCTTGTTGCTTCCCCTATAGGCTGACACATAAATCGGAATGATTCTAACAACAAACCATTGATTAGTCTAAGACTTTTAGGGGAGCACCTGCCCCTCAATAAAATATTACAAGATCATGACACCCAAATCAAGCCTCTTCATGCTCATGTCGCCTCAGAAAAGCCGGAATGTCTAAATAATCAACATCTGGCGCTGGATCAGCTTTCTTGGATGGTGCAGCCGATAACGTAGGGCTTGCAACATGCTTGCGAGCAACCGCTGGACGCTCTAATTGCTGATAGTCCAAGCTACCATCACGGCGCCGGGCTTCAAATAGCGGTGCACGTTCCGTGGTTTTGGCCACTTGTGGCGCACTTTTTTCTTCACCACCTAAGCCGGTCACAATCACCGTGACGCGCATTTCATCCGTCATATCGGGATCAATCACCGTTCCCACAACCACAGTTGCATCATCAGAAATGAATTCTTTAACAACATCACCGACTTCTTCAAACTCACCGATGGACATATCTAGTCCGGCCGTAATATTTACGAGAATACCGCGTGCACCAGAAAAATTAACATCTTCCAATAAAGGTGATGCAATCGCCGCTTCCGCCGCCTGACGAGCCCGCTGCTCTCCGCTGGCGCAGCCGGTCCCCATCATGGCCATACCCATTTCTGACATCACGGTTCGAACATCAGCAAAATCGACATTGATTAAACCAGGACGTGTAATTAAATCTGCAATACCTTTGACCGCACCCAGCAACACGTTGTTGGCGGCTTTAAACGCATTAAGTAGCGTAATATTTTTACCTAAAACACTGAGCAATTTATTATTAGGAATCGTAATCAACGAATCAACCTGCTCTGCCAAACGACGCATACCTTCTTCGGCGGCCAACGTACGTTGTTTACCTTCAAAAGAAAAAGGCTTGGTGACCACGGCTACGGTTAAAATACCTAAACTTTTTGCAACTTCTGCAAATACCGGAGCTGCGCCTGTTCCAGTGCCTCCCCCCATGCCTGCCGTAATAAACACCATATCAGCACCTTGCAGCACTTCTTTGATGTATTCTCGATCTTCTTCCGCAGCATCTTGGCCAATTTGTGGATTAGCGCCGGCCCCCAAACCTTTGGTCAGCTCATCGCCGAGCTGCATTTGAATTTCAGCTTTGGAATTACGGAGTGCTTGAGCATCGGTGTTCGCACAAATAAATTTAACCCCCTCGATACGCTCCGCTAACATATGCTCAACGGCATTTCCACCACCGCCACCAACACCTACGACTTTGATGACAGCATTATCTTGCTGGCTACCTATTTGCTCACTCATGCCTTTCACCCCGTGCAAAAAATTTAAGTTCAGAAATTCCCTCTAAACCATTGTCTCATTTTCGTCCAAACGCCGCTTGCTGAATCACGTAGCGTATACCCATTATACCCAGCTTCGTGTTGTTGTTGAAACCCATGTAATAATAAGCCAACGCCTGTTGCCCAACTGGGATCCATCATTTCCTCGGATAGGCCCGTTAACTCAGGCACAAGACCCTGTCGAACCGGCATTTCAAAGCACATTTCGGCAAGATCAATTGCTCCATGCACATTCGAAGCGCCTCCGGTTATTACCATACCTGCTGCAATTAATTCATGAAAGCCACTGGCATGCAACTCATGTCGAACAAGCGCAAATAATTCTTCATAACGCGCAGACACCACTTCGGCTAAAGCTTGTGTTGAAATTTTTCGACCCGGTCGCTCATTGACACTCAGCACTTCAAGCATCAGGCCTGGGTTGGCAAGTTCGGGCAGTGCACAACCGTGTTCCAGCTTCATCGCCTCAGCCGCTTTGGTCGGTGTTCTGAGTGCCATGGCAATATCATTGGTGACTTGATCGCCGGCAATCGGAATAACCGCAGTTGCTTGAATCGCACCGTGTGAAAATACGGCCACATCAGTCGTACCGCCACCAATATCAACTAAACATACCCCCAATTCTTTTTCATCATCGGTGAGCACAGCATGACTGGAGGCAAGCTGCTCGAGACTTATATCATGCACTTCAAGCCCACATCGCCGAATGCATTTAATAATATTTTGAGCAGCACTCACGGCGCCAGTCACAATATGCACCCGCGCTTCTAAGCGCACACCGGCCATACCAATCGGTTCACGGATATTGCCTTGCCCATCAATAATAAATTCTTGTGGTAACACATGCAAAATTTTCTGATCAGCCGGAATAGGAACGGCTTTTGCAGCATCAAGCACGCGTTCAACATCGGCACGCGACACTTCTTGGTCGCGAATGGCAACAATACCGTGTGAATTTAAACTTTTAATATGACTGCCCGCAATCCCAGTGTACACCGAGTGGACTTCGCACCCCGCCATAAGTTCAGCTTCTTGTACCGCGCGCTGAATTGAATTGACCGTCGCCTCAATATCGACCACCGCACCACGTTTTAATCCATGCGATGGATGACGACCTGCTCCAATCACCTCAATCGTACCCGCAGGCGTGACCTCACCAATCAATACAACAATTTTTGAAGTGCCTATATCGAGCGCCGTAATAATGTTTTTTTCTGTTTTTTTAGCCATTATTTTCCCGTTTGCTGCTTCCATTGCACCGCCATTCCGCGTGCATAGCGTAAATCAACACTCGACAACAGTTCCGGTTTATCGCCAAAAACGGCCGGATAAGCTCGACAAAAGCGCTGTAAACGTCGCTCTATATCATCCTTTCCGAGGCGTAATTTCACACCATTGGTTAGCTCAAGCTCCCAAGCTTGATTACTACGCAACGCTAACGAGGCTATATTTAAGCCATACTTTAGTAATAGCTTACTCAATTTTTCATACGTTTGTAAGACTTCTTGCTGTTGTTCTTTTGGGCCATACAAATAAGCCCCCGAATATTCGCCCTCCATCGCCTTTCCCTGATGAAATAAAATACCATCAGCGGTGATGTACGCATGGTTCCATACAGCGATCGGTTGGTGCTCATTCAGCGTCACTTTGAGTATACCAGGCCATGAGCGTGTGACCTTTACGCTCTTGCACCAATCAAGCGCAAGCAATTCTTTTGAAAGTTGATGTGTAGATAAGAACAAAAAGCTTTGCTTTAAGTGCGGTGATAAAATCGTCTCGAGGGTTTCTCGCGTAATATGTTCATACGTTGCCTCAATTTGAACAGTTTGCACAGGAAAACGCGCTGCATCGGCGAGACCCACATACACCAAGCGTCCTGCCAATAAACAGGCGCAGACAATCAAGCACGCCAAGCGTGTGGAAAACGGAAGTTGTAACGCGCTAAGCCAGCGCATGTTCGCGCGCGCTGGAATAATCCGTGATAAGCTTTTCTCGACTGCGTTGTCGCATTTGAGCCAAAGCAATCACCCTATCCAGTAACGCTGAATAATTTAAACCGCTAGCTTCCCATAATTTTGGAAACATACTGATCGACGTGAAACCAGGCATCGTATTAATTTCATTGAAATAAATTTTATTTGTACCGGCTTGCACAAAAAAATCAACGCGCGCAAGACCCCGACATCGAAGACGCATAAAAATTTCTGCTGCCGCCATTTGAACATGTTTTATCGCATCAGCATCAAGCTCAGCCGGAATACAAAGTTTGCTATCGTTCGATTCTAAATATTTTGCCGCATACGAATAAAATCCATCGGCATGTTCTATTTTAATTTCGCCAGGCAACGTCACATCGGGTAAGCCTTCACATGCATCATGTTCTAACACACCGACTTCTATTTCACGACCCGCAATAAAAGCTTCAATCAGCACCGTTGTATCATAGCGCCGAGCATCCTGCACAGCGGCCATAAGTTGCTCCATTGAATCTGCGCGATGAATACCCACACTAGATCCTAGCGAAGAAGGTTTGACAAACACAGGCCAACCAAGTTCAGCGACAGCAGCTTCGCACCGACGGCTATCAAGCTCTGCTGACTCCGTGTATGGCAAACGATGATAAGGCACCGCATGAATGCCTTCTATATGCCCCACCAATTGCCGTGCAATGTCTTTATCCATACTGACAGCCGCAGATAAAACATCACAGCCCACGTAAGCAACACCGGTTAAATTTAATAAACCTTGTAACGCGCCGTCTTCGCACAACTGACCGTGCATCACAGGAAATACAAGATCGGCGTCTACCGCTAATTTGCCATTCACAATCAGGCTTGGCAAGCGCTCAGCATCAGGAAGTGCAACAGGCAAAGCGTCACGATACTTAGATCGTAGTGCATCAGTCTGATTAATATAAAAACAACCCTGCTTATCCATGCCGATGGCAAGCACATCATATTGCTCTGCATCCAAAGCAGCCAAAACCGAAGCGGCCGATTGTAACGACACTTCGTGCTCGCCTGATGGACCACCGTAAAGCAACATTAATTTTAAACGCGCCATCAAACACCTCCCGTACGTTGCACTTGATGAAGCAAGCTCATCCTATTACGCCTGATTTTTCTGCAAGATGTAAGGCAATTTGACCAATATTGCCTGCGCCTTGCAATAAAATCACATCGCCATCTTGCACGATTTGATCTAAACGCGCATTTAAATTATCTTCATTGACAAGCAAAACTTCACCGCCTTTACGCTCATCCACGGCTTTTGCTAAAGCTGCGCTGGTAATGCCCTCCATCATGGGCTCACCGGCCGAATAAATATCAAATAATAACAGCGTATCAGCTAAACCAAGCACGTCAACAAACGGTGAAAAAAGCTCTTTGGTTCGTGAATAACGATGCGGTTGAAAAACATGAATTAAACGCTTATCTGGCCAAACAGCACGGAACGCTTCGATCGTTGCTCGAATTTCTTCAGGGTGATGCCCATAATCATCGACCAACAAAGCTGTGCCGCGTGAAAACTCACGCTCACCTAACACCTGAAAACGCCGCCCAACACCCTGAAAACAACGAAGACCTTCAGCAATCGCTTGATCATCCACGCCGAGCTCTGTGGCAAGCGCAATGGCCGCCAGTGCATTCAAGACGTTATGACGCCCAGGCAAATTTAAATCAATCGTCAAAACGGGATGAGGCTCCGGTCGCGTCACGGTAAAGCGACTCAGCAAGCCTTCTTGTTTCCAATCCGCCGCGCGATATTCTGCATCTTCAGAAAAACCATACGTCAACGTAGGACGCTGAATCGATGACAACACATGTCGAACATTGGCGTCGTCAATACAGACCACGGCTAAACCATAAAACGGCAAATGATGTAAAAACTCAACAAACGTTTCACGTAATTTATTAAAATCACCGTCATACGTTTCCATATGGTCGGCATCAATATTCGTGACTACGGCCATGGTCGGCTTCAAAAATAAAAACGAAGCATCACTTTCGTCTGCTTCAGCCACCAAATACGCTGAGCCTCCTAATTTGGCATGACTGCCACTGTTTGTTAACTTTCCGCCAATCACAAAGCTTGGATCAAGCCCCCCTTCAGCAAGCAAACTACTCACCAAACTGGTGGTGGTGGTTTTACCGTGCGTGCCGGTAATTGCAATCCCTTGACGAAAACGCATCAGCTCAGCCAACATCATGGCGCGAGGAATCACGGGAATACGAGCAGCACGCGCCGCAACCACTTCCGGATTATCTTCATGGATGGCCGTTGAGCGCACCACCACATCAGCCCCCGCTATATTTTCGGCTTGATGCTGAATAAATACCGAAACGCCTTGTTCCCGAAGATGCTGAACCGTACGGTTTTCACGCACATCAGACCCTGTTACACAGTACCCTTCGTTATGCAGAACTTCAGCAATACCGCACATGCCGGTACCTGCAATACCCACAAAATGAATGTGATCCACGCGCCCCATTCTTGGTAATGAGAATGTATTCGTATTATCCACAACACCCCCTTAATTATCTAAACCCTAATGATTGCCAACGTGTTTCATGATCAATACGCAATAACAGCGCAAGCGCAATACAATTCACCACCAAGCTCGCGCCCCCGTAACTTAAAAGCGGTAACGTTAAGCCTTTCGTCGGCAACAACCCTGCATTCACACCCATATTAATCACGGCCTGCATTCCAAGCCAAAACGTAATGCCGTACGCCGTATACGCAGCAAAATAACGCTCGGCCTGATACGATCGCAAGCCAATAAGCAAGCCTCTAGTCACAAGTATACTATACAAAACCAAAACTAGGAGAACGCCCAGCAAGCCGAGTTCTTCTGCCAGTACAGCAAACATAAAATCTGTATGCGCCTCAGGCAAATAAAGTAATTTCTGGACACTGCTGCCCAGCCCTGTACCCAACCAGCCACCACGACCAAACGCAATAAGCGATTGTGTGAGCTGATACCCACTATTAAATTGATCTGCCCAAGGATTTAAAAACGCCGTTAAGCGCGCCATACGATACGGTGATGACACCGCAAGCACGGCGAACGACGCCACCATGAACAACACAAGCCCCACATAATACCTTATTTTAACGCCAGACAAAAAAAGCATCACCATCACCGTGGTGCAAATCACAACCGTGGCTCCAAAATCAGGCTCAGATAAAAGCAACAGCGCAATGATCCCCATCAATCCCAACGGTTTAATAAAACTCAACACGTCACTTTGTGCACGCTGCTGTTGACGTACTAAATAGCCCGCTAAATACAAAATCATCGAGAATTTGGCAATCTCTGACACTTGAATTGAAACGGGCCCCAACGTCAGCCAACGCCGACTGCCATTCACCACCCGCCCAATTCCTGGAATCAACACAAGCATCAACATGACCAAGCAGATTAATAAGAGCGGCGCACTCCATTTTTCCCAGATGCTGGTGTCCATGCGCATCACCAACATCCCGACAAAAAGCCCAAGGACTAAATAACACACTTGACGCACTAAAAAATGGAACGGCTGCTGATAATATTTAGTTGAAATCATGACCGAGCTTGAGGCAACCATTAAGAGCCCCAAAAATAATAAACCAATGATGGCCACCAAAAGCCACTTATCATACAAGGCTAACGGTTCACTCGCAGCGCGTGAACGTGCGGCATGACGCAGGCCAACCCCCATCATAGCGCGTGCACCAACGCTGTAAAAACCTCACCGCGATGATTAAAATTATCAAACATATCTAAACTTGCGCATGCAGGCGATAACAGCACGGTATCACCCGCTTTTGCGCATACGTGGGCCTGTTTCACCGCCTCATGCATAGAATCAGTATGATGCACCCTCTCAACCACATCCCCCAAAGCCTGGTCTACAAGCTTGGCATCTTCGCCTATCAAGATTAAAGCACGCACATGCGCTGATACAGCGTCGCGTAATGCTTGAAAATCACCGCCCTTACCCTGACCTCCAGCAATCAAAACAAGCTTGCCTTTTCCTGCGGGCTTCAAGCCTAAAATCGCCGACTCCGTTGCGCCAACATTGGTTCCTTTGGAATCATTAATCCAGACCACGTCCTGTAACACACGCACCGTTTGACACCGATGCGGCAAGCCCGAAAAATTTTTTAACACCGAAATACAAACATCGGTTGAAATTGCTAACACATCAGCCAAGGCACAGGTCGCCAATGCGTTCATCCAATTATGCCGGCCTTTCATCCCTATCTCATCCACCGGCATAATCAACGCATCACCCCGTGCAAGACAAAGCTTCTGATGCGTGGCATGGCGGCGTAATCCCCAGTTTTGTTGAGATCCAGGTTCATCGGCGCCAAAACTCACCACCCTACGCTCATCATCTAAATCAACTGCTTCAGGCTTGGTCGCAACATCATCACGATTAAACACGCAAACTTGAGCCCCGCGATAAATTCGATGCTTAGCTGCTCGATAAGCTTCTAACGTATGATGCCTATCCAGATGATCCGGTGAAATATTTAAAACCGTCGCAGCCACAGGTCGCAGCGCGCTTGTCAGCTCGAGCTGAAAACTGGACAACTCAAGCACCCAAACATCATAAACATCAGGTTTGTCTAATAAAAAATCCAGCACCGGTGTGCCAATATTACCGGCCACTGCCGTTTTCATGCCTGCAGCTTGCGCCATCTCACCCAACCAAGCGGTTACGGTCGATTTTCCATTGGTTCCTGTAATCGCAACCATAGGTGCATCCACCTCACGTGCAAGGCAATCGATATCACTTTCGATGGGAAGCCCGCGTGCACGCGCTTCCTGTATGAGCGCACTATCCAGCGAAACACCGGGACTGCAGATTAATTTTGATACGCCGTCATGTAAATGCTTGGGATAGGTTTTTAAGTACAGCGGGGCATCAGGATAGGTCTCACGAAACAACGCCTCTGCTGGAGGTGCTTCTCGCGTATCATAAACCGCAAACGGTAATTTTTTATGATGCAAATAACGCGCAATCGACAGCCCCGTTTTCCCAAGCCCTACAATCAACGTCATTTTTTGCATAATTACCTCAGTTTAAGCGTCGCCAAACCGCATAAGACAAAAATCACCGTGATGATCCAAAACCTAACGATCACTTTAGGCTCAGCCCAGCCTTTCAGCTCAAAATGATGATGCAGCGGCGCCATCCTAAACATACGCTTACCACCCGAGCATTTAAAATAAACGACTTGCAAGACAACCGAGAGCGTTTCGAGCACAAACAAGCCACCCATAATACCAAGCACTAACTCTTGGCGAATAATCACAGCAACAATACCGAGTGCAGCGCCCAGTGATAACGAGCCGACATCCCCCATAAACACTTGTGCCGGATAGGTGTTGTACCAAAGGAAACCGAGACCCGCACCCACCATCGCCGAGCAAAAAATCGTCAACTCTTCGGTATTCGGCACAAACGGTACTGACAAATAATGCGCATACACTGCGTTGCTTGTGACGTAAGCAAAAACACCCAACGCACCGGCGACCATCACAATCGGCATGGTCGCTAACCCATCGAGACCATCGGTTAAATTGACCGCATTACTGCTACCAACAATCACAAAATAACCCAATATTGGAAAAATTAAACCCAGCGGTATTAAACAATCTTTAAAAAACGGTACGGTTAATTGCGTATGAATCGGCAATTTTGCTTGAAAATACAAATATAACACCGCAACCAACGCCACCAACGATTGCCAGATAATTTTTTTTCGAGCTGACAAGCCATCGGTATTTTTCAGCACAAGTTTACGATAATCATCCACCCAACCAATCCAACCAAACCCAAGCGTCACAAACAGGGCAAGCCACAAGCTCGGTTGCGTCAAATCCCCCCAAAGCAAACTACTTAACGTCACGGAAAATAAGATTAAAACCCCACCCATCGTCGGCGTTCCTGCTTTAGACAAATGCGTTTGAGGCCCATCATCCCGAACGACCTGACCTACTTGAAGCTTTTTCAACCAACGAATCATTACAGGCCCACAACACAGCGCAATCACAAGGGCCGTCAACGCGGCCAAAATCGATCGAAACGTCAAATATTGAAACACACGTAATGCGTGATAATCGTTTTGAAATAACTGCGTCAGCCAATAAAGCATTGTTTTTTTATCCTAAATTAAATAAACCAAATAAAAAGAGCATCTCACGCAATGCCTTAACGACGCAACTACTACGCAACCAATTGATTCACAATATTTTCCATCGCACTCGAGCGCGAACCTTTCACAAGCACCGTTGTCGTTTCATCTAAGCACGGCAAGAGCGCCTGAAGCAACGCATCTTGGGTATCAAAATGCTGGGCTTGTGCACCAAAAGCTGTTGCCGCAACCCGACTGTGCGTGCCACAGGTCAAAAGTTTATCCAGACCTTCTGCGCGTGCCGCCTCCCCCGCTTCTTGATGATACGCCTCCGAATGCTCGCCCAGCTCACCCATATCACCGAGCACTAAAATACGCTGTCCAACACGTGCAGCAAGCACATGAATACCGGCCAAAACCGAGCTTAAATTCGCGTTATACGTATCATCTAAAATTAACGCGCCTTGACGACCAGCACGTGATGTTAGCCGCCCAGGCACACCGGTAAATCGCATCAAACCCTCGGCGATTTCGGCATTCGAAATGCCCAGCGCATGCGCGCAAGCCGCTGCAGCAAGTGCATTCAGCACATGATGCATGCCAGGGACGTTTAAAATAATCTTGGCCTCTCCTGCGGGTGTCACTAAACGAAATCTTGGCCCGCCCGTCTGGCTTAATTCGATCGCTGTTGCATAAACTTCTACGTCCTGTCGTGTTGCCGAAAAACGTAGTATGTTTTTATCTGCGAGCACATCATCCCAATGATGCGCATAAGCATCATCGGCATTAATCACCGCCGTGCCACCCGGAAGCAAATTTTGATGAATTTCGCCTTTCGCCCGAGCAATGCCTTCAATCGAACCAAAGCCCTCGATGTGCGCGCCTGAAATATTATTAATCAGCGTCACATGAGGTTTTGCCATAGCTGAAGTATAAGCAACTTCACCGGCATGATTCGCCCCTAATTCAAGTACAGCGTAGCGATGTGTCGCATTCAGTTTTAAAATACTCAGCGGCACACCTAGATGATTATTCCAATTCCCAGGCGTTGCAAACGAAGGCTTAGGCAATATAGAGGCCAGCATTTCTTTCACCGTGGTTTTGCCATTGCTTCCCGTAAGTGCAATAACAGTACACGATAAGCTTTTTCTATAGGCTGTGGCGATGAGACCTAAGGCTTTTTCTAAATCAGGATAAACCAATTGGGGCACGGCACAATCGGGCACGTGCTCGGTGCATAAAACAGCTGATGCACCGCGTTGAATCGCCTCAGGAATAAACTGCTGGCCATCCA
Source organism: Legionellaceae bacterium (assembly GCA_029212505.1). GTDB lineage: Bacteria > Pseudomonadota > Gammaproteobacteria > Legionellales > Legionellaceae > JAALKW01. The sequence continues at coordinate 263,161 of JARGOS010000002.1, read as the reverse complement.
CACGCGTTCCACGCAGTGCAACAAACAAATTGCCGGCCTCCAATGTGCGGGTATCCATGGAAACCCCGGTCATGACAAGATCGTGCGCTGCACCATGTGGTACAGCTAAATCAAGACTTGCGGCTATTTCACGTAAATTCATGCATCCACCAGTTCAATATCCTGTTGATTGAGTGGCTCACCCAGAAAAATGGCCCCCACCGCCCCAAAACGCGTGGCTGAATCCGTCACCAAGTAATGCGTTTTCTTTTGAGATGATGGGGCGCTTAACATACCTTCATCAATCAGCACTTGCTTGACGGCATCGGCCGTTGCTTCAGCAGAATCAACCACACGCACGTGTTCGGGCAATAGGTCGCGTAAAAGCGGCTTAAACACAGGAAAATGAGTGCACCCTAGCAGCACCGTATCTTCCTCTTTGCGCTCGGATAAATAATGCTCCAACGCCGCACGGGCAATATGATTATGCACCATCCCTTCTTCAGCAAGCGCCACCAATAAGCTGCTGGCCCGTGCCTGAATACACGCATCGGGCAGCGCAGCCTGAATTAAGCCTTGATACGCATGACTGGCTACGGTCGTTTCTGTTCCAAGCACGATAATACGCTGGTTTTTCGTGGTTTTGACTGCAGCAGACGCACCTGGTGCGATCACACCCACCACCGGTATATTCGGCAGCATGGTTTGTAGATGGGGTAAGGCCGCGGTTGTTGCTGTGTTGCATGCAATCACAAGCGCTTTAATGCGTCGCTCCACTAAGATACGCGCCATTTGCATGGCGTAGTGGCGAACGGTATCCTGGCTTTTGGTTCCGTAGGGCAGGCGCGCCGTATCACCCAAGTAAATAAACGATTCATTCGGTAAGCGCTCGCGTAGAGCACGCAGCACGGTGAGCCCACCCATGCCTGAATCAAACACACCAATCGGTAATTGCATTTTTTGCATGCTTTTCCCTTTTTATCCGAAGCTCACAATTAGCTCACAGGCGGCAGCATATTCACTTTTTTAGGATGCTCAGGTGCCGCTGGCAACGTATAAAAATCACTTAAATTAGATGTCGTCAATGGCGACTTAATAATCATATTTGGCGCATTCTGACTTTCAAGGTATTGATCTTTATCGTTACTAGCAAACGGTGTGTTACAGCTACACAACGACACCACACCCAGCACCAACAAACCGGCTCTTAATAACACAACATAACCTCTCTGTAATAATTAATTTTTATTTTAAATTTAATGCACGAAGTATCGCCAAAAGGCCTTCGTGATATTGGGTTGAAAGTTTGGTTAACGGCAAACGTAGTTCATTAACCATCAAGTTCATTTGTTCAAGCGCCCATTTGGTTGGAATAGGATTGGATTCAAGAAATAATGCACGATGCAACGGCAATAATTCCGCTTGTAATTTTTTCGTGAGTTTCTTATTTTTATCTAACGCTGCATCGGTAAGTTTTGCCATCAGCTTGGGTGCAACGTTGGCTGTCACCGAAATAACCCCTTTGGCGCCATGCAAAATCCATTCAGCCGCCGTAGGATCGTCACCGCTGTAAATATCAAGACGACCGCCCAGCCCTTTTAATAACACTTTGAGTCGCTTTAAATCACCTGTCGCTTCTTTGATACCCACAATATTCGAAATCATCGCCAGACGAACCACCGTCTCAGGCAATAAATCACAGGCTGTTCGACTGGGAACGTTATATAATATAATCGGAATGTGCACGGCTTCAGCAATCGCTTTGTAATGCTGATATAAACCCTCTTGTGTTGGCTTAATATAAGCAGGTGTCATGATCAATGCAGCATGCGCTCCACACGACATGGCAAATTGCGTGAGTTTAATGCTATCCTGTGTCGAGTTTGCTGCCGTTCCGGCGATTACAGGCATGCGCTCAGCAGCGGCATCCACCACTGTTTTGATCACCAAACATTTTTCATCGTACGTTAATGTACCTGACTCTCCAGTCGTACCTGCAGCGACCAAAGCAGAGGTACCAGCATCAACATGGAACTCAACCAGTGCACGCAAACGCACCACATCCACTTGGCCGTCTAAGAACGGTGTAACTAACGCAACAATACTCCCTCGAAACACAAGCATGCTCCTTCATATACTAGAATTAAATATCATGGCTTTATCTTACCGGCAGCCGGATAGCTTCTCAACAGAAAATATTAAATTAGAATGAATAATACGCAGAATATACAACAAGATATACAGCAAGATATACAAGAGAACAGCAAAACAAGCGATAGATGAAGTCTTGATGTTATGTAAATTGAAAGTTCAACGTTTAATTTACATAAACATCCCAACAATACGTTCTAAATCATACTTAGGTTTCCAGCCTAATAGCTTGTGTGCATGTGTTGTATCTGCATACACTTTAAATAAATCACCCGGCCGGCGTGCCTCATATTGGATGGGAATGGCTGTATTGTTTATTTTTTCAAAGCATCTCACCGTTTCCAATACGCTATATCCTTGACCACTACCTAGATTAAACACCTGGAAACCATCATGGTGCTCGATAAAATCAAGGCCACAAAGATGCGCATCAGCCAAATCAAGCACATGAATATAATCACGAACCCCGGTGCCATCCGCTGAATCATAATCATGACCATACACCGATAAATGCGGTTTACTCCCATGCGCTACTTTTAAAATCGATGATAATAAACTCGCATCTGAATCGGCTAGTAATAGTGAGGTTAGTGCTTCACTACCATCTGAGCCGGCAACATTAAAATACCGAAAAGCGACAGCTCGTATCTCAGGATAAGCCGCGACCAGATCGGCAAGCATGGTCTCGCTCATCAACTTACTTTTACCATAAGGTGTCACGGGATCGATTGCAGCAGCTTCTGAGCATGGCTGAGCCGCATCCGGCGCATACACCGCAGCGGTTGATGAAAAAACAAAACGCTTTACGCCTGCTTTTGTCATGGCATCTAAAAGATTCAGTGTCCCCAGTACATTATTTTGATAATAATCAAGCGGCTCTGAAAGTGATTTAGGCGCATTTTTTAAGGCCGCAAAATGCACCACCGCATCAATCGAAGTATGTTGTTCAAATAAGCGATCAAGCCCAGCTTTATCTCGTATATCTTGCTTAAAAAATATGGCTTTATCGGGTGCTTCGGCTTGATGCTGAATATAGTCAATCGCCGCTTTCGAACCGTTTGATAAATTATCTAATAAAAGCAATTCATGTCCTGCTTTTAATGCCGCAATGCAAAAATGACTACCGATATAGCCTGCTGCACCTGTGACTAATAATTGCATTTAATTTGTCCTTAAATTAAATTCAGGTTTAATATAAAAATAACGTAACTACCCTTATTCTATGCTATAATTAAACATAAACAACCGTTACTTTATTACAGGAGTTCATGGCTATCATGCTTACTCGTCGTGCAACTTTAAAATTAGAGCACTGGTCTAAACAACCTCAACACAAGCCCCTGATTATAAGAGGAGCACGTCAGGTGGGTAAAACGACGTTGGTAAAAAAATTTGGCGAACAATTTGACTGCTTTATTTATCTCAATCTAGAGCTACACTTCGATCGACGTATATTCGAACAAGATTTACCGATTGACCAAATTATTCAAGCTATTTTTTTTCAGAAAAAACTAACCTATGCGCCAGAAAAACGCACGTTAATTTTTATTGACGAAATTCAAACCTCCCCCAATGCTGTAAGCATGCTACGTTATTTTTATGAAGCTTATCCTGATATTCATGTCATTGCCACAGGCTCCCTACTCGAAACGCTCATAGACACCAACATTTCCTTTCCGGTTGGCCGTGTTGAATACCTTTACCTTTATCCTCTTACATTTGAAGAATTTCTAACCGCTATTGAAGAGCCAATAGCACGCGAGGCCTTGCTCCTGGAGCAACCTCCTGTCTATACGCATCCACGCTTATTAGAATTATTTCATTCATATTGCATGATAGGTGGCATGCCAGAAATTATCGCAAACTTTGCCCAGCATAAAGACTTGGTTAAGTTAGGGCCTATTTATGAGTCGTTATTAACAGGGTACCAAGATGATGTGGAAAAATATGCGCGAGATAAAGCACAAACGCGCGTTATTAGGCATATTATTGCTCATGCTTCTTACCACGCGGGCTCCCGCATAAAATTTCAAAATTTTGGGCAATCCGAATATGGCTCTCGTGACGTGGGTGAAGCCATGCGCATCTTAGAAAAAGCGCTGCTTATTAAATTAGTTTACCCAACCACCGCATTAAAGCCCCCATTTGAACCTAATCATAAAAAATCACCACGTTTACAGTTTCTTGATACAGGTTTAATGAACTATTCCGTCGGATTACAACAAGAATTTTTTTCACTCAGTGATCTTAATCATCTTTATCAAGGTAAAATTACGGAGCATGTCGTAGGTCAGCAATTACTCGCAACCGAAACGGTTACTCAGCAACGTCTTTTATTTTGGGTAAGAGAAAAATCGCAATCATCAGCTGAAATCGACTATGTCATTCCCCAAGGCAACCAACTCATTCCGATTGAAATCAAATCAGGTAAAACGGGTTCCATGCGCTCGCTGCATTCATTTATTGATCACTCAGAACATGCCACATTTGCAATTAGGCTCTATCATGGCAAATTTTTACGTGAAACCATCACATCACTTGGGGGGAAAGAGTTCGAGCTGTTAAGTCTTCCGTATTATCTTTGTGGTCAATTAAAACGTTATTTGGGTAACGGCTTAATATAACATCGAAATTTCCGCTTACATTTAAATTTACCTAATTTATAACACTTCGCACACCTCACGTGCATAAATATCTTCATAACGCGTGATATCATCTTCGCCCAAATAAGCGCCACTTTGAACTTCAATCACATAAAGTGGTATATCACCCGGATTACTCAAACGATGCGTGGTTTTTGGGGGTATGTACGTGGACTGATTGACGTTAAGCCTAAAATGCTGGGTATCGTTCACCACATCCGCCTCGCCAGCTACCACAACCCAATGCTCGGCACGATGCTCATGGCGCTGTAATGAAATGCGCGCCCCAGGTTTTAACATCAAACGCTTCACTTTAAACGCTTCACCTTCGGCTAAGATCTCATACGTTCCCCACGGACGCTGAACACAGGCATGCTCATTAGCCAAGCTTTGGTGCTCTTTACTCAGGGTACCCACCAAATCTTTAACCTGCTGCGAATAACGCTTATCGGCTACCAAAACTGCGTCGCGTGTTGCCACAATAATTTGATCACGAAGCCCTAATGCCGTAACTAAAGCATGTTCACTGCTGATCATGCAGCCTTCGCTCTCTTCAGCAAGCGCTTTGCCGTGCAATACATTGCCATGCGCATCGGCTTCTCCGGCTTCAGCCACCGCTGACCAACAACCTAAATCGTTCCATGCAATATCCATTGGCACAACCACGGCACGCTCAGTTTTTTCCATGACGGCATAATCAATCGAGTCAGCACGACACGCAGCAAACGCTTGTTCATCTAAGCGAAAATAATCATGTTGACGATGGGCTCGTTGATAGGCCGCTTCGGTGTTTGCAAATAATTCAGGCTCAACACGTGATAGTTCTTCTAAATACGTGGTCGCACGACACACGAACATTCCGCTGTTCCAATAAGATATGCCGCTTTGTATGCATGATTCGGCGACATCAACCGTTGGTTTTTCTCGAAACTGTGCCACTGAATACACACCATCTGCCTGTTGCTCTGCAGTATCAATATAACCATAACCGGTTTTAGGGCTTGTGGGCTTCACACCAAACGTCACCATCGCAGGTGTGTGCGTCACATAGTCAATACCGCGTTGCATGGCCGCCTGCCAAGCCGCTTCGTCTTCAATCCAATGATCAGACGGTAACACCACGAGAATTGCATCTTCACCCACAACATCGAGTACACGATGTGCGGCACACGCAATCGCAGGTGCTGTATTTCGTGCACAGGGCTCAAGCAAATAGGTAAGATTGTCATCTAAATCTTTAAGCTGATCTTGACATAAAAAGTAATGCGCCTCGTTACTCACCACCACCGTTCCTGTGTGTTGCATATTGGTCGCGCGCTTAACTGTTTGTTGCAATAGTGACGTTCCACCATGCAGGTTTAAAAACTGCTTGGGAAAGTCTTTACGTGACAAAGGCCATAAACGTGTGCCTGAACCACCGGCTAAGATAATGGGAAAAACATGCATCCTACAAACCTCTCCTTTTCTACTAACCTGAGCTAAATATTATACCGTTGTTTTAGCAACATCGCGAACTTGACGCAAGTATTTTCAACAAAACTCTTTATTTGATAGATCAACCCCAATGTATATGATATAAAAAAGTCTTCACAAAGGGAGCTAGGTTGTGCACGTAAATGAAAATCATGAATTCAAATTAATATTACATACGTTACAAAGCCAATTTAGCTCAAATGAATTGATACTGGACCCAGCCATCGATTGGCCATTGTTTTACAAGTTGGTTCTTCGGCATCGCATTTGGCATCAAGTTCATGACGCACTTATAAATCAAACACCCAGCATACCCATTGCAGCAGCATTAACCCAACATTGCAAACGTGACAAACGACGGATCTTCATCACAGCAGGCGAGACCGTACGCATTGCTCGTGAATTCACAAAAAAAGCCATTGAACATTGTTTTGTAAAAGGAACCCTGCTTAATGTACATGTTTATGGTGGTCTGAACACCCGCCCATGCCGTGATATTGATGTTTGGGTTGATGCGAATACTTATTCTAGTGCTGTTGCCGCATTATTGTCATTAGGATATCAAAAAAAATTGCCCACTTATGAGTTATCGGGCTTTAAAGAACGCTGGTATATGCGAAATAAACACGACATGGCTTTTTATCATCCCAAACAACATGTTCTGGTTGAATTACATTTTCGGCTGAGTTATTTTGGTCTGGATTTTTTTCCCCTGTCGGCTATAACGCGCAAGCCCATAAATCTGTTGAATGTCCCAATCCTAGCACCTCATGACGACTACCATCTATTATATTTAATGATCCATGGCGCCATTCATGCCTGGATCCGTCTGCGCTGGTTACAGGACATTGCTTTATTTATTAACAATAATCAATGCGACTTGGAACGTGTTTACGACTTGGCAACAGAAATCAAGTGCCAGCACATTGTTGAACAAGCCCTGATTTTAGTCAACCATCACTTTAAGTTAACAGATCGCATATTGGCTCAATTAATACACAAGCCAAGTCATCGCGGGATCAAGTTAGCAGCCATTGCACAACAATTTATTACGGCTGACTATGAAATGACCGACGGCATCAGAAATATCAATCTATTTTTCAAATACAGAGTTTATCTTGCCAAATTAGCCGTTCATGGGCAAAAGCTACATGCCATAGTGGGAGATCTATTCAAAATTGATGAGTTGTTTTTATACGTCACCTTCCCTGAAAAAATATCATTCATGTATTACGTCATATACCCGCTATGGATTATTAAGTACGTTATGAAATCGCTGACACGAAGCCGTTTCTCGTCTAATATCAAATAAAGTGGGCGGACCGGCGAGCATGTGAAACATAACCTAACACCCAGCCATTGCTCGGCTAAAAGCAGCATATCATCCACCACAGGTGTAATATGACAGGCTTTTGCGAGGGCTTGTACATGAGATATTTCGATAGGCTTAGTTTGTAAAAATACAACAATATCGAGTAACCATATCATGCGTAGCCATCCATGCTTTGCCGCATACAAGCATAGATACAACACATGTGCTTCATCCGTTAATTCAAGCAATGTCCCTTGTTTTTTTTTCCGAGACGACAAAATAAATTCGGTGCAATACGTCTTCCAATGTAACTCAATGCATTGACGCATGCCTTTCTTCCAATACGCCGCATCTTTTTTTGGTTGTCCAAGCATGAAAGCGTTGATGAAATTGCATACTTTTATTTGAAACTTCAAACTCAAGACCTAACTGTTGAAGCGCCGCATTCGCCTTAAACATATCTCGAGGCAAGATTAAGACATCTAAATCACGAGAATAGCGCATCATCCGACGGCCCCATAATAGTTGATTTAAATTGGGGCCTTTTAAGAAAGCATGAGATATCGCTTGCTGCTCAAATACGCGATGTATATCTTGCGCTGTACGCATTAAAACCAATTGATTATTAGTTATGGATTTTGTTTTATGCTTTAATTTTTGTAATAACCCATCTGAAACATAAGCTTTAAAATCCGTAGAAATCACATGATGTGCCAACAAAAGCAGGCGATGCTCCTGCAATAGTTTAAGAAAACGTGTTTCATCCAATGCATGCTCAAAATACGGCAAGCAATCTGATACGCTCATTTCACCTAAAGCACGCCGACAGCACATACGAAGAAAAATCATCTCAGGGGTATGACTATCAGCGTTCCACATCTACGTCACCTAAGCTCATAAAACAACACTCTCAAGTACGTTTCTCCAAGGCAATGCTGTAATATTATCAGCCAACAGCATGGGCATTTCACAATTACAAATAAGAAAGCCTTGATGAGCCTTGGGATATTCTTGCAAAAATGTTTTAAGATGTCTGATATCATTCAATTTGGGAGATGAAGTTAACTTAACTTCTATCGGAATCAAAGCGTTCTCTGTTTCAACCACATAGTCTACTTCAACACCACTGTTATCTCGCCAAAACAAAATATTCATCTTATCTTTTGAAACATGCTTATAACGAAACAACTCCAACCCAACCCATTGTTCGAGCAATCGCCCTTGGGCTTCTAAAGGTTGAAGCTTCCCCTCTTTTGCACACAAGCGTCGGACACCTAGATCAAAGAAGATGATTTTGCTTGCCTTGGTTAATCTTGAACGTGAAGATGAACCAATATATGGAAACACACGGTAAGCGACTAACGAATCAATTAATATTTGATAATACGTTTTAACTGTCATATGGCTAATGCCAAGTTGTTGTGATAGCTTTGAATAATTGGTGATCTGGCCTGACTCTCGTGCAGCCAACTCTAAAAAATGAATAAACGAATCAACATTTCGAACTAACGCCTCCGCTCTTATTTCTTCTTCTAAGTACACGAGTGCATAAGATTCAAGTGTTTCATCACGTTCTTGCGAAGAACTGGCATTGATGATGCCTGGCAAACTCCCATCATAGAGCAAATTCTCGAAAGTTAACCAGTTTGCAGGACACTCACTGACTGTTAATGGGTCCATGTGGTAAACCACCACGCGCCCAGGCAGTAAATTTAACTCACTGCGTTGCCGTAACTTTCTGGCCGAAGATCCGGTTAATATAAATTGTGCTATTTTTTCATCGATAAGATATTGAACCACATCTAACAGCGAGGGTACTTTTTGAATTTCATCAATTAAAACCAGCGGTGGTCTTAATAATTTCTTCGCTAAGGCTTCTAATTCTTGGATAAGTTGATCTGGGTATCGGGTATATTGATTACGTAACGCTGGTCTTAGAAGTGAAATACTATAATCCAATTGAAACTGCTTGCTCAGGGTTGTTTTTCCTGTCTGTCTGGCACCAAAAATAAGAACGCTTTTTCCAAAAGACAAGGTTTGTTCTATTTTTGACGTAATAGCTCGTTTATACATGCTATCCACGGCTACTCTCTTAAACGATACAATTGATAATCATCAGTATATATCCATATTGATGTAAATTGATAGTTAACCATATAAATACGCCGTAAATTGACAGTAAGTTATCAATTTACGGCGTATTGTTTTGTTCAGAAATCGAAGTATCTAATAATCGATGCAGTTGGCCTATCAAATAAAACGGAAGAGACAATAACAGATACTTTACCGCCTCTCCTGTATGTATTTTGGTATCAACAACAACGGCGCTTGGATGATCTGCATTGATACGTACGGCTTGTTTTAAACCTTTGACATGCATGAAATAATGCAACGATTTTAAACTTCCTGTACTACCTGCCTTAACTTCAATCGGTATAATACGACCTTCATGCTGTAATAAATAATCAATCTCAGCACTTGAACCCTTTTGTTCTCGTAACCAATAATATAAATGAGCTTCTTTGTAGCTTGGCTCCAAGGCTTTTAATAACTGCCCCACCACTTGCTCTGAAAGGCCACCTTTGTTTACCCAGGTCAAATCATCCAATCGATCTTGCGATATGCGACCTGGATATTTTACAAAATCATCCCGATACGTTGCTAGCAAAGCATGATGAATTTGAGATATAGCCTCCAAAGAACGTTGTTCTTGCCAACTCACAACCGTCTCTGGCATACCACCAATCATCATATACTCTTTAAAAGCAACAAAACCAAAGAAAAGAACCGGGTCTTTTACCAACATAATAAAGAAAAGAACCGGTTCTTTTATATAAATTAGAAAAATTTATCTTGATTTCGCAAATGCTATTTGCCATTTTAGTAGCAAAACGCAAATAGCGCTTGCGATTTACTCACTGTGAATTATACCTACTTTAGTCTCTAATATTATCTAAAGCCAACATGTATCAACGCTTATTCATTCGGCTTAAACCAGCTGAGATAAAAACGTTTTAGCGGGAACGATCATCGGGGTTTTGTATTCAAAGCAATTTTTATCAACATAAGGCATGTTAATAACCACTTGAAATGCGTGCTCAGCGCCTGTTTGCTGCTGAAACTCAACTAAACGAGGGCTTATGATTTGATTATCCGATAATTTGACTTCGACTAAAAACCAAACTTTATTGTTTTTTGAAACAACAAAATCGATCTCTTTTTTATCAAGCGTACGAATATAAGAAAGCTCATACTCTCCGAACCCCCGATCCGTCCAATATTGCGTTGCTTTAAGTAATTGTGTGGCAATAAAATTTTCAGCGCGTGCACCCGGATCATCAATAAGCGACCAATCCCAAAGGTATACCTTCGGCTCTTTCAAAAGTGAACGTACAATGTTTTGGGACCAAGGCTTCAGTCGATAACAATAATAAAACGTTTCTAACGTTTGTAGCCAGCGCGTGATCGTATCCACCGATACACGCACATGTTTCGCCAAAGTTGTATAATTAACCTGTTTTGAGGCGCTTTGCTTTAAAATATCCATGAGTAATTGGAGCCTGTTTAAATCATGAATCACATTCACATCACGGATATCTTCTTGTATTAATTGCTGTTTTCTTAATTTTTGCCAGCGGCCACTAAAAAGATGATTACGCTTAATAAACGGCTTTGGAAAACCACCAAATTTAAATAATGCCTCAAAATCATCGTTTGATATTTCAGCTGGTGCATTAATTTCATGGGCTGACATGGTTGTGCGTAAACATTCGGCCACAGATAAGGGATGCATACGATAAGAAAAATAACGCCCCATGAGGCTATCACCACCGTGTTTATAGACATCAAGACGGGCACTCCCGGTGACGAGAATATGAATTTCACGCCCATACGTATCAAAAAATCCTTTGATGAAATTTTTCCAATCAGGCCTCTTGTGAATTTCATCAAAGGCTATAACTGGTTTTGTGCCTGATAAGTGATTTATTTTTGCATACTGAGCAATTTCAGAAGGGCCGTAGAGCATAATTTTCTGATGATCTTCATTATCCCAATTTAGATAGGTAAAATGAGCGTATTCGGTTGCTAAATTGATACTGACCGTTGTTTTTCCCACTTGTCGTGGACCAGAAAGAAATAACATTTCTTCGTCAGCATCTAAGTGCTCTTTGATTAATGTATCGTAGATACGCTTCATTTTATTGAACGTCACATGCCATCAGGGTATTTGATCATTATACGATAGATCGTGCAATGATCAAGATTATTCTACGATCCATCGTATAATGATCGTGAGCTAGTTTTCAAGCCTCAATTACTTCCGAACAAAACTCTGGCACCAAACTTTTTAATAAAATTAACAATTCATCCGCTTGATCTGTATTGCATGCATGCTGAATCATGCGTATGGTTTCGGTTAATTCATCCCAATCAATCGAACGAAACCGTGCTTTAAATAATTTTTCGTGCGCTGTTTGCACAAGCTCTTCTGATGGATGAAATAACTCTTCAAACAGCTTCTCGCCTGGCCGCAAGCCTGTGTATTGAATCTTGATTTCTTCACCTGGCTCCTTGCCTGCCAGGCGAATCATCTGCTCCGCCAAATACTTAATCTTAATGGGCTCACCCATATCCAACACAAAGATCTCACCCCCTTCACCGTTGACCATGGCCTGCAAGATCAACTGACTGGCTTCTGGGATGGTCATAAAGTAACGTTGAATATCCGGATGCGTGACGGTCAAAGGCCCGCCGGCTTCGAGTTGCTTCTGAAATAAAGGCACGACACTTCCGACTGAACCTAAAACATTGCCAAAACGAACCGTCACAAAATTTGTGCTCACGCGTTGATTTAAATTCTGACAATAAATTTCAGCAACCCGCTTGGTCATACCCATAATATTAGTCGGGTTCACCGCTTTATCAGTCGAAATAAGCACAAATTTATCAACATCTGCCGCAACACTCGCTGCAGCAATCACACGTGTTCCCAATACATTGTTACGCACAGCCACACGTGATTGATGCTCAAGTAAGGGCACATGTTTGTAAGCGGCTGCATGAAAGACAAGATGGGGTTTAACGCGTGCAAAAAGTGTATTCACAGCAATCGTATCAAGCACGCTGATCAGCGCTGTTTCATAATGCACGCCAGAAAAATGCAATACAAGCTCGCGTTCAATATGATATAAATTTGCTTCGCTGTTATCTAATAAAATAAGCCTTTCGGGCTTAAGCAGCGCAATTTGACGACATAGCTCTGAACCAATAGAACCACCGGCTCCCGTCACAAGCACACAGCGGTTTTGAATGCCCGCTTCAATTTTATTCCACTGAAGCTCAACTTCATCACGCCCAAGAAGATCTTCAATTTTCACGGTTCGAAGTGCATTCACTTCCACTCGCCCTGAAACAAGTGCCGATAAACTCGGAAGCGTTCTAAACGGCGCCCGACTCAATTCACAATAGTTCACAATGCGTCGCATATCGGCAGAACTTGCCGAAGGTAAGGCGATAAAGATTAAATCCGCGCGACATTGCATGACCAGCTCAGGCAATTGTGGGGTTGTGCCCAGCACCCGAACACCGTGCACCTCAAGCCCTCGCTTTTTTCGACCATCATCCACAAGGCCCACGGGTAAATATTCACCGCTTCGTTGCAAATCACGTATCAAGCCTGCACCGGCACTGCCTGCTCCCACAATTAAAACGCGTTGAATCTGGTCAATTTTATCACCATGCTTCGTACGTGTATCACGATAACTACGTAGCAATAATCGTGCGCCGCACAGGCATGCCATAAGTAATAAGCTATATAACGGCAGAGCCGCTTTCAACATAACTGGCTTGCCCGGTAAAAAATAAAATACTGTTAACGCGAACGCAGTCCCCGTACACACCGACTTAATAATGCGTGAGACATCTTTAAGCGACGAAAATTGCCACAAACCACGATAAACGCGAAATAAGTAATAGCAAGGCACTTGAAGTGCTAGCAGAATACCCAAAGGAGCCCAAGCTTGATGCAGCGCCCAGGTTTGGAATACTTGACGTGCATCAAATTGGAGTGCATGAGCAGCAAACCAAGCCATCGGAATCGCTAAAATATCAAACGCAATCACGGGTAATTTGATGTAAACTTTTTGAAAAAAAGACACTTTCTTGTGCTCTATTTGAACTGGATCATCATCTAAATCTAAAAACTCCGCTGCTTTAACAACGCGATCACCATACCCTTTGCCAAAAACAGTTGTTAAAATATATTTAAAATAATTTCTTACAGAATAGACTTCTATCATTTTTTTATCAGTTTCAGCCAAAAGCTCAGGTTGAGACATATCAATCGCATTAATTTGTGCAAGCCCTGTAATACCCGGCTTAACCTCATAAACATGATGCTTTTCTCGGCTTAGTGTAAGTTCTACCTGACTCTGTAAGCCTGGCCTCGGTCCAACGAAACTCATATCACCGACTAAAACATTCCACAATTGCGGCAACTCATCGAGTTTTGTTTTACGTAAAAAACTACCGTAACGTGTGACCGAAGTGTTGGATACTAAATGCGTCGGCACGGATTCGGTGTTAAGCAACATCGTTCTAAATTTAAATAAAACAAATATTTGTTTATTCTTTCCTACACGTTCTTGCTTAAATAGAGCTGATCTTAAATTCAAGCACCCCATCACATACAAGACGACAAAAACGGGCGACAACAACAGCAACCCTAAACAAGCAAAAAAAATGTCACACCCACGTATTACATACTCACTTTTACGATTCAACCTAAGCTCCTTCCACGTTGGAACAATATAAATATAATGCTTATTTTATTCAGTTAAAATTGAATTTTTTGACTTGCTATAACTTGCAACCGTTCTTAATAAGCCAGCATCGACACTTTCTCTCGGCTGCCAATCCAATAATCTCTGAGTTTGACTCACATCTAACTGCAATGAACCGGTGAGACGCATCATTTTCTGTTGCTTACCCATGATCGTTGCGGTGGTATTTAATACCCAAGCTGGCAATGGAAATAACCATGCTGATGATGCCTCAAAAAGCTGTTTTAGCTTTGAAAGCAATGCGGTGGTTGATAAATCGTGTCCATCACTGACTAAAAATATTTGATTTTCAGCCTGTGGATGAGTAATACAGGTAGCAATCACATCAACAAGATTTAAAACGGATATAAAACTTCGTTTATTGTTATTTATCGCGCCAAATGGAAGGGGGATTTTTTTCTGTAACAACGCCATAAGTAGCATAAAATTGCCACCTACATCAGGACCATACACCAGAGGCGGTCTCAAAATGACAACCTTCATGGCACTTTTTCCTACCAATGCCATCAGCCCTTGCTCGGCTTCAAGTTTGGAGACTGCGTAAGCATATTGAGGTTGAGGTACATCATCAGGTTTAAACGCTGCACCAGGTTGCGTCTGTTCTCCATTCACTTTTATGGAGCTCATATAAATAAAACGCTTGATTCCAGCTTGACTTGCTTGCCTCGCTAAATTCAACGTGCCCTCAACATTTGTAGCACGAAAAATAGCAAGCGGGTCTTTTGAATTTGAGTTTGAGTTTTGATCTAAAACGTTAACGCATGCCGCCAAGTGAATCACAACATCACAATCCACAAGTGCATCTTGCCAATATGTATCGGATGAAATATGATTAATTTGAATTAAATTAACCCTCGAAGCGTACTTTAAGTCATACAGCCTAATTTGAGGTATGGCCCTTACAGCAAGGCATAACGTGGCCTCTGTATGCTCAAGTAAATATTGAACCAGCTGCTTGCCAACAAATCCTGTGGCACCTGTCACGAGTATTTTCATCACATCCCTTGAATAACAATTCACACATCCTTTTGTCTACGTCAAATCATAACAAACTCATTCATAGCACGCTAAGCATATTTGACGCCATAGCATTCATGATATGACTTCGTTTATATTTTTCAATAAAATCGAGTCTCGCGATAGCTTCGAGCTTTAAACTAGAAAATACTGCTTCAGCTTCCATTGCATTACATGGATAAAAAATTGCCGCATTACCGACTTCCGAGCGAACAAATTCCGCAGAATAGCCTGAAATACCGGCCCAAATAGGCTTGCCCATGGCTGCATATTCAAATATTTTGGACGGTAAGACCTTACGAAAAGCCTCATAATCATTCAGATGAAGAAACAAAATATCAGCCTGCTGATACTCAGCAATCAGCTCCGCACGACTTAAAGGTGGTAGAAGCTCTACGTTATGACATTGGGCATGCTTGAGCGCTGCAATCAAATGCGCTTTTCGTCCTCCATCACCGATAATTTTAAACCGCACCCGCCCTTCCATACGTTTTGCTAATTCAGGAATGATGGCATGTAAACCTTGCCCTTCTCCAATATTACCGGCATAAAGTACGGTCAAAGATCCTGCAGAACCTAAGTTCTTCGGCTCTAGGCTATTAGGCACAATAAATTCTGAATCAATACCATTGGTAAACCAGCTTAAGTTGGCAGCAGGGTAATGCTGTTTATAATATCCTTCAAATCCTCGAGATACCAAATTGACTTGCTCAGCACGGCCAACCGTCTTTTTTTCAATAAAAGAAAAAATCGGTTTTAAAACCACCGCCAATTTTCTTGAAAGCACATCTTGAATGGTATCTGTAAAAAGATCGCGTATATCAAGGTAAAGCTTTGCTTTTTTTCTTCGGGCAATCCAGCCACCTAATGCCGCGGTCATTAAACGTGATGATGTAGCAAACACGACATCATACTCACGGTGTTTGATGCGTTTGTTGACCTCACGACTAAAGTGAGCAAAAGCCTTCGCTTGGTCTAACATCCCGCTTTTATGCGTTGGTAAAGTTATGCGTTCTATATTTAAGCCCTGTTTTTTTTCAGAGGCAGGTGCTTTTGTATCAAACGAGGCATACCGATTGGGTGCTGTGGTCATAACATCAATTTGTGTGTCTGGACTTACCTGCTTTTTTAACGCTTCGACAAACGCCGTGCAGCGAAACGAACCTGCGCATAAATCAGGGGTATAATAAAAAGATAAAATTAGAATTTTCACGAAATATCACCATTCAACATGCATTGATAATTCTGGACTTTTAAACTTGATAACTAAACAATAGCTATCTTGCGATATACCAAAGGCCGGGTACCAACACGATTGAGCTAAATTACAATCACGTGCGCCTACAATAGCAATTTTTACAATTTGACCCGAGGTAAGCTGAGCTTCAAACACATATTGAGAGATAGGCTTAATTTGAATTTCCGGATGGAAATAATACCTTACTTCAGCTTCTTGATATCGCTCAGTTATCACATCACGAATATTCAAACTATTTTTTGTTACACCCCAGGTTCGTTGATGAATAATATTTCCGGGTAGCCTCAAATAGCCATCATGCGAGCATTGAATAACAATTTGATCAGGTAAGTTTTTTATCGATAAATCTTTAGGGAAAGCACGGCGGGCGACACGAAAGCCTGCCCATGTTTCAGATGAGTTTAGACCTGAAACACATACCGTATTATGTGCTTGTGTACTACGCTGATATTCGCGCAGTTCAGATTGTCCATAGCAAGAGATACCCGAATTCACAAATAAACGCTGACCATACAAACTCAGCTCGAAACTTAACGTATCTGCATGCGCATGACCCGGCTGATAAACAGGGCCCACTTCACCTACATCCACAATCAGCTTGCCTTGCTCTGGTAAGTCAACAACACCATAGCCGGTATATTTTAAGTCATGATAAGTTAAAACTGAAGATAATTCAGATGATGCAGACGCTTCGATTTTATTCATGCCAAGCTGTTTTGCATAAGCTTCGAGAGCATCAAGCTTAGGCGCAATACCCAAGGTGCTGTCATTAAAAAAAGAAACATCGCCATCAGGGTGTGTCATACAAGCAAGCCAGCTTAATCCGCGTTGAATCACACCTTTCCATTGATGCTTTCGTTGAAGTAAAGCTTGAATACCCGTTCGACATGCTAAATTATATAAATCACACATATCCCACAACAACGTGGCGTGATACATCGGCGAACGTTCAAAATGACCACCGTCTAAAAGAAATTGCTCTGGAATTTCACGATCCAGTAATCGTACGCCTTTCGCTAACCAAGATGCTGCATCAACGCCATCAAAATAACTTCCTATAAAAACCAACGCTTTCGCATTCGCAAATAAATGATTCCCAAGAATATGATATTCCAGTTGCTTTACTAAAGCGGCACCTTGCAAAGCTAAACTTTGTCGCGTAGCTTCATTTGCATATTCGGGATATTTTGAAAACCATTTAACCCAGTTTACAATGCGCAAAGAAAGCGGATAAGGTTCCCACCCATTACCTTGAATCGGAGGATTTTCTTGAATCCAGCGATGTAATAAAATATTAATAACATCTTGATTATCAAAAGCACCTACAGCGCTCATGACATCAAAATAATGTAAATTATAGAGCCATAATTTTGAGCGTTTGGGACTATTCCAAAGATTATCTTCGTCGAGGCAACCTTCTTCACCTAAAAAAACTAAATTCTTTTTATCAATACTAGCGGATGGCATAACCTCTGGAGCCAACCAAGGCTGCGGCCAAGTACGCAAAGAACTTAACTCATGCAATACCTTACGATTAAGCTTAGGCGTTTTCATGCGATAAAAAACTTGATACATTAATTGTTCAAATTTTAAATATCGTAAGGTATGTATATACCGAAGCATCAACTTTTGTTTCATGTAATCCTTGTTTTAATTTTCGCTCAACCTGAATCATAACGTTCTGTAATTTTGTGGTTGGCGTAACAACCACATTAAACGTCGACACCCTGCAATTTCGTAACTGCTATCCGAATATGTCGTACAATTTCGAATTTATCTATAGTGCATCTTACCCAAAAATAAATTTTCCCGCAAAACTCAACCTATTTATATTTTGCGGGAAATATAATAAACTATATTTTTCCGCAATAAAAAATATAAGCATATGCCTCATCATTTTATGGGTAGAGAACAAGAGCTTGCCACGCTCAATGGTTTATTTTCCAAAGATGTCAGTTGTTTTACCGTGATTAAAGGCCGTCGCCGTATTGGTAAAAGTCGTTTAGTTGAAGAGTTTGCTGTGGGTAAACAATTTTATAGATTTAGTGGCTTACCACCTGAAAAAGGGATCACGGCCCAAACACAGCGCGATGATTTTGCTCGTCGTCTCAAGAGTTATTTTCCGGAACTCCCCACGTTAAAAGCCGATGAATGGGCTGAGTTGTTTGAGCTCTTGGCGACACGAACCCAGGATGGTAATACCGTGATTTTATTAGATGAGATATCCTGGATGGCGATGGATGATCCGACCTTTTTGGGTAAATTAAAAAATGCATGGGATGAGTTATTTAAAAAAAATTCTCATTTGATGCTCATTCTTTGCGGCTCGATTTCATCCTGGATAGAAAAAAATATTTTGGCGTCAACGGCTTTTTTGGGACGTGTGCACTATGTTATGACATTACAAGAATTACCGTTAGCTGTTTGTAGCCAATTTTGGCGTACTCACCGCGTGCACGTCAGTCATTATGATCAGTTTAAATACCTTGCTATTACGGGAGGTATCCCCTTATATCTTGAAGTTTTAGCTCCCAAGCTACCGATTGAAAAAAATGTCCAACAATTGTGTTTCGAACCTGGCGGGTTATTATTTCGAGAATTTGACAATATTTTTCACGATTTATTTGACAAACGTTCTGATTATTATAAAAAAATTGTTTCGCTTCTCGTGAATGAGCCTGCAAATCTCGAGCGTATTTGTCAGCAATTAAAAATCACATCCGGTGGTGTTATCAGTGATTATTTAAAGGATTTAGTTGAAGCGGGTTTTATTAGCCGAGATTATACCTGGTCATTTAAAACGGGCACATCAACCAAATCAAGTCGCTACCGCTTAAGCGATAATTATTTGCGATTTTATTTGAGATATATTGATAAACAAAAAGATAAGATTTCGCGTAATCACTATCCATGGTCTTCGATGACTGCATTACCAGGCTGGTCCACGATCATGGGGCTTCAATTTGAAAATTTGGTGATCAAAAATAGATCTTGGATATGGAAACAGTTGAACTTATCCCCACAGGATATTGTCAATGATGGCGTTTATTTTCAAAAATCAACACAACAAGCACCCGGGTGTCAAATTGATTATTTGATTCAAACGCGCTACAACAACTTGTTTGTTTGTGAGGTAAAATTCTCTCGAAATGAGATAAAAATCAACATTATTCACGAAGTGCAACAAAAAATTCAACGATTAAAAATACCCAAGCATTTTTCGTGCTTGCCTGTATTGATACACGTCAATACCATCAGTGATTCTGTCGTAGATGAAGATTATTTTACAAAAATTATTGATTTAGGTGATGCGCTTGATGCCAAAACGGCAACGTATCCATGAGAATAAAAACTCTTTTTGGTTCGTAAAAATGTAATGCACCACACTTTTACGAACCAAAAATGGTGAGATCACTCAAAAAAAGCAACTTTATTGTTGCTCGCGCAATTGCTCCGCAACCTCAAGCGTTACACGCGCGACTTCAAATATTTCTTGAATCGGAATAGGTGTCGCTGCACCGCTCTCCATAGCCTCAAGAAAAGCAGCCACACATGCCGCTTGTCCTTTGCCTTGTCGCATCAAGTTCATCTTAGAGAACCCAGGCCATCCAAACCCTTTCAAACGACGAAAATTATCCAATTGAAGCACACGGCCCGCAGCAAACACCTCAACACGTTCTTTAGGAAAGCTCGCGGCTCCATTTGCTAAATAATGAATGGTGCCAAACGAACCATCCGCAAAACCAAGAATAATCGCCGCTTTATCCTCATGCACCTTCACATGAGTACTATTTCCCATTTGACGTGCTTGGACCGAAACAATTTCCGAACCCGCTAAATAACGCATCAAATCAATAAAATGACATGCCTCACCAATTATACGTCCACCGCCAACCGCTAAATCTTGTGTCCAGTGCTCTGCTGGAATGACCCCTGCATTCATCGTCATCATGAACGATTTAGGCTCTTGCACCTGCGCAAGTAATGCTTTCATTTTTTGTATATGCGGCGCAAACCGTCGATTGTAACCCACCATCAGGTGCCGTTTTTTATCACGCATCGATGCTGCATAATAAGCCGCCTCGACCTCAGCTAAGTCTTCAAACGTAATAGCCAAGGGTTTTTCAACAAACACATGTTTGCCTGCATTCAACGCCTTGGCGACAAGCGGCGCATGCGTATTATGCCTTGTAGCAATCACCACGGTATTGATGCTTTCATCCGAAAGCATGGCATCAATATTAGTTGAAGCCGTTGCAAAGCCTGCTTTCTTCCCATGAATGACACCGCTTACGCCACCTGAGGTGACAACCGTATGCAACTGCGCTTTTTTTGCTTTAAATGCTGGAATCAAAACACGCGATGCATAATTTCCAGCCCCAATAAAGCCAAGCACAGGTTTTTCAGAATTAATCGCCCGAGAATCAGCTTCACCCATATTTAAATCTACGGCTTGAACATGTCGTGCTGTAGCATCGCTGGTGTATTGCAATACAATACCTAATGCATCTCGCTCTGCTGTGAGCGTCTCATACGCTTTTTCTGCATCTTCAAAGGCAAAGCGATGGGTTATCAAGGGTTTTACATCCAGTTGGCCACTGGCCATCATATCGAGCACCGCCTCAAAATTACGTTGTTCCGTCCAACGAACAAAACCAATCGGGTAATCAACCCCTTGCTCTTCATAGCTTGGCTCATAACGTCCTGGTCCATACGAGCACGAGACTTGAAAACTTAATTCTTTTTCATAAAAATCAACGCGGTTTAACTCTAAACCAACCACACCCACCAGAACAATTCGCCCTCGTTTACGACTCATTTGAGCAGCTTGTGTCACCGGGTCGTTCGATTTGGTCGAGGCTGTGATTATTACGGCATCAACGCCATGACCTCGACTAAAAGCAAGGCCTGCACTCACGGGATCTTTCCCCCGTCCAGGATTGCAGGTTTCGGCACCAAACTGACGCGCTAAGGCAAGCTTGGTTTCATCAAAATCAATCGCTAATACACGACAGCCCTGCGCTCTCAGTAATTGAACCGCCAAAAGCCCGATTAAGCCAACACCGGTCACAACAACCGCTTCACCTAGTGTAGGTTCTGCTAATCGAATGCCTTGTAATGCTATACTCGCAACCACAGTAAATGCGGCTGACTCATCATCAACATGATCAGGAATATGTGCACATAAATTTTTTGAAACACTCACGACGTCTGCATGTGGACCATTTGAAACCACACGGTCACCTGCTTTAAACACGGTCATATCTTGAGCTACAGCTGAAACCATGCCTACATTGCAATACCCAAGTGGTAATGGCTGAGCTAATTTAGATTTCACAGCATCAAGTGTTGAGAATAATCCATCGGTTTTGACTTTATCAAGCACTGCTTTCACTTTTTCGGGTTGTTGTCGTGCCTTTTGAAGATAAGAAGCTTTTCCGAAGTCAACGAGCATCCGCTCAGTGCCTGCTGAAATTAGCGTTGTGTGGGTATTAATTAAAATTCGCCCTGTTGCAGTTTGAGGTACTGGGGCCTCAATCATGGTGGTATCACCCTTTTCTAGATCTTGTAAAATTTGTTTCATACAGCACACACCTTATTGTCCTGGCACTTATTTAAAAATATTTACACTCGGTTTCATCATATAGGAGGGTGGCTTAACACCAAGCACTAATAATATTGATGATGCCAGTTCAAGGGTAAAAATCGATGGCCTACTCACCGTTTGTTTATATACTTGATTGGGGTTATACAATAAACACGAACCCTGTGGGATATGGTACGCAAAAGAAGCTGCATAAGCTTCTAGAACTCGGTACGGCACCTCATTTAACTCATATGTAATGATTTTCATCATCGCTCCCTTAAAACATTTATTAACCCGATAAAATTACAAATAAATTCCTGTGAACAAAATTGTTTTATATCTTTACTAGGGCGTGTTGACATATATGGATCCTGCCGGATTTTGCAATAGGTAGTACCATTATTTTTAGCAAGCTAAGTTGAGATGCAGTCATATATTCGGCCTCTGGTTAAGCGAAATACGTTCGCTTGGGCCCTGATAGTTAATAACGCAAACAGCGTCCCCCTTATGCAGCTACGTCATTCGAAATGCCACTGATGAATTTCCACGTTTCCTCTGCACATCGTGACCATGAGTATTGTTCAGAAAGCACTTTTGCCGATTGTGCTTTAGCTTCACGTAATTCCGGATTAAGAATAATCTCTTTTAATGCACGCGTAATAGAAACAAAATTTTCCGGATCAAAATAAACACCGGCATCTAAAAGTACTTCTGGCATGGGTCCGCGATTTGAACATACAATAGGAAGCCCTACGGCCATTGCTTCTACAAGTGTATTAGGCATATTTTCACAGCTCGAGGCAAATACAAACACATTTGCGTTTACCAAATGCGCCACAAGTTCTTTATGAGGAAGAAAGTCAAGCTGTTGAACAAACAATCTTTGAGGATCTGATATGGTCAACTGTTTTTCTAAGCGTTTTTGCGCCCTCCCTGCCCCTCCCCCAATCAACGTCAAAGTAATGTTATATCCCTGCTTACGTAAAGCATCAACTGCACGCACGACTTCCCACTGATGTTTGTATAATGCTGTATTGGAAACATACACACACCTAATAGGATGCTCTCCTTTCAACGGCCAAGCAGCTAAGGCTGTTGAGTGTTTAAATTCAGCTCCTACACCATGTGGAATATATGCAACATTGGGAAGTAAACCACAAGATTTTTGTATCATTTCTGCAGCATATTTTGTAAGAAATATAGCACCATCTGAAATGCGAAGCGATTTATTTTGTACATACTTTAGTAGAATTAATCGAAAACGTGCTTTACTTAAACCAAAGCGGGTTATTTCTCCAGGTTCATACGAAAGCATATCTCTACTCATGGTAATACAAGGACGAAAACGCGACACAGTTCCCGCACTAGTATTCAAAAGAATCAAACAACCATGCTTCACTAATGCTTCTTTAAACAAAAATCGCTGCCAATAAAGCTGTTTCCATAATGATTTCTCAAGCAAATGAGAACTATGTTTAATCAACCATGGTTGCTCTGGAATAACATCTAATAATGCCTGATAGGACCACACATGAACCTCATCTATCCCATATAAGCGAGGATCAACAGCCTGCAAAATTCCAAGTAAATGAGCTTTTGCTCCTCCTGAACGATTACGCGATGCATCAATTCCAATAACTATTTTCATCGCTCCATATACTCCCTATATTTATACATTTACGTGTTACATTTAAATACCATTATGAATCAAACACTAAATTGCCGGGTATCAAAGTAGCAGTCATACCGCACCCGCGAAGTGGGTGGCTTGACGGTTGTTAGCAGCCCAAAGGGCTGCCATTGTTAAAGTTCAGTTATTAATTCAAAAATTGCCTTCTTCATGACTGCCCTGAACATCAAGTGAGGGCGATTAGTTAACCACCTTCTGTTGTTTTGGTCCATACATGTCCAACTTTAGTTGACCAGAACAGTATCTCGAAAATAAAAGAAAATCGTTAGATGGTGTTAACTAAGCGCTCTCCATCAAGTTGTTCCTGATTCCGAATGTAATCTTTAATTTTCGCTTCTTCAAACCCTACCGTTGAAACTGCGTAACCTCGAGCCCAGAATTTTTCTCCGTTAAAATTTCTTTTACACCCACCAAATTGCCGCGCAACAGATATCGCGCTTTTACCTTTGATGTAGCCTATGACTTCAGATACCGAATATTTTGGCGAGATCGCAATCAACATATGAACGTGATCCTGCACCATATGCCCTTCCATGATTTTACAATTACGTTGACTTGCCAAAGCATGAAGTAACGGACCAAGATATTTACGAATCTTTCCATATAAAACCTTCTTCCGATATTTCGGGACAAATACAACGTGATATTTGCAGTCCCATTTCGAGTGACTTAAACTCTCGTACGATGATAGTGCCATTTATTTACTCCTGTGTAACCGTCAAGTCCACAGGCGCATTTTGGCACCATCATCACTAAATCTTAAGGCATAGCTTTGAGAGTCTCACTAGTCAAACTAGTGGCTTACTTTTCACAAAGTTATAAAGAAATCTGATAAGATTCTCTCCATAATTCAAATAAGACTAGAGAAAATAGGCGCTCACCGTTCAAGTAGCCTTTATTCTGACCGTTGATTAATTTATTAATCTGCTTTGAATCAAATAAGCTATTATTTGAAAATAACAATATATCACTAAAATAACCTTTCCATGTTTGCGTTTGTAACCAAGAATCCAGTGGAATTGAAAAACCTTGCTTTCGATTTTTTTCAAAGTTAGAAGGCAATATACGCTCCGCAAGCTGCTTCAGCAAAATTTTGCGTGAAGTAGTTGTTGTTTTCAAAGATTGTGGAACTTTACCAAAGGCAAATTCAATTATTTCATGATCAAGAAAAGGAGCTCGTACTTCTAAAGAGTTAATCATGCTTGCACGATCAACTTTAACTAAAATATCCTCTGCCAGATAATTTT
Organism: Legionellaceae bacterium; assembly: GCA_029212505.1. Lineage (GTDB taxonomy): Bacteria > Pseudomonadota > Gammaproteobacteria > Legionellales > Legionellaceae > JAALKW01. The sequence goes on along the minus strand of JARGOS010000002.1, from coordinate 237,963 downwards.
CAAAATCCATCCGTGAAGCACGTTCAAACAAACTCGATGTATTCGGAGTGCGATCTTTCCATATATGCTCAGCCATTCCATGTGCAATTCCATATTGCCCTCCGAGTAATAATTTCCTGCTCCTTTGATCGAAATAATTTGCGATCATTGGCAACTCTCTTGTTAAGCACGTGGAAGCTCCCTGAACCCAATTCCGACCTTTAAAACCTATCGGTAAAATTTTCATTAGTAACTTTGATAAGCAAGCTAACATACCAGGAGGCCAACCAGCAGCAAAAGCCTCCATTCGAAGTAAGCGAGCGTAATGCTGATATCCTCCAAACAACTCATCAGCTCCGTCTCCGCCTAAAACAACTTTACAATGTTGCTGTACCAATTGACTAACCCAATATGTCGGCAACATTGAAGAGTCCACAATAGGCTCATCAAACTGCTTAGCTAATATAGGTAATAAACTAATAGCATGATCTTCTTTTAATTCCAGTTTTATATGCTCCGTTCCAAAGTGTTGGGCAATAAGTTGAGCATGTTCTGTTTCATCATGTTTATGAAATCCTGGAAAACCAACAGTAAATGATTTAATGTTTTTAGAATTTCGTGTTGCCATTGCTGTAATAAGACTAGAATCAAGGCCTCCACTTAATAAAACGCCAACAGGAACATCTGCAATTAACTGCTTAGAAACAGCTTTTTCTAGTAAGACTTCAAACTCATCTAGCAGACAAACGTCATCTACTTGGCCCTCACTTTCATCTATATACGCTTTTGGAGGTTCCCAATAGCGCCAAATCTTATACTCTTCCGTTGTTAAATTAAAAGTCATCGCATGTGCAGGTGGCAATTTATTCACGTCTTGTAATATACATCGATCACCTGGCACATAACCCATCGTCAAATAACAATCCAAGGCTTCTAAATTAATACGCCGAGGAAAAGTAGGATCCATTAACAATCCCTTCAATTCAGATGAAAAACGAACGCCTCCCCCAAAATAGCTATAGAACAATGGTTTTTCACCAGCACGATCGCGTGCAAAAAAAAGCTTATGCGTTCTTTTGTCATAAAGAACAAAAGCAAACATTCCTTTAAAACGTAGTAAACAATCGGTACCCCACTCAAGATATGCAGCAAGAATTACCTCTGTATCAGAAGAGGAAGCAAATACATGCCCTCGCGACACAAGAGTTTTTCGTAGTTCAATATGATTATATATTTCCCCATTAAAGACAATGCATAAATTACCATCCCTATTTTGCATAGGTTGGGAGCCATTCTTTGATAAATCAATAATAGCCAGTCGTTGATGTCCAAATCCAACACTCCCATCAACTGACCACCACTCACCAGAGGCATCTGGTCCTCGATGACTTAAGCTTGATAAACCAGAGGTAATCCAACCCCTTTCTAAAGTACGATATTTAGAGGCTATACCTATTATCCCACACATGGTAAAAATCCCAACCTTTTAATACAACGTTTAACCTAATCAATGCCCTCAATATGTTACACATCTTTATGTAACTTCATAATCAGAGCATATCTAGCTTCATATAGCCTCATATTCCAACGCCTCAAAAATTCTTTTTATCTTGAGCGAACAAAGAAGGTGCCCGAACAACTCGTATCACGACCAAGCCAACCAAGTGTATATAAAATCAAACATTATAGTATTCACGATACCACGTTACAAAACGTTCTATTCCAACAGGCACGGAGGTATTCGGTTTAAAACCAACCCACTCATGAAGTGCCTCTGTACTTGCTGAAGTAGCTGATACATCACCTGGTTGCATGGGCAAATAATTGCGCTTTGCTTTTATCCCTAACGTCTCCTCTATTGCATTGATAAACTCCAATAAACCAGTCGGTTGGTTATTCCCAATATTAAAAATTCGATACGGGGCCACACTGCATTCAGGGCTTGGTTGACTGGAATCAAAATTATTATCTGGGCTTGCCTTTTTATCCAATACTCGTATTACGCCCTCAACAATATCATCAACATAAGTAAAATCACGAATCATATTACCTTGGTTATATAAGTCGATGGGCTCACCTGACAAAATTGCTTTTGTAAATTTAAAAAGAGCCATATCCGGTCGACCCCATGGTCCATACACTGTAAAAAAACGTAATCCTGTCGTCGGTAATTGAAAAAGATGACTATACGTATGCGCCATTAATTCATTAGCCTTTTTAGTTGCCGCATAAAGGCTAATCGGATGATCAATATTTTGAGACTCTTTAAATGGTAGGTTTGTATTGCTACCATACACACTGGAACTACTCGCATAAACTAAGTGCTCGATATCATGACAACGACAACCTTCTAAGATATTTGTAAAGCTTTGTATATTCGCTTCGATATAGGCATGTGGATTTTCTAACGAATAACGCACGCCTGCCTGAGCTGCTAAATGAACCACACGCTCCGGTTTTTGTTCTAAAAATAATTGTTTAACTGTTTCCTTATCGGCTAAATTCAACTTTGAAAATTGAAATTGATTATGCATTTCTAAACGTTTTAAGCGTGCCTGTTTTAGTTTTACATCATAATAATCATTTAAATTATCAACACCTATAACTTCATCACCCCGTTTTAAAAGATTCAAGGCAACATGCATACCAATAAATCCTGCACATCCTGTGACTAGTATTTTCATATCATCCCTACCTATAAAATTCAAATAAATATTTTTATACCTTTCGGCCCCTACCGACTAAATGTCCAGCTATTACAACTTCAAGGCCACCTAGTCCAGATCCCTCCAGTAACTATCGCGCTCGCTAGAATGTTGTGAATTATCATATTCAGGCGACAACCAATCAAATGTATCAAGTAATGCCCACTCACGAAGTTGCCTACTGGACAGTGGTAAAATATTTTTATAGTCCGCCACAGGAACAAAACGTTTTAATATTGAAAATAAGCGTGGCTTTGCCAGACGCTTAGTCAACGAACGTAACCAGTATTTAGGCAGCATTAAACTATTAACAGACTTTTCATAATAGTCCACACCGAGCCACCCACCCGGTATCACCATATGTGACAATGCTCCAAAAGCCTTTGCTCCACGCGAGTAATTTACCCACGCATCAATTCACACAATATAACTCATACGTCATTCGACGTTTGGAAACATTGAATATCCAGGCCACGTGTCCAAAAGCAATAAATCATCTTTTCCAACCAAGTCATAATTTTCCTTATAATTTGGAGAGAAGTTAGTATATTTTTCATATTCGACAGAAGACAAATATAAGCCATCGCCCTCTAAAGTAACCGTAATTATTTCCACATATTTTGCTGCAACCTCGAAAAACTCTTTATTATAGCCAGGTTGTTCAACAATAACTCCCGGTCCATATTCATACCAATGTCTCGATCGAGACTTTCTATGTGTATAGTCGCATCCAACTAAAAATATTTTAGTAAACCCCATAAAAACTGCTAGACTTATTGCCGCTCTAAAAGCACCTGAAAATGGATCCATTTGTTGAGATAAACATTCATTTATAAAATCAAAACCTGGAATGGACTGAAACAAATAATTAACATTATTCTCTCGTAAAACTGGATAGTTCGATAAATTTACAAAAAATTCTGCCGCCTTATACTGTTCAATAAACTCTCTGTATCGAACCTGAATATTATTCTTCCATAGCTTATGAAAAGGAGCTGGCAAGCGTGTGTATGGATAAAAGTAATAAGGCGTATTTATTGGTGCGTATAACAGACGATCATTCCAATTAAAGTCATTGTGAAAAAAAAGAAAGCTAAGGACGAAGGATGGCTTACTTTCAAACCTGCTCAAATCAAACCATTTTATACTGGCTCCATCTCCAATAACATAACACTCTTCTCCTTTATGAATATCTTTAAATTTAGAAAGGTTTTTATTAGAATTCGCGTACCACGAATAAATCATTCTCTTTAGAATACTTTGTGCCACAACACTCTCCCAAAAAACATACTACTTGTAGCAAAACCTTTCAATACTAGTAAGGCAAGCCTAGCAAAAAACCATACGCTCATATTAGAAAACTTAATCGTTGATAATTCCATTAAAGCTTTTTTAAATTTATTCTCTTTGATATATGCCTTTGTTGTTGCCAATACAAACCAAAGAGGCATAAATTTAATTGTAACACTGGGCACCTCAGGAAAATAAAGACGTTGCAATTCGTTTAAATAATTAAGTGATCTCGTATTAGCATTTACATTATGTGCCCCAATCCAATAAAAACCATACGCTTTTTGAAGGCGACAAAATTTTTCTGTTTCTCTGGAAACACGTATCCAACAATCAAAATCTTCGGCTGCAATCAATAACGGGTTTTCTGACAGTCCACCAATTTTCAATAGTAAATTTCTAGATACAACAACGCTTGAATTAGTTATGGCATTCCCATTAAGTAGTAAATTATGAAAAACAGGGGTAACTAGCTTACGGGTACGAACCAATCTTCCGTGAATCAAACGTTTTCCAGGACCCTTCCGAACTAAATCGTGATAAACAAACTCATATCCTGAAAGTAATGCCCGAACAGAGGCTTCTAATTTATCCTTCACCCACCAGTCATCTGCATCCAAAAAGGCAACCCAGCGCCCTTTAGCTTCTTGTATACCCAAGTTACGCGACTTGGCAATAATACCCTCATTATGTACCTGTAAAAACTTAATTCGAGGGTCTTCAAACACTTGGAGCACTTCTGACGTCTTGTCCGTAGAATAATTATCAATGATTAGTAGTTCCCAATGATGGTATGTTTGATCCAATACAGAACCAATCGCACGGGGAAGAAAATGAGCGCAGTTATAGGTTGGTAATATAATGGTAACAAGATCTTTTGTCATAATGATTACTCAAAGGCGTTACTACAAAAGTTAATTAGATTATCCAGTTCGTTAAGTCTATTGGTGTCTAAAACAAATCCAGTCCTATCAAGACGTTCTGTACAATATATTAGCTTTTCGGGAGCTTCTTCAAGTGTTGGTATAACTCGATTAATGGTGGGGCGATATCCTTTTTTTAATTTAACTCTCTCTGCGATAAGCAAAGCTACTTCATATACAGTGGGATTCCAGCCCCCACCGATATTAAACAACATCTTGTTATACTGCTTGGATGATAGTTTCATTAAATGTGCTATGGCACGGCATACATCAGTGATCGGCACAAAGTCTCGCTGCTCTATACCCGTAGAACGTAGCGTTATTGCACCTTTTGTTATTGCTTGCTTACACAGGTCGTTGAAAAGTAAATCCCAACAATTTACTCCCACATCAACAGGAGGTCCGAAAGCATTCGATAGCCGTAACACAATACCCTCGATTTGCCCATCTCGTTGCTCCGCCAGAACCAAATCTTCAGCTGCTTTGTGGCTAGTAGCGTAGGGATGCACAGGAAAAGGCATTTTCTTTTCCGTTAACATACCAACAAGGGGGCTTCCATAAACATGAGCTGTGGACAAATAAATAAAACGCTTAACCCCCGTTGCTTTTGCTGCTTCCAATAAACGTGCGGTACCTAAAGCATTCACCGATAAAGCCGCAACTGGATCCTTACTACACTCACTCGCATTCATTGCGGCACAATGCACAATCATATCCATACCTTCACTACACGCAATAAGTGAATCCCGCGAAGACCATTCCATCGCCACATGATGTATCTCGGACCTTGATTCCAATACTACCGCTCTAGAACCACTAAATAATTGAAACTCTTCAATTTCCGAAAGAAATTGACACAGTCGCCCCCCCAGGTAGCCACGCCCGCCTGTAACTAAGATATTCATACAAATAATCCATTATGCAAGTTCAGGAAAATATTCATGAAGCTGCCTCAAAGTTACTTCCATTGCATTTTCTCCTTCCATCACTGATTTATACCACTGAGAAGTCGCTGCAAGTGTTTGGCTCACATCCCAGCGAGGGTTCCAATTCAATAATTGATGCGCTTTATCACAATTTAATTGAAGTAATTGTGCTTCATGTGGATGCTCTCCTGAGGCTTCAACTTCAACTTTTCCTCGCCCTAAATGTTGAGTTATCGTTGTAGCAACTTCATGCACTGTACGAACCTCATAAGTAGAAGGCCCAAAGTTCCATGCACCTGCATATTTTTCCGGCTGCTCTCGTAACTCTGCTGCCAAAACCAAATACCCAGAAAGAGGTTCGAGTACGTGTTGCCATGGTCGTGTTGCCGTCGGGTTACGTAATTGAATTATCCCTTCCTGCTCAATCGCACGAATGCAATCAGGAATAATACGATCTGCTGCCCAATCACCTCCTCCAATCACATTTCCTGCACGGGTCGAAGCTGCACCTAAGTCTGTTCGAGCATTAAAATAAGAATGCACATATGCAGAAAAAATAAGTTCTGCCGCTGCTTTCGACGCACTGTAGGGATCATGTCCACCCAAGCGATCATTCTCACGATATCCCCAAACCCACTCTACATTTTCATAACATTTATCAGATGTTATATAAACTAATGAGCGAACAGCATCACACTGCCTCACAGCCTCAAGCAAATTTGCAGAACCTAATACATTCGAACCAACCGTCAAAAGAGGATCTTGATATGATTTTTTCACTAGTGCTTGTGCTGCCAAATGAAATACATACTCAGGCTGAAAGGACTGCATTGCGTTATTTAAGGCATCAAAATCTCGAACATCACCTGAAATATGCGCTATATGGTGCTCAAGTTGCAACAACTCAAAATGACTAGGTTTTGATTCGGGTGGCAGTGCATACCCCATAACCTCACAACCAATTTCTTTAAGTAAAAAAGTTAACCAAGATCCTTTAAATCCTGTATGTCCTGTTATAAAAACTCGTTTGCCACGTAATGTAGTAAAAACATCGTGCATATTTGTTATCGAACCCATGGCGCCTTTCCCTCTTCATATAAAGCATTAAGTAACTGATATTCACGGCTAGTATCCATGGGTTGCCAGAAACCATCATGCTCAAACATCATCAATTCACCATCTTGAACCAATTGCCGCATAGGCCCTTGCTCAAAAACCAGATCTTCACGATTATCCAAACAAGAAAATAGCTGCGAACTTGCAACAAAAAATCCTCCTGATATACGACCAGCTGTTGCTTGAGGTTTTTCATTAAACTCAAGAATACGACCATTTTCATTACTGACCATTTCTCCAAAGCGACCTGGTGGGCGCACGCCTGTCACCGTTAAAGCTTTACCATGCGATTTATGGAAAGCAACTAACCTGGCGATATCAACATCACTGACTCCATCTCCATACGTCAACAAAAAATCCTCATCTCCCACATAATCACGAATACGTGAAATGCGCGAGCCTGTCATAGAACGTGTCCCTGTATCTGCTAATGTAATTTTCCAATCAGATTCATCATGATCGCTATGATAAACAACTCCGCTGCCATTCCCAAACTCAATTGTAAAATCACGCGTATATGCTTCATAATTTAAAAAGAAATTTTTAATCACTTGTCCTTTGTATCCTAAACAAATTACAAATTCTTTATATCCAAATGCCGCGTAAGTTTTCATGATATGCCACAAAATAGGATAAGGACCAATCGGAATCATAGGCTTAGGAATATCATCAGCAACATCTCTAATACGCGTTCCATACCCACCAGCGAGAATTACTACTTTCATATATACACCTCAATTAAGTTACTTATGTTGAATTTTCCAATCGTAAGGAATAAAAGGATCAAAAGGACCCTTTCTCTCAATTTCAGTTGGGTCGTGTGCCAATGTAGCACAATTTGCCACAATTGTTGTTTTAGTCCCAATTCCTTTGAATCCATTCCAGATCAATGGCGGAACGGTCACAAGGCAATAATTCTCTGGTGATAAGAAAATTTCTTGTACCTGACCTCGTGTTGGACTTCCTGGCCGATCATCATAAAGAACAAATTTGATTTCACCAAAAATAACAGCATAATTCAGTGTCATTTTTCGATGTAAATGCCATGCCTTGATTGCTCCAGGATGAGTGCAAGAAAAATAGATTTCTCCAAAATGCTGGAAAACAGAAGAGTCCTCCCGTAGCATATGCATCACTTTTCCACGTTCATCGATAATTTGTCGCAAAGGGGTTAATATAACTCCATCTATCATTATCACTCCTGTAATACTTTTCTCAGTACATTAACTCAGTTTTACGTAGCCACGCCTCATCAACACATCCGTCAAATGTCATGCGTAAACCAGTAAGTCGTTGTGATAATTCATCCTCAGACAGCCGCTCCGAACGCTGTAATATTTCACTTAAGGCATATTTGATATCCTCAGAGATATTCTCCGAGTGACCAGCAAGACGTTCCGTCAACCATGCCACCTGCATACGCTCATAATCTTTTTTAACATGATCTATCAATTCAGCTGCCGATAATCCAAGACAACTATCCAGCCGTGGATCGAACGCGCCTCCTGATGCACTATCAATAAATGCCCTCAGCATTTTTTCCATGGGCCTTTGTGCAATTTCCCAATCCAGTGCAGCACTACAACAATCATCACCATCATAAATAAGCCCTGGCTCTGTAGAAAAATCTAATTGAAGTTTTTGTCTATCGTCGTATTCAATCTCAACAAACCTTTTACGTTGTTTAGAATTACGTTCTAATTCAATTACACACGTGCTTCTTCCAAATAATAACTGCAATATCAAATGAGCTCCCCCACGATGAAACTGTAATGTTTCAAATAATAGAAGCGTCTCTGGAATAAGTTGATTTAAGATAGAAACCACATGAGGCAAACAATCCACATAAATGGGTACCCCCGGATCATACTGCTTCACCTCGCCATATCGAGATTCAAGCTGAGGATCAGCCCAACACACTCGAATAACTTGAATAGCCTTCAGTGACGGAATATGCTCAGCAAAATTTCCAATATACGAAGCAAATTTAAAAACGTGTGCAGCAGCAAAGCAAACTCCTTCAGCTTGAGATAAAGCCATAAGGCGCTCAACGTCTCCAGCCGAAAGAGCCACAGGTTTTTCCACAAGAACAGGTGCTCCTGACGAGAGAGCACGCTTAACCGCATCAGCATGATCTCTTACTGCATTCACGACAATCACTGCGCAGTCACGCGCTTCGTTCAATTCAGGCCATTCTTCTGATATAACTATTCGTTCACCAGCAACAAGTGAACTCGACCATGCTTCTAATGCCTGAACATTTCTTTTGGAGTGAACAGATAAAATAATATTCGACGGCAATATCCGGTGTAGCACTTCGGCAATGACCCGCGCCCACCGACCCCCACCAATCACCGCTAGACGAGAAATGGAGGAGCTCTTTAGGCATTGAGTCAGTTCATAAGTCATATGTTCAGCTACGCTTTTGTTAATTCACTAAGTTCATTTATTCGAGCACTCTTTGAACTCAAGCCAGAATAATCATTAAAATCTTGAACTGACAATATTCCTATTATTTCACCTACATAATCATGCGCATGCATGTAACTGCTGATTTCTTCTGGTATATGCCAGGCTAAATTCAAAATAGGCAAGGCTTGATTCGATAATGCAAATAATTCATCATCTGAATGAATAGGAATGCGCGTACCTGGCAGATAATGCCCAATCTTCATCGAACCTGGTTTCTCATACACAGCAGATATCATCGATTCATCCAAACCAAGCAATTTCACCAGTATTGCAGCTCGACCTGGAAAAGCTTTTGCACGTAAAGGGCCATGTTCGTTAACAAGCTTTTTAATTTCTTGAGCTTTGTTATGTTTCCAACGTTCTATATTTTCGTTCATTAAACCAAACGCCAAACCATATCGAGATTCTCGATCACTCAATTGATCTAGTTTTTCCTCATCCACGTTCACCTTAAGATGAGAAGAACCAATAAATACGCGAATATTACCCCCATAGCGGGATGGAAATTCAACGCCCAAAATATCTGAACCTAAAGTACATGCCATACGTGTAAATGACGCATAACTATACGTTCTTGGGTGCTCATGATAAAAAGTATCAAATTGATTCCCGTCCAAAACCGAGCCAAGGTAGTGATTTTCAATAACAAGAACTGTTTGCTCCGACATTAAAATTTTCAGTGCGCGCAGTACACTGCTCAAATCTTCTATATGGGCAAAAACATTAGTAAACGTAATGAAGTCCGGACATCCATGCTCTTGCACAACCTGCTGGGCTAAGGCTTCAGAAAAGTAACCCTTATAGACAATATGATTCGCCTGTTTTGCGTCATCCGCCGCATCCGTTGGTTCAATTCCAATCGTCGTACTATTTTTTTCACTAAATATATTTAATAAGCTACCGTCATTACATCCAATATCTACTACTTTTTTACCTGATAAACTACCAAATTGCTTTTCACATTCAGCTACCAAATTTTGCATCCCATTAAGCACATCGGCTGTAAATCGTGAGCGATAATGATAAGTTGCTGGAAAGAGTTCACTTTTAGGCACTTGAAACCGCTGATGTGCCGTAATACATTTTGGACAGAAAAGAATATCAATTGGATATTCATGGCAAGCTCTCGAATCATCAACAGCAACAAGATCATCACACATAGGGTGATGCCCCAAATTGAGCACTGAAGTCAACCGTGTATTAGAACATACTTCACAATGACTCACTTCAAGCAAACCTTGATTCATAAAAATATCCTTATTTAATTTAATATAACTCGTTCAAACAAAAGTATTTTGCCAAAATTTATTGCAACACTAAACTTTGTCAGACACTTTATTTTACCAGTATCATTCCCGCTGGAAAAATGATTTCGTTCGTTTCATCACATACAAAAATGGAGAAAAATAAACATTAGGATAAATGCAATTACTTAAAACATGTCTTTTTAATTTAAGAAAATGAAGCCCTGAATTTTTACGGTTTAAAAAGATTGTGATCAGATCAGGTATAAAATTTTGTAAAGCGAAATTTCTACATTTTATATATTGATAAAAAGAAAGACCCGCTTCACGATATAATTTTAATGCTTCAATAAGGCGAATACTACGGACAAAAGGATACATAGGTGCCCATTCTCTTGCTCCAGAGAGACAAACAACCAATGGCTTTGCATTAAAGTATGCTCGCGATTCAGCGAATGCCTTCGAAAAAATCTTTATATGTGGAAATGTATTATCAAAATGAGAAAATGTCTCTCCTGATAATAGCGCCAAGGAGTCAAGCTGTAAGCAATGCCTCACCCAATTTTCTCGTTTAAATACCGATAAAAACATGCCTCCTAAAAAATCAAACGACACATTAGGATCAATCAGCTCTAAAAAATTCATTTCTCCCGAATTAGCTCTATCAGAAAATGGCTTCATGATGGGAAGAGACGATGTATCAAATGGTTGTGGAAATGAAAGTACATATTCTGTAGATAAATGGCTAGCATTCACATAAAAGAAATCCACCTTCGAATATTTATAAAATAACTCAAATAAACGACTAAACGAGTCAGGTAACAATAAGTCATCATCCCCAAGCAACCAAATAAATTCACCTCGTGCTATTTCGATAACCTTTAGAAAGTTACGTGGAATACCAATGTTCTCAGTATTCCTATGGTACGTTACCGGTAAAATCATATTCGCTTGCGATGCCACATCTTGTGTCGAATCTAATGAACCATTATCCGAAATACAGATCTCTATATTTTTTAAAATATTTTCTGAAACAGAGCTTGCAGCAATATTAATTGATTTCAAACAATTTACCAAATGGGCAGCTCTGTTATATGTGGGAATGCATATTGACAACTTCATCGACTCACCCCCTGAGAAAACTCAGATGGCTCAGCAACATAGGAAGGTAGGTTGAAGCTCAACTCTAGATATTTTTTAAAAAAAAGCGCCAAAAGACAAACAAACGGGCAGATAGATGTTATTCTAAACAGGGATCCATAATGAACCAATGATAGAGTACCTGATAAACAAGCTAAGGCAATACCCATTACGTAAGTATACTCCGTTACAAGTAAGTTATTGTAAGCCACTGTATTACGTTTCATTTCTTTAATAATGATCTGGATTTTTCGCATATAATATATTGGCGAAAATAAGATGAAACTTAAAACAATAAAACCAAATAATCCAATTGATATCAATAGTTTAACAAAAGCCACTTCAGAATGAACCATAGGTACATTGAAGTGATAACCAAAACCAAACAATATTGAATGCATCGACGTTAAAATAGAAACTAAATCAAGGGAATTAAACATACCGCCAGTAGCAAGATCATTATGACCAGAAAACTTACTCAAAAAGAATGAATTTACTCCTAACTCCTTACTATTTAAAAGTAAAACGACACTGACTAGAACCATTATAAACATTCGAACATTCTTGTTTGCCCAAGAAACAATAATTAGCATACAAAGACAAATACTAATATTAGACGCACTGCCGGTTAATAATAATGCCTGTATTGAAAACCCAATTGTTATAAACAAAACCATTTTTTTCAACAATGATTGTTGTGGTTTGTAGAGTGCACTTACAAGAAATAATGGTGCAGTAAACATCAAAATATTAGCAGCATCATGATGATCTCCTTGATAACCAAATGCTAGAAAATACTCACCAATCCGTCCCACTCCCTCCGCTGTTGGACGCAAAATTTCGCGCGCAGACACAATTTCGCTGTATTCACTCAATGAATGGATGATATTTATACCTGTAATGGTAATGATTACGATACTTAAAAGAGCCAATTCAAGCGTGTCTTCTTTTAACTTCATTATAAAAAATATAATTGGAAACCCTAATGCCATATATAACGATGAAACCTCTATCGTCGAAGAAATTAAATAAGTTGTAAAAAAATAAAATAGCTGCACTAGTGCGTTAACTTTCACCATATTAAATAGCCAAATAAGCTCTCGCTTATTATTATCATAAGACATAAAATAAAGCGAAAGCATCCCGGAAAAAATAATAGCCATACTCGTGACTGGATAAGTAACAGCAGGGCTCCATCCAAGATGGTATATAAAAATGCCTCGGCTTGCTGCAAATACCAGCGTTAACAGAACAAATAATCTTAAATAACGCATAATAGCAACCTTACAGCCCTCATCAACTCAAAGTGCACAAAACAAATCAATAAACCATGAATGCTCATTCAAGCTGGTTACTCAATAGTGTTTTTAACTTTCTAGCTCCTCGTCTCTCTATCCGAGCATACTCACTACAGAATGATTCTCGAGCCAATTGCACAACCTCACTTCGCCACCACCCCTCAATATCATCCCAGTGCATTGCGATAAATTGCGCTGCTTGCTCAGCAGTATCAACAATAATGCTTACATCCCGAAGTATTTGATAAAAAGGCCTCGCCGAAGGCAGCAAATGCTCCAATCCATCAGCCCAGAAACATAGAGTCGGCACGTTTGACGCAAGTGTTTCAAGAAGCCCTGTTGAATCATAAGAATGCACAACTAAACGGCTTTCTTTTATTGATTTTTTAATTGATTTCCCGCCTAAATCAAGACTCACACTTGGATGACGTTCTCTCCACCGCTTCTCTTCTGCCCAGTGAGATGTTTGATAACTATGAAGCCGTACAGTCAATCTTTGCTGAATAGAGTCAGGTAATCTTTCTACAAATGTAGATTGCTCTTCTTGGTAAAGTGAAAACGCATATGAGTCATCGCTGGCTTCCAGACGTAAAGGCGGTCGATATTCAATCAATAACAAACCACCATTCGGATCTGATTTAAATAAATTACAACCTGAGCTCTTAAATATAAAAGCGGGAATAAATTTTGAACTCGGCTTAGACCAACCCCAAGAAAAAAATTTATCGCATGTTAGCATTTCAGGAAAATTAGAACTTCTAATTGATGTTCCAAAATTATTCCCATGCTGGCCAACAAAATAAGGAACACCTTTTAAAGCATGACACGCCGTCCAAACTTTAAATATTTCATCTGTATCATATCTATTTGAAGTAAAAATAAATCGAGGTGATTGAGGCCATGATAAGGTTTGAACTTGACGCATTAACTGCTTAAACCCTTCTAAATAACAAATTGGAATCAACTCATTTAAATTTTGTCGAAGAAATAATTCAAAACCACTGTAGCCCTCTGTTTTAACGTTAATCTTATGACGAAGTTCTTCCTGAAAATCAACTAATTCTAATGCTGGACTTACCCAGAACTGAGGTGCTTGTCCCAAAAACAGGGCTAATTTAATTTCTTCCCATTTGGGCAAATAACTGCTAGCTATAAAAGCATCTGTTTTCTTGCTAAATCGGGGAAAAACATGATTATTCAGCAGATAAAATAAATATTTTACTCCTGAACGGAGTTGACTAGAACGAAGATTCTTTTGTTTTATCTGAAAGCTACCTAAGGTCTTAAAAGAAATGAAATTAATTTTTACTCCGCCCAAAAACTTAATGATTCGGCTAAAAAGAAAATGATTCCATAAATCATCACTACAAGCCGTGTTAAATGACTGCGTATCATTTGTAGCTAGATTATACGTTGTATCGATAACAGTCGTGCCATAAATGGAGTATTTGTTTAGTGCCTGCTCCACTGTCGCATAGCGATTAAATATGACCTCGACACAGCGCTGCATCCAATGGCCAAGAACTATATTCCAAAAACGAACACTATAATTAGTTTGATGGAACACATTAAGCTCATCTGCCAACTCGAACAATAATTGACTAGACACTTCATTCACATAAGCAAGATCACGCTTTTTCTGCCCCTTCTGAAAACCATAGGGTTCAGCAAGTACAGCATCCATTCCTTTCCATATATTTTGTCGGTTATACGACTGACACCATTTACCTAAAAAGAGCACTGGCTTTTCAGAAAACCATGTTCTTTCATCAGCGCTGGTGACCAGGTGGTAACTGATCATTCAACTTCTTCCAACTGCACATCAACGTACGAATCTATATGTTTAATACGAGCTTCTTCTAACTTAACAAAATGAGTGCATTTTTTAAGTGTTGTTAGTCGATGTGCAACTATTAAGATAGTGACGTTTTCATCCAAATAATCGATTGCGCTCATGACATCGTTCTCAGTGTTATTATCCAGAGCACTCGTCGCCTCATCAAAAAATAAAACACTCGCTTGTTTGTAAAATGCTCTCGCAATACCTATTCGCTGTCGCTGTCCACCACTTAAACGAATACCCCGCTCTCCAACAAAAGTATTATAGCCTTCAGCGCTATTTTCAATAAACTTATGTGCATGTGCGCGTTCAGCAGCCTCACGCACACGTTGATGATTAATTTTATTAACAGGCACACCAAATGCGATATTCTCTGCAATCGTTGAGTCCGTCAAAAAAATTGTTTGGGGTACATGCGCAATGATCCGCTGCCACGATCGCTTGTTAACTCGATTGATCACGACATCGTCAATTAAAAACTCGCCTCTCGTTGGCTCAAGAAGCCCCATCAGTATATCGAACATGGTACTTTTACCACAGCCTGTATCACCGACAATACCAACTCGAGCTCCCTTGGGAATACTTAAACTAACATGCTTTAAAACAAAAGGGCTCGTATTTGTATATTGAAAAGAAAGGTTTTTAAATTTAATATCTCGATTGAATTGCAGAGGAGAGGGCATTGAAGCACAACCTTCATTTGATAAAGGTTGATCAAGCAGTTCAATCACATCAATTACCCCTCCCCGATTACCCATGATCGTAGACCAACTTCCATAGATTTGTTGCATGAGCGGTAAGAGACGCTGTGCACCTAATGCTAAAAGACCTAGCTTAGGCAAAATACCAACCAACCCGGATGGGCGATAGCTAGCGATTAATACAAAAAAGGCAATCAATAGCATTCCTAGCGTTTCCATAAGATAACGAGGTGCCTGACTTAAAAAGGAGTTTTGTGAATTAGCCCGTTGTTGTTTCAATGCGGCCTGTCTATAGGTGCTAGCGTATTCGTTCTGAACACCATCTAAAAGGACATCACGAATTGCACCTAGTCCCTCTCGTAGAGATTTCATAACTAGCGTTTGTTGCAAAGCCAGTATATGACCGTTACGCATTAAACGAGCCCGAGTACTTTTGGCAATCAAAACATAAGATCCGCCAAAAACAAATACTGCAATAAGTGAAAGCATTGGATCAACGATCAATAACACACTCATTATTGTAATGAACAATGCGATCGTTGTTATAAAAGTAACGACCGAAATAATTACTCCTGTTGCCATACTAACTTTTTGTGTAATACCGCTAATAACCTCACTGCTACTACGGCTAATATGAACATGATAAGGTTGATAAAGAGTTTTATGATAAATACTTACACCAAAATCTGTACCTGTAGCATTTCCAAGCCAAGTACTCATCCAAATTAATGTCAAACGTAATGCTCCCGCAAGCAGAGCCGCCAGTCCAAAGCCGACGGATAAAGGGACTATTAAATCCTGAGCTGAATTAATTTTAAGCCCTTGAATGACATACGCCATAATCGGTAAAGCATAAACTTTATCTGGTTCAGTTATAACACCAATAAAGGGTATGGTCGAACTAAGACTCAACACTTCAGTCAAAGCAGAAACAAAAGTCAAACAGAGTAAAAGTATAAACTGTCCACGCCTTCGCTTGCTTATATGCTGCCAAATATTCAATAACACTTTTAACGTTGTCTTATTCACACCTAGTCCCTAAACCTTCATTCTTCTATTATATCTAACGAACAATACCGGCATCATTGAAGGTCTTGTCAATATAAATAACATTGCTTAGCAACTAAATTAAATTCCAGGTCATTGGAGTTCCCCGTTTCACAGCCTTAATAACTTTTTTACCCATTAGTTGCTCTATGTATTTAGGAGAAAGTCCATAACCGGGGCGAATCGCTCGTAAGTTCTTTGAATTAAAACTATCACCTTCAGCTAAATCCTCACAAACATAAAGTGTACGCCTAAAAACAAGCGAACCTTCTTCTTCATCACTCCGTCCTAATCGTACTTTACCTAAAGCCTCGGATGCAGTTCGTGTTTCTCTTACTAATAACTCTAATTCTTGAGGCTCTAATGAAAATGCTGCGTCGACCCCTCCTTCCGAACGATCAAGTGTCACATGTTTTTCAATAACTGACGCCCCTAACGCTACACTTGCTACGGCAGCCCCGATCCCTAATGTATGGTCAGATAGCCCCACCTCACAATTAAATAAGGTCTTAAGATAAGGGATGCTACGCAAATTAGATGATGACGGGCTTGCAGGATAACTACTTGTACATTTCAGTAAAATTAAGTTTTCACAGCCCGTTTTACGAGCTGCGCATACAGCATCATCAATTTCGGACAAACTTGCCATTCCTGTTGAAATAATAAGTGGTTTTCCTGTCGCAGCAACTTTTCGAATCAGCGGTAAATCAATATTCTCAAATGATGCAATTTTATACGCAGGAACATTTAGCGACTCTAAAAAGTCAACAGCTGTTGTATCAAATGGTGCACTAAACGCAATTAAACCTCGCTCACGAGCTCGTTGAAAAATAGGTTCATGCCATTCCCATGGCGTATGCGCAATTTTATATAAATCATAAAGAGAGTTACCCTGCCAAGGGCTTTGAGGGTCATTAATAAAAAATTCACGCTCCGCTAAATCAAGCGTCATTGTATCTGCAGTATAGGTCTGCAATTTAATTGCATGAGCACCACTATCAGCAGCAGCGTCAACAATTTTTAAAGCGCTCTCAAGCGACTGATTATGATTTCCTGACATTTCTGCAATAACAAATGGCGCATGCCCTTCACCGATCTGGGTTTTTTCTATACATAAACTCATAGCCTCTAACTCCCAAAACCAAACTAAAAATTGATTTATTTAACTCATTTTTTCTATATAAAGACAATATTTTTGCCCATTCAAATAAAAAAATGCAGGGTAACTATTATTATCAACAACACGTAAATGATTGAACTGCTCTCTAAGCGTTTTATCTAGATCAAGTTCACTATCACCCGCTTTACGTCGCGGGTAATAAGAGCCTTCTCCACATTGAGGAACAGCATTAATCGTACTCTCTGGATAGCCTGATACCCAATCAATGCATAAACGCTGTATCACAGCTTCTAATTTTTTACGCCATTCGTCTACTAACTCAAGGCCATCAAGAATAAGCCAATTTTGAGCATAAATTGGACCCGCATCAAGTTCAGACATCGCTTCAAATAACGTTACACAAATCTTATTTTTTCCTTCCAAAATTTGCCACGTCATTGGAGACCAACCCCGACCTTCAGGTAATGCGCTAGCATGAACAACAATATTATGGGAATTTAAGGCCAACTGCTTTTCTGTAAGAATTTTAGAGCAGCTAAGAATGAAACAAACATCACCCTCAATAAGTTTTTCTGGTCGAGAAATACGAAGAACTTCATGCCCATCTTGCACCCAGCTTTGGCTCAGTTTCTCTCCCATGCCAGCAAACCAAGAGTCTTCATCACTTAATATATTAATATTAAGCTTTTTCGTGTCACTCGAATTTATTTCAAACATCTTATCAACGACCCTCCTGCATCCTAAACCATCAACCAACTGATATGCTTTTTTCGACATTGCCTTACGTTTAAACGGGCTATTGATTAACTCCAAAATCTTTTGCTGCCACCCCTGATATGTATCCGATTCATCAGTTGAAAGTACAACTTGATAGCCATCATGACTAAGTTTTTGACTAAATATCCGTTGATTTTCAGCCACACACGTGATAACAGAGGCCTTGCCCAAACACATCCTTTCCCATGTAGTACTGCCTCCAGCACCAATCACAAGGTCGGATTGCATCATTAAATCAGCTAACGTTGGAAGACTCTGATAAAATGTAACATTTCCTCGCCTTGCAACTTGTTCTTCTAAAGCTCTTAAATTCAGGCAATTAGAACCAACCACCACATCCACTAATAAATGACTTAGTTCCGGAGTAGTCAATGCACTCAATACCTTGCTTGTTTGATTCTCTAAATCAACCCCACCAAAATATATCAATACACGCTTAACACGTTCATCTTTCGGCAAACAAATATCATGTAATTGTGCATAGTCTGGTTGTAATAAAGAAAACTTAGGCCCTAAAAGAAGCTGAGTAAACAGCGGTAATTTATTTTCATACCGACATTCTGCTTCTATCCCAAAATAATTTTGATCAAGTAATAAATCACAATCATGGGTACGATTCGCTAAATCGTCAATGACCATAATTTTATCTACAATTACTCGTAGCGCCTCCTCCCAACGATAATCTAAAGCATAATGATCGACAACCAACCAATCATAAAACTGTCCTTCAAGCACAGCTACTGTATCAATTGCATCTTGCTCGGGCGTTACACCAAGCCAGGCTTCATAACCACCTAACAAAGGCTCATTTTTGTTGGTCGCAGGCACTGGAAGTGGATATACTACATGTTCCTCTCGCTCAAAATAGCTTAGTAAGTGCCCCTCATGTGTTCGAGATATAAATACAACCTTTGCGCCACATCGACGTAACTCATTTGCAAGTGTTAATGTACGTTGCACATGGCCACTCCCAATTAAAATGCCACTATCTACCCGAAAAGCAACCCGCATCATTTATTTATCCATCAATAGTACATAAAACAATTAATTATCAAGTCTATCAAGCAAGCTATAAATGATTTCTGCTCGCTCCCAGTCATCCAGAGTATCAATGTCCTGAACACGCCATGAAGGTAACTCAACCACAGTTGACCATCGTTCAAATATATTGAGCCCCTCTAACCAAGCCTCGGGTCGTCCCCAATAAAACTGCCCTGCATCGTGCATTGCTTCAGGCAAATCTTGTGACCGTGTTTGAAAGTGCTCAGGGAAAAACATTTCTAAACATTGATCGGCGTGCCGTTTAAACCCACGAAAAATAGGAAAGCTAAATTTTGTCGCAGAAAAAACATATTGCCAGCCTCCTCCTTTCAAAATATCTAAGCCTTTCTTCAAATCAGATTTTTGAAGAAAGGGAGCGGTTGCATAAATACAGCAAACAGCCGTAGGCTCATAATGATGTTCACGAAGCCAATTAACTGTATGGGCAATCACCTCGGTAGTCCCCACATAATCACCAGAAAGATTCAATGGACGTAGAAAAGGTACTTCAGCACCATAACTTTTAGCAATGTCGGAAATCACTTCATCATCAGTTGAGACAATAATCCGACTAAAAACACCACTTTTCAAGGCATTCTCAATAGAGTAGGCAACCAGTGGCTTCCCCATAAACTCCCGTATGTTTTTTCGAGGAATCCGTTTGCTTCCACCTCGAACAGGGATAACTGCAACGTTATTCATAATCAAAAACTCACCCGCCGAAACCATTCAGCTACTTATAGACAATATTTACCAAATAGATATACCTACACTTTAATTCAAACGCTTAAATCCAGCATGGCATACAGGCCCATTGAGCAATCCCATCACATCTCGTCCTGCTTCACATTCAGCAATCAAAGCAAATACTGGATCTAATGCTTCAAAATATGCATTAATTATTTCTGGTGTATGCGCCAAGCTTGTGTAAACACTATTACCCGCAAGCCAACCTTTTGCTAACATTTCTTGTGTGATTAGCGTCTTATATGCAAGTACATTTTGACTTTCAAAACTAAATCCTGATAAAGCAGGAAGTCCCGATACACTAAGTTTTAATCGATGATTTTCTGCAAGGTCAATCCATCGCTGACGAATATTATTTCCTGTTGCAGTAACCACATCCCAAGATTCAACTTTTTCCATAACCTCTAGAGTCTTCAATGCAGCAGTAGGGCCGATTCGTTCAGTCCAGAATGTACTACTAATAAAACTTGTCTGAGCCGCTTCCATAACATCGCGTCGCCCAATCATTGCTGTAATAGCATACCCATTTCCAAGTGCTTTTCCAAAAACGGCCATATCCGGCTCGACTCCATATAATTTATGGAGGCCACCGTTGATTTGCCTAAATCCAGAGGTACACTCATCGAAAATAAGGACGATCCCCCTATCTGTTGCTAGTTGTCTAACATTTTCCAAGAATCCTGGTTCTGGACCTTGATTACGTGACACTTCCATTTTAATTACACCGATGTCATGCACATTTACCAGCTCTTGCAACTCATCAAATTGATTGTAATTAAACGGATAAATCGTATCACGTAAAGTACTTGGAATCCCCGTCGGTTCTAACCCAGGAAGTAGATGCCCGGAAAGAGTCTTTTCATCACCAAGGTTTGCAGCCAAATACCAATCATGCCAACCATGATAACCACAAAAAGCAACTTTTTCCTTCCCACTCGCGGCCCGAGCAATACGAATTGCAATGGCATTTGCTTCTCCACCCGTACGTGCGAATCGTGCCATATCTGCCCAAGGATGTAATTCAATCAACTTTTCTGCAAGGTAAACTTCTTCGGAACAATTGAGTGTACTCATATTTCCTGAACTAACAGTACATCGAACAGCTTCATCAACTTCAGGATGACAATAACCTAAAAGATTTGTTCCAATTCCCATCATAGACATGTCAATATATTCTTTACCATCAAGATCCCAAACGGTACAGCCTTGGGCTTTACTATAATAGGACGGCCACAGTTCAGGAAGAAACATTTCTGGACGTTTTGAGAGAAGCATATTCCCCCCTGGAATAACGCTTTTAGCACGCTTCCAAAGCTTTTGACCTGTTCCCATTTGCGCTCCATCATTACGAATTAAATCGGAATTTGCTTCAAACAATTTGGGTTCGGATTGACGTAAGTCTAAAATCTCGCGCCATCCAAAATCTTTTTGAGGGTGAAATTTTTCAAACACAGCTCGAACAACCTCAAAATCTTTTGCTTCATCAACCGTCCAACGTTCATGTGAGTAATCTACTTCACAAAAGTAGTTTGCAGATGACACATCATCTGATTCACGTAAAAAAGAGGTCACATGTTCGCGATGTTTAGGTAACTTTGACTCTAGGTAAGCTTTCTCTAACGAGTGAAAATTAAAAACTTCGACATCTAGGCCATCAGGGTATGTCGGTGGGCTAATATTACTAGCGTAGTCAACGTCAGACTCTATAAATTTTTTAATAACAACATCAACAATCTCGGGGTCAATCAGGGGACAATCACCTGTGATTCGTACAATAACATCGGCCATAGTATATTGTGCTGCCTCATAATAACGTCCCAAAACATCCGTTTCGCTACCACAATAAAATCGATGGCCTGACTGACCTAAATACTTTGTTAATGTTACGTTTTCTTCATTTACTGATGTCGCAACAATGATTTGATTAAGCATTGAGGCTAACGATAAACGCTCCAACAAAAGCCCAATCATTGGCATGCCACAAATTGGCCGCATAACTTTACCTGGAAAACGGGTAGAACCCATACGAGCTTGAACAATTGCAACTATGTTCATACACAAAACTCAGGTTTTATATTAGGTTTTAACCAATATCGTGGATCAATAATTTCTGGGTTATTAATGCTTGGTGGGTATGACGTTATGGCCTCCGCATACGACCAAGCTTCACAAATTTCTTCAAGCTGAGCTAAGTTATCAACACCAACAATACAATAACGAACACCAGGCAGACTCTTCGCCATGCTTAATGCACCTTGCAGTGCTGGAATACATTGATTTGCGCACCATTTTTGCCATAAACGAAGAGCTTCTAGTGTTTGTTTTGGTAAAGCTTGCACAACTTTATTTGGTTCTCTTAGAAGTGCTCCTTGTAAAAACACACTTCGAAGATGTATCTCAATATTTTCTAAACCATTAACAGTTCGTAACCGCTGATCTAAAGCATTTCCTGGAAGTTGCGCCACATTTACATTAAAACGATGACGAAGCTCAAGCAACTCCTCCGGTGAATAACAAGAAACACCAAGCTGTATATCTGAGCCTTCAATCAATCGAGTTGCAGTTTTCCAAATCAAGTCACCTGATTTTCCTAATAGATCATCTGCGTGATGAAATAACAGGGTTGTTAATGAATCACCTAACCGATCACGTGTTTTTTGAATAGACTCCGAAACAATGTGTTCAACTCGCTTTAAATCAACAGATTCTGGCAGTGCCGAAATTTTTGAAACGACACGATAAGCATAGTCATCTAATAGTGGAGCTAAATGTGCTTCAATTTCACCATATACTGGAGCCGTATCAATTGTACGGAGACCCAATTCCCAAGCTTTCGCTAAAATTTGCTGCACTTCATTTATAGGAACCACTTCACCACGCCCAACAATACCATACTTCATGCCAAACTGAGCAGTTCCTAATGCAAGCTCAATAGAAGAAGGATTCATGCAAGCAACTCACTACGAAGTAACTCCACAACCTGAGAGAGTTCCGTTTCTTCAAGTCCTGGATAAAGTGGAAGAGTAATCGCTCGTTCATAATATTTTTCGGCTTCACTAAACTGCCCAGACTGAAAACCTAAGGCTTGATAATAAGGTTGAGTATGCACCGGAATATAATGAACATTTACCCCTATCCCGGCTTGTCTTAATTGATTAAAAAGCTTATCTCGGCCACCAATATAGTTACTATTCTCTTCAAGTTGAACAACATATAAATGAAAAGCAGAGTAAACATCTTGATGTTGAAATGGTAAAAGTAACGGCAACCCAGTAAGTTCGATGTTATACACCGATGCAAATTGATGTCGTTGTCTCACGAAGTTATCTAAGCGCTCAAGCTGACTCAAACCTAATGCAGCTTGCATATCCGTCATTCGATAATTTAAACCTAACTCAACCTGCTCATAATACCACTCACCTTGAACTATATTCGCCATCTTTTTTGGATCACGTGTAATGCCATGCGAACGTAGCAACACCATCCTTTCAGCAAATTCAGAGCTATTCGTAACTGCCATCCCCCCCTCACCTGTCGTAATAAGCTTCACTGGATGAAAGCTGAACACGGTAATATCGCCATAACGACCACACCCAATCGGTAAGTTTTTATATAAACCACCTATAGCATGCGACGCATCTTCAATAATCTTAAAGCCATATCGCTTGGATAATTTGTGAATAGCTTCCATATCACAAGATTGACCAGCAAAGTGAACCGGTATAATTACCTTAGGTAACTTGCCATGTATTTCAGCTTGCTCAAGCTTTTCAGATAATGCTTGAACACTCATATTATAAGTTTGCGGATCAATATCTACAAAATCAATTTGTGCGCCACAATAAAGACCACAGTTAGCTGATGCTACAAATGTATTAGGTGATGTCCAAAGCCAATCTCCTGCCCCAAGTCCTAATGCAAGACAAGCCACATGTAATGCACTTGTTCCTGAATTAACAGCAACTCCATATTCTGCACCAACACGATGAGCTATCGCCTCCTCAAAACGAGGGACGCATGGACCTTGTGTTAACCAATCAGACTGCAATACATCATTTACCGCAGCTATATCAACGTCGGTTACATCCTGTCGTCCATAAGGAATCATATGAATCCTGCCACTCTATTCATCTGCACAATTTCTTCTATACTTAGAAAATGCTCGTTGCTTCCAGAGCTATATTCCATCCCCTGTTCAACGGGACTGCTTATTTCTCCAAGTTTGTTAGTTGAAAAATCATTATTACTATCTGTAAATGAAATCGTGGGTTTAATAACAAAATGATCTCTAAACTCCAAAGTTAAGTGTGAGTCATCTGCAGGACACATCACTTCATGTATTTTTTCACCCGGACGAATACCAATAAAACGCTGCTCTATGTGAGGTGCCATTGCACTAGCTAAATCTGTAACTCGAACGGATGGTATTTTCGGCACATAAATTTCACCACCACTCATTCTTTCAAAATTTTTTAATACAAAACGAACGCCATCATCCAACGTTATCCAAAATCGAGTCATTCTTTCGTCTGTAATGGGCAGTGAATCAGCACCTTCTTTTATTAGCTTATTAAAAAACGGTACAACAGAGCCACGAGACCCTACCACATTTCCATAACGAACAACCGAGAAGCGCGTACGATGACCTCCTGCAATATTATTTGCAGCAACAAATAACTTATCTGATGCTAATTTTGTCGCTCCATAAAGATTAATTGGATTAGCTGCTTTATCCGTTGACAATGCAATGACTTTTTCTACTTCCGCATCCAATGCTGCATGAATAACATTCTCAGCCCCATGGATATTTGTTTTAATACATTCCATAGGATTATACTCAGCAGCGGGAACTTGTTTCAACGCTGCCGCATGAATAACATAATCAACGCCTCGCATAGCCTGTGTTAATCTCTCCTTATCACGAACATCTCCAATAAAGTAACGCATACACTCATGTTCTTTATCTGAAAATAACTGAGCTAGTTCATATTGTTTTAATTCATCCCGAGAATAAACAATGAGCTTCTTAGGCTGATAATTTTTCAAAATCATTCGAACATATTGATGCCCGAATGAACCACTACCGCCAGTAATAAGAATCGATTTATCATTAAACATAATAAGGTCCCAATATCCTTTTATTAACCATAAGCCCAAAACAATACGTTATTCAAATGCCTCGCGTGTCAACGACTTTATACTTCTCTCGACAAACAGCCTCAAATACACCCGTGAAACTTTTATGCTCCACAAGTATCAATACAACATCTGACTCTAACAGAGCAGTATTGCTGTCAGTCAAACTCACCAAGTTAGCTAATAACGGTGGTAAAGCACGAATATTCGGCTCAACAACCCAGATCAGTCCTTTGTGATCTTTTGCAACATCTTCCACAATCTGTAATGCCGGACTTTCACGTAAATCATCAATATCAGCTTTAAACGTTAAACCAAAACAAGCAATACTTATATCTCTTTCTTGTTTACCAGGATTTTCATCTAAAAACTCTGTCACCGCTTCTTTTACCTTGTCAATAACCCAATGTGGCTTGCTGTCATTGACTTGACGCGCCATCTCAATCAAACGCGCTTCTTCAGGTGCACTGCTCACAATAAACCATGGGTCCACGGCAATGCAATGCCCTCCAACACCAGGGCCTGGGCGTAAAATATTAACGCGAGGATGACGATTAGCAAGCGCAATTAACTCAGACACATTAATATCAAGCTTATCGCAAATCATGGATAGCTCATTGGCAAAAGCAATGTTCACATCTCGGAAACTATTTTCCGTGAGCTTACACATTTCAGCCGTACGAGCATCTGTCACAATACACTCGCCTTCAACAAAAAGTTGATACAATTGAGTCGCTTGTTGTGAACATGCGGGCGTAATACCACCCATCACGCGATCATTTTGAACTAACTCACGCAACACATGGCCAGGCAATACACGCTCAGGGCAATAAGCAACACGAATATCTGATTGTTCACCCTGTTGAAGAGGAAACGTTAAATCCGGCCTTGCCTCGGCTAACCATTCGACCAATTGCTCGGTTGCACCGACAGGCGAGGTCGACTCAAGCACAACTAAATCACCTTGCTTCAAAACAGGCGCAATGGACTTAGCCGCTGCTTGAATATAACTTAAATCAGGCTGGTGATTGTCTTTGAAAGGTGTCGGTACCGCAATTAAAAAAGCATCTGCAGGTTCAGGCGTTGAAGTTGCTCGTAAATACCCTTCGGATACCACGGCATGTACAACCATATCCAAATCCGGCTCGACTAAATGAATCTTGCCTTGATTAATGGTTTCAACGGCTTTGGGGTTAATATCGACGCCCAGAACATTTATTTTCCTTGACGCTAATACAGCGGCCGTAGGGAGCCCAATGTAACCCAGGCCAATGATGCAAATTTTTTCAAACATATTCAAGCGCTTCACCTTGACGAGACTTGGCTGACTCTACACCCGGTTGGTTGAATGGATTTATGTTCCAAATAACACTTTGAACATAAATTTTATGCTCGTGTAAAGCAATCAGAGCACCCAAAACATAAGGAGAACACTGCTCTAGACTAAAATGATTGAGCGACGTTTCGCCTAAAATAGCCTTGGAAGCTTCGTCATCCGCTTGCACACCCTCAACTAAAACGCGTTGTTTATCTCGACAAAATGCATTAACCATACATTTATCCGATGTTTTAAGGCTAAAAAAATCGATGGCTACACGATGCGTGCCCTGGCAAAGCAATTGATAATAGCTGTGCTGTGCACGATTACCATGCCCACCCCATATGATAGGCCCTGTTGCGTAGGGTACGGTTTTATTATCTCGGTCAATACGTTTACCGTTACTTTCCATATCTAATTGCTGCACATAAGGAACAAGTTGCTCTAATCGACTGGAGTACACAAGCATCAATAAGGTATGTATATTTAAAAAATTAATGTTCCAAACGCCAAGTAATGCTGCCAGTACTGGTAAATTTTTCTCAAAAGAAGTGTTTTTAACATGCATATCCATCGCATGTGCACCCGATAAAAATTCGTTGAATTTTTCGGGTCCAATTGCAATCATGGTTACCAAGTTAATGGCTGAGCATGCTGAATATCGACCGCCAACCCAAGCCCAAATCGGTAACACATTCTTGATGCCGAAGGCCAGTGCTTTTTCGGGGTCTGCTGTCACCGCAATAAAATGTTGATCAAAGTGCTTAGGATCACCCACCCAATCCATCGCTTTTTTCATGTTAAATAGCGTTTCTTGGGTCGTAAATGATTTAGATGAAACAATAAATAAGGTCGTTTCTGGATTTAGACTGGCTGTAACCCGCTCAAATGCATCGGGATCAGCATCTGAAATAAAATGGTAGCCTAATGCAGAAGAAGTGTCATCCGATAAAGCGCTGATACAAAATTTTGGCCCTAAATCCGAGCCTCCTATGCCGATATTCACAACATCGGTTATGGGTTGGTTTGTGTATCCAAACCATGTTTGATTTCTGATTTCTTTAGCAATTGCTTCCATTTTATGACGTGCGTCAAAAATATCGCGCATGATATCGCGGCCACCCAGCATCAAGGGCTTATCTTGAGGTGCGCGTAATGCTGTATGTAGTGCAGCCCTCTTTTCAGAGGCGTTCACTTTTTCACCAGCCATGAGCGCAACAATTTTTTCTTTAAGCTGACAGGCTTTGGCTAATTTGAATAAGAGGTCTAGCGTTTCATGCGTGACGCGTTGCTTCGAAAAATCCAGCTCGATACCACACGTTGATTGTTTAAATTCGGTATCACGACCAGGCGATTGCTGATAAAAATCTTGTATGCCGCATGTTGAAAGATCATGCGCATGTTTTTCTAATGCATTCCAGATTTCAGCTTTTATCATATTTTTAAAATCCCTTTAAAAACACGCTACCGCCCTTGGATTTGAGTGTTTCATTTTCCAAAGAACACATACTTCTTAATGAACTTAACCGCCTGGATGCCGCGGTCAAGCCGTGGCACGTCGCCGGGTTTACTTATGCAACTTTTTCTAATGCTTCTACAGGTAACTCGACGGATTGCTGGCGATTAAATAAACTTAATAATAAACAAACACGTTCATCACCGCTCACCGCCGTCACCACGGCTTCAATTTGTTTAAAGCAACCCTCGGTTACCACCACAGCATCACCCACTTGATACAACGACTGAACCGGCTCACCGTTCAATTTGGCACATTGGCGTTGCAGGGCTTCTATCATAAAACCATCTAATTTAGCGGGAATGCCATCAAAATAAACCAGCCGACTCACGCCACGCGTTGAGCGAATAAAGGACCAATTGTCAGAGGGGTTGAGTTGTATAAAAAGGTAATGAGGAAAGAGCGGTTCAAGCACCGTTGTCACAGAACCCGCACGTTTTCGTTTTACATAATAGGTAGGATGAAAGCAGGTATAACCTTGGTTTTCTAAATTAAGCACTGCTCGAAAACTCTCTCGAGGCTTGCATTGCACCAGGTACCAATGGCTATGATCGTTATTATGTAGGTTAGAAGACATCGTTACATATTCCCTATTACAACCCCGCCACATCATGCTACGGGTACACCACTCCTTTGGTACACAAGACGAAGATGAATCATGCTCGTCATGTGCTTAATGAACACCAGTTTATGCCTCTCTTCGCGTCATGTAAAGAGCACACAAGCAAAATAATTCCAATAAATTAAGTTATAGCCCCGTCCGCTCGCACAACCACCTGTTTTCCAGAAAAAGCTATGCCGAGTGCTAATTGTTTTTTAATACCATGCTGCTGCAGAAGACTTGTGTAATGATGCTGTTTGATTTGATTCAAGGCACCCTGTGCCGATGCATCTAAATCATCATGCTCATCCACGCTTTTAAACTCCATCATAATGCCTAACTTTGTTGCATCATGAGGAACCAGCGCCAAATCAAAACGTCCATAACCCGCTTCTTTGTTCGACTGAATCAAATATTCGCTACGTAGGCCTGCCAATAACCCCAGTATGAAAACATGGTAGATTTTTTCCGGCGTTTTTTTACCTAAATCAAAATAACTTAAAGATTGCTCGATGTACGTCTGTAACAATGCTTGAAATTGCTCGACACGACCGTGGATTAAAGCTTCCAGCAGCGTTTTGTAATCATCGTTCAAAGCATGTTGATACCAGCTTTTAACAAAACGTGCATAAGCGCCACTGACCTCGCGGTTGGGTATGGAGACTTGGCATGTAATTTCACCGTCATCGCCAAAATGTGTGGGACGTGCGTTTAAATAACCTGAAAACACGAGTAAAGTCCACACCGACACAGAGCTTCGTTCAATATCAAGCAATGATGTTCTGTAATCCAGCTTAACCTCGATAGTCTCGCCTTCCATGAGCTGCTGAAGCTGTAATTTAACGTGAATCGATTGTTTGCGCAAAGCCACGCCAAGCAAACCGGCTTCGCCGGTTTCAATCCAGTATGACTGAAGATGGCCTTGTTGCTTAAGGCAGCAAAGCATCGACCAGGGATTATACAAAACCGTATCGCCGATTTGGTAACCGTTGTACCATGACTGAATCGCATCAAGCTTAACAGGAAGTCCAGAGTCCAGCACAAGCTTTTTAACTTCATCCGGCGTAAACCCAAAATACTGAGTGTAATCTCTTCGCAAAAGCGTATACACATCAATATTATTCAAATCTGAAAACAAATTCGCCTGAGCAATACGCAAAATCCCTGTCACCACACCTTTATGTAAAAATTCGTTATCTTTTAATGCCTCACCTAAAAAGCCACGCATAAATTCCAGCATCTCATCGTGATAGCGTGGCGTGGAAAGGTACGCCGCATGAATCGGTGTGTCATATTCATCAATCAGTACGATTGCTTTTGCGTTATGGTGAAGTGATAAATAGCGGGAGAGGCTTCCTAAAGCATACTTGACGTGTGAGGGCGACGCTTCTTCCCGAATCATCGCACCTATCATCTGTTTATCCTCGGGAAATAATACATCTGAATCCAAAAGATAGCGGTGCTCTTGATACACACGACTCATCAACCGGGTAATATTTTGATAAGCATCGGCATAGCTGGAGGCTTTAATGTCTTTCAGCGATAAAAAGATAACCGGATACATACCCTGGCTTTCGAAACATGCCCTGCCAAATCGAGTTTTAGCCTGTGCAATTGCCAAATGTTCGAAAAATTTGCGATTTTCGTCGGCGTTAATCTTGTCGAAAAAATAACGCAGCATGGACATATTTAATGTCTTACCGAATCGGCGTGGGCGTGTGATAAGAATCACTTTAGCGCTATCATCTAACACATCTTTTATAAATAAACTCTTATCAACAAACGTGTAGTGACCGCTCACAATTTCTTTAAAATCCGAGACACCGACCGGATAATTCATGGCTTGAATGCCTGTGTTGTTGGTCATGTTGTTTTCGCCCATGAAATTTTTGTTACCCTATGTGGTGACTTAATATTCAAAGTATACCATACATTAAGTATCAGATTTTATTATATACGTATGAATATAACGCAATGTGTTATCTGCTATATCTAACACGATAGGCGTCCATTTTAGAATATCTTCAAACAAGCGCTGCAATGCATCATCCATGTATTCATGAGAAATTTCGTTACGTAAGTCTTTGATATATCGAATATCTTCAATACAATCAAATAACCCTCGCTTATGTGCGCGATTCACGACATCAACCAGCGTTCCTTGTGTTTCAAACTCAACATCATCTAAACTTCGAAATACTTTCCGTATCAAAAAATCAATCGTTCTCGCGTAACGACTGCATAGATTCTCAAATGAGTCATATTCCTTCAATGAATACTTTGCTTTTAAACCAATTTTAGACGCTTCATCAAACGAGTGTTGAAGCCAACTCAACTGCTTTTCGAAAGATTTGGTATTTTGCAACAGAACCTCTAAGCTCATAATTTAATCGCTTGTTTATAAATTTTAGCTACGAATGGATCACTTAGATCGCCTTGGTCAATCATAATATCTATTTTTTGCTCGCCAAACTTATCAAAAAATGCCCAGCGTATAGGTGTTAAATCAGCTCTTGTTATTATTTTACTGACTATTAATAAATCAATATCACCACCGTGTTTACTCGCATCCACGCGAGAACCATAAAGATAAATTTCAGCCGCCTCATCTTGCTTAGCTACTGCCTGCTTTAATGTCTGAATTTCTTCTTTGGATAGTCTTATATTCATATATCCCGGTTACACTTTGAATCTAACACAGCAATAACTTTTAGCATATATTTAAGCCGATGCATGCATCTTATCATGGCCATGTGGTGCGGCAGAAACAGTTTCACCAAATTTCACCAACAGTGCCTCAACAATTCGTCGAGCCGCCTCACCATCACCGTAAGGATTTTGTGCTTGACTCATACGTCGATAGTGTTGTGAATCTTCTAAAAGACGTGTGACAGCTTCTAAAATAGCCTCCGCATTCGTACCCACCAACTGTACGGTTCCGGCAGCAACCGCCTCAGGGCGTTCTGTCGAGTCACGCATCACCAACACCGGTTTACCTAACGATGGCGCCTCCTCTTGAATACCACCCGAGTCGGTCAGAATGACGTGAGAAGCTTTCATCAAGTATACAAACGGCAAATAATCCACAGGAGCAATCAAGTGAATATTGGGCGTATCACGTAATAATGCATGCACCGGTGCTTGCACTTGAGGGTTAAGGTGCACGGGATAAACAACATCAACATCAGGAAACGTTTGTGCAATACGCACCAGAGCCTGGCAAATACGCTCAAAGCCGCCGCCAAAATTTTCACGTCGATGACCTGTCACAAGAATCATGCGGCGCTTGGGTGTCAAAAATTCAAACTGCGCTGCGAAGCGTTGCTCTAACGCAGGGTTTGATTCAAAATTTTTCAATACATCAAACAAGGCATCCACAACCGTGTTACCTGTCACATGAATTGCTTCTTGTGGCACGCCTTCGTTGATTAAGTTTTGTCGCGATAGCGGTGTCGGGGCAAAGTGCTGCACCGCCAACGCGCCGGTCAACTTACGATTGGCCTCTTCTGGCCAGGGCAAAAAAATATTCCCTGTACGTAAACCCGCCTCAACATGCGCCACAGGAATCCTGTGATAATAAGCGGCGAGCGACGTCGCGAGGGTTGTTGTCGTGTCACCGTGGACTAAAATAACATCCGGACGATAGGTTTCAAACACGCCGGCAAGACCGCTTAAAATACTGGCGGTGAGCTTGCTAAGCGTTTGATTGGGCGTCATCACATTCAAATCAAAATCAGGCTGAATCTTAAATAAATCTAAAAAAGGCTGAAGCATTTGCCGATGTTGACCGGTCACACAGACTTGATTCACAAAAGCCTTATGCCCTGCCAACTGCTTAACGACGGGAGCCATTTTAATGGCTTCGGGACGTGTTCCAAAAACGCAAAGTGAATGAATCATCCTGATTCTTTATCCTTTTGTTTGAGTTTATTTTAGTTTCTTAAAATGCTAAGCATCCACCGCTTCTTCATCATGGTAATAATACGAGTAATTATAATACTTACCGTAATAGCCACCTTTCATCTCTGATTTATGGAAATTAAAGATTGAACCATCAACGTGAACACCGGCATGATTCAAGCGCTTCAACGTCATTTCAATTTCGCTCGGTGAATGTGCACCCGCTCCCACCACCAAGTAATTCGTCGCACAGAACGCGCCCACAATCACCGCGTCCGTCACCAACAATACAGGCGCTGTATCAAATAAAACAACATCATACTGCTGAGAAAAAGCTTTGACTAAACCTTTGAATCGCTCGCTGGTTAATAATTCGGCCGGGTCTTTAGGATACGTACCGCGCGGTAAAACCGTCAGGTTTTGATTCGACGTGGAGCGTAACGCATTTTCCAACGGTTCTTTTTTACCTAAAATATCCGCGAGCCCAGGTGATGCAGGAAAATTAAACGATTTATGCAAGGCACCTTTACGCAAGTCCGTATCAATCAACAACACGCGCTTGCCGGCTGCCGCAAGTAAATGGGCTAAATTCGTCGACACAAATGTTTTACCGACACTCGGCGCCACCCCTAAAATACCAATCATATTATTATTCGCACACGCCAATGAAACCTGAAGGCTGGTACGTAAACTACGCAATGCTTCAATCGCTAAGTTCTTCGGTTGATGCTGAGCAAGCAAGGGAAGATTCGTAATTTCTTTGGATTCAAAACTGAGCGAATTATCTGCCTGCTCTTTACAAAAAGGCACAATCGCGACGTTGGGTAAATTAAATTGTCGTTCACTCCAGTGCGGGTCGTCTACACGTGGTGAAAGCAGTTTACGGACAAAAATCACCATCACGCCCAGCATAAACCCAAGCATCATGGCGCCCAAAACAATGGCTTTGGCTTTGCTTGGCAGCGGTCTATCTGGAAGTGCGGCGTGTGATAAAACACGCACACCGCTCACCGTTCCAGCTTTCACGACCTCAAGCTCTTGGATTTTATTCAACAGCAGCATGTACAGCGACTGCTTCACTTCGACATCACGCATCAAATTAACGGCCACTTGGTCGGATGCCGGAAGTTTTTTGAGTGTTTCTTCAAGTTGTGCACGCTCAAATTTAAGCGCTTTGACTTGTGCCTCTTGTGCTATCCAGGCCGGATGCGTTTTTTTGTACTGCTGCTTCATTTCAATCGCTTTAATTCTTAGCTCACCGAGCTGTTTATCTAAATTAGCCAATTGATCTAACAAAAATTGCGTTTGAAGTTTAATATCAATTTTTCCACTTTTTGCACGATATTGATTGAGCGCATTTTCTGATTTTTCTAAAAGTTGTTTTGTAATGGGCAATTGCTGATGCAAAAACGCTAACGTCTGGGAAGCTTCTTCTGACTTTTTATTCCCGTCTTTAATGCGCGCCGTTTCTGCAATGGCATTCAGCGTACGCAACACCTCTTCTTTTTTGAGGCCTTTCAATGACAATTCTAAAACGCCGGTCCCTTGCCCCATGCGTCCTTTGCCGCTCATTTCTTCAACTTTAAGTGCACCTGAAAGCGCTTTGACGGCTGATGTATTTGAACGCTTCGAAAGCATAAAAACCGTGCCCTCGGGCAGCGTTGATGCACGTTTGGTTTGTAAACGAAATTCAAGATCTTTTGACGTGAGTACTTTACCCATCGCCCCCGATAAAATCACTTCACCCGCTTCACCATACAGGCTCACATGCCCAGGTTTATCCACTTCAAGCTTAAATTTCTGATTCACCGCTGATTTTGGCACATCAAAACGAGATATTTTAAGCTCTTTTTTATGCACCCAAGGAAACAAACGCTCCATCAGCAACATAGGTTTTTGTGCAATATGAATATTGAGCCCCAACGATTCGATCACCGGCTCTAAAACAAACGGCGACTGAATGAGTGCCATGTGTGTGGCCGCAGAATCACCGCCGCCAGCGCCCCCAAGCAATTGCTGAGCAACACCACCGGCAGCACCGCCTGCACCGCCAGACTTTGAATCCACTTGCAGCAAAGCCGTGGTTTGGTATTGCACCGGTTGGCGTTTAGCAAAAAAAACACCTAAAGTCAGTCCTATCACGGTGGTCAACAACAATAACCATTTATGCCCCCAGAGCTGATGAAGTAAGGCGGCTAAATCAATCTCATCGTCATGCGAGCCTTGTACCATCCCTATACTGTTATTGGTTGATTTGCTTAGCGTCGTGCTCATAACATCCCCAGCCCTATCGATTATGTATTTAAATATTGTTTTTAGATTGCTTAATAACGCTTTGTGTAAACCATATGGTTTGAACAATTGGGAGCAATTGGTCAAGTACGCGGTTCATTTGCGCAATTGGAGCGGCCGAAACAAACAGGACATCTTGCGGCTGCAAGCTAAAATGCTCCGCCAGCAATAATTTATCCGGTGTTCGCCCATTGAGCCAAAAGATTTGAGGTTGCGTGTAATCCCCACGAATCACATAGATATGATTCGGGTTCGAGCTTTTAGAGTCCAACCACCCTGACTGCGCCAATGCATCAGCAATCGTAAGCTGTTGATCAGTAATCGGCAAAAATCCCTTCTTCATGACCTCGCCTAGCACATACACCTTGCGCCCTCTAAAATCTGCGACACGTACGTTGACTTGTGGATTGGGGATATATTTTGCAAGGCGTCGAGACACTTCAATCCGTATCTCATCCAACGTTTTATCGGCCACATGCACGTAACCAATCAAAGGAAAATAAATGCGTCCACGTGGATCGACCAAATACCCAGACATACCCGCAGCACCTTGAGCGCCAGCTCCCATCGCCATGCCTGCCTGGCTTTCCATTTCAAACTCAGGATGTTGCCATACATTCACATGCAATACATCCGCCGGTGCAACGCGATAAAAATAGGTATTGACCGTTTGGTCGGCAATCAACGTCGGCGTAATCGGTATAAGCGTAGGCTTAACTTGAATACGTTCTTTTTTGACGTGCTTGCGCATCGAATACGTATTTAAATCTTTCATCCCCGGCAGCCAATTTTCTGGATTCAACGGAGATTCGGCACATCCACATAACATCAATGACGTGGTTGCTACACCCACTTTTGTTAACAACTTTACATCCACAACTTCCTGTGCCATTCGTTAATCCCTTGTTCTATCAATATGAAAGCTTGCTCAAATGCGGTCTTAGGACGCTTAAATGGATCTGGAATATCATATTCACCCCATTTTCCTAAACGATGCACACGTCCACATGCCCCGGGGTAGTGTTGCTCGAGCTGCCGCGTTTGCTCGGTGCTCATGGTGAGAATTAAATCAGAATTAAAAACAAGCTCAGGTGAGATTTGGCGTGCACGATGCGCGCTAATATCGATACCACGCGCTGTCATCAGCTCTTGCGACATAGGATCGGCCGGTCGGCCAACCAACGCACCTAAACCTGCAGAACTGACCACAACCTCTGGATGTTTTTTTTGTACAGCTACCGCGAGAAGCGCTTCTGCAATGGGACTTCTGCAAATATTACCGATGCAGATGATCAAAACATGATTCATCACTGATTACCTCGAACAACCCTGTTCTCATAGCTTGCTATTATTTAAGTTCGCAACATGCGAAGTCTGTAGACTTTACCGAATTAGATAAAAAACAACAAGAAAAACCGCTGTGTTTTTTAAAAAAAACCAAGAAAAGCATACGGGTTAAAAAATTGCTTACCCCAAAAAAAATCTTTTTCGATCTCACTCAAGTTGGCAAGCAAACAGACTTCGTCCCAATGCGTCTTGATCATATCCACTTGATGTTGAATGATTATCCTTGCCTCTTCTTCCGAAAGTAAAAAATGATGCGCTGCCAAAAGGCACGAACTCAATTGACTACGTCTATCTTGATCAGCAATGATCATCGCTTGAGAGGCGGTAAAGCCTGTTCCATTTTGAGGGCACACATCGTAAGCAGGCGTTAGTGATAAACACTTACCATCCCAAAAAGCCGCGTGGTTTCGTGCATGATCATCTGTATTACTGCTTAAAATATTAAAAACTAACCGAGAAAAAAGCTCCTTTAACGCTTCCTTTGGTTTTTCAAAACGATAACGAATAATTTCGGCGAGTTTCTCATAACTTGCGTAACGAGCCATCATTTCATCTAACCCAAGCAGTGTTAAAGCTGACAACATAGCATGCCGATGCCAGCCCTTATTACTTGATGTGCGGTCAAATCGCTCAATCAACAAAACATCTTTATGTGCCGCCTGCACTAACTCAACCGAAGCAACGTTTAACCCGGCTAGTCGAGCCAACCGCATAGCAATAAACTCTAGTTTAAGCACACTATACAAATCAGACGATGAAGAAAATTTTGCAATAAATTTTTTTTGATTATATTCAATAAAAGCTTTAGGCCGAGCACCCCCAATAGAGCTTCCATGAAATAAGGCTTGATCAAGCTCTTGAGTTAAAGGAACACCTTGTTCAACACGCGCAGCTGATTCTAAAAGCTCATCTAAACACACATTAACCGAAGAGCGTGGAATGTATTCAGTTCCTGAATATTGGAAATCGAGCGCTCCGATACGATCAGAACCTGATTCGAGTAAATAATATAATTCATTCAGTTCCGTTGTATCGAGTTGCGTGCTTTTTCTCCCATAATGTCGATTAAGAATAACACGCCGCCCCCATGCATCCGGTGAGGCAT
Source organism: Legionellaceae bacterium (assembly GCA_029212505.1). Classification (GTDB taxonomy): domain Bacteria; phylum Pseudomonadota; class Gammaproteobacteria; order Legionellales; family Legionellaceae; genus JAALKW01. The sequence continues at coordinate 200,382 of JARGOS010000002.1, read as the reverse complement.
CACGAATACAATTTGGCATGATCAGACCAAATTCTGGCTCAAGCACACCTCGCTGCAATGGCAACTCACGATCATAAAGCGCAATCGCGTTATCTCGTTCTAAATAACTTTTACCGTAATTAAAACTGTAATGCCTATCATGTAAATTTAATTTACCAGCAACAACAGGTGTCGTTGCTTTTGGCAACCAAATCCAAACATAGGCTTCTTTGAGCTTTTGATTAGAAGTTATCATCGAAATGCTCTTGTTTTTTTCGTATGCGTTCAGGCAATAACGCCAATTTCTCCCGCATATGCTCAACTTCAGACGAAAGCGTTTTTTCAGTCATGTTAAATAACTTTACACCTACGAGTGCTGCAACTTCAAATACACTACCTAATTCACACGTTAAGCCACCTTGTTCAATTTTGTACAATGTCCCTCTTGATATACCTGCTCGTTCTGCCAGTTCAGTGACCGTTATTTTTTTATCTTTTCGTCCGGCTTGAATTAACTGCCCCAATAACATTGCGGCGTCTTGACAATACGCTGAATAAACTTTTCTCACTTTTTTGTTCACTTTAATACTCACTAAATAGCTTTAAGTTAATTATAGTGAACATAAATTACAAATGCCAATATCATGTTAATTCGCAGAGTTAAAACATTTTTCGATTCACGCCACTCACTTCATCGCTCCCCTTACCTTGGGATACAGGCTTAGCATCCTTTGAGTACAATGGTGAAAATGAACGCAACGAAAAACCTTGGCTCTGCTTACTTTGACATTTTTTAATCAAACCTTCTAACACATCCATACGTTTATGCGCATGTTCAATACTTTGGGCTAGCTCTTCATTTTCAGCAATCAACCTCTGCTTTTCTGTTTCATGCGTTAATGAAATATACTCAAAACCTTCTTGCTCGGCACCAAACTCATCTTCAGTATGGCTACCCAAACCCACACGTTGACGTTCAGGCGCAGGTTTTGATTTTTTCTTTGTTAAGGCATCAAATTCTGCTGTAAGTACCATGACAGCCTGATTTAAATCTTCAAGTTCATGTTTTAGCGCTTTATTGTGCGTAAGCAATGCATGGTATTCAAAGCGTTGTGTCATGTTACGCTGAATAACAGCTTCAGTGACTTCAGGTGACAAATCCACCTCGTCAAAAAACGCCACAAGCAATTTTTTCGAATGCGCTGCGGTGTAACTTAAAAGATAAATCGATAGACTTTTGTCGTCATCAATAGAAACACTCAGCGAACGAGACCAATAGTTCATGGTTCCGGCCATCAAAAGACACTGAAGATTTTGAATAAACTGTGTTAATTGCGTTTGACAACGCTGAATCTCGTGAGGTGTGTTGGCTTCTTCCGCCTGTTCAGCCAGTGAAATACCAAAATCCATGTATTCAAGCAGCGTACGCCGTGAGCTGTTGGTCCCCGTCGTTGCTTCATCTATTTTTTGCCTCAGTACACGATGAACTTCACTCCTCCGGCAATTTAACATCTGCTCAAGCGAACCTGAATCATTATTTCCTACAGGTAACGCCGAACCTTGGGTTTGATAGGCATGATAATTTATAATAACGCGTGCCATCGCACACGATAACGCTTCAAAACTCATCGGTATTCCTTAAGATATAGCCAATCAATTGGATTTAGGGCACGAAAATTAACATAGCACCAAGCTAAATACCATCACGATTTAAGCTTTAACATACCGATAATATTGAGGTGCATCACCGTCGCCACAGCCGCCACATGCTGTAGCACACGCCACATGCTTTTTAGCGTGCTCCTCGAGTTGAAGTACTCCGCGCGCCACCCAAACGTCCAGCATGGGAACCAGTGCTGTTTGATCGATTTTAAACACGCGCGCCAGCTGTTCGAGGCTCACGTACTGCTCTTTCGCAAGGTAATCACGAAGTTGTAACAACATGATCCCCCCCCGAAACATGATGTGAACGCATATAAGTTATGAGTCCACCCATCAGTAAAAAAATAGTAACAACCCAAATCAACGTTTGTTCAGGATGCTGATTTACCGTAGCTAACTGATAAAATAAAACGGCTGCACTGTACGCAATCGCACTGGACCACAGCACCGAAAACCACATCAAACGTCGGCCCGCTTCGGTTCGAATGACCGCGACGGTCGAGGCGCACGGAATATAAAGCAACACAAATAGCAAATAGGCATAGGCACCTACAGCGCCATCAAAAGCTTGGGCTAAGCCGGCAAACGATCCCATGCTCGAATACATGCTGTTGAGTGAACCGATCACCACTTCTTTGGCAAGCATTCCCGTGATAAGCCCCACTACGGCAGGCCAATTGTCAGGAAAAATTCCCATCGGTGCAAACAGGGGTTGAATCCATTGACCAAAAACAGACAAAAGCGAGTGATGAGGCCCCAATGGAATCACTTGAAGCAAACCCAGCAACGCACAGACCGGCAAAATAAATTGACCGGCGCGCCATAAAAACGCGCGTAATTTACGCACGGTTCCGCGTAATAATACACGCCAAACAGGCCAATGATACACCGGCAGTTCGAGCAATAACGGCGAAGCCTGGCCGGGAAATACGGTGCGGCGCAACACAAGCCCCGTTAAAATTGCAACCATAATGCCCATGAGATACAACGAAAATACGATATTATGCCCACCACGTGGAAAAAAAGCAGCCACAAACACGGTATAAATCGTAAGCCGCGCACTGCAGGACATAAACGGACTCATGAGAATGGTTAAGCGTCGATCACGCTCAGAATCGAGCGTACGTGCCGCCATAACCGCAGGCACATTACACCCAAATCCGACAATCAACGGCACAAATGCTTTACCAGGAAGGCCTAAAAAACGCATCAAACGATCCATCACAAAAGCAACTCGGGCCATGTATCCTGACTCTTCAAGGCATGCTAACAAAAAAAACATCAGCCCCATCACGGGGATAAAACTTAACGTTGTACTGAGTCCTCGGCCCAAACCATGGGTGATCCACGCGGTTAAGCCTCCTGGACAACCCAGGTATTGCAAAACGCGTGCGCTCCCTTCAACAAACACCGCATCACCCAGAACAGTCAAATGATCTTGAAAATAACATCCGACCCCAATCACCACAAAAAACAGCGCATACATCACCGCAAAAAAACATGGGAAAGCCCAGAATCGATGTAATAATACGCGATCGAGTTTAGCCGTGAATTGCTCACGCACTTCGGTTGCACGATGTTGGACGCGCTCAACCAAGGCATGAATCGCGGTGTAACGCTCATCCATCATGACAAGCTCATCATCGCTACATTTGAGCTCAAACGCTTTTGGTATAACAAGCGGCTCTTGAAGTGCCTGCTTGAGGGCATCGCATTGCGTATCTTGTGACGCTGCAACCACGAGGCAACCGAGCTCACGTGAAAGCATGGGCGCATCAATTTTAATGCCGCGCTTTTCTGCCTGATCCATCATGGTCAGCACAATCACCATCGGGCGTTTGAGTTCCAGTAATTGACTGGTTAAATACAAATGACGCTCTAATTGCGTCGCATCAATCACATTGATGATGCAATCAGCTTGATTTGACGCAATAGCAGCTGCAGCAACGTGTTCATCTCGACGTTCTGTATGAGATACATCGAGAGCATACATACCGGGAAGATCAATCAGCTCGATTGGAGTATTTTCTAGTACAAAATTCGCTTGCTTTTGTGCAACCGTCACCCCCGACCAATTACCGACACGCTGAAACTCACCGGTTAAGGCATTAAATAACGTGGTTTTTCCTGCATTGGGATTGCCGACAAGCACGCATTGCATTACACATACTCCCACTCGAGATGGAGTGCTTCATGCGCTCGTAACATCAGGGCGGTACCTCGAATGTCTAACTGTATCGGGCAGCCGAGCGGCGCGCGACGTACCACATGTGCCTCGACCCCTCGCGTCATGCCAAACGAAAATAAACGCCGACGATAGGCTAAATCTGTATCGCCAAAACCAACCAGGCGCACGCGGTCCCCGCGCACAAGATCGGCTGTTTTTAAAACGCTTATTTCATCTTGAAGTTCGAACACTTGACGAAGTACCTCACCGTACCAAAAAAATCATGAGCTATTTTGAGCTATTCAATCATTCTAACACAAACGCAATCGAGAATCATTCTCAAGTTGGCTTCATATCCAACAGAATGTCATGTGTTAACCGGTTTAATCCACATACTTTAATTTGCTCATGGAGATAATACACGCTATCGCCAGGAATAATGACGGTAATATAATCCAGCTCCAACGTATTTAACGCTGACTGCATCGATTTTGTTGAACGTGGCGTATTCGAATACTTAAATTCAAACCCATATTTTACATTATCTTTTACAATCAATAAATCAAGTTCCGCTTCTGAATGTGTGGCCCAAAAAAAACAGTCCTCAGGCTCCGCTTGATACAAATCAATCACTTGCTCTAACGCAAAACCTTCCCATGAAGCGCCCAACTTGACTGAAAGGCTCAGTTTTTTTTGGTCTTGAATCGCAAGTAATGAATGAAATAAGCCTGAATCTCGAAAATAAATTTTAGGGGACTTGACTTGTCGTTTACTTACGTTAGCAAACCACGGCTGTAACTGACGAATCATAAACGTTCCAGATAAAATATCTAAATAGTGTTTAATGGTTTTATGGTTTAAATCAAGCGAACGCCCCAAATCCGATGCATTTAATAAATTGCCATGATAATCCGTCAACATCATCCATAAACGTCGAATAAGCTGCGGATTTAAATTAAAACCCAAATTAGGTATATCTTTCTCAAGAAATGTACGAATATATTCACGGCGCCACGCAAAACTATCTTCATCTGTTTCTGCTAAATACGATTTAGGAAACCCACCACGCAACCAAAGCGTTTGTGTGTCTTTCACTTCAACCAAAGACAAAGGTTTCATTTCAATGTACGTAATCCTACCTGATAAAATTTCTGATGATTGACGGATTAACGTCTGAGATGCACTGCCTAAAATAAGTAACCGTAATGTTGGCTTTTGGTCCACAAGAACACGTAAATAAGGAAATAAGGCTGGGCGAAGCTGAATTTCATCAATAACAATGAGCCCCTCAAGATTTTGTAGTAATAATTTAGGTGACTCAAATGCATTCAAATGATCGGGATCTTCAAGATCAAAAAAATGCACTTCTTTTTCGATTTTTTCAATTTCATGCTTAATTTTGATATAATCTTGTGCAAGTGTTGTTTTACCACACTGCCGTGGCCCAAGCAAAGCACACACCGAATTTATGCGAAAAGCACGCTCAACTTGCTCTAAGTACTGAGGTCTAGAAATCATCAATGTTTCTCATTTACACGAAGAATATAGCCTCAAGGATAGCAAACTTCCTTGAAAATTGGTAATGTCATTCCCAATTTTCAAGGAAATCATTCACTTTGACGGCGACCGTGTCGCCAGTAATCCGCAGACTGCATTTCTTGAAGGCGACTCAACGTACGTCGAAACATGGTGCTCATCGGTCCGTCAACATACAGCTGATTTACCGGCACGTCAGCCAACAAGAGCAAGTGCATGCCTTGGTCATACATCACATCCACAAAACGTATAAACAAAATAATACGCGCAGGTTCATCGGAACCTATCGCCGGTACACCACTCACACACACGGTATCAAATTGCTCGGTTATTTCTAAATAATCCAGCTGACTACGGGGTAAATTACAAATCACATCAAAATCAAACCACACCGCGCGCTTAGCACGCTTGATGTACGGAATAAGTCGCTGCTGAATGCTGATTTCACCTCGCTCATCAATCACTGCACCATCAGCCTCTGCATTAAATTGCGTGTGCATCTTGGCTGTATTTTCTGCATTGACCGGATAAAAATACACTTCGGATCGCGCATCACGCCCTAAACGATAATCCCGATGATCATCCAAGTACATGTCATCGCACTGCTGTTTGATCAAATCAATCGCCGGCAAAAATCGCTCGCGATGCAAGCCATCTAAATACAAATCATCCGGTTTTGTATTTGCTGTGGCGACCAGAATCATGCCATGCGAAAAAAGCGCACGTAAAACCTCGCCAAGAATTGATGCGTCTGCCACATCTTCCACCAAAAACTCATCCAAACAAAGCACATGCGCTGAATAGGCCAAGCGCTTTGCAATACGGCGCAAGGGGTTACGTCGTCCTTGGTGGTGACGAAGCTCATCGTCAATGTACTGCATAAATTTATGAAAATGAAACCGCCGTTTATGAGACTCTGGCACATGCCCATAAAACATATCCATAAGATAAGTTTTACCGGCCCCAACGGGGCCATACAAATACAAGCCTTTCGGTGATTCAACACGCCACCATCGCAGTAATAATCGACGCCACCACGGTGTATGATGCGCTGCATCAATCGCATCCGCCACCGCTTGCAGTTTATCGAGCACCGCCCGCTGATTGGGCGAATCATCGAGCTCACCAGAAGCAACCGCTTCGTTGTAATACGCGCTTAAAGGCTTCATACGCGTCATCCAATCACTTCACGCATTTTATCAAGTAATTGGGTTTGAAGATCAATTAATTTTCCATGAAAAAAATGCCCCGTATCAGCAAACCGGATCACCGAAATATCACGTGATTCAGCAAATTCAAGCACAAGATTGGCAGGAATCACCTCATCTTCATCGCCTTGAACTAAAACCCAAGGCGTTGGATCTTCTGGAAACGCTGTAAAATCAAAATGATTCACCGGTGGCGCAATCGTGAGTAATAAGCCATGTTCAACTTGTGCGGCAGCGCGATACGCCACAAACGAGCCAAACGAAAACCCGGCAAATAATAATTGAGCATCAGGTAGCGCTTCTTGGCAGAGCTGAGACAAAGCCAGCATATCATCACTTTCACCCAGACCAGCATCATACAGGCCTTCAGATTCGCCAACGCCTCGAAAATTGAAGCGCAGGCTCGGAATGCCAAGATTCTTGAACACTTTAGCAAGCGTCGTGACCACTTTATTTTGCATGCTCCCGCCTTTCAACGAATGCGGATGGCCTAATAACGCAATCGATTGATATTGCCCTGTCATTTGATCAGGTACCGTGTGATCAGGTACCGTGAAACACGCTTCAAGCTTACCCTCGTGTCCTGGTAAAAATCCTCGGTGTTCTCCTGGCGTATGGCATAAATCAGCTAAATTCATCATATGTCTAGTTTAATCGTTTAGTTTGTCATCATGATTTCATCATAACAAGCCTTGCGACAGAGCGCTATTTGCATTTTTTCACCAACCGTTTATGATTGCCTCTACGCATCGACTCACGCTGTGAGCGGTGACCATTATGAGGACTTATTATGAACATCGTTGACTTTAAACGCAAAAAAGCTGTGCGTGATAAAATTAGTTTTATTACCTGCTACGACTACCCTTCTGCGCGCACCGTTGCAGAATCAAACTTAGATGCTGTGTTAGTCGGTGACTCGGTCGCGATGACCGTTCACGGACACCCCACCACCGTCATGGCGACCATGGATATGATGACGCTTCACACCGAAGCGGTTGCACGCGGTCTTGGCACGCAATTTCTTGTCAGCGACTTACCTTTTTTAGCGTACCGCGTCTCGACCGCTGATACGATACAAAACGTCCGTCGTTTAATGCAAGCGGGTGCGCACGCCATCAAACTTGAAGGTGCTGATGCCCATGCCTGCATGACCATTGAAACCATCGTCACTGCAGGCGTACCGGTGATGGGGCATATTGGCTTAACCCCCCAATCAGTACACCAGCTAGGTGGCTTTAAAGTCCAAGGCAAACAAGAAGCTCAAGCATTAAGCTTAATAGAACAAGCGCGCGCACTCGAAGCGGCAGGCTGCTTTGCATTGGTAATTGAATGCGTGCCAGAAGCTCTCGCGCAACGCATCACGCAAGCCCTAAGCATTCCCACCATCGGCATTGGTGCGGGTGTGCATACCGACGGTCAAATTTTAGTTTGGCATGATTTACTAGGCCTACAAACCGAATTTTTGCCACGTTTTGCGAAGCAATTTACACAAGCCAAGCCCATACTGCTTCAAGCTATTAATGCCTATGCATCTGATGTGACCCAAGCTTTGTTTCCCGCTCCAGAGCATACGTATAAAAATTAAATTTACAAAAAAAATCACACAAGAGCCTATAATATCATGCAAGTTTTTGAACACACGCTCGCTGACTGGCGAGCAACACGCGCGGGCCTACCTCAAACCACCTCCCTCGGTTTAGTTGCCACCATGGGAAATTTACACGCAGGGCACCTGAGTTTAATCACACAAAGCCAGCAGGATAATACAAAAACAGCCGTTACACTGTTTGTAAACCCCACGCAATTTAATCACCCCGATGATTTTACGCATTATCCTCGCACAATCGATGCAGATATTGCTTATTTAGAACAAGCCGGTGTTGATTATTGCTTGATTCCAAATCAAGAACTTATGTATGCCGATAACTACCGGTATCAACTCGAAGAAACACAAGAAAGCCTTAGTATGGAAGGCAAGCATCGGCCAGGACATTTTACCGGCGTGCTGACCATTGTGATGAAGCTCTTTAATTTAATCCAACCCACGCGTGCGTATTTTGGTGAGAAGGATTATCAACAGCTGAGCCTTATCCAAGGCATGGTCAACGCTTTTTTGCTGGATGTTGAGATAAAAGCCTGCCCGATTATTCGTGAACAGAGCGGGCTTGCTTTCAGCTCTCGAAACACACGATTAAGCCCAGCAGGACGTAAGACAGCTGAAGCATTTGCACGTATTTTTCATCAAGCCACATCCTGTGAGGAAGCCATCGATTTACTTAAAAATCTTGGTATCAAACTTGATTACATCGAAGAGCATCATGGACGCCGATTTGCTGCCGTGTTTGTTGAGAATATACGACTTATTGATAACTATGCATTAGATAAAATCATCTTGAAATAATAGCTTCCCAGTCGAATATTTTTTTGTTACGATGAACAAAACCTCTGTTAATTGAGCTGTGTTATGAGCTTTACCGTTGCAGATGTAAAAAGATTTAAAAATTTATTAAAACATGCTGAACCAACGTATCATCTGTGTATGCCTCCCCCGGATTATCAGCCGCCTCCTCCTTGTTCTGATACACACTACACACTCTACTCTGCCGACACATTTCACGACTTTCTGACCCTATTAACCAAACATCACGAGCACATGGCACGCTACGTTTTTACCGCTTCGGGACACCTGTGCTTTGGGCGCGAAGGCGATTTTGGAAAGCGCATTCCTGAGCACTGGCAAATGCTCGGTCAAGAAACACACATCATTGCCGCAGGCAATATTTTTGTCGAAAATGGATTCATCACGGGCTTAAACGATCAAAGCGCACAACCTACAGGATTGCTAAGTTTAATTTATACCCTGCGAGCATTACACAACCACGCACTGCCTTTGGCAAACAACTTGGAACTCATCCAAACCGTTCCAGATAGTCACGGTGCCTACAGCTCATGGATGACACAAAAAACACTGAAACAAATCATTGGCTGCAACGTCAAGTTCCAATCGGAGCCAGACTACGTGCCTGCGGTGATCGAAGAAGATGATCTGGACGAAGACGAGCTGTTTCTCGATCACACCAGCGACGGCCAGACATCAACCAAACTCTCTGATCGCCCACCTACCCCGCATTCACTGGGTCGATTTGGAATCTTTTATAGCGACCCAGATGACGACAGTATACGCATCAGCCGGGGGCCGATACAAAAGTCCGAGCTTGCCGACGCGTCTGAAACCAGGACCACAAAAGGGGTGGGGCCGACATGGTAATTAAGCCGAAAATCAGTGTGGTTTCATAGCGCGCGATACCACCTACATCAATCCCTTCTGGCGGCATAAAGCTCACGATGAGCGTCATCATAACACCCAAAAGACCTAGCCCTGCAACCAACATCATGCCGGCCATGCCTCCGGGAATACGAAACGGACGCGGCTGCTCAGGTGCTTGGATGCGTAACTTAATCGCAGCTAAAAACATCATCAAATACATCAACATATACAACTGCGCGGCAAGTGCGGTTAACAACCAATACGAACCGTTCACGCTCGGCATAAACAAAAACAGTGTTGATAAAATCGTCACGAGAACCGCTTGAGCAATCAGCAAGACCGTGGGTGCGCCTGCGGCATTTTCACGTTGAAAAAATTTAGGTAAGTTGCCATCTTGCGCAGCCACAAGCAAACCTTTGGTCGGTGCAATAATCCAATTATTGACGCCACCCAAGCCACCCATCACCAACATCACCGCAATCACAGGCATAAGCCACAACAGATGATAACGCGCAAAAAAAGCATCAAACGCCTGCATAATACCTGCGACTAAATTAATATCGCCTTGAGGCAAAACCACAGCAATGGCGAGCGAACCTAAAATCAACGTGCCTAAAATAATCAGCACCGAGTACGTCAGGGCTTTTGGAAATGCACGTTGTGGATCGTCTACATCATTGGCATGCACCGTCGCAATTTCAATCCCACAAAACGACAACATAATCGCCGTGAGTGATACCCACATCGCATGATCATGAACATGCGGCACAATGCTTGGAAGATCTAATTTTATTTGGATAGGGTTACCACCCGCAATCCATAACGCACCTAAACCAATAATCAGCCCCATCGGTAAAATCAACCCCGATAAAGCGCACAGATTACTAAAAAACGCAGAAGAACGCATGCCTCGTAAATTAATCAGTGTCACGCCCCAAAACGAAGCAACCACCACCGACCAAAGAAAATACGGGTTCGAGGCTAATTGCGGGTGAATTAAATAACCCACTGTTCCGGCCACAAAAGCCAAAATGGTTGGGTACCAAATCACGTTTTCAATCCACTGCAGCCAAATCGCTAAAAATCCCGCGCGCTGCCCAAATGCTTCTTTCACCCAAACATATACCCCGCCCTGTTTAGGCCATCCTGAAGCTAATTCAGCCGAAACCAAGGCCGTAGGAATTAAAAAACAAAGCGCACCCAGCACAAAAAAAGCAATCAACTGGCTTCCAAAAAGCGCTGTCGCTGGCAAATTGCGAATACTATCGACGGAACCTACGGTTATCATCGTCAATGTAAACACGGTTAATGCGTGTTTATTCTGCTTCATAGCACTCCTTTTCAAAACAAATTCAAAACAAATAATAATAAATCTTAAAAATTTTTGCTTATTGTATCATAAATGAACGTGATTAGGGTCAATTAGAAAAATATCTTCACGCTTTTTCGCCTTAAATATGATCATGACAAGCTATGCCGATGTTTTAGCTCATCGCGGAGAGCTTTTACTTGAACGTTCGATTAAACCCTAAGGCTGAACTTGATTTATCTCTTGGCGCGTATTTTTTAGGCTGTTTTGCGAAACCGTTCAAATTCATGATCAAGCGCTTGATTAATGAGTGCGTTTAAACTTTTACACCCTGTTTCTCTGACAAGAAGCGCTGCTTTTTCATGCCGTTCGCGTCCAATTCTAACATTTAAGGAGCCTTTAAATGGCGTTTCTGGTTCAATGCCACGCGCAACACAAGTATTGAGATAATCATCAACGGCTTCTTTAAAAGCAGTATCAATTTCTTTGGCCGTTTCCCCCTCGAAACTAACAAGCGCATGAATAAATTCTACTTTACCATAAAAAATTAAGTCTTCAGGCTCAAAATCTATCGAACCATAGTAACCTTTGTAATGCATCATACCTTTCATAAAAGCCCCTCTTTTTCTAATTGATCCAGCAGTTGCCTTACTTGATACGTTTTAAGATTCGGGATTGGATGAGGCTTATGAAGCATAATATCGCCATATAAACCATGAACAAAACGAACGCGAGAGCCACTGGTTTTCCCCGCGTTAAACTCCTCGTACCCTAATCCCATGAGCAAAGATTTCAACTCCTTCCATGTAAAATCTTTTGGCTTGGTAATAAATCTTTTCCGTAATTTATCTACTTTCGTCATTACAACACAACGTCAATCCATTTTATCTAAGTTTAACTCCATACAGACCAAAAAGCAACTATTTTTAGTTGCTTTCATCTAGCCGTCTGCTTCGATTAAACTCTGAAGCTAAAAAACATCACACACGCCTTCTGTCTTACCCGCCCAAAGTGAAGCTAATGGAACAGCAAAAAGCTTATCGCCAAATGATGTCGTATGATCGCCATCATACAAAATAATACCGATTTTAAATTTTCCTTTGGCAACTTCTTTAAGCTTTTTTAGCCCGAGTAAATCTTTTCTTGTAATAGTCGAGGCCGCTTTTATTTCAATAGCAATAATTTCATCAAAGCCATTCTCAATCAAAATATCAACTTCCAGTTGATCCTTATCGCGATAATGCGAAAAACGGAGCCTTTCACCACTAAAGCTCGCTTGTTTTTTTAGCTCATTAAAAATAAACGTTTCAAGTAATGCTCCATACAACTCTGGATGCTCCGCCAGTTTGTTTTCTTCTATACCACGCAAAGCGCAAATTAAACCTGTATCTAACAAATGTACTTTAGGGGTTTTAATCAAGCGCTTGTAAGCATTAGTATGCCAAGCAGGCAATGTATCCATGAGAAATAATTGCTCTAACAACAGAAGGTATTTTTTGACCGTTGCCCGATTTAAGCCCACTTTTTCACCTACTGCTGTAAAATTTATCAACTTCCCAGAAAATAAAGCCATGACTTCGAGCAGCCGCATCATTTCATCATAATGCGTAATATCACCTAAATCTCGAATATCCTTTTGAATTAATGTTTGTATATATTCTCGATACCAGGCTGTTATTCTTGAAGGTTTTGTTCTTTGTATAGGCTCAGGAAAAGAACCCGTAACGATACGCTTCATCATGTACGACCTAATTCGGATCTCATCGGTTTGAGGCGCCTTTCCTTGGAGTACCAAATGTAGAAAACTCGGGGTACGATTTAAAAACTCATACTCAGACAAGGTCGTAAGAGCCACCGTTTCCATACGTCCCGCCAGCGAATCAGAAAGCTTTGGTAAAAGTAAAGCATTGGCAGAACCTGTTAATAAAAAACGTCCTGGCCTTCTATTTTCATCGACTGCTTGCTTTATGGATACAAACAACTCCGGTAGGCGTTGCACTTCATCAAGCACGATCGATTTACCTTCCGGTAAATTTCGTATAAAACCAATCGGATCGGATTGGGCCAAATGAAGTTGCGTGACATCATCAAACGTAATATATACCCAATTTAGATCAATAATATGTTTAACAACGGTAGTTTTCCCTGATTGCCTTGGCCCCATAATAAAAACCACAGGTGTATCAAGTAGTGCTTCCCGAACATTGCTTTCAATAAACCGTTTAAACATAAATGATCTCAAAAAAACCGTCCAATTGCTTATTGTATACTCGTCCAATCGCTTAAAGCAAGCTCGTCCAATCGCTTACTCATCCTGAGACTTTACGTCGATTAAGCACGTTTAAAATTGAAGGTATTCATCAAAAATCAATGTTAATTGATGTTAAATTTACCTAACCCGTACTCCATTCAACACATGATAAATTTCACTAGGTGCCGAACGCCCACCTAAATCTCCGGCAACAACACCCGCCACAGCACCTGAAGCAAGCATATCTTCAAGATCATCGATCGTTTTTGCTGGGTTAGAGCCCGTAAGATTTGCGCTGGTTGAAACAAGCGGGGTATGTTTACACAAAGCGTGCGCAACAGGATGCGCTGTCATACGAATCGCAAGGCCGTCATGTTCGCCACTTAACCAAGCTGGAACTTGCTCTGATTTGGGGAAAATCCAGGTTACAGGTCCGGGCCACGTTTGCTTAACGGCCTCGATTCTCGCTTCAGGAACCTCCCCTATGAGCGGCCAAATCTGCTCCCATGTTGAGACCAAAATAATCAAGCCTTTGGATACCGAGCGTTGTTTTAAAGCCAGCAATGCTTCAACCGCTTGCTGATTGAATGGATCGCACCCCAAACCATAAATCGCCTCAGTTGGGTAAGCGATCACCTCACCGGCTTGAATCAGTGCGTGTGCTTTATCTATATCAATAAGATGGGTCATGATGATGCAGGCTCCGCAAGAATTAAATTTCTCATCTGCGTGCAAACATCATGCAAAACATGGATATTATGGATGCTGGCCAGCGCAGTAAAATTTGGTGATTTTTGCTTAAACAAATGATGCATGTAGGCGCGTGAATGATGCGTACAGGTATAACATGCACACCCCGGCATGATGGGCGATAAATCATCGGCAAAACATGCTTTTTTAATTTGAATGCGCTCGTCTTTGTGTTCACTTTCAAATTTAAGCCAATGATTATGCCGCACCACTTCACCGCAATACAGTGCACCATGACGCGCATTACGGGTAGGGGCCACGCAATCAAACATATCAATGCCTTCGGCAACCACGTCGAGTAAATCTTGGGGTGACATCCCCACACCCATGGTATAACGCGGTTTTTCTTCAGGCAAAATATCATAAACCCAACGAATCACGTCAACGGTTTTAGGCATATCAAAGCCAACCGTCTCACCCCCTAAAGCAACGCCATCCACGTTCATACTTGCGACAAAAGCAGCACTTTCTCGTCGAAGTTCAGGAAAAATACTGCCTTGAATAATGCCAAACAATGCTTGTTTGTCGCCATAACGGGAATTCGGATGCTGCTCGTGGTACGCCACCGACTGCCTGAGCCAACGATGTGTACGCTCCATAATAAATTTCACTTCGTCTTCTGTGCAGCTATCAGGCGTGCACTGGTCAAACGCCATAATAATATCAGCACCGATGATTTTTTGCGTTTCAAGCGACATTTCAGGCGTCATGTGAATGGTTTTGTTTGAACCCGGGAGCGTAAAATGTGCGCCTTCATCATCAATACGACACAACGCTTGATTTTTAGATAAACTAAACACCTGAAAACCGCCACTATCGGTGAGCATGGGACCACTCCACCCCATAAACCGATGCATGCCTCCGGCGGCTTCAATCACCTCCATCCCCGGCGCACACAACATATGATAGGTATTGCCGCCCAAAATAATTTGACTATTGGCACCCCATAACTCACGTGGCGTCATGTTATTCACACCGGCGCGGGTTCCAACCGGCATAAACACCGGCGTGATAAATTCACCGTGCGGCGTGGTCACCCGCGTGACGCGTGCGCGCGTATGGGCATGTCGCCCAAGAATTTCAGTTTTAAATGCTGTCATGCTTACACAGCCTTGTCAAAAAAAACACACTCATCAACCCGATTAGACCAAAATAAACAGCAGACCATGCAGGCATCGAAAAACCTGCAAACGTCCAGTCAACCTCACCACACCCAGTTGAACCACCCCAAACAAACGCATGCACAACATCCTGCCAAGGCAATTTATGCATGAATGCCGTAATGCCTGGCAAGCACATACCGGTATCTGCAACAGGTAAGCTCTGGAGCCACAGTTGACGAAAGGCAAACACCATTCCACCTAAGGCTAAAAATAGCTCAGAAAACATCAAAACAATGCCACGACGTCGTGTAAATAACAACACACCCAATAACGAACACAACAAAAGTCCAAACATCATAAAACGCTGCATTAAACAAAGCGGGCATGGCTCTAAATCTTTGACATACTGTAAATAATACGACAGCAACAACACCAACATCGCAAGCAGTGCAAGCGCGCCCTGCTCGATTCTAAACAAACGCTTCATCCTATGGGCCCTCACTGATTACTGAGACTCAATTACTTGAACTAAACGGCGTCGTATAAGGTAGCACTTTATGCTCGTTGATACGAAGCAATTGATTGTATTTTGCCATACGATCGGTCCGACAAAGCGACCCGGTTTTAATTTGACCACACCCTGTAGCGACAGCTAAATCGGCAATAAACGCATCTTCGGTCTCACCCGAGCGGTGTGATAATACACAGCGATACCCATGCTTAGCGGCTAGCCTTATGGTGTCGCGCGTTTCGGTCAGCGTTCCGATTTGATTCGGCTTAATCAACACGGCGTTCCCCACGCCTTGCTCAATGCCTTTCGCTAAAATTTGTGCATTGGTCACAAATAAATCATCGCCCACCAACTGTACTTGAGCACCAAGTTGTTCCGTCATGTATTTCCAGCCATCCCAATCGGCTTCATTCAAGCCATCTTCAATGCTTACAATGGGATAATGCTTAACAAGCGTTGCGTAATAATCGACAAGCTCTTGACTCGTAAGCTCTAAATTTTCTGAATGCAACCGATACTTACCGTCGTGATATAACTCCGATGCAGCAACATCTAGAGCAAACACAATGTCTTCACCCAGCTTAAATCCAGCTTGCTTAACCGCATCGGATAATAAATCCAGCGCCTCACGGTTAGAACCTAAATTAGGTGCAAAACCGCCTTCATCACCGACCGCTGTATTTAATTTTTTTGCTCTCAACACTGATTTTAAAGCATGAAAAATTTCCGCGCCCATTTGCAATGCATGAGAAAAATCTTTGGCGCCGACAGGCATGATCATAAATTCTTGAATATCGACATTATTATCTGCATGCGCACCACCGTTTAAAACATTCATCATCGGCACAGGAAGCATCATCGCTTCGCCTTGATTTAAAGCCTCAAACAAAGGCTTATGTTGCGCTTTGGCCGCAGCACGTGCAGATGCAAGCGAGACGGCTAAAAGCGCATTGGCACCCAAGCGAGATTTATTTTTTGTTCCATCCAACGCGCATAATTTAGCATCCAGCGCCGCTTGATCATCAACCGACATGCCTTGCAACGCTTGACTGATTTCTTGATTAATATGCTGAACCGCCTTTAATACGCCTTTACCACAAAAGCGATGCACGTCTTGATCGCGCAACTCACACGCTTCAAGTTGCCCCGTCGATGCACCCGAGGGCACACTCGCACGCCCCATCACACCGTTTTCTAAAATCACATCGGCCTCAACCGTTGGATTACCTCGAGAGTCTAAAATTTCACGTGCTTTAATCGTTGAAATACGCATGCTTTATCCTTGTTTTTTTTCAATCACGTTGGCCATACCGAGTGCTTCACCTAAGCGCACACGCACACCTGCTTTTAATTCTGGCGTCCATTCAATCTTGCTATGCTCTGAAAATAATATAATTGCGGTTGAGCCGAGTTTAAAATATCCCACTTCGTCAGCCTGTTTGAGTGTTCGCTCAGAAGAGGCAGGTAAATCATGCTCAAAATTGGTAGTTGTTTTAACACGTGGTAAATCACCGTGCCAACACGTTCCAATTTTACCGACAATCGTTGCCCCAACTAAAATCACGGCCATCGGGCCTAAGCTTGTCTCAAAAAATAAAACCACACGCTCATTTCGTGCAAATAATCGTGGAATATGACGCACCGTATCGGGCTGAACCGAAAATAACGTACCCGGCACATGAATCATGTCTTGCAGCGTGCCAGCTACAGGCATGTGGACGCGATGATAATCCCGTGGCGAAAGATAAAGTGTTGCAAACGATCCTTGCTGAAACGGCGCACTTTTTTTCTCGTCACAGGCCAGCAAGTCATTCACAGAATAATATCGGCCTTTGGCCTGCAAAAGCTGCCCTTGTTGAATAGGCCCGATTTCACTGACACAACCATCCACCGGAGAAACAATATCAGCCTCAGCAATCGGCCGAACACCGGGCTTTAAATACCGCGTAAAAAAATCATTAAAACTCACGTAATCTGCAGCATGCTCGCGCACGGCTTCATGCATTGCCACGTCATAGCTTTGAATAAAACGGCGAATCACATAATTTTTGATTTGACTGATTTTGCTATCAGCAAACATGCCCGCCAAGGCGGAAAGCATGATTTTTGGTGCGGTGTATTGTAAAAAAAGTTTAACTCGTATCGAACGCATGAGATCCCAAGATAATCTATAAAAATAAAAATTTTGGCGCGATCATACCGCTAAATCACAAAAAGAGCCATGAAAAGAGATACCGATGTTTATTTTAAAATCTCAAATATTGGGTTAGCATGCACGATAAAAAAAACAAAACGTTCATATCAATAAAAGGATTTTGCATTGAAATTAACTGTTTTAAACGACCATCCCGCGATTGCCGTTCGAGCTGCACAAGACATTGCTCAAAACATCAAAACAAAAGCGGACAACCATGAGCACTTTAATTTTGGCCTTGCTACCGGCTCGACCATGGAGCCGCTCTATGCCGAACTCATCAGAATGCATCGCGAAGAAGGCTTACATTTTAATCATGTTCACTTTTTTAATTTAGACAATTATATTGGCTTAGCGCATGATGATCGAAACAATTATGACGTCCAATTACGCCAATTATTTTTAAATCACATCGATGCCAACCCTGAGCATATACATTTGGTGAGCAGTGACCATGACTTTCACCACGACGCATATGAGGCACAGATAGAAACGCTTGGAGGGATCGATATACAACTTGTAGGGCTTGGAGGAGGCAGCGGGCATATCGCCTTCAATGAATATGGCTCAAGCCTCAACTCATCGACACGACAAATAACACTAAGTCAAAAAACATTAGAAGATAACAGTAGGTTTTTTAACCAAATCAACAAAAAAACTAATCGAACCGAAACGATACCACTGACAGCGCATACCCGCGGTCTTGGTCCTATTTTAAAAGCGAAAGCGATTGTTTGCTTAGTGAACGGACACAACAAAGCGAAAGCGCTCAAATCAATGTTCGAACACGGTACCATCGAATCGCTCCCTGCCCGTGCTTTGCATCATCACGCCAACACCATGGTATTGGTTGATCGTGATGCTTTAGCTTTATTTGATCAACAAACACTCGACACGCATACTGATTTAAATGCAGAACAAAAAAATCAATTATTCAGAAGCAATCAACCTTACGCTGTGACCGTAAGTATTAACGGAGAAATGCATGAATTGCTTCTACCTCCACACTTTGATTTTTATAATCCAAACACCATGCAGATTAACGAAGCGTTTGATCCCAGAAATCAAGCACACCTTGACGATCTGGCGGCCAACCTTGGGGCAGTCACGGATGTTGTTATTGGAGCGCATCCCGATGATGCTGAAATTATGGCAGGCCCCATGATGCTTGAGAAAACATCACCTTGGCTTACCCTCATTGTCACCAACGGTGCCGCAACACATAACACGCTAAACGGAGAATACAGTCAATATACCCCCGAACAATTGACTCGCTTACGCCAAATGGAACAACGTCAAGCCGCTGATTTTGCCCGTGTACCTGTCATTATGTGCAAATTCCCAACTGCCGCCATGACCGGCGATATGGGTCAAGCCACGCTACAAAACGTTAGAATCACGATGCGCGGACTGTTCGGTAGCATGCCAAATTTAACCAACGTTTATGGCCATAATCCATTTGATGACCATGATACACACATCAACGTCCTTGCTGAACAAGTCAATGCCTTAAGATTTTTAAACACAGCACGTTTAGAGACAATAAAAATATGGGGTATGGAAGTTTGGGGTACATTACATGCTGCAACACAACGTTTACTTAAAATTCCCGTCGAACATGAAAGCACGCTTGAAAAATGGCATGAAATGATTAGCTTTTATCAATCCCAGATAGCAAGTCAGGGACGAAATTATGCGATAACCACCGTTCAGCGCGCACGCGGCCATGCCGGATATCAAACTCACCCCCATGGAGCCAACCCCGCACCGGGCTTATTACTGGCCATGGATTTAACCGACTTGGTTCATCAAAAATCACGATCAATGCACGCAATGGTTGAAACCCTCATGTCTGAATTAGACGCCGAAGTCACACAAAAAACCAGGCGTATATTACGTAACAGAGATAATACAGATGCTGATCTGAGCTCCGCGCCCTCCCTCGCCTCTATAAGCAGTTTATTTTCTGGTACATCTATGAGTGATAACGATACAAAGCAGGCGTACATGCTTAACCACACAGGATAACCATTTTATGGCAACCCATACCCCAAAGCTCCCCAAAGCCGTTTTTCCCTTCATCTGGCATTTTTTACGTGATGAAAAACCAGCGGTTTTTACTATTATATTTCTTGCTATTATCGCAGGTTTTTGGGGACCGTTTAATAGCATTTTGATTAAACACGTGATTAATTTATTACCTGAAATTCACAACGACGATGCTTCCATTCTCATACTGCCAGTCAGTCTCATCGTACTCAACTTTATTATTTTCGATAACATCACCTGGCGCGGTATTACCTATCTACATAGCCAACATGTACCACATATCATCAATCGCATCACCGGCTCGCTGATGACCTATGTGTTGGGCCAGTCTCATCAATTTTTTGAAGATAATTTATCGGGCATGATTGCAAAAAAAATTACGAACGTCGCCGACGGTACCGAAAAACTTATTACCTCCATCGCAACAGACTTTTTAAAAAGCGCATCGTTACTCATCACCGCATTAATAACCGCCTATTTTGTTAATCCAATTTTTTTCTTTGTTCTCGTGATCTGGTTTATTCTGTTTTCAGGCGCAAGCCTTTTGATGTCGAGAAAATTTATTGCACTCGCTCATGCACAAACAAAAGCCGAATCAACCGTGGTTGGCGAATTGGTCGATACGGTCACCAATCAAAATAATATTAGGCTTTTTGCAAACAAGCACTACGAAAGCGTTAGAATGCGTCCCTTTTTTCGTAAACAACAACAAGCCTACGAAAAGACCTATTTATATGCCGTGATGATGCACGCGATTCAAGGTGGCATGATCGCCATCATGATTGGCGCCTCAGCGTATTTTCTCGTACATTTATACAGCCAGCATGTGGTCACGGTCGGTGATTTTGCCTTAATTTTTGGGCTTGCATTAGAAACAGGTCATAAAATGTGGTCTGCACTGTCAAAAATTGATGATTTTAATAAAGCCACCGGCAAGTGTAAGCAAAGTTTATGGACCATCATGACGCCCCTCGAAATTACTGATAAACCTGATGCTAAGCAACTCGAATGCACGCACGGGGAGATCACGTTTACAGATGTAAAATTTAATTACAAAAAAACCGCGGCTATTTTTCAAAAAAAATCCATCATCATAAAACCAGGGCAGCGTGTCGGTCTGGTGGGTTATTCAGGCAGTGGAAAATCGACGTTTGTGAATTTAATTTTACGCCTTCACGATGTCACCGAAGGTGCTATATGCATTGATGGCCAAGATATTCGTGATGTAACCCAAGACTCGCTTCATCAACATATTGGGCTCATTCCACAAGATCCGAGTCGCTTCCACCGAACCCTGATGGAAAATATTCGCTATGGCCGCCTTGATGCAACAGATCAAGAGGTGATTGCAGCTTCTCAAAAAGCACACGCCCATGAGTTTATTACCCAACTGCCCGAGGGTTATCATTCACGTGTGGGCGAGCGTGGCATGCGATTATCCGGTGGACAGCGCCAGCGTATCGCTATCGCAAAAGCCATACTTAAAAACGCACCGATTCTTATTTTAGATGAAGCAACATCACAAATTGACTCTTTGAGCGAGCAATTAATTCAAGCAAGTCTTGGTGAGCTCATGCAAAACAAAACGACGTTGGTGATTGCGCATCGCTTATCCACCTTGTTGCATATGGACCGTATACTTGTGTTTGATCAAGGCCAAATTATTGAAGATGGAACGCATGAGGCGTTACTGCTAAACAACAGCCTGTATAAAAAGCTCTGGGATGCTCAAATAGGCGGTTATTTAGCTGATTCACATGAGGCGACTCAAAACGTATAAACACAATTGTTCGCCACACCATCTTATTGTATGCTGAGTTCATACTTCACGCTTGACGCAAACAGGCCTACCTACACTATGAATACACACCCCAATTTCTCAAAATTTGAACCGGCACATTTTCCTGAGCAATTTAAATCATTGCTGAAGCATAACTTAGAGGCGATCGACGCTTTAGTGAAAACCAATCACCTAGCGCCCTCCTGGGATAGCTTGATGCATCCTTTAGATGATCTTGATGACGCGCTCTCAAACGCTTGGTCTCCACTTGCGCACTTAAACGCCGTGATGCATTCACCTGAATTACGTGAGGCCTATCAAGCCTGCCTTCCTGAACTCAGCGCCTATGAGTCAGCTGTTCATCATAACCAAGCTTTATTTCAAGCCATCAAAGCCTTGGATACAAGCACGCTTGACGCGACTCAGCAAAAAATTATCGCTGATACGTTACGTGACTTTGAGCTCGCGGGTGTGGCTTTGCCTCATGATAAGCAAACACGTTTTGAAGCGATTAATAGCCGTTTAGCCGAGCTTTCAAATCAATTTGATAATAACGTTCTAGATGCCGTGGCCGCTTATTCGCTGCATATCACGGATAAAGCCAAGCTTGCGGGCCTACCCGAGCATGCCATACAACGTGCGCGAGCCTGCGCAAAAGATAAAAAACAGGAGGGCTGGTTATTAAACCTTGAGATCCCGTGTTATTTAGCCGTGATTACCTATGCTGACGACCGTGAGCTTCGTCAGACCATGCATGAAGCCTATGCCACCCGCGCGTCCGACGTAGGACCCAACGCGACACAATTTGATAACACCACAATTATTAGCGAAATTTTAGCATTACGACATGAACAATCTCAGCTCTTAGGCTTTAAAGACTACGCTGAGCATTCGTTGGTAACAAAAATGGCGGAAACACCCGCACATGTTTTTGATTTTATCTCAGATCTTGCAACACGCGTCTTGCCCGAAGCCACGCGTGAAGTTGAAGCACTGAGAGAATTTGCACGCGAGCACTGTGGCCTCACACATCTTGAACCCTGGGATGTGAGCTACGTCTCTCAAAAGAAAAAAGAAGCTGAATATGCCCTCAACGATGAAGCACTGCGCCCCTATTTTCCGTTGCCTCACGTGATTGACGGCATGTTTGGTATGATTCAAAAACTTTATGGCATATATTTCGAAAACATCACAGCCCAAACAGATACCTGGCATCCTGATGTGCAGGTCTACGCGCTGCGCGATGAAGAGCAGAAGCTCCGTGGCTATGTCTACATGGATTTATTCGCTCGCCCCAACAAGCGTGGCGGAGCCTGGATGGATAGTGCACAAAGTCGTCGAAAACTTGCGAACGGTGATATCCAATTACCCATTGCTTTTTTAACCTGTAATTTTGCAAAATCAGCAACCTATTCTGTACCTACGTTATCGCACGATGAAGTGATCACACTTTTTCATGAAATGGGGCATTGTTTACATCATTTGTTAACGCAGGTGGATTACTTGGGTGCGTCAGGTATTCACGGCGTAGAATGGGACGCCGTTGAGCTCCCCAGTCAATTTTTTGAAAACTTTTGCTGGGATCCCATCGCACTCAAACAATTATCAGCGCATGTCGAAACCGGTCAGCCTTTACCCGATGATTTATTCAAGGCCCTGCTTGCCTCAAAGCAGTTTCAAGCCGGCTTGCATCTCATCCGACAACTGGAGTTTGCATGGTTTGATTTCTTACTTCACGCAGACTACCCAGGCGAGCAAGATAACTGGCTCACAGATGCCCTGAATCAAGTACGCAAAACAACCCAAGTTTTGCCACAGGCTTCTTATCATCGCGCTCCACAGAGTTTTTCACATATTTTTGCAGGAGGCTATGCCGCGGGGTATTACAGCTACCTTTGGGCCGAAATGCTCTCGAGTGATGCGTTTGCACGCTTTGAGGAAGACGGGGTGTTTAACGCCGAAACGGGGCGAGAATTTTTAACGTCGATCTTAGCTGTAGGAAGTTCTCAAACAGCCCGTGAATTTTTTAAAAATTTTCGCGGACGCGACGCCACACCCGACGCTTTTCTCCGACATCACGGGATCACCACATGAAAAACAGGAACAAAGCCAGCGAGCTTTATACTATTCCATTGAAAACCATCGAGGGTAAAACAACCACACTTGCCCCGTATCGAGGCGATATTTTACTGATCGTGAACGTTGCGAGCCGATGTGGTTTTACGCGGCAATATCAAGATTTAGAAGCCTTACATCAAGCCTATGCTAAACAAGGCGTACGTGTCTTGGGCTTTCCTTGTAATCAGTTTTTAAATCAAGAGCCCGGAGATGGCGAAGCGATTAAACAATTTGCAACCTCGTGTTTTCGCGTGACGTTTCCGTTGTTTGAAAAATTAAATGTAAAAGGCCCCAAGCAATCGCCCCTATATGCTTATTTAGCCGAGCATATTGAGAAAAAGCCTTGGATTTTTGTACCGTGGAATTTTACGAAGATTTTGGTAGATCGAGAGGGTCGCGTGCTTCAGCAGTTTTTGCCGACCACGAAGATATCTTTTATTCGCAAAAAGATTGAAAGCTTGCTCAAGTAACATGGGAAAAGCTTGTTTTTTTACTTTATTTATTGAAGCGACACCTGTTAATGAGCGCAAAGCGATTAACGGATTAAGTGGGTTTGTTATCGAAGAGCTGGTTGGGACCAAAACTTGATCCCAATCATCTCAATTTGGAGGTGAAATAAGGTTTTAAGTCGGGGTCTGGACAGTTAAATCTCCTAGGCTATTCACTTGCCCCCCTAAACTTTGACTTACAACGAAATTCACCTGATCATTGGCCGATACACACGCTAGAACCTGAACAGATGGGATGCAATAAGTTATCGTGGCAGCGCTACTGTCGAGTACAAATTTCGCTGAGTCTATCACGCAAACGCCCGAATTTAAGGTTATAACTGAGTCGACAGGCACGACACCACGAGGAAGATTACATTGAATACCGACCCAACCTGCGCCACCACATAGATTATCTACCGTACTACCTAGATTATTAAACTGGCAAGCCTGATTAATGGCGGTAAGTGCCCCTACCAGCTCTCCCGTAGGTGCTGCAAAAGCAGAGCCAATTTGACAACTCATCCCAATGGAAAAAACCAATGCACTTATTACGGTTTTTATTCTCATTTCATACCCCCAGTAGTTATCGTATCAAAATTATACCTTAATGAAAGCACTGCTTCATTCGCTGCAATGTTAGCACTAATAGGACCCAGCGTTGGGTAAACAGCCGATCTACCTGTAGATGCCTTGCCTAAACTTGAATAGCGGTACATGATACCCAATGTCCAGTGATCATCGATGGCAAAGTTACCGCCCGCTCCTACTCGCCATGCAAAAGAGGCGGATGTGTTTGGAGCAAATGCTGCACTCGACCGTTCTGATTGCGTGGATACCCCTGGGAGTAAGGCTTCTCCATAGCCGCTTGTTTTATTCCATGCTGCGCCAATGGCAACATCAAAAAACGGTAAGAACGTACCCAATGGAATCAGATCCAATTGATTGTCTACCCATAGAACGTTTGATGTCACACTGAACTCATTGCTGTACACCGGGATGAGCTGAAACTTATTGATTTGTCCTGAAACAGACTCTTTAGAGTAGTAATCGTACATAAGGCCCAATCTATCCGTGCGAGGGCTACCCGAAAGTACTGTAGAAAGTTGAGTTTCAGGCAATTTGATTTGTCCCCCGATACCAACCCCAACGAAACCGCGATTAGCGAGCCTATTGGAGAGGTAACTATCAGGTAGGTTGATATTTGGCATCGGTTGGGTGGTAACGTTGCTAGGATTTACGGAAAAAGCATAGCCACCTTCCACAGCCAGCCACTTTCCCGTAACATCAGGCATCCCCTGCGTCCCAGCATTTGCTGTATTCAAGAGTGAGATTAATCCCCCGCATACCGCAATATACGTATATTTTTTCATCTTATCGTCCTTGTCTTTGATTATAAACAATGAGCACCTCATTATTACCTATACTAACCATGGCATTATAAAAAAACAATGCATCTGGAATAAAAATAATAATTTAGTGCGACTTCAGCTTACAGCACCTGAAATCGGTACGGTCCAGCCTTCGGAACGGAGCAGGACAGCCTTTATCCGGTCACCTTCTTTTCGGTTCGTGCATTGGTTATGACGAGATTCAAGTTCTGATTTTTCGTCGTCTGTTAAGCGAATTCTTTTCATGCCGCAAAGCATGATCCTCTTGAATAAAAAAAGCAAACATTTTCAAAGATCACGGGTATATTCGAAAAATATATTTGATGTTTACGCGCTTTGGTGTTTATGATGATATTAAACAGAATACAGAGAGAAAAAATAGAAAGGGCCAATCAGTGTGTCGCCAATTGACCCAGTGGAATGACACATAGCAAGTCCAACCTCGCACCAGCACTATCGCACAACTGAAACATGGCTGTCAATATTCATGCGGAGAATTTATGATAAACCAAGACGATTTTCATTACATGTGGCGCGGAAAACCAACACGCCCTTTACCTGAATCTGAAATAGCCTTGCTCAAACCCGTGCACATTTACCATAAAAAACACGGTCGTGCATTGTTACTGCTTCATGGATTTTCTTCATCGCCGGCCATGTACCGTGCCATGATTCCAGCGATAGAACATTATGATGCCCTGGTGTGCCCAGCCTTACCAGGCCACGCCGAAAACCTTGCGGCCTTCACCAGTGTGAACGCATCAGAATGGGTTGCTGCTGCAGAAAATGCCTACGAGGCACTTGCCCAACACTACGAAACGGTGGATGTGGTTGGCTTGTCGTTAGGAGGGTTGCTTGCCTATCATCTTGCTAAAAAATACCCCATCAATCATCTTTACCTCTTGGCTCCAGCCTTCAAATTAACGTTTAATTTAACCGGCGCCACCGCTCTAGCCCGCATGTTGCATGCATGCGGCTTAAAACATATCACGAATCGAGCAGGCAACTTATATACAAAAAAACATGAAGAGTTAACTTACCGCAAACTTCCTGTTCGTACAATTATTGAGTTATTCCAACTGATTAGACAGCATCAATATACAAAAATAACCTGTCCGATTGATTTATTCTTAGGAAGGCATGATGACGTTGTGCATTCACCGTCGATTGCTAAGCAATTTAAATCAAATCCAAACTGTACCCTACACTGGCTCGAAAATTCAGCGCATGCTTTGCCGCTTGATGGTGATCTCGAAAAAATCGTGGCTTGTATTAATGATCATACATCTGACCCGGCTGGATAAGCTTCAATTCTTCGGAGCGCATATCGAGCACAGCCCCAGCGTCGCGCATATAATCGGTGCGACGTATCGGACGATTGTAATAATAAATATCACTGGCGCCCTGTGCCAAGGTATGCTGATCAACAACCGAAGAAATTTCAGCCACAGCTTCATCATGCGTTTTAATAAACGTCTCTTTTGCACGTAAGTAATGCCCATCAAAACGGGTTTTTCCTGAAAAACAACCGTCGAGCAAGTCAACCGAACCCGCTAACGACACGCGTGTTGAGCCAACCGAACGCACCGTAACCCTGCCGCCTTTGACCCAATATAAATTTAACCAACCGTCTCCCTCGGTATAAAGGTTTCGAAGCGTTGCCTCACCTCGCAGGATAACATGCGGGCTATCTTCTAATTTTACGTTTAAGTTAGGGCTATAAATGCCGGTGATATGTGTGTTTCCAGAACCACGAAGGGTTAAATAGCGCAAACCCAGTCGCCCACTCCATGTTGAATTTTTCGTATTTTCAATTGAAATATCCAGAGGGCTTGCATGAATTTTATGTGCGGTGATGGTGCCCTGCCCTTGGTAGGCAAAGCGATAAAGTTTGGGCACGTTAATATCTAAATCAGCTGAGCCCATGCGTAACCGAGGTTTACCACCAAAACGCTCTCGTTTTTGATAGACTTTAATATAAAGCACATGATGAGCAACACGTGTTTCAATGCGGGCAAGATCCATCACATCACCACGAATTTTTAAACTCGGCTTTTGCTTTCGATTGGTATGAAGGCGAACATTGAAAGGCCCCTCGATATGCACCTGCGTAAAAGACGGTACACTGCGCACCTCATGTTTGATTTGAACGGGAGGTGGTGTGGCATGCGAGGTCGTATAACTCCCGATAAGCCAGATAAAACTCATCAACGAAATGTAACGCACCAACATAAACAATCACCTTTATGCATAAATTAAACGATAAATTTAACTAACATAGAGGAAGTCACGGCCTAGCGCAAGCAAATTGAACGGCAACAATCACGTATTGCCTCCTATAATTTAGCACATCATCGTTTCATTATCTTCCGAATCTACAATGACACTGCCAAAATTTTCGGCTAATATAGAACTATCCTCCATATTAGCCGAAAACAACATGCGACATTCCAAACGCACGCTGAGCACGATCATCCATCAAGTTTCATCAACCTTTCCTGTACTTCTGTTAACAGGACCACGACAAGTTGGTAAAACAACACTCCTTGAAGATTGCGCCAAAAATAATCGACGTGTCGTGACGTTAGACGATCTCGAACAACGCACACTTGCCGAGCACGATCCTGCACTATTTTTACAGACACACAAACCACCTGTACTTATCGATGAAGTACAATATGCACCCAACTTATTTAGCGCTATAAAAATCGAAGTCGATCGCGCTCAAACGCCAGGTTTATTCTGGTTAACAGGCTCACAAAAATTTCATTTAATGCAAGGTATTTCAGAAACCTTAGCCGGACGAGTCGCAATCTTAGATCTATTAGGTCTTTCACAAGCAGAGCGCGATCATCGAGCCATGACCGCCCAACCTTTTTTACCCACATCTGAATGGCTTGAAAAAGCCCGTCATCAAAAATCTCCCTCACGTGATTTAATGAGCTTATATGAAACGATATGGCGAGGATCTTTCCCTCATGTTTCTTTGCATGAAACGGTATCACGAGATATTTTTTATCGCTCGTACATTCAAACATACATTCAACGTGATGTTCGTGCGCTTGCTCATGTTGGTGATGAGTTAGCTTTCGCACGTTTTTTACGTGCCGCCGCAGCAAGAACAGGACAATTAATTAATTATGCTGACATGGCGCGTGATGTTGATGTCGACATGAAAACGATTAAATCTTGGCTTTCCATCGTTGAAACGTCAGGTTTAATTTACCTTTTACAACCGTACCATACCAATGTAACGAATCGACTGATAAAAACACCCAAGCTGTATTTCCTCGACACAGGGCTTTGCGCCTACCTTACACGTTGGGCAACGCCACAATCGTTAGAAGCCGGCGCTATGACCGGTGCCATTCTTGAAACTTACATGTTCACTGAAATATTAAAAAGTTATTGGCATAATGGACTCGCCGCACACTTTTATTTTTATCGCGACCGCGACCAAAAAGAAATTGATTTGCTCATAGAGCAAGATGGTATGCTCTACCCGATAGAATTCAAGAAAAGTGCAAACCCAAGCATGCATTCACTTAAAAATTTTTCAGCCTTAAATAAATTAAAACAACAGATAGGACCTGGCGCAATACTCTGTCTTAAAGAAACGGACATCCCATTGTCTCGTGATGTCATGGCTATTCCAATCACTTATTTATAAACCCGTGACTTTCTACTGGCAGCTACTGGCAGAATGCTGCTGTCACTGCTATGATCGCGACTTACATTTTATTATTTAACATGAAGAAGGACGCATGCTATGGCATGGATACAAGCAACCGAGTTTAAAAAAAATCTCGTTCTTTTATTATTGTTCATCACCGTATGCACATATATCACGCCGGTGCATGCCGACAAACCTGAGCTGATTGACGGTTATTATGTAAAATATCCGCCAACAACACCGGCAGAAGGTGGCAAGGCTGAACAAATCAAGCGCGGTGAATACCTTGCAAAAATGGGTGATTGTCTTGCATGTCATACCGATGCGGCAAACGGTGGTCAAGCATTTGCGGGTGGTCTTAGCATTGCCACGCCATTTGGTACGTTTTACAGCCCGAACATCACACCGGATGTAGACACAGGGATTGGCTCATGGACGCAAGAAGATTTTGTTCGTGCACTTAAAGAAGGGCGTAACCCGAAAGGGCAAAACTACTTTCCTGTTTTTCCGTACGTTTATTTTGCTAACATCTCCGACAAAGATGCCGGTGATTTATACACCTACTTTATGAGTATTCCTGCGGTCAAACGTAAAAATACACCCCTTCCGTTTCCGTTTAACGTTCCCGGATCACGTCTTTCTTTATGGGGCTGGAAGCTCCTCTTCTTTTACCCAGAAGAGCGCCTCCAAGAAGATCCAAAACAATCAGCGGAATGGAACCGTGGACGCTACATCGTGGATGGTCCCGGACATTGCAGCATGTGCCATACCCCACTGAACCCACTCGGTGCGCCGAAAAAGCCGTATTATTTAACCGGTGGCTTTATCGACGGCTATTGGGCCCCAAATATTACAAAATTAGGCATTGAAACCGCGACAGACCAAGAGTTAATTGACGTGTTTGTAAAAAACGAACTCATCAACAACGCAGGCCCCGTTGCAGGCCCCATGGCTGAAGTTAATCATAATAGCTTAAGATATCTCACGCACGAAGATCACTTAGCCATCGCGACGTATCTTAGAACGGTCACCAGCGAAGAACCGCTTGGCTTAGCACCATCCAACGAGCCACCGAGTCTTGAGCGCGGTCGCGAAGTGTATTTAAAAGCGTGCACCATTTGTCATCAAAACGGTGAAATGACCGCCCCTCGCATTGGCAAAGGAGCTAATTGGGCGATGCGTCTAAAAGATGGTGGCCTCACAACGCTTTATAAAAATGCCATTAACGGTTATAACAGCATGCCACCGAAAGGCGCTTGCGTGACGTGCTCCGACAACGACATCATGTCGGCCGTGGATTACATCTTAAATGCATCCCTTTCCCGCTCACAATGGCTGGATGCAAAAGCAAGTCAACTGGAAGCAACACCCTTGACTGGCAAAACGCTTTATGAGAAAAACTGCAGCCAGTGCCATGCAAACGGTAACGGAGGGGCTCCCAAGCTTGACGATAGCCAGACTTGGAAAACTATTTCAGCTAAAAATCTTGATGTGATTGTGCAAGAGACCATGAACGGTGAGCGCCATCCTAAAAACGGCGCCTGCACGACATGCTCGACGCATGACATTATCGAGGCAGTCAAATATATGCTGCATGAATCCCAAACTGAAGGAAATTATAAGCTGTGGTAAATCATTTTCTACATTATTTAATAGAAACAACGACAACGAAAGGAACGGGGATGTTAAAACAACTCAACACCGTTAAACAACGGCTCTTAAGTTGCCTACTGGCAATGTTTGTCGGGCCTGTCTGTGCTGCTACGGCACCTGACCAATGGCAAATGAACATGTACCAAGGTGTCACACCGATAAGCCATGACATTTACTGGCTTCATATGGTGGCGATATGGGTTTGTGCCGCCATCGGCGTTGTCGTCTTTGGTATCATGATTTACTCACTCATTCATCATCGTAAATCAAAAGGGTACAAACCGGCCTCGTTTCATGACAACACCCGTCTTGAAATTATTTGGTCCATTATTCCCTTTGTTATCTTAGTCGGCTTAGCGATTCCCGCCACACATATCTTAGCGCGCATGGACGACAGCTCTGAAGCTGATATCACGATTAAAGTTGTCGGGTATCAATGGAAATGGCAGTACCAATACCTCGATCAGGGCATAAGCTTTTTTAGTAATTTATCGACGCCGTATGCACAGCTCCAAAACAATCAAGAAAAAAATGCCTGGTATTTACTTGAAGTCGATAAACCCCTGGTACTGCCCGTGAATAAAAAAATTCGCTTTTTGGTCACCTCTAACGATGTCATTCACTCGTGGTGGGTTCCTGAATTAGGTATTAAACGAGATGCAATTCCTGGGTTTATGCATGAAGCTTGGGCACGTATCGAAGAACCCGGTACCTACCGTGGACAGTGTGCTGAACTATGTGGCGTTAACCATGCGTACATGCCCATTGTGGTTGAAGCTGTGACTGAGCAAGCCTTTGATCAATGGGTAACAACGCAAGCAAAAACCTCAACGGCGCCATCAGAGCAAAAAACCATGACACGTGATGCTCTGATGGCGCTGGGCAAACAAAAATATGACATGGTGTGCTCGGCTTGCCACCAAGAGGATGGCTCCGGTATTCCACCACTTTACCCAGCGCTCAAAGGCAGCTCGGTTGCGGTAGGGCATCCCATTTCAAGGCATATCGATCTGATTCTCGATGGGATCCCAGGAACGGCGATGCAAGCGTACCGAGATCAGCTTACCGACCAAGAAATTGCAGCGATTGTCACGTATGAACGTAATGCGTGGGGTAATAATACTGACGAAGACATACAACCCAATGATGTGGCTGAAGTACGTAAAGCACTTGAACAGCCAGCAGTACGGGTGAAACAAGCACATGCCGGAGGTTTACAATGAGTCACACAATGTCACCTGAATCAGCCCACGACGATCATCATGATCATGGCCCAGAACAATACCGAGGCGTGATTGGCTTTATCAAGCGTTGGGTTTTTACAACCAATCATAAAGATATCGGTACGCTCTATTTATTGATTTCGTTGCTCAGCTTCTTCTTAGCCGGTGCGATGGCACTCTTAATTCGTGTTGAATTATTTCAACCCGGGCATCGCTTGATCGATCCTAACTTCTACAATCAGCTGACCACCATGCACGGGCTGGTCATGCTCTTTGGTGTGATCATGCCGGCATTTGTCGGCATGGCCAATTGGCAGATCCCTTTGATGATTGGCGCGCCCGATATGGCTCTGCCAAGGCTGAATAACTGGAGTTTTTGGATTCTTCCATTTGCATTTAGCTTGCTCCTATCCACCATGTTTCATGCGGGTGGCGGACCAAACTTTGGGTGGACGATGTATGCACCGCTTTCAACGCACTATGCCCCCCCTAGCACAGACTTCATGATTTTTGCTATTCATATGATGGGAATTTCATCCATCATGGGTTCTATTAATATTATCGCAACCATTTTCAATTTACGCGCACCAGGCATGACCCTGATGAAAATGCCGATGTTTGTATGGACTTGGCTCATCACGGCATTTTTACTGATAGCCATCATGCCCGTCTTGGCCGGAACCGTGACCATGATGTTGACCGACAGGCATTTTGGTACCAGCTTTTTTGAAGCTGCAGGCGGTGGCGATCCTATTTTGTTCCAACACCTGTTTTGGTTCTTTGGGCACCCTGAAGTGTATGTTTTAGTCTTACCCGCGTTTGGTGTGATTTCTGAAGTCATTCCAACGTTTAGCCGCAAGCCCCTCTTTGGGTATCACTTCATGGTTTATGCAACCGTTAGCATCGCACTCTTATCGTTTATTGTTTGGGTGCATCATATGTTTACGAGTGGTGTACCGCTGGGTGCGGAGCTATTCTTCATGTATACCACAATGTTGATTGCGGTCCCCACCGGGGTCAAAGTCTTCAACTGGGTAAGCACAATGTTTCGAGGTGCCATGACGTTTGAAACACCGATGCTATTTGCCGTTGCCTTTGTGTTTTTATTCACCATTGGCGGCTTTACAGGGCTTATGCTTGCCCTCGCACCGGCAGATTTTCAATACCAAGACACGTACTTTGTTGTCGGCCACTTTCATTATGTACTGGTACCTGGCGTGGTTTTCTCGCTCTTTGCGGGCGCTTATTACTGGCTCCCTAAATGGACCGGACGTATGTATAGCGAAACCATGGGTAAATGGCACTTTTGGCTTTCGGTCATCTCAGTCAACATTGCATTTTTCCCCATGCACTTTTTAGGGCTTGCAGGCATGCCTCGTCGGATACCTGACTACGCCTTACAATTCACCAATTTTAACGTGGTGGTTACGGTGGGCGCGTTCATCTTTGGTTTTTCGCAGTTACTCTTTCTTGTAAACCTGATTTACACCATTCGCAAAGGCAAAAAAGTGGATGGTCAAGTTTGGGAAGGCGCGACAACCCTTGAATGGACCTTGTCATCACCTCCGCCTTACCACTCGTTTACCACACCGCCAAGCATTCACTAATGGAAGGTAGGTAAGATAATATGAAGAAACGCGTACGCAACCTTCCACTACTTTTAGCAGGCATCGCTGTCGCGATGTTTGCTTTTGGTTTTGCGTTGGTTCCTATTTATAACAGCCTATGCAAAAATCTAGGCATCAACGGCAAAGTTGATTTAACCCCCGTTGCTTTTGATGCATCGAAATCAACCGTTAATCAGGAGCGCGAGGTCCTGGTTGAGTTTGTGGCCACCAACAATGCCGGTGTGCCCTGGGAGTTTTATCCTAAAGTCACAAAACTCAAAGTACATCCAGGAGAAATTGCGCGCTTGGCGTTTTATGCAGAAAATAAAACCAACCATCGCATGACGGTGCAGGCCATTCCAAGCATCACGCCTGGGATTGCTGCCAAATACTTGAAAAAAACGGAATGCTTTTGTTTTGAGCAACAGACATTAGAGGGCCACGAAGGAATGAATATGCCGCTTTTATTTCATCTGGATACGGACCTTCCTAAAAAAGTTAAAACCATTACTTTAGCATACACTTTATTTGACGTGACCGAACGCGTCAGTCATTAGGAGAATCAAAGCATGGGCGCACATCAAAGCACCTATTACATCCCAAGCCCTAGCCACTGGCCGCTAGTTGCATCAACCGCACTGACCACAACCTTAGTAGGGGCTGCGTCGTGGCTTCATGCGGACTGGTATGGGCCTTATATTTTTACCTTAGGCCTTGTGTTCATGACCATGATGCTGTTTGGCTGGTTTGGCCAAGTGGTCTATGAAAACCAAAAAAATCTCTATGACTTACGTGTTGATCGCTCGTTTCGTTGGGGTATGTGTTGGTTTATTTTCTCAGAAGTGTGTTTTTTTGGGGCTTTTTTTGGCGCTTTATTTTATTCGCGGTATTGGAGCTTGCCGATGCTTGGCGGTGATTTATCACTCCATCCCATCACCCATATCACCATGTGGCCTGAATTCAAAAATGCATGGCCTCTTTTAAAAAACCCTGATAATCAAACCTTTGTGGGAGCCTATGAAGCCATGGGCGCTTGGGGTTTAGCGGCCATCAACACCGTCATCTTGCTCACCTCAGGTCTTACCATCACCTGGGCACACTGGGCTTTAAAATACAACAAGCGCAAGCAACTGGTAATGGGCTTAGCCCTGACCGTGGCGCTTGGCCTGCTCTTTTTAAGCTTACAAGCTTATGAGTACCACGAAGCCTATACCGAGATGAATTTAACGCTGGATGCGGGTATTTATGGCACCACATTCTTCATGCTCACCGGGTTTCATGGCCTGCACGTGACGCTCGGTACCATCATGCTCATCACCATCCTGGTGCGCTCCATACGTGGACACTTCACACCCGAACGTCATTTTGCGTTTGAAGCCGTGGCGTGGTATTGGCATTTTGTCGATGTAGTCTGGTTATTCTTGTTTATTTTTGTCTATTGGTTATAAAACACTATCGGAGCATACCTGATTTAGCGTATGCTCCGCGACATGAAAGACAAAAAAACAAGCGGCATGATCCATAAATCTCATCAATTTGAATCTGCTCTCAAAAAATATCACGCGGTACCCTGGTACAAACACATCCAAACCCTACTTTCGTGGGTGGTTGTTTGTACGCAAATATTAAGCTTAATTTATTTAATACAAACCTACACAGCACCCAGCTTCGCGAGCTGTATCATCACACTGATATGCGCTTATATAGCCACCGATTTCATCAACGGCTTGGTGCATATGTTTATGGATAACAACACGCATTACACCTCTTGCGTTGGCCCGTTCATTGCGGACTTTCATTTGCATCACTACAAATTAAGCTATCAACAAAAGCACCCCATCAAAATCTATTTTACCGAATCAGGTTATAAAGCTTGGTTGGCTTTTTATTTATTGCTCTTGGTTTGCTTGCAACATGCCCGTATCTTGCCGTGCAATCTTGAGCTCGGCCTGGTTGCTGTCGGTATTTTATCTTCTGTCGCAGAGCTATCGCATTATTGGTGCCATCAACCCACCACCAATCATCGCGTGATTCGATTTTTACAAAAATATCGGCTTCTGCTTTCGCTGGAGCATCATCGCCAGCATCATGTCCATGATAATACGCATTATGCGTTTCTCAATGGGGTAAGCAATCCTCTACTCAACATCATT
The DNA here is from genome assembly GCA_029212505.1 of Legionellaceae bacterium. Taxonomy (GTDB): domain Bacteria; phylum Pseudomonadota; class Gammaproteobacteria; order Legionellales; family Legionellaceae; genus JAALKW01. The sequence continues at coordinate 164,309 of JARGOS010000002.1, read as the reverse complement.
GCGCGCAAATATTTCAAAGGCTACAAACATTACTCCGACCAATATGTGCGTGCGTATTTTACCGCTTTAAATTTACGGACGGCTCAAGCAACTGATGCTTAAGCGCTAAAATACGATCGCGTACCACAGCTGCTTCTTCAAACGCCAAGTTTTTTACATGCGCTTGCATTTTGTTTTCTAATTGATGAATACGCTTGGTTAACACGGCGGCTGACACAGCTTCTTGTTCTGGTTCACTGGGTAATGCAGAAGCTTCTGGCGCATCAGGCACGGCTCGTTCAAGCACATCCTCGACGGATTTATGGATACCCTCAGGCACAATACCGTGCGCTTGATTAAAGGCTTGTTGCTTTTCACGACGGCGATCGGTTTCGTCTAACGCGCGTTGCATCGATCCGGTTACTTTATCTGCGTATAAAATTGCACGACCTTCTAAATGCCTGGCAGCACGCCCAATTGTTTGGATTAAGGCCCTGTCTGAACGCAAAAATCCTTCTTTATCCGCATCGAGTATCGCAACCAGCGAAACCTCAGGCATGTCTAACCCTTCGCGCAACAAATTAATTCCAACCAATACATCAAACACGCCACGACGCAGGTCACGAATAATTTCCATCCGCTCCAACGTATCAATATCTGAATGCAAATAACGAACTTTAATGCCGTGCCCTTGATAATATTCGGTCAGATTTTCTGCCATACGTTTGGTGAGTGTCGTGATTAATACACGTTCTTTTTTAGCAATATTACAACGAATTTCTGATAATAAATCATCCACCTGATTACTCACAGGCCTCATCAAAACCGTTGGATCAACCAAACCCGTAGGCCGTACCACTTGCTCGACCACGCGATCAGCTTCCGCCATTTCACGAGGACCCGGGGTTGCTGATACATAAATCGTCTGCGGTGAACGGGCTTCAAACTCTTCATACCTAAGCGGCCGGTTATCTAACGCAGAAGGCAGACGAAAACCATAATTAACCAAGGTTTCTTTACGCGCCCTATCGCCTTTATACATACCGCCAATTTGCGGCACCGTCACATGCGACTCATCTAATACAAGCAAAGCATCATCCGGTAAATAATCAAAAAGTGTGGGCGGTGGCTCACCCTCGCCACGACCGGATAGATGCCGTGAATAATTTTCGATACCCGAGCAATAGCCAAGCTCCATCATCATTTCCAGATCAAAACGCGTGCGCTGCTCTAACCGCTGCAGCTCCACGAGTTTATTTTCAGCTTTAAAATATTCTAATTGCGCTTCAAGCTCCGGCTTGATTAAATCCATCGCGGCAAGCAGACGCTCTCGTGGGGTCACATAATGCGTTTTCGGAAAGATCGTGACACGTGGCAGGCGCTTGATGATTTCACCGGTCAGGGGATCAAACATCGCGATGCTTTCCACTTCGTCATCAAATAATTGCACACGCACCGCGTCTTTTTCCATATCAGCCGGAAAAATATCAATCACATCACCGTTCACACGAAATTGTCCACGTGATAAATCCAGCGGTGTGCGAATATACTGCATTTCGGCCAGTCGCTTTAAAATATCACGCTGATTAATTTGTTCACCACAGGAAAGATGCAAGATCATGTTCAAATACGCAACCGGATCGCCCAAGCCATAAATCGCCGACACAGACGCCACCACAATCACATCTTCGCGCTCAAGCAACGCTTTGGTGGCGGATAACCGCATTTGTTCGATATGTTCATTGATGGAAGCATCTTTTTCGATAAACATATCCGACGACGGCACATACGCCTCCGGCTGATAATAATCATAATACGAGACAAAATATTCAACGGCATTATCAGGAAAAAACGCTTTAAATTCGCCATAAAGCTGAGCGGCCAGTGTTTTGTTCGGCGCCATAATTAGCGCTGGACGTTGAACTTTTTGAATCACATTCGCAATGCTGTAGGTTTTGCCCGAACCGGTCACACCGAGCAGCACTTGACGTGCAAGACCATCCTCTAATCCTTCCACCAATCCAGCAATGGCCGAAGGCTGATCGCCTTTGGGCTCAAACGTAGAACACAAACGAAAACGCTGATTCATAAAAAATCCCATGCAATTATCATTAAAATCAGGTTAAATAAGGCCTAGTTTTAATCTTTTTAATCTATAGAGAAACCATGCCATGATAACACGCGCAAAACGCCTTGATCCCGTAAAACCTTCTCCAACCCTCGCCGTTGCCGCCAAAGCCGCCGCGCTCAGAAAAGCTGGCCGAGATATTATTGGCTTAGGCACAGGGGAACCTGATTTTGACACCCCAGACAACGTCAAGCAAGCCGCTATTCAAGCGATTGAAGCAGGTTTTACCAAATACACCCCAGTCGACGGCACCCCTGAGCTCAAAGAAGCGATTATTGCAAAATTCAAACGTGATAATGGCCTGGATTATCAACCCAATCAAATCTTAGTCTCCGTGGGTGCTAAACAAAGCTGTTATAACTTATGTCAGGCGTTATTAAACCCCGGCGATGAAGTGCTAATTCTCGCACCGTATTGGGTGTCTTACCCCGACATGGCGCTACTTGCCGGCGCGACCCCTGTCGTCATCAGCGCACCCACCGAGCAACGCTACAAAATCACGCCAGAGCAACTCGAAGACGCCATCACCCCCAAAACCAAGCTACTTTTTTTAAACAGCCCCTCCAACCCTTCCGGCATGGCGTACACCCATGCAGAACTTGAGGCGCTGGGTCAAGTATTGCTTAAATATCCCAAGATTATTATCGCAACCGATGATATTTATGAGCATATCCTATGGTCAGGACCGTTTGTTAATCTATTGGATGCTTGCCCCGAGCTGTATAACCGCACGGTGGTATTAAACGGCGTATCAAAAGCTTACGCAATGACCGGCTGGCGTATTGGCTATGCTGGCGGACCTGCTGAGTTGATTCAAGCCATGAAGATTATCCAGTCTCAATCCACATCGAACCCCTGCTCCATTGCGCAAAAAGCAGCGATTGAAGCCCTCAATGGACCTCAGGAGGTGATTGGCGCGATGCGCGAAGCCTTTCATGAACGCCATAATTACCTCATCAAACGCTTAAGTGCCATGCCTGGCATTCAGGTCTTACCGGCTGATGGTACGTTCTACCTCTTTCCTAATATACAAGCGGTGATTACACGCTTAGGCCTTGCCGACGATGTCGCGTTTGCCGAAGCCTTATTAGAAAAAGCAGGCATTGCTCTGGTTCCAGGTACAGCATTTGGAACCCCTGGGTGCATTCGTCTATCGTTTGCAACCGATTTAGATACACTCAAACAAGCTATGGATCGCTTAGAGCAGTTTATTCAGGCTTAATTTTACTTGCAGAAGCATTTTTTCCCATGCTTCTGCAAATATCCCCTTGACCAAGCCATAAAATCCCTTTACTATTGCCCCCGGATTCCCCGATAGCTCAGTTGGTAGAGCGGATGACTGTTAATCATTAGGTCGGCGGTTCGAGCCCGTCTCGGGGAGCCATACACACGTAAATTCTAATAAAAAATTAGTTTCCAACCCCCCCCCCCAATAAAAAACAACTAGCTTTACTTCAGTGCATCATGGTCTAAAATAAATCATACACACATACATATTAGGAATTCTGATGCCTAAAGAACATACTCCAGCTCAAGTGCAAGTTGAATACATCAGTGAGATCTCAACTGACGTTGAAAATCAACAAGAGCTCCACGCTGCACCAGATCTTCCTATGCAGCTTGTTGATAAAACTCAATTTATTCAACGATTGCGGCAGCAACGTGGTGATGGCTTCACTGACGAAGATGAACAATTCTGGGATGTTTTATTTGGCAATTATCCACGCCCTGTGAACCAACAAATCACGAACGCTCATGACCGCCACACTATTCAGACTCCGCAAGGCATAGAAAATCCACACGTGAATTATTTAACAATGGATTCATGTGAAAAAATTATAAACCATCGTCTCCAGTTTAGTAGCGGTATTGATTTTCAACACTTGCCCTCAGGATTTCTTTTAACTAAAAATCCTCAAGGCGGTGGTGTGTGTGATGTGCTGCATTACAACGCGTATTATGCTCAGTTTCAACCGAAAGATGATAATGATGTTTTAGCAATCACCTTAACAAATCAGGATGATTTGAATACATCACCTGCCGATGCATTATCGTTTAATGGGCCTCAAGCTGAATGGTATGCATTGCTTCAAAGCAAACGCATGACCGAACAAGGTGCTTACTGCACCGAATCGCAATTAAACGATGCCTTCATTCGTTTTTCTAATATTGTTCAAGCGCTGGGACTCGAATATTATACGCCAGATTTTTTACACGAATTACACGCCGAATCAGTCAACCCAATCATCTTATTAGGCCGATGGGAAACCGTTTTAAGTAACCCTCGCTTAAAAAAAGAAGATCGTGCTTCTCAATGGCAAGCCTTGCCTCAATTACCTTTAGCTAAAAGTCATGAAGCCATTCGTGCTATCACCGATTATGCGCATGATCAACGTCCTTGTGGATTTGTTTTACCAAGCATGGACTTAACACGTCAATATGGTTTTCGATTAGACGATGATGTTAAGACGATCATGGGCAACAACATCGCTTCATTCTGGCGATATATCGCTTATCAACCTAAACGTAATTCCATTGAGTTTTATGAAAAAGCATTGACTCATTTAGACAGCCTGATCGTGCTCTTTCGCCCAAGTTCACCTTACTTGCGCCTCACTTGAGTACATTTAATCTTCTTACGATGGATAATATTAAGCATGCTTTGTCGACCTGGCCTGATGTACTATCTCAAGAAAACAAAGAGCGATTAGTTTTTTGCTTTGAGCTATTTTATGACATTCAAACAAACGATGACTTAACGCCAGCAATATTGGCCGAACTGATTCAATACGTCATCACCTTTAACGTAATTGAAGGTAATACATGGCAATTACAGCTCCTTGAACACTTAGATGAACGATTCGCACCTCGTTTTTCGGCTGACTATTTTAAAAAGAAAGCAAAACAAATTCGTGATGCTGTTTCGGGTCTAAGCGAAGAGCAAATCACCCAAGTAAAAGCATGCTCGTTTCCTGAGACCGCAACTGCCGCTATTATCAGCTTCGAATCGGCCATTGTTCAACAAAACATCCCCCACGCAAATACTTATTTAACCGCGCTCAATGAACAACTCGTAAACTTGAAACACATCATCACACCCGAAGACTTTACGTTATTGACAGAGCAGTTGGATGAAATGCGAGACCGTGTTGCCGAAAATTACACGGCACTACCTGCTCTCATCGATCTCATCATAAAAAAACGAACGCTCGAAGGCTTCAATCAAATTTTTGTACGCAATGACATTGAAAAATCCTCTGAAAATCTGATGGATAAATTTACAGTATTTATTCGAGACATTAAACCACTAACCCAAAGACCCCATTTAAAACTCGATCCTCTGGCGCTTCAAGAAACATTGGCAACCCTTGTATTAAATGCAACATCAATCGATGTTGAAAACATACGTGTACTCATCAAACAACTCAATCAAGTAGCCATCGCGCATCCACAGACAAGGCATTATCTACTCACTTGTTTTAATTATATACCTGCTAAAAATTCAGAAAACTATATGACAAACGTCGTAGATTTTGGCAAAAATCTTGTGCACTTAAATAAGATACTAAATCCGGGTCGAAGGAGGGATAACAAAGATAATATGTTTGTTATCTATTCTCTTATAGCCAATTACCATCAACGTCCCGTTGAACTGAGCCAACTGATAAGTCAAGTTTGTCGTATGCCTTCCGAGCAACAGTTATTTATGACCAAATTTTTGAGTCGTTTAATTGATAACAACCAATCGATTGATGGTTTAGAATCGTTGATAACACTTCTTTTAGAAGATGAACATAAATATCAAATATTTGCCACCCATTGCAAAAAACCTCCATATCCCAATGTTGAAGCACTCAGCAGTTGGCTAGATGATAATCATATATTTGAAGACGAGTATGCGAATTTTAGTCAAAAACCGTATGGCGATAGAAAATTAGAGTATGCCTTTAAGTATGAACAATACAAACGACAACAACATCAGTTTGTTGGTGTCAGTGCTATCTTTACGGATGCAATAGGTCAAGAACTCGAAAATCAACTCAGCAACAACCGCGCAAAATCAATTCAAGCTTTAACCCAAGAATTTGATGCGCTGCGTCAACGCACGCCACTAACGGATTCAGATAAATTAAAATTGGTTTGCCTCGCGATAGAAATGATGGCAAGAACCGCATCTCAACTGAGTCATGACACGCCTCCCAAACGCGTCAGTCAAGAATTAAACACCACCCAAGTCATGGCCCTTTATGCCAAAATGGTTAACCCGAGCAATCGCTTGATTAGTCAAATTGATACAGGCGAAGGTAAATCTCGTATCATGATGGCGCTGGCCGCGTGCCAAGCTGCCCAAGGAAGAACTGTTGACTTTTTAACCAGCGACATGCAATTGGCCGAGCGTGATTTTTTGTCTTACAAACAATTTTTTACCGCATTAGACATACCCACCAGTTTGATTTCTTTAGACACACCATCGGAACTCTATCAAAAAGACGGCGTTAATTTTACAGATAATAGCCAGTTACTCTTATTGCGTAATCGAAGTGATATAGAGCGTCGCCCCTTTGCCTACCTCGATGAAAGAAAAGAACAACGTTGCTTGTTAGTGGATGAAGTGGATAAATTCATCCATGACAAAAGTAAAGATTCTTATAACTATGCAGCCCAATCCAAACAACTGGCAGGCTTTGTTTGGATATATCCAAACTTAGTTAAATTTATAGAAAACCTGTCGTTAGAACCTGGTGAGGATTTTGAGCCCAATGATCATCTTGTTGAGGATTTTCTTAATTATATTGGTCAACACGTTCAAAATCGCATGCACAAAGCTCGGTTGGCAGAACTGAAAGATAACGATCCAGCGCAAATCAAAACATGGTTACGCTCAGCACACACAGCCTTGCAAATGCAGGCAGATAAAGATTACATTTTGACAGCGCCTGAAAAAGACAAATTATATCTTCTTCGAGATACTGAAGGCCATGCGCGTTATTCACGTAAGGTTTTTGTCCTCGATAATGGACGTCCTGTTGAAGGCAGTTCCTATGCAGATGGCGTGCATCAATGCCTTTGTGCTAAAGAAAATATCCGATTGAATCACCTCGAGGATAACAAAAGAGATCCGTTCGTTATCATGCCTGAAAACAAGACGCTTCGCGCTTCGTATCCGGTCACCTTTATGGCGCGCTATGATGAAGGCTCAATTTATGGCGTGAGTGGTACAACGCGAAGTGAAGCCCCGCTTAGTCATCAGGACGATATTAATTATGAGAAATATCATTTTTTAATTATGCCACGAGAAAAACCCCTCATTCGAGAAGAAAAAAACACCTGGCTCGCCAAAGACGAAGCTCAACAAATTAACTTTATTAAGCGCTCGATGATTAAAAACTTAAAATCAAACAGCCCTGTATTATTAATTTGCAAAGATGACCAACAAAGCTTACGACTCTATCAAGCACTTCAAGAAGATCAAGCATTTATGCAGGCCGTAGAGCAGATCACACTTCAACGCGTGCACGGCTTGACGAGTAAACAAGATGAGATCAAAGCCATAAAACAAGCAGGCACACCTGATTTTGTAACCATATCAACCGCGGGTATGCTGGGTCGTGGTGTTGATATTAATGCGGATCATTTATCTGTTATTGCCGCTTATGTACCCACAGAAGAAGATGAAATACAAATCAAAGGACGTACAGCGCGCATGGGTAAACCCGGTGAATACCGGATGATTCCGAATAAATCTGACGCGGATTTTCCGCTCAATGGCGCTACCTATAATGTTCACAATGAAGTGATTCAATCGCAAAAACAACGACAAAGAACAGCGACATTTCAAAAAGAAGTGAGCTCACTTTATGCATTATTTCTAGAAGACATCACACAACAATTTTTGGATGACTGCGAGCGTTGCTCAAATGAAGACCGCGTTAACCGTCTACTTGAATGGCAAACCTTTTTAGGCAATATGCAGAAAGATTGGGAGCCCCATCGACAACAATTATTGGACGCTGTTGAGGCTGAAAATCAGGATCTATTTGAACAAAAATTTAACGAATTCACAACCAAATGGGTGGATGCTGCACCGGTTCAGTTGGAAGCAGCTGATGCTGAGCAAAAATCTGCAAAACAAACTGAAGATATCAATAAAATTTATCGTGCTCTGATGGCGCAGCAACGCTTTTTTACGCCACAACGTCAGCCCATCAAGATTCAGCGTGATTATGATCCATCCGATGATGGCCAAGCGCGCGTATACTCAACATTATTTCCAAGAACACGGGCAACGCTTCGGGGCGAACGATCTTTGTTTGCAGACTATCATGCTTGGCGAGAGGGCCGTGGTCATTTATTTCCAGATTTAATGGCAACGTTAAATGGTGAGCGAGCTCTTTTTGCAACATTATATGCAACCATCTCCCGTTGGATAGAAGAATGGAGCGCATGGTTAAACGCCAATACAGCTGCTTCTTCTAGTGAATCAGGCGAAGCTCCACCCAGGCCTGAAGAGGGTGATCTTGATACCGGAACGATTGTATTTCCCTCAAGTTAATTTACGGAGCATTGAGCCTGAACTGACTGCATTATCATGAACGCCCTGCCTTATAACGCATATCCAGCGTACAGAGTGCATCATGATCTTCTATACATGCCAACGTATCACGAATATCAGCTAGCTTCGCGTAAGTTCCCTGAATGCGTACAGAAGCTGCTTGATCAACCGAAGCGTTTTGACTATCCATTAAAAGATCGGTTTTTGAGTAATGCTCACCATTTTCTTTAAAAAATTTCACATGACTGTTCTGTGATATAGAGCTCGTTTTGTTTTTAAGTACCTTTCGCTTAGCATGATAATACGCACCTAACTCATCCAAGCGATAACTTGCTTCACCCGTCGTTTGATATAAATCCATATTAGGAACCCGAGGAGTTCTGGGCTTATACGCTGCATCAGGTGCAGGTGCTTGCGTCCAGTGTTGATATAAATCGAACACCGCAAGACCCACACACACCACACCGACAACAGCCAAAAAGGGCGTCACTAAGATAGAAGGAAGCACTGCGCTCAAGAAAAACGCACCAAGCATAATAGCCAGTGGAAACTGTATCGGTCGTATGATATTCACATACGGCCAATAAAAAGCATAAAGGCAAAACGCACGAAAACGTGAGTAAATCCATACGTCACCCGATTCTCTTTCTTGATTAGCCTCACGAGAGCATTTATTTACAATCTTAACGCCCGGACGTGATGAAAAATTAGACGCATGATTCAGCGCAGCTTCGGGACAAAGCACCGGCGGCTCAATCGATAAACGTATCCACTCATGTTTACGTTTACCGTACGTATGAACCCAATCACCTGCGTTTTCTTGTACACGTACGATAGGCCTTTCAAAATTCTCTTCGTGCCAGCGATCATAAGGATCACGTTCGTTTATGAGTTCAAAAAGACCCGGGGGGTTCAACGCATAAGCTTCTGAAAGCTTATCACCTTGATGAATCGCAAGTTGCAGCGTCAATGCTCCACCTTGACTGTTCCCATGCGCTTTTGTTTTTATTTTATTTATTTTGTTTTGTTTTTCGCACCACGTACCCACCCGAACATGTCCCGATTCATACAAGCTACGGCCAACCGTTGAAAAAGGATCCATATTAGCACGCATTTGCGATACATGACCTCGATCGGCAAAATACGTGGTGCCCGGAAAAACAAGATGCGCCGCAACACGTCGCTCGACCAACGGTGCAAAACCATAAGCAAACACTTTATCGTGCAAAACACAGCTTGGTTCGGTCAATTCAATCAAATGCACGGTGTAACCAACTAAGGTCCATTTATTTTTTACTAACTGAGGAAATTTAAAATATTCATAACAACTGGGCGAGGTAAACGGTAACGCGGTCAAGCAATTACTGATAAACAAATGAGCTTGATTATTTTGTACCGGCGTAAGTGAACCTGACGCTTCCCGTGCTTTTAATTGCTTATAAACACGGATAAGTCCATCATAATATACCTGACGTACCGCTTGAATAAATTCAGCATCATATTGATAGCATAAGGCTTTTTGAATACGTCTTGATGAAAAAATAGCGGCCGATTTTCCCCCCCATGGCTGCATATGCACGCGAACATAATCACGTGCAAGTGCATCGGTATGGGTATCATCTTTTTGCTCATACTTCGGTGATTCAAAAAATTCTAAAACCAAGTCACCGTTATAATCGTCTATATGAGAAACATCGACCATTTTCAAAAATCAATTCATAAACAACATGAACGATATTATATCACAAAAGAATCAAAAAAAACACAAAGGTTGTTTTAAAGACACATCTATCATTCTAATCGCTGGGTCGCATCAACCACTCGTGAAATATCATCCACCAAAGTGAGACGGCGTTGAGGTGAGCCCGGCTCAAACTTAAGCTTCGTCATGTCTATTTTCTGAAGCACCAAATCTGAATAACTTCTAAAATATAATGCATGATGTGCCAAATCTTTAATAACAATCCATTGTGTTGAATCCATTTCATCCGGTGACGTGTCGCCACGCTTACCTCGCACAGCACCATAGGGAATATCAACGTTATTTAAAATATGTTGTGATAAATTAACCGCGCCTCTGGCATCATTCACGGGTTTCGCCGTATTCACCAAATAAGCCATGCGCACAAAGCGCCCTGGCGGCGTATAATCGCCCGGCAACCCAATAGCGCCCGCACCTTGTCCAGTAGCATTATACGTTACACCGTCTTTGACGATGGGCTCTGGGGCGTTCGGTGATAGATTAATATAATTACTTAAATTTGTAACATGCCATGGGTAGCTCGGTGAATTAGTAAAAACACCTATTTTATTATCGTAGATATGCAATTGCCCCTGAATAAATTCTATCACCAGACTTTGGCCTTGTTTATCCGTCACAACAAAGTGCATAGGAAACACCACCGATTGGCCTGCATGGTCTAAAGCTTTCGCATAAACCACAAGCTTTGGCAGGGCGTGTTTAATTTCAGTAACATTTGAAAAATTTCCTAAAATATAATCGCCAATCATATAATAAGGCATCGCTTTTGAAGCTTGGTTCGCATCGTACGTTTGGTACTTGGCAAAGCCAGGAAAATATAGCCCATCAAACGAAAGCCCCTGCTCATTCATGCCACTCACGGGAAACAGATGAAAGCCATCTAACGCTAAATACCCGTATTTTGCTTGCCAATGCAGGCCTGACTTACCATCCGGTGTTGTGCTTTCAAATTTTGTTTCGCGATTTACCGTATATATATCCGTCTCAAGCTTGGGGCCGAATTCCATTGAGCGGCTCACCACCACACTGCCATCGTTGGCGGTTAAGTTAATATGCGTACACGCCAAAACCGACATAGAATATAAACTTAAACAAGCTATCAGCATTTGCTTTGTATTTTTTTTCATATCGAAAGTCCTGTTATTTTATAAATTTAGAAATTCCCTCAGATAATAACGATGATACATCAATGCCGTTACTTTCATGTTTAATGGTATTACATGTGATAATTTTTGCCGCCCCAGCTTGAATTAAATTTTCATACGCATGGCTTGCAAATAAACCGTGAATGCCGACACAAACAGCAGCGTTCATCTTAGCGCGCTGAAGGTGTTGAACAACAGCCATCATCGTCTGGCCGGTTGAGATAATATCATCGACTAAAACCGGTGTATGATGATCATAAGGGCCTAAACGAGGTGCTGATATCTCCACTTCATAATCACCCTGACGATTTTTTTCTAAAATAAGATACGGAGCCTTTGCCATCTGCGCAACGCTCGCAACCCATTGCTCGCTCTCACGATCAGGCCCAATGAGCAACGGCTTGGTAACGTGCTGCTGTATCCATGCTGAAATAGCCTGCGTCGCATGCAATGCGATATTGGGAATAGCATAAATTTCATCTAAATCATGATAACGATGCAAATGCGGATCCACCGTCACAAGCCAATCAACATACTGGGATAATAATTTAGCAAAATAAGCCGATGTCACCCCTTCACCTGGATTAAACTGCTTATCCTGTCGCATATAAGCAAGATAAGGCGCACATAACCCAACACGACTCACACCCAAGGCACGGGCTGTTTCAGCAATGAAGATCAACGGTAAAATTTTAGTATTAGGTCTATCTAAACTCGTGAATAAGATCAGCTCGCGATCATGCATATCATGCTGAAATTTAATATAGCTTTCGCCATCTGGAAAACCACGAAGCAACACCTGGCCTACTTCATAATCTTGAAGTTTCGCAATCGTTTGAACAGCCGAATCATCATCAAATAAACTAATCATCATAGGCTTCATTCGCAGGCCTCCACCCGCACAATTGCAGGGATTTGTGTTAACAAAGAACGGGCGTATTGCAACGCACCTTTTGATTCAGCATGAATTTCAAATAAAGGCTGACCTTTTTCAACCATGGCATCTAGACGCGTAAAGAGCACCACGCCCGCCGCTTTATCGTGCGGCGCACCGGCAAGTTTGGCAAGCCTTGAAAGTTGACGATTATCAATTAAAGCCACACGCCCTACATCTTGTGCTGTAATTACATAGGTATACGGTGCACGAGGGGGTTCACGCATACCACCTTGAGCTTCACAAATTGCCTGAAACTTTTGCCAGGCTTGGCCTTCTTCAAGCAAACGTGTTGCAATAACTTTACCTGCTCCTGCTTGAACGCCAGGAGAAAATTCTAAAATTTTACCGGCTAAAATTAAGGCTCGTTCACGTAAATCTTGCGGTGCATCTGGCGCATTTTGCAATACGGCTAATACATCTCGCGCCTCTAAGGCCGGGCCTATACCTCGGCCAACGGGTTGCTCTCCATCAGAGATCATGATTTTTAAAGCAAGATCAAAGCTTGCCGCAACCTTTTTGAATAAATGCTTTAAATTTTCTGCTCGCTTCAACGATCTGACTTTGGCGGTGAGCCCAACAGGAATATCAATCACGACATGTGTCGACCCCGCTGCAATTTTTTTGGATAAAACCGATGCGATTAAAGCCCCCTCACTATCTAAATCCATGATGCGCTCGACACGGATCAACGCATCATCGGCGGGGCTTAGCGCCACCGAACCACCCCAAATAATACACCCACCTTCTTGTTCAACCACACGCTTCATATGTTCTAAATTTAAATCAACGGGCGCCAAAGTCTCCATCGTATCGGCTGTACCCGCAGGTGATGTAATGGCACGTGAAGAGGTTTTAGGCATGGTTAATCCAAATGCTGTCACAATCGGAACAACAATAAGCGTCGTGCGATTGCCAGGCAATCCTCCAACACAATGCTTATCAACCACACAATCCGCCGGCCAACGTAAAGTCTTACCCACATCGACCATGCCTCGTGTTAAATGAATAATTTCATGATGATTCAAGCGGTTTCCTGCACATGCAGTCAAAAAAGTCGCCAGGTGAATATCTGAATACCGTCCTTTGACAATATCGTTTAAAATAGTACGTATCTGATTTAAACTAAGCTCTGACCCATACACTTTTGATCGCACAAAACTTAAAGAACGCAAAGGCTTCGGGTGCGATAAAGAAATTTTATCACCTTCATGTGCACCAAGTTTCTTCCAAGCATACTTTGATAGTGAGGCCTCACCCTCTTCCAGCAAATCACCTTCTATCGTATGCAGTGTTGCTAATATATGCTGATGACCTAAAGTGACACGCACACGTGTATGTACTTCAAACCCTTCTGAGCGGCATACATAGCAATCTTTTCGCATAAACAAAACAGCTTCATGGTATGTGTCAATACCGAGTGCCTTGAGTGATAAGGTGTCCGTCCCTTGCATCAACGTGCGTCCTCTAGAATCTCTCATGAGTAAGTAAGTCGAATAAAAAACCCCGTACCTCATTCGATACGGGGTTCTTAAGTAAGGTTTAACTAGGCTTGTTTATCGACCACCGGTGAGAACATCACCCACATCTTGACCTACATCTTTAACAACGTCGGCACCGGCTTCCACGGTATCTTTTCCTGCTGTACCTGCAGCATGTGCAGCATCAACCGTTCCTTTACCTACATCTTTGGTGACATCAACAGCACCTTCACCTACGTCTTTTACCGCATTGGTGCCAGCATGCATGCTACTTTGCACAGGACCGTTGTGCGAGGTCGCTAACGCGCCAGCGCTTAATCCAAGCGAAGCAACACCTAAGATTAAAGCAGGTAATACAAGTAACTTTTTCATTGTTTACTCCTTGTAACTATTTATATAAGAAATTACAGAGTTATCAAAACACTCTCTTCATGATTGATACTAGTACACAGAGTTTAATTAATCAAACCAATAAAATTGCTTTTTTTAAAATCTATTTCTTCATGGATTGTATAAATTGAATGATTGATGAAAAATCATGATCATGATGCGTTTCATCAGCCGCTTCATACAGTGCGCGCGCAGATCCCCCCATGCTTGCATGAACGCCTTCGCGACGAGCCGCCTCTTCAGCCAGACGTAAGTCTTTTAACATCATCGCGCTTGTAAAGCCTGGTTGATAATCATGATTGGCTGGTACATCCGGTAAAACACCTGGAACAGGTACATAATTATCCACGACCCAGCACTTCCCCGATGCCTGACTGACAAGCGCGTGAAATTTTTGAGCAGATAAACCCAATTTTTCTGCCAAAAGAAACGCTTCGGATACCGCAATCATCGACACACCAAGAATCATATTGTTGCATAGCTTACCTGCCGCACCACTGGAAGCCTCACCCATATGTAAAATGGCGTGCCCCATCGCTTCTAAAATAGGCTTTGCTTGCTCCAACGCTTCTTCGCGCCCGCCTACAATAAACGTTAAGCGGCCGCTGGTTGCTCCCGAAACGCCTCCTGATACAGGCGCGTCCACCATCCATATTTTGGCGCGTGCAGCATCGGCATGCACCTCGCGTGAAGCATCCACACTGATACTCGAGCAATCAATCAATAATGTTTGGGGTGGCATGACAGTAAACAAACCGTGTTCGCCTAAGCAAACGCTTTTGACTTGCTCACCTGTTTGCAGCATGGTAATCACAACATCATGCCCTAAAGCCACGTCTTGAAGCGTTGCAGCAAGGCTGCCCCCGGCTTGCTTCAAGGCATCCATAGGTGCTTGCTCACGATCAAACCCCATCACCTGATGCCCGGCTTTCAGCAAATTCATCGCCATGGGTAGGCCCATGTTCCCAAGCCCAACAAATCCGATACGTGGCATGGATGCTCTCCTTGGTTTAGGTTTATTGCGTTGCGTCATCACGATGGGCGGGCATAGCAAACGTATGATCTTCATGCGCGCCATCGACAGGCCAGCGGGCGGTCACTGTTTTTTGACGCGTATAAAAATGCATGCTCTCGGCACCATGCATCCCTGTATCGCCAAACGCCGATCGCTTCCAACCACCGAACGGATGCGTTGCAATCGGTACGGGAATGGGTACGTTGATACCCACCATGCCGACTTGCACGCGACGACTGTATTCACGCGCGTAATACCCCGAACGTGTAAAAATTGCCGTACCGTTACCGTAAAGATTACGATTAACCAACGCCAAGGCTTCATCAAAGCTTTGAACGCGAAGCACAACCAGAACAGGACCAAAAATCTCACGCTGATAAATGCTCATTTCCTCCGTAACGCGATCAAATAACGAAGGTCCTACAAAATAACCGTTTGGATACTCAGCATGTGTAAATAAACGTCCATCAAGCACCAAATCCGCACCTTCATCAACACCCTCCGTAATCGCCTGCACCACACGTTCACGATGCGCCTCACTGATCAGGGGGCCCATTTCACAACCTGAAACATCACCTGCATCAATCTTAATATTACGAATCATCGGCGTCATAATATCCAGTAAGCTATCTGCCGTGGCCTCACCCACAACCACCACCGCCGAAATCGCCATGCACCGCTCACCCGCCGAACCAAACGCAGCCCCGATGAGCGCATGAGCTGTTTGCTCTAAATCGGCATCCGGCATAATCACCGCGTGATTTTTTGCTCCACCAAACGTATGTGCGCGCTTACCTTGCTCGGTTGCTTGTATATAGATCCGCTCGGCAACCGGTGTAGACGCGACCGCGGTAAACGCAGCAATATCGGGATGCATCAGCAAATGATCCACCGTGCTTTTATCACCGTGCACCACTTGAACCACACCGGATGGAAGACCTGCTTGCTTTAATAAATCAACCAAGTAATTGGGTGCCGACGGGGCTTGCTCCGAAGGCTTTAAAATAAACGTATTACCCGCCGCAATCGCCGGAATCATCATCCAGACAGGTACCATGACAGGAAAATTAAACGGTGAAACCCCAGCGCAAACACCTAAAGGCTCCTGCGTAGTCCAACAATCAATGGCTGTGGCTACATTGGCAGAAAAGCTTCCTTGAAGCTCTTTTAACACGCCGCAATGCACTTCAACGACTTCAATTGCTCGTAAAATTGAACCCACGGCGTCATCAAGCGTCTTGCCATGCTCACGTGTAACCAAGGCTGCAAGCTCAGCTTGATGTGCTTCTAAGAGTTCACGAAATTTAAATAAAATATGCGCACGCTTCACCGGGGGCACCGCCGACCATGATACAAAAGCTTGTTGTGCGGCCTGCACCGCATGATGACATTGCGCTTCATCTGCGATCGGAACTTGAGCAATTTTTTCACCTGAAACAGAACTATGCACCGCTAAAAATCCAACATGGCTGTCTGCTGACGCATCGTCCTGCAGGCCATGTATCTTATGAGGTACTGTTTGAACCATGACAACACTCCCTGTTTGCCTTATCTTAAGCCCTGCTCTAGGCTTAATTTACGCTAATAATTGATCTAAACCATACATCAACTCATCCAGTTTCAAAACATGTTGGCAAGCCAAAATAACACCCGGCATAAACGAAAGCCGGTCAATCGTTTGGTGACGTAAAGTAAGGGTTTCACCCAATTGCCCAAAAATAACATCTTGCTGTGCCAACGTTCCAGGCAATCTCATAGAATGAATACGTACATCTTGGTGCAAGGCTCCAAGCGCTCCCGGTACGATTTCTTCACAACGTGGCCTATGGGCAGCTCGCGTTCGTGCCTTTGCAATCACATCGGCTGTTTTGAGCGCGGTCCCTGATGGCGCTTCTGCTTTCGCGGGATGATGCGCTTCAACAATTTCAACATCAGGTAAATAATGCGCGGCTTTGGCTGCAAATTGCATCATGAGCACGGCGGCAATCGAGAAATTTGGAACAATCAGCCCACCGAGCTTTTTTTGAGAACACAGCGAGCGCAAAGCTTCAATTTCGGCCTCGAGCAATCCACTGGTTCCAATCACAGGATGCGCGCCCTGCTCTATAATCGTGCGTGTATTCTGGTATGCACTATCAGCCCGGGTAAGATCCACCACAATACGTGCATTCAAATCGCCTATCGCTTCGGCTAAATCATCTGAACGCCCAAGGCCTGCCAGCAACTCAAACTCAGCATGTTTTTGAATGGTTTCACACGCAAGTTGGCCCATTTTACCTTGAGCCCCATTCACAATGACGCCGACGGTTGATGCACTCACGGTTTATGTTCCAAATCTTCAGAATTCTCAGAACTCGAGGTTTTTTCTTCCGTATCTGCTTTGACCTCCGCTTTAGATTGTTTAGATTGTTTAGGTTTTAAACCCAGTGCTTCGCGATGCCGCCAGGCCACGACGCTAATCGGGATCCAACCGATGATGCTTGCTTGCATCGTAAAAGCAAACACCGCAAACTCTAACCGGCCTTCAAGCAAAAAAATCGTGCCCGGAAAAAAAATAGCTAAAAACGATAATAAAAATCTTTTCATGAAGCCTCCAAAATTAAGGGGTTACCTTGCAATTATATACACCCCGCGTATACTTGCAAAAATCTATGATTTAAAATGATTTAACCTGACAGACCTGCAGCCAAAAGGAAGCTTGGCCGCCCCAACAAATTTTTAAATTGAACGAGTTTAACCTATGAAAAACCAACCCCTGCACCCCCATACCGCAGCAATTAATCATAAACAAAAAATACACGCAACGCTTGCACGTTTAGATGCACTCTCCTGGCTAACCGAAACCTTTCCCAAAGCGTTCGACAACTCCCAAAGCATTCAACCACTTAAAATTGGCATTCTTCATGATATTCTTGCACATGCCGAGCAAGCGCAAGCTGCCGGCATATCGAAAAGTAAATTACGCCAAGCCGTGGTGGTTTTTACCCGTCGCATCGATTACTTAGCCTGCATCAAAGCACGTGAAATGCGCGTTGATCTCGAAGGCAACCCCGTCGCACGCGTCTCAGAAGAAGAAGCTGAGCACGCGGCATCAAAAATAAAACGCCGGGTCGAAAAAAGCGCTAAGAATGCTCGAAAAATGCTCGAGTCCCAAGCAGCTCATGCAACAAAACAAAAACCTCGCGCATCAAGCCATACACCTGCCCCATCAAGTGAGCCTGAGTTCCGCTCATCGTTTAGCGCTCAACCAGCTTCTACACGTACAAGCTCTGTGATTGTCAAACGTAAAGCTACGCGCACGTTTGATCCAAACGCAGTTGCTCGCCTCAAAGAAAAGCTTGGGCTTGCGCAAAAAAATACGATAAACACATCAATAGCAGAATAACCTGAAACTTCTGTCTCCCGCAAGCGGGCGACAGAAGAGAAGAGATGATACGTGACTAATCTGTGATGACCGGGTCACATTGATTTGAACGTGCATCGAGTGCTGCGACCGCAGGCAAAGTTTTACCTTCTAAATATTCCAGAAAAGCACCGCCCCCGGTTGAGATATACGAGATTTGATCCATTAAATTATATTGATCAATGGCAGCCAGTGTATCCCCACCACCCGCAATACTAAACGCAGGACTCTTAGCAATCGCAATGGCTAAGGCACGCGTACCGTATGAAAATTGTGGGAATTCGAACACCCCGACAGGACCGTTCCATATAATGGTTTTGGCCGTGCTAAGCACATCAACATAACGTGCGACTGTTTCAGGACCGATATCCAAAATCATGTCATCTTCGGCCATATGAGACAGCGATTTATTGAAGGCTGGGCAAGTATCACTGAACGATTTGCTCACCACAACATCGGATGGCAACGGAATTTCGCAACCCAACTCTTCGGCTAAAGCAAGAATGCTGCGTGCCTCTTCGAGTAAATCATGCTCACACAGCGAGACACCCACTTCATGTGCTTGAGCTCTTAAAAAGGTGTTCGCAATCCCACCGCCAGGTATTAAAACATCCACCATGGTAACCATTTTTTTAAGCAGCGACAGCTTCGAGGAAACTTTTCCACCACCCACAATAGCAACAATCGGTTTTTCAGGTGCACGCAACACGTGTTGGAGCGCATCCAACTCCCGAACAAGCAATGGCCCCGCCACAGCCACCGGTGCATACTGCGCCACACCACAGGTTGAAGCTTGAGAACGATGTGCCGTTCCAAACGCATCCATCACAAAAATATCACATAAGGCAGCAAGCTTTTTTGAAAGCGCTTCATCACATGCTTTTTCGCCACGATTAAAGCGTACATTTTCACACACCACGAGCTCACCCGGCTGGCAATCAACACCGTCGAGGTATTCTGTAACAAAACGCACCGGAAAATCTAAGTGTTTCGCTAAATAATCAGCCACAGGCTTCATCGAAAAGCGTTTGTCATACACGCCCTCTTCGGGCCGACCCAAATGTGAGAGCACCATAACAGCAGCGCCTGCTTCAAGTGCTGTCACCAACGTAGGCAGACCGGCTTCGAGGCGTTGATCACTCGTAATCATGCCGTCTTTAATCGGTACGTTGAAATCTTCCCGAATGAGCACGCGTTTGTTACGGAGCTCGATATCGCTCATGTTCATCATTGTCATAGCCATTCCTTAACGTGTCATCATGTACGATGCAGTATCTAACATACGATTAGAAAAACCCCATTCGTTATCATACCACGCAACCACTTTAACCAAAGAGCCCATCACGTTTGTCTGCGTGACGTCAAAAATTGCTGACGCTGGGGCATGATTAAAATCACAAGAAACCAAAGGTTCCGAATTGATATGCAACACATCATTCGCTGCTTTGCACATCACCGCATTCACTTCATCGACCGTGGTTGACCGTCCAGCGACAAACGTCAAATCGACAACTGAAACATTTTGCGTTGGCACACGCATGGCGAATCCATCCAGTTTACCAGCGAGCTCAGGCAAAACCAACCCAAGCGCTTTCGCGGCACCTGTTTTTGTTGGAATAATTGAGTGTGCTGCAGCACGTGCGCGGCGTAAGTCTTTATGGCGCCCATCCAATAACAGCTGATCTTGCGTATATGCATGAATCGTATTCACCAACCCCGACTCAATGCCAAACGCATCGTGTAATGGTTTGACAACAGGAGCCAGGCAATTGGTTGTGCATGAGGCATTGGATACGATGTTATCGGATGCACGTAAAACCTCATGATTAACACCATACACAACGGTCGCATCCACATCTTTTCCTGGTGCAGAAATCAATACTTTTTTAGCACCTGCGGTTATATGCTGCCCTGCACTTTCGCCACTCACAAAGCGCCCGGTGCACTCCAATACCACATCAATACCCAGTTCTTTCCATGGCAGGGCCAAAGGATCACGCTGATTAATCACCGCAATCGATTGACCATCAATCATCAGTTTCGAACCATCAACCACCACGTCATGCGGAAAACGGCCATGGGTGGAGTCATAACGTGTGAAATGCGCCGTATCTTCAACATCTGCCGAGTGATTAATCGCCACCACCTGAAATTCATGCTGTCGGTTTTGCTCATAAATAGCTCTTAACACACATCGGCCGATACGACCGTACCCATTGATTGCAACCCGTATTGTCATAATGCTTTCTCTCCTAAAAATGCTTGTATTTCTTGAATTATACGCAGAACGGTTATATCTAAAGCTTGATAAACATCCTGTGCAGGTGCTGACATCCCAAACGAATCGGCACCAATCACCGTACCTTGCAGGCCAACAAACCGATACCAATCGCCTGTGCTTGCGGCTTCAACAGCAATCCGGCTTGATACTTCAGGTGGAAGCACCGCGTTCTGATACGACGCGTCTTGCTCTAAAAAGCGCTCCACACAGGGCATCGAGACCACACGAATTTTCCAAGGCTTGGTGCTGACCTGCTCGGCTGCGGCCAGTGCCAGCTGAACTTCTGAGCCGGTCGCCATCACAATCACATCCGGCGTGCCTTCAACATCCCGAAGAATATACCCGCCTCGCTTGATATTCAGAACATCATGGTCTGCATGAGGCAGTGCAGGTAAAGCTTGTCGTGATAATAAAATACACGATGGGCCGTCATGCCGAAGCAAGGCTTGCTGCCATGCGACCGCGGTTTCGGTTAAATCGGCCGGACGCCACACATCGAGATCCGGCGTCATACGCAGCATCGCCACATGCTCGATCGGTTGATGCGTTGGGCCATCTTCACCTAAGCCAATCGAGTCGTGCGTGTACACAAAGATGACCCGTATTTTCATCAGTGCGGCAAGACGCACAGCCCCTCGCGCATAATCAGAAAACGCTAAAAACGTGCCGCCGTAAGGAATCACGCCACCATGCCGCGCCATACCGTTCATCATCGCCGACATGCCAAATTCACGCACGCCGTAATGTAAATAATTACCGCTCCAGTCATTACGGGAAAGAACCTGCGTGCCCGACCAATCGGTATTATTTGACCCCGTTAAATCTGCCGAGCCGCCCAGGAGCTCAGGAAGATAAGCAGCAAAGTGCTCCAGGCACTGTTGTGAAGCTTTACGGGTCGCTATCGCTTTGGATTGCGTTAAACATTGCTGAATCAATGCATCACTATCATCCAAAAAATCATCCGGAAGACCACCGTTTGCCACACGTAAAAACTCAGTGTACGCCTCTGGGTGGCGTGCTTCATAGGCTTGGCATCGCGCAAGCCACGCCGCTTCATGTTCAGCTCCTGCCTCCACCTGACGCCAAGCGTTCGTAATCTCATCTGGAATCACAAATGCCGGATGGGGCCAATTCAACGCAGCACGTAAAGCTTGAACCGCCTCGGCCCCCAGGGGCGCACCGTGCACGGCTGCACTGCCTGCTGCTGTTGAACCAAAACCAATCACCGTTTTACAAATAATCAAACTCGGCTTATGAGTTTCGGCGCGTGCGGTATGAATCGCTTGTTCTATGTGCCCTGCATCATGGCCATCAACACCATCAACCACATGCCAATCATAAGCCTGAAAACGTGCGACGGTATCATCCGTAAACCACCCGTCGACCTCACCGTCGATAGAAATACCGTTGGCATCATAAAATACAATTAATTTACCTAAGCCTAACGTTCCGGCAAGCGAGGCCACTTCATGTGAAATGCCTTCCATCAAGCAACCATCACCCACAAAAACATAGGTGAAGTGGTCGATTAAGCTCACATCCGGCTGATTATACCGCGCCGCGAGCACCTGCTCGGCCACCGCCATCCCCACGGCATTTCCAAGCCCCTGACCCAACGGCCCTGTGGTGGTTTCGACGCCGGGTGTATCGGTGCATTCGGGATGCCCGGGGGTTTTTGAATGCAGCGCTCTAAACTGCTTTAAATCTTCGATACTGAGCGAATATCCTGTCAAATGCAGCAGCGCATAAAGCAGCATCGAACCATGCCCATTGGATAAAACAAAACGGTCACGATTAAACCACGCAGGATTTCTTGGGTTATGCTTTAAAAATTTGGTCCAAAGCACCGTGGCAATATCAGCCATGCCAAGCGGCATACCCGGATGCCCTGACTGAGCCGCCTCCACCGCATCAACACTCAAAAATCGAATGGCAGAGGCCATCTCGTTTAAATCCGTCATAAATCTCTCTTAATACACGCTCACGAACAAGGCCACCATTGTCTCCCAGAAATATGCCCTCAGCAAGTCATGTTAGAGAGCTATGGAGCCGATTTTTTGGCAGAACTCATTGACTGATTTAGTTTCTTACATATGCAGTAAGGAAGTTATCCGAGGGGATTAATGATCGTATTTTCGATAATTTGGTACTCAGGATAGCTTTCTTTTCTTCCAGATCGTAATCAGCTTGTAATCCAAGCCAGAACCCCTCTGATGTTCCGAGCGCTCTCGACAATCTTAAATCGGTATCAGCTGTAATTGAGCGTTTAGCATGAACAATTTCATTAATTCGTCGAGGGGATACGCCAATATCACAAGCAAGTTTATTCTGGCTGATATGCATTGGTGCAAGAAACTCTTCAAGCAATACCTCACCAGGATGGATATTTTTTAATTTCATCATCATTCACTCCTCATGCCTAATAGTAATCTACCATTTCAACATCGGTTACAACGCTATCTTGCCAAATAAAACATAAACGCCACTGATCATTAACTTTGATACTATGCTGGCCTAGTCGGTCCCCCACTAATTTTTCTAAATGATTGCTTGGCGGCAATCTTAAATCATTTAAGTCTCGTGCATTATTCAACATTCTAAGTTTCCTTCTAGCCCGCTGCTGTATGTCTTGAGGAAATTTTCGAGAAACCGTTCCATCAAATATTCTTTTTGTTGCCTTACACTTAAAGTTTTTAATCATGTCGTTATGCCACACCTTCCATTAATACAAGTATAACGCAAGGCGTTATACTTGCCTATGTCGTAACTCAATACGCTCTACGCGTATTTATGATACAATCCGTTCGGTCTATCTAATTTCTGGGTTTTATGACACATCTGTTTCAGCATTTACGTCAACGCACCGGCATCATCGCTCCTGATTTCAGCGAAGGCGCCGGCACGTGCATGAAAAAAGCTGAGCTACTTGCCCAAATCAATCAACATGACAAAACGAATTTTGAATACTTAGCCGAGCGCGCCTCGCTTTGGCGCTTGCTGCAGCGCGCACAACGCAGCCAACTCGATGCCGTATTACGCCAAGAAACACGAACAGACGAAGCTAATCATGCCCGCGTACAGCTCATCAAAGAAACGCTCTGGATGGCAACCCTACTTGAAGAACTGCATGCGCGTCTCAACGAGGCATCTACGGCCGAATTCTTTCGCACGGAGCAAGCCCAACTGCGTGAGTTGCTCAACACCTACGATGCCACCTACACCCTCGAACATCCTGTTGAATCACCTCACGAAACCAACCATATCAGTGATTATCTCGAATATTTTCATCGTGGCGTTACCTATAATTTTGACACAACGCGGCTTTATTTGGGGCATATGAGACGCATCGGTGTCGCCTTAATCGCCGCCCCCCAAGTCTTTGGTCATGGCTATTTTGGGGTGGATGCATTTGCAACCATCATGGCGCCTATTTTAAGTGTCGCCTCGCTGATTGTTTATTTACCACGAACACTCTCCAATATCGTGATCCTCATGGAGCGCCTAGTTGAAAACAATCAAGACATTGAGTTAAAGCATCGCTTCATGGCCCATTGTGAACTCAACGATAGATTATTTAATTTAGTCAATGATTCGCCCTCAGTGGTTGCCGCTGTCCTGGCATGGTTTGTATTATCAGGCGCCGGTTTAGCCTGGGTTGCCTACATCACGGTTATGGTAAAATTTGCCGAAGTGATCTTTGCTTCAACAAGAGCTTATTTTGAAGTCACACGATTTGATGCCCTGCACGACAAATATCATGCATTTGAGCCTAGAACACTCGAAGATAACCACTATCTAAAACACTTAGACCGCAACATAGCTCTTGAAAAAGGTCGATTTATTGCAACAGCTACTCAGCACGGGCTTTTACTATTTTGCCTTGCTTCTTTCACACCACCGCTGATGGCACTAAGCCCATGGGTACCTATTGTTGCCGCGCTTGGAGCCATGCTCGTGCTCTGCCTCCGTTTTCCAAATTTTCGTGATGGATGCATCAATTATTTATCTAAAAATAGTTTCTTTCAACCGACGGCACAAGAACCACCCGAGAGTCACGAAACAAGCTTGACAAGGCCCGACTCTCCTGTTTCAATCTAAGATACTTTAGATGGCTTAAGTATCATTCATGAAGAACCCAACATGAAAAATCGAAGATTAGTACTCATGATCACGCTGTCGGCTTTTTTAGCCGCTTGCGCACCTATCACTTATAAAAAGCCACCGTATAACGCACCCAGTAACGATGCCACCATCAAACTCGCCGAAGCGGCAACCTCCGTGAGCAACTCCATGCTTGAAATGGCACGCGTCGAAAAAGTCGTCATCCCAGCGCACGAAGATAATATTCAAACCATTCCAAGTACCCGAGGCTTACTCGAGCATGCATCGGTCGACTGGTCTGGCCCGATTGGTGAACTCGCTGAGCGCTTAGCCAAAGCCGCGGATCTTCGCCTACGTGTTTTAGGTCATCCTCCTGCAATTCCTGTTTTGGTTAGCTTGAATCAAGCTGATCGCTCGATTGCAGAGCTTTTACGTGACATCGATTACCAAGCGGGCAACAAAGCCACCATTCATGTTTATCCTAACAGTCAGGTCGTCGAATTACGCTATGCGAAAACTTATTCGTAATCTTACAGCTTTTTTATTTGCGGGCCTCATCACGGCCTGCGCACCCAAGGTCTATGGTCCGATGGGTGATACCGACTCCCTCGCCGGTTTAAAAGCGATGTCGACCACAAAACGTGGCAGTGACCATCGCGCAACCAAAGCATCAGAAAGCAAAATTCGCGAACAAGCCCTTCGAGAAACAGCGTTAAGTATAGGCGCACAAGCAGCGCTCGCATCACGTGCCAAAAGCATTGATGATCAACTCGTCAAACAAGCTCGTCATCTTGACGCGATTTTTGATTTTAACTCCCTGATTTTAGATAATAATATTTTGCCTCCTGTTTTAGTGCAAGGTAACAATGCGCTCAATCTTGCCGACACACAAACCATTCGCATTTCAGACAGAACCTATAAGCTGATTAAACAAGCCCGCTTTATGACCACACCACCCACGTGGCGCCAATACCTCTGGCTTGATTATCAAAAACCTGAGGCACCGCACGTCACCTTGCTTCCTAACTCCAAAGAAGAGCGTGAAATCTGGTGTTACTACACGGAGAAAGGCTGGCAAAACGGCCTGGAACAAGCCGATATTATTTTGGCGGAAAACGTTGCACGCATCAAAGAAGATTTTACCGGCATGATTTTGTATCGCAAGCTGCTGGCCATGAACATGGTTTCACCCCCTTACGTATCGCACCTGGATTTAGGGGTCACCGGAGATGCTAATGAGCTCCATATTGATGATCAAGTGCTTCGTATTACGGCACTTCCAGCCTTAAACGTGAACAGCAACGAGTGGCGTGCAGCGGTTGCAAAAGATGAACGTTCGCTTGAAGCACTCAGCCAAATGGAACAACGCATTCAAACAGCTAAAGTCGAGGCGAACAGCAATGCATGGCAGCCGGTGATTCGCCCCATTCGCTAATTTAATCTAATTTAATCCTGGATTTTTTATCATGAATGATTCTGAACACTGCAATTTTATGCCCGATGAACCCACGCGGTTCACCTCGGTTTTTATGGAACGTTTGTTAGAGCATACCGAAAGCCTTAATGCTTCCGACATCACCATTCAAACAGCGGCGCCGGTGTTTGCTGAAGTTTATGGCAAGCTTTTACGCATCACTAAGCGCTCCCTGTCTAACACTGAATTAGGTGATTTGATCAATGCGATTTATGGCCCCAATGCAACCACGCAGCTCCTATCCGGTCAAGACATCGATACCCATTATGAATTTAGGCCCAACCGTGGTGTGCGCTACCGCTATCGTGTGAATGCAACGGCATGCTTGGTGGAAGGCCATGACGCTATTCAGATTACGTTACGAACCATTCCTAGCACACCGCCTCAATTGGAAGCCATGCAATTGCCACAACACATCGTTGATGCACTCGCACCGCAAGAAGGTATTGTGTTTATCACCGGCGCAACAGGCTCGGGTAAATCAACCCTGCTGGCCTCCGTCATTCGTGATTTAATCGAAAAGAAAGATTCCAACCGAAAAGTATTAACTTACGAAGCGCCGATTGAATTTGTTTATGACGAGATTGATACCATCTCATCGATTGTAAGCCAATCTGAAATTCCACGACATCTGCCCTCGTTTGCAGAAGGCGTGCGTAATGCCTTACGCCGTAAGCCACGCTTGATTATGGTGGGTGAGTGTCGTGATGCCCAGACCATCAGTGCAGCCCTTGAGGCAGCGCTCACAGGCCATCCTGTTTATACCACACTGCACACATCGGGCGTTGCTGAAACCATGCGTCGTCTTGTCACCTCGTTTGCAGGTGAAGAGCGTCTGGGGCGGACCATTGATATTTTAGAAACCATTCGTTTGTGTATTTGGCAAAAACTGGCCCCGACCGTCGATGGCAAGCGCGTGGCACTTCGAGAATACCTCGTATTTGACGAAGCCGTGCGTGATATTTTACTTGAATCCGATCCGAACGATGTGACCCGTGTCACACGACAGCTTGTACGTGAACGCGGACGCTTAATGACGGTCGATGCGAAAGAAAAGTTTGATGCCGGCATCATCAGTGAACGTACGTATAACCTCATCACAGCAGGCTCAAAAGATCCGGCTGACGGTTAAAGCTCCGTCAGCCGAGTTTATCACCTACGATTGACTCCCACCCCCACTTATGTCACCACCTGAGCTCTTACCTTTAAACTTATCTGCTATCTTCTTCGCACCACCCATCGCTTCTTGTGCCAGACCTTTTTGCATCGCACCCATCGAACGATCGACATCACCGGCGGCTTTATCTATCTTTCCTTTGGTATCCTGCGTCCACTGCGATGCTTGCTCACCAATACTCTCGGGTTGTCCACCGACCCAACGCAACACCTTATCCGGCAACACCGCAATCAAGCTAAACGATTTTTCAACCAGGGTAAGATAGATCATCGTGTAAATAACAACCACAAAGAAAAACCCAAACAAGCTTGCCCAAGGAATTGCTGTGCTTGCTACACCCCATTTTCCAGTTACACTCCAAAGACTTGATGAGTCTAAAAACGCGAGAACCGTAGAAAAACCCGAGTTTAAAAGCCATACACCGACATAACACATCGCGATGGCGGCAATAAAACCGATCACCATCATGGCAGGCCTTAAGAACACATTAAGAAGAATCATGAGGCCTTGTTCACTTTTACCCATGGCGTCATGGCCTTCGGGATGCGATATTCCTAAAGCAACCAGCGGTGCCGCTGCCATGGCCTCAACCACGGCAATAAACCAGGCAAGCGCCCCAAAGGTAAAGATCATATAAGGCAAGAAGGGAATGTAGTAGGCCGTTATAAAACCTATGCCCACCATAATACCAATCCAAACCATAAAGAGTGGCATCACCAGCATGATGAATGCACCTATTCCAGGAATCAAGCCGACCGTAAGTGTCACGAGCACAATGCCTATCCAGGTATCCATCGACATATTAATGTATTTTACTCCCATCATCGCGAGCGCCAATACGGGGTTTGTTCCGGGTGTTATGAGTACTTCCATCGATTCTTTAAAAATACTCATGAAATGATTAAGAGGAAGAATTAAGATCTTGTTCACCGCCTCTTCAGCCGTTGCGTTGATAAATATGATTAAACCATTGGCAATGCCTGCAACCATATCCCAGCTAATTTTCTTCAAGTCTCTTTCGATACACCACTTCGAACCAAAGACTTTGATATAAGCACCGCATTCAAGCTGGTTGTCCAGTGTCACCTTATCCATATTCATCTTGAAGTTCATTTTTTCAAGATTAATCTCTAAATTTTTTGGTGTTAGACCTACCTGTCCTGGTAAATCAATCAGCATGGCATTATTAGCATAACCATAAACCGTTGATGCCGCCTCTGGCTTTTTGATATCCTCATTGGGTATGCGGTCTAAATTACTTGCCGATAAATTCGCTTGAGGCACACTCATCCCAGATGACCCAGTGAATAACGCTCTAATTTCCTTCGTTTTTTCTTCAGATGTCCCAAACACATCACATAAAAAGCTATAGTCACCGGAACAAGTAGCGCTCAAACCATCCAGATTGAACTCACTTTTGCCCAAGCCACTGTTGGCGTCAACTTTGTCAGATGTTGCTATCGCGGAACCATTTAACATAACTAGATTAAAGAAATAACTCCCCGCAAGAACCCAGCCCGAACGTTTGGCTTCTTGAATAAATTCCCGACCTGCAGCCTTATTGTTTTGGCTTTGAACATCTCTCAACAATTTTAATGCGGGTTGCATGACCGAATGATAATCGGTAACAGCATCTTGTAACTCGGTTCCATCGAGCAAAAGAGGGGCCGAGCTTCCATCCACTTTGCCCCAATAAGGACAATCAGCATTCATGGTTAAACATTTACCGTTAAGTGACGTTTGTGGCACACCAAATTGATAATCAGCAACAGGCGACGCATAATTAGCTGGATTACCACTGTTTGGCGTAATTTGTGGATCATTACTCACGATGGCTCGAGCTGTTGAGGCAAGCGTGAGGTACATTTGCGCAATAGCTGCTGCACGTGATTTTTTAATGATGTCGAAATCACCCTGCGATAGCGTAATAATATTAGTACCCGAATCTGAATCATTCGCTTTATTCAGCCATGTAACACCACCACCCGTGAATTCATAATCAACGTCACCACCGCGAAGACTTGCTGAGCCGCCATCGTCATTGCGCCCAGAACCAAAGCTAAGGTCAGGCTTGCTTGGCATGCCAGGTATGCCACCCAAACCACCGCCAATATTACCTAGACCACCACCAATTGCACCGCCAATACTACCTAGACCACCGCCGCCGCCACCGCCGCCGCCACCGATACCTAAGATCGCATACTGCTTACCCACAGGGCTGTCTGGCGTTGTAGCACGTGCTTGAAGTGGGCCTGCTGCATCAAGCTGTGCTTTTGATGTTTGCAGCGCACGGCTCATGAGCTCTGCTTGTTTGCTAACGGCTTCTTCTTCTTCCTCTTCGTTTTGAGCATCGTTTGAACCGCCCATGGCATCTTCTATAGAAGAAACATCAAAGCTAGCCCACTTGAGCGTGCCACAAATGCCATTCAGTTTCTTGTACGGCTCTGTGGTTAAATTGGGCATTTCAACCGAAATGGGTTCATCATTTTTTGTAAATGCAGCTAACGGATCAACACTGCCAATAAAATCAGGTACAGAATTATCACAATATTGCTGCATATATTGCGGTGAAGGCTGCCCCGCACAAGGGCCTGTGTCCTCTTTTTTAGCATCTAAATCACGTTTACGTTGGTTTTCAAGCTGCGTTTGCAAGGCCAGCATGCATACTTGTCCATAAAGAATGGTGCCCGCGCCATCAATGACACTGTTATCGTTTGACCCACCCACACCCGCTTGCCGTGCTGCTGTTGGGTCGACCTGTGCTTGCATGATGACACCACCTCGATTGAGGTAGTCCAACGCCGTGCCCCACACTTTGTCAGCAATCCCAACGCCTTGGACCACCACCCACATGACAAAAATTTGCATTAAACAATACCCAGATGATTTTGGTATGAGTAAAGCAAGCCCCATGGTGGCACGCACAGGCACCCAGATAGAGGACCATTTTTGACCGAGCATTTGACCTTCGTGTGCCGTATTCATGGTCGAGACGATGATAATATACATCATCACAATACCACCCAACGCTAAAACAGCTGAGTTAAATACGTTAAAAATCACACCCATAATTTGACTGCCGCTGCCATGCAAAACACCGTCAACCAAACCAAAAAGATTACCTAAAAAAACAACGGAAAGATCGCTTGCGGGTGGGGCAAGACCTGAGGATCGCGTGGCATCAGAAATAACAACGGTGGGGTCTGCGAAGGAGGAGATCTCGCTCTCGCCTGGATTACCAAAATTCGTCTCAGGGACAGGCATGCTCGCAACAGGTGCATCAGGCTCAATCGGCATGACTGTATCGCCGCCTAAAGCTGGGCTTGGCTCGGAGGTTGTGCCACTTTCTTTACTAAATAAAGCTGCAGACGCCGCCATCGAAAAACATACTAAGAAAAACACCAAGAATAAGCGTAGTCCACGTATCTTCATGGTTGTTTTCTCCTCAATAATCCTTGATTAAACCACGTGCGTACCGAGCAGCCCAGTTTTTTTTGACTGATTTGAAAATACCAAAAGTGGTATCGAAACGCGAAAGCGAAGGCCAAACATGACACAATCAAACTTAAAACAATCGCAAAAAAATAACCGTTAAAAACTTGATGAATCGTGTACCCCAACATACACAGCCCAAACACGCACATCAGTATGCTTAAGCGAAACAGCGAGCGCTTTTGTTCTTCCAACGCCTCGTCGGTCAAATGAAGACGAGATTGTACTTTTTTAAACGACTCTTTGGCTTCTTGGGTTTGTACAGTAAATAAACGTTGAAATAAGTTTTTAATATAATCAAAAAAGCTTTGAACGCGCTCAGCGTCCGACCAATACTTAAATTTAAAAATACGGTTAAACAGGGAAGTAATACGTGATTTAGCCGTACTCTTTGACTTGCCTTGTGACGTATTTTTCATAAAATCCCTTAAGAAGCTGCAAGAAGCTGCGCTTTCATCTTCTATTAATCTATGTTAATAATAATCATACATTATGAAATAATGCAAATGCATGCAACTAACCAAACGAGTCAACCATGCCCAACCTGAGCCATGAAGCTTCTGCACAATATTGGTCTGATTTTAGAGACCCTTCCATTTATCGTGTGATTACCTTCATGGAAAGCGTTGAGGATTGGACGCTTGACGGCAACCCTGAGCTTGAGCAAGCAATCGATGCGCTCGGAAAAACACTGGATGATTTAGCCACCGTTGACCTGAATAAACTCAATGAGCAGAAACGCTTTGTTGAACTTGCAGCAAACATTAAAACAGGACGCGGGCTACGCTTACTGCAAGCGCTGGATGTAGCGCACCCAGGCAGTGCATCAAAAGTATTAATGTACGCTGAAGAAAACAGCTTGGGCGGCACCGATCCATCCGGTTTTTTTCTCAAACGTAATATTGTATTCGAACGTCTACGTTTATTATCACGCGCGTTTTCTGATGCGCGACTTAAGCTTGTATCCCTTGCCCTTGAAGGAGAAGACTGATGCGTTTTTTTCGTTATGTGTTACCGTGTACCGTTTTAGCACTCGCGCTCACCAGTCCGGTTTACGCCGCCGACCGCGTTGAGGACCCAGAAGATTATGATAGCATCAAAGATTTAATCAAGCATTTTGGCGCTTACTTTGGATTTGACTTAACCAAACCGCCAGAAAAAGAACCCGAGCTCACGTTGCTCGATCCCGCGGCGGCGACCCTCACACAACAATATTCGTTCATTACATTTTTGGGTGCAAGGCCGGTGAATGCCAACAGCACCGCGTCGGCTGCGTTTGTTCCACAAAACACCAAAAGCTACTCCGTCATCAACGACATGGCCAATTATAGTTTTCAAACTCAACCCAGTGGTGGCTCCTACAACAATCCCCAAGTCGGAAGCCAAGGAGGCATCAGTGTCTCGAAGCTCATCGATCAAGCAAGCTACCAACGTGACCCCATTACGCAATCGGTACTTAATATTCTAGGCACTCCCAATCATACGTATTGCATGAATAACGATGAAAGTGCTTGGCTTGATGATTGTCGATATTTATATGATACGCAAGTCATGAGTAATGTCGTGGGCAGCATTCCTAATTCACGTGACTTTTTCTCCTATGCCTACAACGAACCCGTGATACCCCAACTCAATGCCAATACGTTGATATCACCGTTGATGTACACCATGGAAGATAACGCCTCTTCGACCTCAAGTGCACCCAACAATAAATCCGATGAGAATGGACTGGTTGCGAAAACACAGGCACAAGAAGCCGAAAACTTCATTCGCTACGCCGCCCAACTCGTCACGCCACCTGAGCTTCCTAAAAAGAAAGCGTATGATGAACTTTATATAAAAACACTCGCGTCCAAAGGCTCCTCGATTAGCGAAAGAGATAAAAAATTAGCCGAGCAAGGCTTGGCGAAATACATTGCTAAACTTCGTACTTTTTCAGCCCAAAGCTCGGTGCCAACCAGTAATTTATATGCCTTATTATCGAAACGTATTCCCCAAGGTCAAGGAGGAGACGATAGCGCTAAAATAAGCCAGGCACTGAGCGAATTTCAAATGGCCACGCGTCGCCTCTATGACCCCGCCAATAAAGATAAGAAACAATGGGTTGATCAAATCAACGAGGCATCCTCCGCCACCGTCGAAAAAGAAATTGCCATACTACTCGCAGAAATGAATTATCAACTCTATTTATCGCGTCAACAAGAAGAGCGTACGTTGCTCACGCTCTCCATGATGCTGATGCAAAACCTGAAAGCACCTGATTTTAAAGAGACTGCAACGATAGACCTCAATGATTAACGGTGATTAATCCTGGTCCAGCACCTGCGGTAACACCTGATTTAAACGTGCGATGACCGCATCGATCGAAACAAGTTGCATGGCCCAAGGTTCATGCACTTGTTTACCCCAAGGTGCAGAATCAACCGTCAGCTTCAAACGCTCAAGTGCGCGAGGATAAGCATTGATTGCCAAATGCTTAGAAGCATACGGCCCTGAAATATCAAGATTGGTGACCGCATGCAGCGCCACAACCGGGGTTCCCATCGCCGTAGCCATATGTGACGGGCCGGTATCAGGACACAACACCAACGCGGCATGGTCAATTAAGGCCAGTAACTGTTTTGGCTGGGTTTTACCAATTAAATTCAACACCTCGGGTAGTTCAGCCGCGATCGCATCACCTAAAGCTTTATCCGATGCGCCCGGCCCTCCGGTTAACACAACCTGAACAGGCCATCGTGACAACACAAAACGAATCACCTGAATATAACCTTCAGCAGACCAACTCCGCTCGGGCTTGCTCGCCGCGGGGTTCACCACAAGGACCGGCTTCGAGGCATCAGGAAGCTCGGCACAAGCCCAAGCCTTATGCTCAGGGCCTACAGGCATGTTCCAAACGGGCGCTTTTTTAGCGACACCGAGTGCGGCACCAAACTTTAGAAAGCCATCCAGTGTATGTTCACGCCCAGGCTCAATCTGTTCGTTAACAAACCATGCATGACCGTCGTTGCCCCGCGCCTTATCATAACCAATTTTACGTGTGGCCCGAATACACGGATAAAGCAAATTTGCGCGTAAACTTGCTTGGGCCGCAAGCAAGACATCAAAACGCCGATGGCGCAGACTACGGCGAAAACGCCAATAATCCCGTAGATTTTTAGGTTTATCTAAAACAATAAACTCGACCCCGTCCATGCCTTCAACCAGTGTGTACGCGAGTGGCGAAATCACCCAGGTTAATTCGGCATCCGGATAATGTCGTTGGAGTGCTCGCACCAACGGTACAAACATCAACACATCACCCAAAGCTGACAAGCGAACCAAACAAATCGAACGTATTTTTATACTCATCTAACTTAATCTGATTTTAAAACAAATAACGTGCCGCAATAAGGGCACGTTGCTTTGCCATCATCACCCATCGGCAAATAGACTTTTGGATGAGCATTCCATAAAGCCATTGCATCTGTTGGACAACTGAGCGGTAAATCAGCGTGACGCACTGTCTGTTTTTTCTTTGTGCAGGCTGGTTTTTGCTGTGTTTTAGCCATGGTTTATCCCCTTGTTTTTCGTATTAAACATGTATATCAAGCAACGCCATGATGTGCTCAAAGCTTGCAGAGTTCTCTGGATCAATATAGTGTGCTTGCGGCCATGAACGCAGCCATGTTAACTGCCGTTTGGCCAATTGTCTTGTTGCCGCAATGCCACGCTCACGAAAAGTTGAATAGTCGCACATCCCTTCGCGATAATCCAATGCCTGACGATACCCCACACTCCGCATGGCTGGATGTTCACGCGTTAAATCCCAACGCGCCAAGAGTGCATCCACTTCGTCAAGAAAACCAAGCGCTAACATCTCGTCAAATCGTCTGGCTATGCGTTCATGCAGCCACGCACGATGCTCTGGAAAAAGTATGATATTAATAAAACGATAAGGCGTCGTCGCGCGTGCTGCACCTAAAATACCTGAAAGCGGTTGCCCTGTTAGCGCGTGCACTTCTAAAGCACGACCAATGCGCTGCGTATCGTTCGGATGAAGCCGCTCAGCTGTTATTGGATCAAGTTGAGCAAGCTTGTGATGCATCTGAACCCAGCCGCGCTCATGCGCCTCGATGGCTATTTTTTCTCGTACCGCTGGATTAGCCTCGGGCAACACCGAAAGCCCTTCTTGAAACGCACGAAAATACATCATGGTGCCACCCACCAGTAGCGGTGTTTTTCCTGCATTTAAAATTTCTTCACAAGCCTTGCCAGCATCATCACAAAATTGTGCCGCAGAATACGACGCGGTAGGTGGGCAAATATCAATCAAACGATGCGGCGCCTGCTGTAAGATATCAGCTTCAGGTTTTGCCGTACCGATGTTCATATTACGATAAATCATCGCTGAATCAACGCTGATGATTTCAAACGGCCCGTGCTTCACCAGCTCGCAGGCTAGGCCTGTTTTTCCTGAGGCTGTCGGCCCCATCAAACATATCACATCACGCATGCTCTAAAACCTTTTTTTCTGTCTGTTTTTTCCAATAATCTAAGAGCTCCGCTTGTTCATCAGCTGACATGCCCGCCACATGGAGTTGCTCTGCCTGCACAAGCGCACGTATCAAGTCAGTGTTGTTCTGCATACCTTGTTCACATAAAGCCAAACATAATGCGTGTAAATCCAACCCAGGTAAAGCGCAAGGAATCGTGCGTATTCGTATCGTTTGCTCATCTAAACATTCAAATTTTAACCCGAGATTTTCTAAGCTTTCTTGATGAGCTTTGAGCGTGTTTAATTTGGATGCAGGCCATGCCATCGTCACAGGGACTAATAAAGGCCGTGCGTTCCAAGGCGTTGGGGTCGCAAGCAATTGCTCCAGAAGCCGTGCTTGATGCAGTGCGTGTGCAAAGTCTGCATTCGCAACCAACCACGATGACTGCGACGATGTTCGCTCATGCTCAGCATACGACGGCTCGACCCATGCCGGCCTCCTCTCATCCGGTCGAGGACGCGGGTATTCAGAAGCCGAGCCAGAAGCCGAACCAGGCACCGAATCAGATAGGGAAGCCACCACGTTGGTTAAACTTGAACGAATAAAATCATGCACCGCGCGTCCATCACAAAACCGAACTTCGTGCTTGGTCGGGTGAACATTCACATCCACTTCATCAGCAGGCAATGTCAAAAACAAGACACAGCCCGGGTAACGACCAGGAGGCAACACCGCTTCATAGGCTTGTTTGACGGCATGCAGCACGAGTTTATCTCGAACCAGCCGATGATTAATATAAAACCATAATTTATCTTGCTGACTGCGGCCATACAGAGCGCCCGTGGCCCAGCCATGCAACCGCATGTCACCCCGGGTAACATCAACGCTTTGCGCATCATCAACAAAGGTTTTTCCTAAAAGTTTGGTCAGGCGTATACGCTTGGCTTGCTCAGATTGCGCCGCCGGTAAGTTTAAACGCAATTGACCATTATGGCTCAATGTTAAGGCCAGATTTGTTTCACAAAACGCAATGCGTTTGACCAGCGCTTCGATCGCTTGATATTCTTGTTGTTCTGATTTTAAAAATTTTTTCCTCACCGGCGCATTAAAAAAAAGATCACAAACATCAATCGTGGTTCCTTGACTCCTAGCGCATGGCACAAGTCGTATACCGGCTTCATCGGACTCAAGCCCCATCGCTTGCGCTTGATTTGCAGCGCACGACTGAATCGAAACACGAGCAATGGAGGCAATGCTTGCCAAGGCCTCCCCTCGAAAGCCCATGCTTGCTATCGCATTTAAATCATCCAACGATTGTAATTTACTGGTCGCATGCGCAGCTATCGCAAGTGGTAAATCTTCGGCAACGATCCCTTGACCATCATCGCTAATTTTAATTTGATTTAAGCCACCAAAGCCAATCTCAATATGAATGGTTTTTGCCCCAGCATCTATCGCATTTTCAAGTAATTCTTTGACGACAGAGGCTGGACGCTCAATCACCTCACCGGCAGCAATTTGGTTTGCAACATGTGCCGATAACGTGTGGATTCTCATGCAGCCGCTTGTGGTTTCGAAGCGTGTGAAACAGCCGACGGCACGCTTAATTTTTGACCAGGAGAAAGGCGCACGCCTTGTATGCCATTCAACATCACCAAATCAGCTTCAGCAACTTGATACTGCCGAGCGAGCTGGGGTAATGTGTCACCTGAACGCACCACATGCAAATGTGCATTGGCCATCACTTCAAACCGTGTGCCGTTTGGTGGATGATTCCAAAAATATTTTTTTAACCCCTCAAACATCGCTTGTGTGATGCGTGCTTGATAACGTGGATCGTTCAGATTTTTTTCTTCTTTGGCATTCGAAATAAAGCCCGTTTCCACAAGAATCGATGGAATATCCGGTGATTTGAGCACCACAAACCGAGCTTGCTCAACTTTCTTGCTATGTAAACTGGTCACACGATCTAGGCGCGTAAGCACTTGAGACCCCATTTGCACACTGGCCGTTGTTGTCGCAGTTTGTGATAAATCAATCAACACCGTGCGAATCAAATCATTGTCATCATCTAAACCCGATAGATCAACACCACCCAATTCTGAATGATTTTCTTTTTCCGCAAGCCATTGTGCTGCCTCACTGGTTGCACCCCGTTGAGATAACGCAAACACCGACACCCCTTTAGATTTAGGACTGATAAACGCATCGGCATGAATCGAAATAAACACGTCACCATCATGTTTACGAGCAATATTGAGCCGCTCACGAAGCCCGACATAATAATCCCCGTCACGCGTTAAAACAGCCCGCATGCCCGGCTGACGGTCGATTAATTTTTTTAAGCGCTTCGCTATTTCTAAAACAATACGTTTTTCTTGGCTTTTACGTGCCCCGAGCGCGCCTGGATCTTTTCCTCCATGACCTGGATCAAGCACAACCACCACATCACGAAGCACTTTAGGTGGCGCATGTTGAGCTACGACCGGTTTAAGTTCAGGTGTTTTTTTTATCTCAGCTGTTTTTTTTATTTCAGCTGGACGCGTTTTAATATTGGCATTGGAAGCAACCACCGGCCGCTTAGCTGCATCCTTCGGTTCAAGCTCAACGACTAATTCATGTGCCCCACGTTTTTTCGATATATCCACGTGAACAACACGCATGGCACGTGTCGCATCAAAGACCACACGAAGCGTACCCGTGCTGGAACGCCCTGTACGCATGCCAGAGACCATGTGCTTAGCACCTTGTCGTGACACACCATGTGCGTTATCTTTCACCAACGGGAAATCAAAAATGATGCGGTTAGGGTTCGGGAGTGTAAATACTTTGTATTCAAACGTATCCGATAACTTCAATCGAACCACGGCATGCTGCTTATCTTCATGCACCATCACCGCGTCTAAACTTGCAGCATAGCCTACAGAAGACATCAATAAACCGATCAGGCACCAAAAAACTTTCATCCCTGCGCCCTCCCTAGGCAAGTTAACAAAGCTTGTCCGCGCTCACTTGAAGCGGTTGCCAATAACGTTCGTCCTTCATCTTGATCAAGATTAAACTGAAAATCAAACTTCACATCCACGTGAGCCAATAAATCAGGGGCACGCTCTGGCCATTCAACACAGCACACCGTATTGAATAAAAAATAATCTCGAACGCCAATCGCCTCAAGCTCCATTTCGTCGCTGATACGATAAAGATCAAAATGATGCACGGCATAATCCGAGAGCTGATAACTTTCAACAACAGAAAACGTTGGGCTTTTAATCGTCGATGTAACACCTAAGGCACGTAGCATACTACGAATCAGGGCGGTCTTACCGGCACCTAGATCTCCGGAGAAAGTCAGAATTGCAGGTGATGTTAGACCGTGCGCCAGCTTTTTTGCCAACGCATGGGTTGCTTGTTCATTCGGTAATTCAAAGTACATTTTCATGCACACAAACCCTAAAGCCTACGGATACAATCCGTCAAGCTACTTAACTAAACGCAAAGCAGGTTTACGCCCCGAGCTGTGTTGAGATGAGCCAGAATCTGTGGGTGAAGGTAAATCGCCGTCCTCTTCCCCAAATTCCATGCCACGCCCATTCTCTTTGGCATAAATCGCCATCACAGCACCCGGCCCTAAAGCCAACTGCACGGTTCGCCCAGAAAATCGTGTGGTGAACACAATGCGATCATTATCAAGATGTAATCCACGGCATGAAGCGGGTGAAATGTTTAAGATAACACGTCCACCACTTACAAATTCTTGTGGAATTTCGACACCTGGGTACTCTGCATTCACAAGAATGTAGGGCGTCAGTTGATTATCAACAATCCAATCATAAATCGCACGAATCAAATAAGGCCTACTTGAGGTCATACTACTCATGACTAAGCCACCCTTAGCTGCCGCTCAGCATCCGTTAAACTGCTTTGAAAAGCATCTCGTGCAAACAAGCGCTCCATATAAGCCTTCAAGGCAATGGCATTGGCGGGCAATTCAACACCCAACATCGGTAAACGCCAAAGTAACGGTGCTAAAGCACAATCTAACAACGAGTGCTCGTCACTCAAGAAAAAGGGTTTATCAGCAAAGATAGGCTCTAAACTGCTTAAGCTGTCGCTTAAATTATTTCGTAACGTAGCCAGCGTCTCGTCGGAACCACCCGCTTGAATATCATGCAATAAAGTATACCAATCCTGCTCGATACGATACATCATCTTACGCGTTTCAGCACGAGCTACAGGATAAACAGGCAACAAAGGTGGATGCGGAAAACGCTCATCTAAATATTCCATGATGATACGCGCTTCATAAAGAACAAGCTCGCGATCAATCAACGTTGGAACCGTGTTGTAGGGATTAACCGTTGATAATTCTTCCGGAAGCGAACCATCTTTCGCTGGAATAATATCAACATTGACACCTTTTTCAGCCAGCACAATGCGAACCTGGTGACTGTAAACGTCGCCAGAATCAGAATACAATGACATGACGGTGCGTTTTGCAATAATAGCCATCCTCACTCCTATAGATCACCAAATAGTTAACAACTATTGGCAATAGTCAATCGTTGGGAGGCCTATTATACCACAAATTATCAAAAAAGTGGTAAAAAAAACCCCGCAACAAGGCGGGGCCATACAAAACGAAGGTTTATCGTTTTGAGTATTGGGTTGCGCGACGCGCTTTTCGCAAGCCCACTTTTTTCCGTTCAACACAACGTGAATCACGTGTTAACAAACCACGGGTTCGTAATTGACGTCGGTATGAATCAGGGTGCAATCCTCGTGCTTCTTCGCCTTCGCCTGCATCACCGTCTTCATCATAAGCAACCAAAGCGCGAGCAATACCTAAACGAACAGCTCCAGCCTGGCCTGAAATACCACCACCTTTAACGGTCGCGTATACATCAAAGCGTGCAAGTACGTCAACGGTTTCAAGTGGCTGACGAACCAACATGCACGCTGTTTCACGACCAAAATAGTCGGCTACAGGGCGTTGGTTAACGATAATCTCGCCTTTACCAGGACGAAGAAAAACACGGGCAGTCGAACTTTTACGACGACCGGTTCCGTAATGCTGTGCTAATTCAGCCATATGACTACCCCTCAATCTCAAGTTTTGTAGGTTGCTGCGCTTCATGTGGGTGCTCTGAACCGGCATAGACTTTAAGCTTGCGGTACATATCACGACCCAATGAATTTTTAGGAAGCATCCCTTTGATTGCAAGTTCAATAATCTTCGTTGGATTTTTCTCTTGCAGTTTATCAAACTGAATTTTTTTCATTCCACCTGGGTACCCAGAGTGAGAATAATACGTTTTATCTTTAAATTTACTTCCTGTCACACGAGCTTTTTCTGCATTAATGACAATGATGTAATCCCCTGTATCTACATGCGGGGTATATTCGGCCTTATGTTTTCCGCGAAGACGTCGTGCGGCTTCGGTCGCAAGGCGACCCAATATTTGCTCGCTCGCGTCAATAATATACCAACCCCGATTTACATCGGCGGCCTTGGCACTATAGGTTTTCATGTGCTGACTCCGTACGCCTAAAAGTTTTTGCAATACTGCTGAACGGGCGATTCTAACGAAAACCCGAGCAAGTCACAAGTATTTCATGATATTTTTTGTTTTTTTCTCGCCTAAAGCTGTGCGAAATTATTTTATACGTGACATATAATCTAGCTTTTGGTAGTATTTCACGCTATTCGACCTCAATATTATATAATGGTTCTTAGGGTTTATGATACTGAAAAATCTACCTAATGCGTTCACCCTAACTCGGTTTATCCTGATCGCGCCGTTTCTTATGTATTTGCATCAAGCAAACTACACAAGCGCACTCTATATTTTTATTTTAGCAGGCTTAACCGATGGCTTTGACGGTTGGCTTGCACGCACGTTTCAATGGCAAAGCCGATTTGGCTCCTTTATTGATCCGTTAGCCGATAAATTATTAATCGCTTCAAGCTTTGTCTCGCTCGCATTGATGAAACAACTGCCTTGGTGGTTGGTTATTTTGGTCTTTTGTCGCGATGTCACCATATCCTTAGGTGTACTCACGTGGCATCGCTTTGTTCCACAGCAACGCATCGAATTTAAACCCACGATGCTCAGTAAGATTAACACCGCGTTGCAACTGGGCCTCGTTGTTTTCTGCTTAACTAAACTCGCTTTTGTCAACACCATCCCACATGCAACGACATTAACCTACGTACTCATAGGGCTGACTTCGGTGACCACGACCACCAGCTATGTTGACTATTTTTGGACAGGTGCCAAACATGCGTTTGCCAGCACGCCGACGCCACCATGAACCATCAACTCGCCCTCGCCATCCAACCCAACCTTGAAGCAACGTTTGCTGAATTTGGCTGGGGTGAAAATACCTTGCTTCAACAAGAAATCACATCTTCACTTTCGGGAGCAGGTGAGCGCTTTATCTATATTTGGGGTGCGGCAGGAAGTGGAAAATCACATATTTTACAGGCCTGCTGCCAGCATTTATTAGGCCAAGATAAATCCAGCCTTTATTTACCGCTTGATACACTCAAAACATGGGATCCTGCGATTATTCATGATTTAGATGAGCACCAACTGCTGTGTATCGATGAACTTGATGCGATTACAGGTAACACAGCCTGGGAAGAAGCTTTATTTCACTTATATAATCGTATCCGTGATGCAGGCACGAGCACCATGATTATTGCAAGCTCTCGACCTCCTCAGCATACCCCCATTGCGCTCCCTGACTTGCGTTCCCGGCTTACGTCCTGTCTTGTGATGCAACTTCACGAGCTCAAAGACACGGATAAAATCCAAACGCTTCGCGCGCAGGCACGCAAACGCGGCTTC
Organism: Legionellaceae bacterium; assembly: GCA_029212505.1. Taxonomy (GTDB): domain Bacteria; phylum Pseudomonadota; class Gammaproteobacteria; order Legionellales; family Legionellaceae; genus JAALKW01. The sequence continues at coordinate 121,665 of JARGOS010000002.1, read as the reverse complement.
GAGTTGCCTGAACCTGTTGCTCAATATTTAGTAAACCGCAGTGCACGTAACATGCACGACTTACACACCTTACTTGACCGGCTCGATCGCGCCTCGCTCGCAGCACAACGTAAAATCACCATTCCTTTCGTAAAAACCACGCTAAATTGGTAACTTCACTTGATATTAACCACTTCTCTCAACTATAGTTCTTGAATAGACGATATTATTTTACACGGAACGTAGGTATGGCTAAAACAGCACTCTATTTGGCCGGTGGTGGCGCTCGCGGAGCTTATCAAGCGGGGGTCCTAAAAGCCATTCATCACATTTTTCAAAGTAAAACGCTTCCCTTTAGCATGATAAGCGGCGTGAGCGTCGGCAGCATTAACGCGGCTATTCTTGCCGAAAATGCAGGTGACTTTGGTGCCGCCGTCGAAAAGCTTGAGGCTTTATGGCATGATATTCACTGCCAAGAAATTTACAATGCAAGCAATTATGAGCTCGGTAAATCGGTTGCACGCAATTTAACTCGCTTCATGATTAAACAGCGTAAATCCGGTTATCTCTTAGATACAGCGCCTTTACATGCCTTTATACAAAAGCACATTGATTTTGAAAAAATTCACCAAAATATAGAAGATGGCTTGCTTGAAACCATGGAAGTGATCACCAACTGCTACGAAACACAACGCACGGTCTCATTTTATCAACACCACGCCCCTCATTTTGATGATTGGTTCTACCCACGCCATACCAGTCAACGCACAGCGCTTCGCGCGGAGCATATTCTAGCATCCAGTGCCTTACCCCTCTTTTTTCCTACCGTCGCTGTGAATGGCTTGCATTACGGCGATGGTAGCATGGGCTTAGTCTCGCCTTTACGCGGGCCGCTTCGATTTCATGTTGAAAAAATCTTAATTATCGGTACACGGCCCGTTCCTTCGGCCATTCAACCAGAAAAGTTACAAAGCAAAGACATTGGCTTTGCGCATATTCTTGGTAACATGTTGAACGGCTTGTTTTTAGATAATCTGGATCGTGATATTGAAAACGTCAATCGCATGAACGACATTGCCCGTCTACTGTCCATCTGGAAAAAACGACATTCACCGTGGCGCCCGGTGGAAACATGCCATCTTCGCCCAAGCACCAACGTCGCAAAAATGGCACAAAATAAATATCAGACCATGCCTGCTTTACTGCGTGTATGCTTAAATATGCTCGGCGCACAAGAGCACTCAGGCGACTTACTCAGCTTTCTTTTATTCGAAAAAGAGTTTGCACAAGAACTGATAACCTTGGGCTATGAAGATACGCTGGCACAAGAAGCTAACCTTCATGCGTTTTTTAATTAATATTATATACAGAGGCCATGATGCTCATCAAACAATGCAATATTGACAAGACCGATCGTATTAATCGCTCGATTATTGGCGCTGCCATTTTCTTAGCGGCGCTACTGGATATGAGCAAGCTCTTTTTTATGATCTTAGGCGTCGCACTCGTGATTGAAGGCGTGATTGGCTGGTGTTCTATTCCCTATATTATCAGCAAAATAAAACAACAGCTCAAGCAACATTAAGCATCATGTCCAGCTCCTGTCACCAGAAACGTGGAGGTATACGCCGTGCCTCTTTTGCGGTATTGCAACGTACAGGTCACTTCATCACCGTTGGCAAGCACGGCCTTATCCATTGCAAGATTGTAGTGATTGGCAATGGCATCTCCTGCGGCTCTTAAGTGCAACGCTGGCCTCACCAATGCTGCAAGATCAGAACATTTTGAAACCTTCATGCATGTCGCCTCACCCGCAATGCTGTCATGCGGTGAACAAGCAGCTTGATTCATCAGGTTAGCAGACTGCAGCGAACGCGCCATGCCATCGACAGCGGCTTGTTGGGTGTTCGCTTGCAGCTCGATAAATCGAGGCACCACCACGATGGCAAGAATACCTAGAATCATGATGACCATAACCAACTCAATCATGGTAAAGCCTTTTTGAATCTTCATGGGTTTACGCTCCTTAAAAAGGTTTTTATTCCCGTATTGCATTAACTATACTATAGCCTAAAACAACAAAGCAGGACTGAAATTAGCCCTGCTTTGTGCCTCTTTGTATTATTTATATAATATATAAAATTTAATTTATAAAGGTTTGATTTTATAATTAACATACTGATAACGTACAGTCTTGCCATTCGGCATCATGACGTCCATCGTACCGTGATCTTTCACACCTTTGATGATACCCGATCGGTTGGTATGTAAATTTGTGATTTTATCACCTTTTCTGCATTCATGCTTATACATCATATTGCCATCATCAGAAACCATATGGCCTTTATCAACACCATCTAAAAATTCCACGTGATGTGTGTCTTTGTCGTGCACCATATAGTCGGGTTTATTGCCATCATCCATACCCCAACCGGCAACTGGCGCAACAACATCATAGGTTGTCGTACCGAACCAATTCGCAACATCTTCTAAAGGATCCGTCACCGGCGTAAGTACTGAACTTGCACAAACACCTGCACTTAAGGTCAATGAAGCGACCCCCATCATAACTTTCGATAAACTAAACATATTGCTCATGATATTCTCCTTCAAGATTATCTTTTGCTGTAGATCTAAAAGCAGGTCTACATGTTCAATATTAGACCATAAAATCATCTCGTCAAGCTAATAAGAGCTAAAAACTTACAGAAAAAAACAAAAATATACAATATTCATCAAAGTAGAATGGCTCCCGTGCATAAAGCCATGCGTACACCATCATGCGCTTCTTGAGCAGACGGACCGCCAGTGAGACCGTGATGGCCACGGTAGAAGCTGCGTCACTCGCCGCTGAAATAAAATAGCATACGCTTACAAGCTACGGTATCATGAACCCCATACATTCAGAGCGCAGGTATGCGCTTGACTGACCTGGGGTTTGTACATGCTTGCTGAAACAATCTTAGCTTTTTGGTTTAATCAACTGACACCGGCGCAGTGGTGGCAAAAAGATGCTGAATTAGATCAACGCATCACAGAGCTATTTTCTGAAGTTCATCAGCAAGCAGCCTCTGGCGCCTTGCACACGTGGCGTGAAACGGCACGAGGATGCTTGGCTGAAATCATCATTCTTGATCAGTTCTCACGCAATATATTTCGTGGCACACCGCAAAGCTTTGCTTATGATGACAAGGCGCTTCACTTAGCCCAAGAAGCAGTACGCCGTTCGTTTGATCAACAATTACCTCTCTCAGAACGTGCTTTTTTATACATGCCTTTCATGCATAGTGAATCGCTTGAAGTTCACCAACAGGCTTTGCCGCTGTTCGAAACCCCCGGCTTAGAACAAACGTTGGACTTTGAAAAACAACACCTGGCGATCATCCAACGTTTTGGTCGTTATCCTCACCGCAATGCGATATTAAACCGAACATCCAGCGATGAAGAAAAAGAATTTTTAAAACAACACGCCGGATTTTAGATCACACGAACTTAAATACTCCCCATGATTTTGATTATTAAATCATTTTACTGATGAAGTTTTATAGAAATTTCAAAAGCATGGTATAATATTTGCTCTTTGAACTCCCTACCCAACGTGGCCCCCGTGAATCCAACACATCCTTTTAGCTCACTGCCTTTGAAAAACGCATTATTAACTAACCTTACGTCTTTAAATTTTGAAAGCATGACGCCTATTCAAGCCGAAAGCTTACCGCTGATGCTCAAAGGCTTGGATGTTATCGCACAAGCAAAAACTGGCAGTGGTAAAACCGCGGCCTTTGGCTTAGCGCTTTTAAATCGCCTCAACAACGAGCGCTATGCAACACAGGCGTTGGTGCTGTGCCCTACGCGTGAATTAGCCGAACAAGTGGGGCACGTATTACGACGTCTCGCGCGTTTAGTTCCTAACGTCAAGATTCTGAACCTTTCGGGTGGCATTCCGATGAGACCTCAACTGGATTCATTAAAACATGGCGCGCATGTCATCGTCGGCACGCCGGGTCGCGTACAAAAACATATTGATGCCGAATCATTATCTTTACAACATTTACAGACCTTGGTGTTAGATGAAGCCGATCGCATGCTCGATATGGGGTTTGAAGATGAAATAAGGCGTGTGATTTCTTTTTGCCCTAAAAAACGGCAAACTTTATTATTTTCAGCAACCTACCCTGATGAAATTCGCCAGCTTGCTAATAACTTGATGCGTTCGCCTCAGCATGTCACCATTCAAGACACCCAGGCTACGCTTGATATGACGCAAGTGTTTTATGAAGTATCAAGCCAGGCCAATAAATTTTCGTTACTCAAAACGCTGCTATGCCACCATCAACCCATATCAACCCTGATTTTTTGCAATACAAAAGACCAAACCACAAGCTTACTAACGCGTTTAACAAACGAAGGGTTTAGCACCGTTGCACTCCACGGGGATATGGACCAAGCCGCGCGCGATCGCGCCATGATTCGCTTTGCCAATCGCAGCTGTTCGATTTTGGTCGCAACCGACGTTGCCGCGCGGGGCTTGGATATACAAGACCTCCCGGCGGTGATTAATTATGACTTAGCATTTGATTACGATGTCCATGTTCATCGTATCGGTCGTACCGGTCGCGCAGGCAACCAAGGCCTTGCGTTGAGCTTAACCACGCCCCACGATGCTGGACGACTGTGTGACCTTGAAGACCAAGGCTTTAGCATCCCCTGGGGAGATCTTCGCGAAGTCAATACAAGCCATACGACGCTTCCGAAACCGGAGATGGTAACACTCAGTATCGCCGCAGGACGCAAAGATAAAATTCGCCCAGGCGATATTTTAGGCGCCTTAACGCAAGACGCAGGCCTGGACGCAGGTGATATTGGTAAAATCGATATTTCTGCCATGTACGCCTACGTTGCGATCAAACAAAGCCAACTCAAGAAAGCTTATCCTTTTATTAAACATGCTAAACTCAAAGGAAAAACAACGCGTATGAATATACTCAAAGGGGCTTAATATTTCACATTCCACATCGCTGACGAGCTTAGGCTGGCAGGCATTTTTTGAGCAACAGCGTGCATTAAGTACATGCCCCGATAACATGCCTGCACGTATTGTTGAGCAATGCCGTACATCCATCACGGCAACCACAGGATCTGAACTCGTAGAGATCAAAACCGTACCGAACATGCCTGATATGGTCGTGGGTGACTGGATTTTACTCGACCAACAACAACAGTTTTTACAATTACTTGAACGTAAAACGTGTTTTGCAAGAAAAGCCGCAGGCAGCAAACTAAAAACACAGCTTATTGCGGCTAATATCGATACGGCGTTTATTGTTTCGTCCATGAACGAAGAATTTAATTTAAGTCGAATTGAACGGTTTCTCGCATTAGTTCATGAATCCGGTGCTGAAGCCGTGGTGCTTTTGAGCAAACAAGACCAAGCGCTTGAACCTGAAGCGTTTATAACCCAAGTCCAAGCGCTTGATTCAAGCCTTATGGTTATCGCCTTAAACTGCTTAGATGCCACATGTCAATCACGTTTGGCGCCTTGGCTAACTCCTGGAAGCACCCTGGCTGTTTTGGGATCATCCGGCGTAGGTAAATCGACGTTAATTAACTCACTGGTTGGTGAGGAGCGACAAAGCACCGGGCACATACGCGAAAACGACACCAAAGGCCGTCATACCACCACGCGACGCTCACTGATAGCGCTTGCCTCAGGCGGATTAATCTTAGATACACCGGGCATACGCGAAATTCAACTCGCCGCGTGCAAAACCGGCCTTTCCGTCACGTTTGCCGATATCGAACGTTATGCTGCACAATGCCGTTTTAGTAACTGCCAACATGAAGTTGAACCGAATTGTGCGGTTCAGCAAGCGATTGATTCTGGTGATTTAGATCAGCGGCGCTTAACCAATTACCAGAAGTTACGCCAAGAAGAAATGCTTAATACAGCCAGTCTTTCTGAAAAACGTGCAAGCGGTAAAGCACTCAGTAAATACCATAAACGCACCCAACATCAATCGCGAAGATTTAAAGGTAAATAATCTTTTTGCTTGTTTTGCCTACATATCCCATGGATTGATTACGTCAATGGAGGTATACATAAAATCTTTTGTGTTTCGCGTAACAAGCGTAAGCTTATGCACGTGAGCTGTTGCGGCGATCAATCCATCGATAGCTGGTAAAATATACCCCTTTTTTTTGCCTTGTAAACGTCCCCACATATCAGCAATTTTACTGTCAATATTCAGAATTCGCTCTTCGAAATATTCAGGTAGTTCTGTCTCCAACCAATTGGAAATTTTTTCTTGTCGCACTAAGTTTTGAATTCCACTGATTCCTTTTCTAATCTCTCCAAGCGAAATCACACTAAGATATAATGCTTCATTGTCAAGACTATCTATCCATTTTAAAACTGACTTATTCGGTGCTTTTTTTACTAGCTCAGATATAATGTTCGTATCAAGTAAATAATTCATAATTCAATATCTCTCGTAGAACTTTTATCACGCTCTAATTCAAACTCGATACCCGACAAAGGCGATTTTTTTAAAAAAGACGATAATTTTTGTTTCGGTTTATTTAGCTTTTTATATTGCTGTGTTGATAAAACAACAACCGTAGGCCTACCTCTTAATGTGATTTCCTGGGGTGCTCCAGACGAAGCTTCTTTCACCAGTTCACTTAAGTGAGCTTTAGCATCTTGTAATTGCCAAGTTTTCATCATTCACCTCCAACTCAAAACATATAATATAACCAGTCTAACTAGTTATATTATAGCATGTCCAATTTGCTTTTCATGATATTCAAGCTATCAGGCCGTACCCCATGCCACACATAAAAAGCCTCGGCCGCTTGCTCCACGAGCATGCCTAAGCCATCCACGGCTTGAAAACCCGCTTGTTTTGCCCAAGTCACAAACGGTGTCATGCCTGACGCATCGTAATTTAAATCGTAACACAACGGCTTGCCCGATAAGCTGGATCCCGCGGACAAGCCGCGAGACGTAGATGTCGCATTCAAAACCAAATCAAACGAACCCGTCACCTCATCCCACGGCATAAAACCAAGCCTCGTTGATTCCAGTGCTTGAATTAAAGCTTCTGCCCGCGATGCCGTACGATTAGCAACCGCCACATAGCTGGGAGCCTCATCTAACAGGGCAGGTAAAATACCACGTGCAGCACCCCCCGCACCCAGCACTAAAATACGTGCGCCCTGCAGCTTCATGCCTTGGTGATTTAAATCACGGATCAAGCCAATACCATCCGTATTATCAGCACACAATTGCCCGGCTTCATCCATCCAAAGCGTGTTAGCCGCCCGTGCTACGGCGCATCGCGGTGTTTTTACATCCGCCATGGCAAACGCGCGCTCTTTACCAGGAGAGGTAATATTTAAACCCGCCCCGCCTGCCGCAAAAAAATCGCGCACGTGCTGCTCAAAGTGCGTAGTATCAAGCAAGCATGTTTCATACACCACATCACGACCGGTTTGGGCTGCAAACTGGGCATGTATCATCGGTGACAGACTATGCGCGATAGGCGCCCCCATCACGAGAAAACGCATCACATCCGCCATTTATTGCGCCAAGCTTTTGGTCACAATTTCACGTAAATCAGCCGATAAGTGTGCTTTTGACAACACGTCCAGCTGCGTGAGTATATGCTGTTGCCGAACCTTATCGAGCCGCTGCCAACGCGTAAACGGCGTGGCAAGACGCGCGGCGATTTGTGGATTAATCGTATCAACCGCGAATAATTGCTCAGTCAAAAACGCATAACCGCTGCCATCAGCCGCATGAAAATGCCGTGGGTTGTTTTGGCAAAACGCACCAATCACCGCACGCACTTTATTGGGCTGCTTCAAATCAAAATCAGGGTGTTCGAGTAATTTTTTAACCCGTGTGAGCGCGCCTTCGTGCTCAGCAGCTGCTTGCAAAGCAAACCATTTATCAAGCACTAACGCATCATGTTTCCATTGCTCATAAAATTGCGTGATGGCCTGTGTTTGCACAGTTGCATCTGGCGAATTAATTAGTAAACCCAAACCACCGACCTGATCGGTCATGGTTTTCGCTTGCTCAAATTGCGTGTGGCATAAGGCCAACGCATCTTCAGGCTTCGCGTGCATCATCAACCCTAAACATACAAGCTTCAGGCGCCGCCGTGCAAACGCTTCCCCCTGCATGGCATGATCTTCCGCCTGACTCAGGGTTGCGTACATACTTGAAAGTTCGGGCCAAAGCGCCGTACCCAAGTGCTCACGATACGCGTCGCGTGCCTCTTCCCAACGCTCAACATCAAGATCAGACAAACCGCTCACCACTTCTTCAAAACTCGGCGGCATCAGCAACTCAGCCCGCAATGCATGGTCCAATGCCTCGTCTTGCAACACATGCCGAAAGGCCGTGGTCACGTCGTCTTGAAGGCGCCAATTGCTAATATAAGGTGTGTTATACGCATCCGACAGCGCCGCACGAACAACCCGCTGTGCAGCATCCCATTTCGCAAAACCATCGGTTTCAACACGTAATAACCCCAGCAAGTCTTGATTGCTTGCCTCGTAGCTTAAATTCACCGGCGCTGAAAAATCGCGCAGTAAAGATAGATGAGCTGGTTCCTGACTTAAGCCCTCTAATTTAAATTGCTGTTCAAATTTTTCGAGCAATAAAACATCCTGTGCAACAGGCATGCGCTCACCTGCTTGATTAAATAAAGCAAAACGCATCGGTATAGGAAACGGCTGCTTCACATGCTTAGCTGGATTATCCGGTGTTTTGGGGCAAGCTTGTGTGAAGCTTAGATATAAACAACCGTCTTGATAGCGACGTTCGGTGAGTTTAACTTCGGGTGTTCCTGCTTGGGTGTACCATCTAAAAAATTGCGTTAAATCTTGGTTATTCGCATCCGCCATGGCCGCCACAAAATCTTCAATCGTCACCGCCTCGCCATCATGCCGCTCAAAATACAAATCGGTACCACGTCTAAACCCATCTTTACCTAAAAGCGTTTGCAGCATACGAATCACTTCAGCGCCTTTGTTATACACCGTTGCGGTATAAAAATTATTAATTTCTTGATACGCCGGTGGTCGCACGGGGTGCGCCATACGCCCTGCATCTTCAGGAAATTGTGCCTGGCGTAATACTTTGACATCTTGAATACGATTCACATCGCGTGAATTCATGTCCCGTGAAAATTCTTGATCACGAAACACGGTTAAACCTTCTTTTAGGCTCAACTGAAACCAATCCCGACAGGTCACACGATTACCGGTCCAATTATGGAAATACTCGTGAGCAATCACGCTTTCGATGCCCGCGTAATCTTGATCGGTTGCGGTATCAGGGCGCGCAAGTACGTATTTCGCATTAAATACATTCAGGCCTTTGTTTTCCATCGCCCCCATATTAAAGGCATTGATGGCGACAATCATGTACACATCTAAATCATATTCACGACCGTATTCACGCTCGTCCCACGCCATCGCCGCTTTCAACGAATGGAGCGCATGCGCACACCGATCTTCAACTCCCGGCTCAACATACACATGTAAATCAATCGTACGTCCCGACATCGTCACAAATTGGTCGCTCACGCACGCGAGTTTACCGGCAACTAACGCAAATAAATAAGAAGGTTTTTTAAATGGATCGTGCCACACAGCCCAGTGGCGCTCACCATCCACACCCGAATCAATCAAATTACCATTAGAAAGCAATACAGGATAATCAGCTTGATTTGCTGAAATACGCGTGGTGTACACCGCCAATACATCGGGTCTATCGGGAAAATACGTGATGCGCCTAAAACCTTCAGCTTCACATTGCGTGCAAAAAATATTGTCCGCATGATACAAACCCGAAAGTGCCGTATTTTCTTTCGGGTGAATACGTGTGGTTATCGTTAATACGCACGTATCAGGGCAGTTTTTAAAAATTAAATTTTCGCCATCTAAAACATACGCATCGCTATCTAATTCTTTACCATCTAATGCAATCGCTTCAAGCTTGAGCGCTTCACCGTATAAGCACAAAGGCCCTGGATGGGTGCGCACCAAACGCATTTCGTTTTTAACTAAAGCATGATCATCGTATAAATCAACGGTTAAATTCACGGTTTCAAGCTGAAAACTTGGCGCTTGATAATCATCTAAATAAATCGTTTGTTTTGACATGGTTACCTCATCTATTTTGTATAATTGCCCATCGAATAAAGCGTATTTACGGCCGCAATATCACCCTGACTCAGATGATCGCGCTGGCCAATTTTTGCACATTTTGCACGCGGGATAATGGTTGGGCGCCCATTTTTACTGAACGCTTTTCCTGAATAATGCATGATGGAATCATAATCATACGCGCCTTCATGACGTCCTTCATCATCGCGCCGATAAAAATTGGAATAATGCTCTTCGCGTATGTTTTCCCATAAAATATCAACATACGCATCACGATCTGAACGTGACTGTTCATGCCATAGTCCAATCAAATGGCCTAGCTCATGCGCACTCAGCATGGTACGACAACGCGGCGCAAGCAACACCACTTGTGCACCACCTTGCCGACCGACAAACGAGTCGCATGTTTTTCCTGGTGCAGGCTTAAAGATAACATAATCTGGATAGAGCATTTGATTGTAAGGCGTCATCTTCACAAAATGAATCAACGTCTCGTTTTGCCACAAGGCCATGGCTTCGGCAAGCGCTACACGGTTTTTTTCTGGCAGGGCATTATCTATCACATAAGGAATTTCGGCATTCGGCCAACGTCCGCCTTCTTCTTGTGTGACCATACCTTCTAAATTAGCAAACGCATACGAGCTCATTAAACCAATCACAACCAATACACGCCAACGCATCTTCATGCCCTAATTAGCTCCTCTATATTTTATTTCGACTTTAGCCGCTTAAATACCTAAAGTCGAGTGCCTCTTGGGTTGCTAAAAGCAGCACTTAACAAGTATATTGCAATATTTTCTATAAGGATTGAATTAATGCCAACTATCAGTGCATTTTATGGCATACTTATTCAGATGTTCTGGGGCGATCATGCACCACCGCACTTTCACGCTCTCTATGCAGAACATGAAGTGCTTATTGATATTCGTACCCTTGAGATTATGAAGGGAACTATGCCACGCAGGGCTTTAGCTTTAGTGTTAGAATGGGCTTCTTTACATCGCGAAGAATTACAGGAGGATTGGAAATTATGCGAAACAAATCAATCGCTAAAGAAAATATCTCCCCTCGAGTAGTAACGTGTGCTCCTTGGAGATTAAAAAAAGTGAAGCCACTTCCGAATTATGAACTTGAAGTTGAGTTTAATGATGGAACACATGGGTTTGTTGAAATGCTTCATTTTATTAATAGCACCAAAGCTGGTGTTTTTAAATCACTCCAAGACAAAGATCTCTTTGATCAAGCACATCTTGAGCATGGCGCGGTAACCTGGCCTGGTGAAATTGATTTAGCGCCTGATGCTATGCACGATAACGTAAAACAAACTGGACGTTGGGTTATTAAGTAAAGCCAACAAAGCCTATTCTCTCACGCCTGTCATCTGTCTTCTCTTCTATTTTTTTGTAATTCAAGCGCGCGCGGATACAAAACATTTCGGTTCGCGCCGGTTAATTTTACGGCCAACTTCACCGCTTGCTTCACTGGAAGCTCAGCTAATAATATTTCTAAGTAGGCGTCATGCTCTCCCGCCTGCTCAATGCAAACGCGTGGCGGAACAATCACCACAAACTCCCCTTTTTTGCGTGTGATATCCTCTAAAATCCACGCTTGAATCTCAGGAATACTGCCTGTAACAAACGTCTCAAACGTTTTTGTTAGCTCTTTGGCTAAAACAATTTCACAGGCTTCACCCAACACCTCGAGCATATCATCAAGACACGCTTGCAAGCGATGCGTTGACTCGTAAAACACAATCGTATGTTGCCACGCCGTTTTAAATTCTTCCAATGCTGCCCTGCGTGCTGTCATCGTCGCCGGCAAAAAACCGGCAAACGTGAATATATCGGTAGGCACGCCAGCGGCTGACAAGGCCGCAATCAACGCGCACGCCCCAGGAATCGGCACCACGTTGATGCCCATATCACGCGCTTGCTTGACCAACGGATAACCGGGGTCTCGAATCAACGGCGTGCCTGCATCACTGATTAATGCAATATTTTGGCCTTGCTTCAGCAGCTCAACCAACCGCAGGCTTTCGGTCGACTCGTTATGTGCATGCAATGAGATGAGCGGCTTTTGAATACCTAACCCCGTCAAAAAAGGACGTGAATGCCGCGTATCTTCGGCCGCGATGCTGTCGACATGTTTTAAAATTTCCAAAGCACGTAATGTAATATCGTCTCGATTGCCAATGGGTGTTGCTACCACGTAGAGTGTGCCGGCGGTGCTTGCGGTAAAATGCGTCATGGTTTATCCTGATACGTCTGTGTCCGAGAGGTTACACGCTCATGCGCGCGCGAATCAATTATCTAAAATATCTTAAATTAGTTCTAGTTACAGCTTGCTTTGGCTTGCTCGTGCAATGCACGACGATAAATACCCATCAATTCGGTGGTCGCCCACTGGGTAGTCCGTATACAATGCCAGCAGAAACTTACATTGCGCTTGCTAATAATCATATCGGCGAAGAAAAACAAGCCTTGCTCTTGCTTGCCGCCGGTCGCTGGGTCGACGAAGGCCGATGGCAAGACGCGAACACCATTCTAGCACAAATCAAACCCGCATCTTCGCTTCAAGCCGACAAAAAAAACCTACTTATTGCAAAAATCGATTTACTACGCAAACGCCCACGCACCGCACTTAACCGCTTGGCGATGGTTCGCCACGCAGACCAACTGCCGTTATATGAGCAAGCACAGTTTCATGAAAGCCTTGCCAATGCCTACAAAGCGCTAGGCAAATCACTTGAGTCCATCAACGAACGCATTAAATTAGATAAAATTCTTCCTGACGAGGCCTCACGCGCCAACAATCGTCGAGCACTCTGGGTCACCCTTACAAGCCTACCTCTCCCCGAGCTCAACACGCTGGTGATTGAAACCCCTTCAGGTTCAGAATTAAGCGGTTGGATGGAGTTAGCACTTATCGCACGACAAGACGCGGCGTATCCCACCAAAGTGCTGAATAAACTTAAACAATGGCAACAACACTACCCCAATCATCCTGCACGTAGTTTATTGCCGGCGTCGTTGGATAGCATGCAAAGGCATTTATACAACAAACCCAAGCATATTGCTTTAATTTTACCGCTTTCAGGCCCTTTAGCAGGCCCAGGTCACGCGGTTCAAGACGGCTTTATGGCCGCGTTTCGGGCACATGATTCTGCCGCATCCACAACCGTGCGTTTGTACGACACGCATCGATTAGGCGCGGCCAAAGCCTATCATCAGGCCATTGCCGCAGGCGCTGACTATGTGGTTGGGCCATTATCCAAGCCCAATGTAAAAACCGTTGCCTCGATGTCGCATCCGGTACCCACGCTCTTACTCAACAACGTGCCCACACACACCCAAGACCATGCGTTTCAATTTGGCCTCTCTCCCACCAACGAAGCACGTCAAGTTGCCAATAAAGCACGCCAAGCAGGTTTTTCCCGCGCACTCGTGATTGCTCCCACCGATAGCTGGGGTAATAAAACATTTAGCGCGTTCTCCCGTGAATGGCGAGGGCTTCGAGGCCAGCTTATTGATACCCTGCGTTATGATCCCAAGAATAAAGCCAACCTCAACGAACCCGTGCGTGAATTATTACAAGCTGTTTCAGACAAAGAACGGAAAGAGCAACTCAAAGCCTACGCCAAAGATCCAGATCTTGAGCGCACACCGCTTCGCCGCGAAGATTTTGATGTGATTGTTATTTTGGCTTACCCATCTGAAGCACGTCAAATCATGCCGTTGCTTAGGTATTATTATGCAGGGAAAGTGCCTGTGTATGGGACTTCTAGCGTATACGCAGGTACTGAGAACACCGTGGCCGATCGCGACCTCAACGGCATCACGTTTTGCGACATGCCTTGGGTGCTGTCACACCCCAACATGGGACACCGTCATTGGCCTGAGCGCTTGAACAGCTACAGTCGCTTGTATGCTATGGGTCTAGACAGTTATGCGCTTGGAACGGAGTTGAATGCGCTTCAGCTCTTTCCTGCACTCGGTATGGGCAACGAAACCGGTACGCTTTATCTAACACAAAACCACCGAATCGCCCGTATTTTATCATTTGGGAAAATAGAACAAGGTGTTGCGACGCCGCTGTGATTTCAGAAAACGAGGCCTAGCACGCTTAACCTAAACTCCGCCCACCGTCGACGCGCAGTGTTTGGCCGGTTATAAATTCGTTTAATACTAAACTCAGCACGGCCCGAGCAATCCACTTCGGCTCGCCATGCTTTTTTAATAACGTTTTTGAAATAATATTCGCCTGCACCTCAGAACTTAACGCATTATCGCCTTCGGGCCATGCAATCGCTCCTGGAGCCACCGCATTCACACGTATGTTGGGCGCATACTCGCGTGCCAACGCTTCTGTTTGCATTTTAAGCGCGGCTTTTGTTTGTGAATACACAGCATAATCAGACAACGGCTTTTCAGCATGAATATCGGTAAGATTAATAATCGATCCGTTTTGTTTAGCCAAACTTGCACAGGCGGCTTCACTTAGCCAAAATGGCGCTTTCACGTTGGTTGTCCAAAGCTTATCGCATACGGCTTCATCAATTTTATCAGTACCATCAAGATCAACATCTCCCACAGGCGTTTTAATAAAACATGAGGCATTATTGACTAAAACATCTAAACGCCCTTGCCATTCAACCGCTTGCTTTATCAGTGTTTGTGCCTGATTTTTTAAACTTAAATCAGCGACTAAAACACAGGCGCTATGTGCGCGTATTTGATTGAATTGATGAGCTAGCGCATCGGCTTCTTGTTTTGAATGATGACAATGAATCACCACATAAAATCCAGCCTGATGCAGGCGTTCTGCAATCGCCGCACCAATACGTCGAGCAGCCCCTGTGATTAATGCCACCCGAACATCTTGTGTCTTGTCTCGATTCACGTAATACACCTCTTTTTATTCATGCAGAAAAACTAGTTAGCATAACTTTCAAGCGCAAAGCAGCCCATATATCATACAATCATCATACACATTGACAATAGCATTAGAATACATCAATATAAATTACACACATACTAAGACTAAGACTAAAACTCATGATGCGATTTATGCAGCTCAGCTTTTTTGTCTTTCGGTTATTAAGCATTTTCGTGGCATTATTTTTTTCTAGTGCCGTAGAGGCCGCTGCTCCAGTATGGACATTCACCCCGTTAACACCAACGACCCTGAATATTTCAGCCTTTGAAACTGCAATCGTAAAATACACATTAACCAATCAATCCAAGAAACAACATACACTGACGACCACACCTATTCCTGGTGTCACGCAAGACACAAGCGCGGGAAATTGTACAAATCCGGTAACACTCAATTATCAACAGTCGTGTACTCTTTCTTTCGTTATCGCAGGAAGCGCTATGACAGGAAATATTGAAGGAGGCCCAATTGTTTGCGAGCAAGGCGGTACGTTTCTGTGCAATCGTCCATCTGCTGCAAATATACTTCATATTACTAATCTACCCATTAACACAAAGAAAGCATATATTGGCGATGGAAGTAATACCTTGTGGCAATGTCCAATCGATTCAAATGGAGGATTTTCAGTAGGTTGTTCTGCATTAACGAATACAACTTCACCAGGTTTCTTCATTTCCTTATTTGGAACACCTCATATCTTTTCTGATAAAACATATGTTTATGTTGCCGATCAGTCACAACAGTTGTGGCAATGTCAAATCGATTCCAATGGAGGGATTGTAGGAGGCTGCACTGCACTAACCAACTCGACCTCACCAGGTTTCATGCAAACGGTAAAAGCAACCTTTCGAGAATTTTCTGGTACCCAATATGCCTATGTTACTGATAATACAAATACATTGTGGCAATGCCCAATGAGTGGTACGGGAAAATTTGTTGGAGGTTGTACAGCGTTAACAAATACTACGGCTTTTGGTGGAACACAAACGGTAACGTTTAAGGTTTTTTCTGGCATTACGTATGCATATGTTGGTGATAATTCACATACGCTATGGCAATGCCCAATGAATATTACAGGTGGTTTTTCTGGAGACTGTACAGCATTAACGAACACAACCTCACCTTCTTTTCAGGGGGTCATAAATGCCACTTTCCACACATTTTCTGGTGTTACGTATGCCTACGTTGGTGAGCGTTCGAATGCGATATGGCAATGCCCAATGAACGCTACAGGAGGGTTTTCTGGCGCTTGTACAGCATTAACCAATTCAACCACGCCTGGTTTTCGTAGTACCGTTAATGCGAGTTTTAATACAGCTAATGATGTGACTTATGCTTACATTGGTGATTTTTCTACACAAATATGGCAGTGCATGATGACCCCTACAGGTGGTTTTGATGGCGGTTGCCTTGCCATTGAAAATACGACATCTCCGGGATTTCAATCAACAAGAGGACCGATTTTTTATTGATACGATCAGGTCATGTCATCTCGCCAACGCCACCCGAACATCTTGTGTCTTGTCTCGATTCACGGTATTGTCCTCTTTTTAATCATCGTTATGGGATAATCGATCGTATGAGCCCCCTCGACCACTTACGTGAACACTTAGGCAAACACGGTGCCATACCTTTTGTTGATTTTATGCAACAAGCGCTTTATGCGCCGCTTTGGGGCTATTATACACGCCCGCGCTCCCCACTCGGAGCCGCGGGTGACTTCATCACCGCCCCT
The DNA here is from genome assembly GCA_029212505.1 of Legionellaceae bacterium. Classification (GTDB taxonomy): domain Bacteria; phylum Pseudomonadota; class Gammaproteobacteria; order Legionellales; family Legionellaceae; genus JAALKW01. The sequence continues at coordinate 104,837 of JARGOS010000002.1, read as the reverse complement.
GAACTCACGCCTTTATTTGGCTATACGCTCGCACAGCAATGCGAGCAAGTTTTACAGCATTTAAACCAGCCGATTATTTTTGAATTTGGGGCCGGTACTGGGCAATTATGCATTGATATCTTAACACGCCTTGAGCAATTAAATGCCCTGCCTCATGCGTATCATATTCTTGAAGTGAGTGCGTCGTTACAAGCCCGGCAGCAAGATCATATTCAAACGAAAATCCCGCACTTGGCCGAGCGCGTCCAATGGCTCTCGGCCTGGCCAGAGCAAGCCTTTGAAGGCGTTGTGATTGCCAACGAAGTGCTCGATGCCATGCCTGTCCATCGCTTTTTAAAAACAGATCAAGGCTTATTGGAAAGTATGATTGCGCTTGATGAGCATAACCAACTCACAGAAAATTTTGTGCCGTGCACAAACAAGCACTTAGAGGCTCACGTTGAACGTGTGCTCAAACATAACACCGTACCGTATGCCTCAGAAGCTAATTTATTCATCGATGGTTGGGTTGAAGCCTGTCACGCAATGCTCAAACGCGGTGCAGTTTTGCTGATAGATTATGGTTTTCCTGAACATGAGTATTATCATCCGTCACGCACCCAAGGGACGTTGATGTGTCATTACCAGCATAAAGCACACCCAAACCCCTTATTGCATCCAGGAGAAGAAGATATCACGGCGCACGTTGATTTTACCCACGTCGCCGACGCTGCACTCAACGCAGGTTTTGAAGTGTCGGGGTATACCAATCAAGCCTCTTTCTTACTGGCAAACGGTTTGTTAAGCTTACTCGAAGAAAGCGTACTGGATGAGCCAAACCAAATCAAACAGCAACAGGCGGTCAAGCAACTGCTGCAACCGCATGAAATGGGCGAATTATTTAAAGTGATTGCGCTCACCAAACAGCTTGATTTTGGCCTCACCGGCTTTCAATTACACGACAAACGAGCGAGCTTATGACCCGATACAAAACCACCGTGGAGCTCCAAAAACCCTCCATGAATTTTTCAGCCGGCCACACCACGATTTTTTCGGCCACCGATCGCGAACCGCTGCATGGTCATCGTTACGATGTTGCGTTAGCCCTTAGCACACATATCGAAAAAAACGGCCTGACGTTTGATTATCGTTATTATAAAGAAAAAATTCAGGTATTATGCAAACACCTGCATCAGACCTTTTTGATGCCTATGCACTCACCGTATTTGGAATTTTCTGAAGATGATGAATATTACTATTTTTTATTTAATCATAAGAAAATGCCGTTTCTAAAAGAAGACGTGACGTTGATGCCCCTGTCTAATATCACCATTGAGGAGCTTTCCCGTTGGTTTGTCCAAGAGCTCACACAAGATAAAGCAGCGCTAGATCAACATTATATTGACAAATTGGTGGTTAAAGTTTTTTCTGCTCCCGGGCAGTCAGCCAGTCACACCTGGGAACGAGCCGCCACGTGACGGTTTTACATGTTTGCATTCCCAACACCAAGCGGGATTACTTCGATTACCTCGCCCTCCCAGACACGCCCGCCCCCGTGGGTACGCGTGTGTGGGTATCGTTTCGAAACACCCAAAAATTGGGTGTGGTGGTCGGTGTAGGTAGCGCTGAAGATGCCAAACGCAAGCTTAAATCCATCACCGAAGTAATTGACAACCCACCGCTGCTCTCCCAAGACTTTTTGAAACTATGCCACTGGATTAACCGCTATTATCATGCGCCCTTATCTGAAGTGCTGGCCATCGCGCTGCCTAAAAAAATTCGTGCGGGGCAGATGATTGAGCCAAAATTACCGAAGCCCAACACGAAGCAACTCAACCCACCGCTTGCATTAAACCAAGAACAAGCCGTAGCCCTGGAAGCCATGCGTCACGGATTACAGCACTACCATGCTTTTGTGCTACATGGCGTCACCGGAAGTGGTAAAACCGAGGTGTATCTTCAGCTTGCGGCAGACGTACTCGCCAAGCATCAACAAATCTTAATTTTAGTCCCTGAAATCGGTTTAACGCCCCAGCTTTTCACACGTTTTGAAGCACGTTTTCGCGATCTTATGGTGATGATCCACTCTCATGTATCCGATAAAAAACGTGCTGAAGCTTGGGAGCTTGCACGTACCGGTGTTGCGAGAATTGTGATTGGTACACGTACCGCTTTATTCACCCCCATGCCTCATTTGGGTTTAATTATTATTGATGAAGAACACGACGCCTCGCTTAAGCAACAAGATGGCGTGCGATATTCAGCACGTGACGCGGCATTAATGCGTGCGCATCAGCAGCATATTCCTATTATTTTAGGCTCGGCGACACCCAGCCTCGAAAGCTTACATAACTGCCGGCTTAAAAAATACACACGCCTTACGCTTACACAAAAAGCCGAGAGCGAAACCGCGCTTCGTTATAGCGTCATTGATTTACGCCAACAAAAATTAACCCATGGTTTAGCAGAACCGACATTAAAAGCGATTAAGCAGCATATTGACCAAGGCAACCAAGCGCTCGTGTTTATTAATCGTCGCGGATTCTCGCCAGTACTGCTTTGTCACGCCTGTGGCTGGATGGCCGATTGCAAAGCGTGTGATAGCCACCTAACCCTACATCGCCAAAGCAATCGCCTGATTTGCCATCACTGCGGCTTAAAAATTCCTGTGCCGGTGGCTTGCGATGCCTGCAAGAGTCAAGATTTAGTGCCCGTCGGCTCGGGCACGCAGCGCGTGCACGAATATTTAAGTGACTATTTTCCTGATATTCAGATCGACCGTATTGATCGCGATGAAATTCGACAAAGCAAACACCTGCTTGAAGTCCTGGCTAAAATTGAGTCTGGCCAATCTCAGATTCTTATCGGCACACAAATGCTAGCCAAAGGGCATCACTTTCCCAAACTAACCCTGGTCGTTATTTTAGATACGGACGCCGGCTTTTATAATCAAGATTTTAGAGCTCTTGAGCGCCTAGGCCAACTCATCACTCAAGTATCCGGGCGCGCAGGCCGTGCTGAGCTTCCAGGTGAAGTGCTTATTCAAACGCATTTTCCAGATAATGCCTTGCTGAATCGCTTGATTCAAAACGGCTACTCAGCCTTTACCGATGCACTCTTTCCTCTGCGAGAACAAGCCGCTTGGCCGCCGTACCATCATATGGCGCTCTTGCGCGCATCAGGAAAAAATGAACGCAGCGTAAGGCATTTCTTAACCGTGGTTAAAAATCAACTGGCGCATATGAGCGTGATGCTGTTAGGCCCAGCGCCTGCCCCGCTTGCACGCAAAGCCACAGAGTACCATATGCAACTGCTGCTTAAATCGGCTTCACGTGCACAGCTTCATCAAGCCTTAGCCTTTATCCAGCATACTTACCCACCGCATGCTAAACAAAATGGCGTGCGCTGGGCGATGGATGTGGATCCTATTGATTTGGCCTGAAGCCCAGAGGGATCTGACCTCTTTTTTTTCTTTTTTTCTTTTTTTCTTTTGTTTCAAAATTAAAATTGCTGTTCGAATGGATTATTGCTTTCAAAAAATATATAATGGACAAGTAATAAACAAAACAATCTCGTTAAAGGTGCTTATGAAGACTAAAGATCAAGCCATAAGATTATTTCTTGATAACTTTCAAACAGCACTAGATCAAGCCGAATGCAAAACGCTCCATGATCGCTTTCTTGTCGATTTACTATTAGAGCAACATCAGAAAACAAAGCATGCATGCGAATTATTAAATTTCTGGGGTAATGAACAACGAAATATTGACAGAATTTATGATTATATTCATAAGCAATATGGGGTAATTCATTGCACTCATACAAGTGCTGAGCTTTTTTTTGTATTACTTCAGCAAACAGTGATTGAGTTGAAGGAGATTAGCATACATTACCAGCTCATGAAAAATGATATATTGGATGCCGTAGGACCATACTTACTTGGGACCTTATTTTGTGCTGCTGAATTAGTTGTTGTACATGTTGCTTTTCATGTCTTTCTTCCGTTAATGCTTGGGCTTGCAGCATGTGGGGCGCTAGCGGTAGTATTGCTCAGTTGTTCAGCTTTATTTTTCTATGCAGTTGAAAAACACATTCAACATTCAATCACTCAAATTCAGGCACACAATAACTTTACCAGAACATATGATGATAGCCCCGTTTCTGAACAATTAGAAACCACCAGAGCGACATCGACAACAACATCACTCCGTGATGATGCAACGAAAATTACAATTTCAACACCGAATTCTCCTTGGAGTTTTTTTGAAAATCGAAGCAACAATGGTTCAAACGCAATATTTGAATCGATTATGACTCATTATAATTCGACGTGTGAAAATACCTATTGACGCACGCATCCTGACGGCACCTGCTTTAGATTTTATCTCCCCTCTACCTGCTCGGTATGTGCAGTACTCATCAATACTTTTGATACGCCACGTGTATACTCTTCATGATAAGATACATCCATCGCACCAAGAAATCTAAGCATGTCTGCTTTAGCTTCATCCATAGACGTAGCCCCAGTCAAGACAAACGCTTCCAACCACGCGCCACGACTTAAAATCGACAGATTCTCGCCCATTTTCTTAGAAATATCTGGACGATATTTATATTTAATTGCATTTAAGTAGTTTTTTATTTGTGTTTTTGAGCTAGGCTTAAAGCTATTAAGCCCCGCGTGCATCAGCCGATTCACTAAATACACATGAAAAACTTCTTCCAACGCAACATCATTGTGTAGGCTTAAAAAGCTCAGAATATCTGGAATGAGAACATCTTCTAAATCAGTGTTTTGATGTAAAAGCTCTAATTTCAGCCCAAGTGCTATTCTAGGGTGCATATCAGCATACAACCCAGGTTGATTAAGCTTAAGTTGATTCGATAATATTTCATCTTGAGTACTTAGCGCAATATAGCCTCTAAGCGCCATTTCTCTCTCATCCGGTAATAATTTGCTCTCTAATATCGAAGCATAAAAGCTATGAAGTTTATTTTTTTCTAAATCATAATGCTCAGGTTCAAGCAATCTTTGTCGGATATTTTGAAGTGTGGCTAACACTTGCGTTTTGATGGCGACGTCGTGTTCTTGATGATAGATATTTACTAATTCAGCAATGCTTGATACATCGCCGACAAACCCCAGGACATCCAATAAATACTGGCGTTTTTGCGTGTCAAGCTTTTGATCTTGCGCGAGGCTTAAAAAATATTGGGAGTACAGCTTATCATGTGTCGCGGCATCGACGATTGAAACAAATTGCTCGAATGGCATCATGATGAACGCTTCACTCGACGTAAAATCAATAGTTTGAAGGGATAAACGCGCTTGATTTTGCTCTACAGAAGCTGCATCTAAGCTATTTTCTTGGCTATTAAGATAGGGAAAGGCTTTAAAAACTAAGCGCGGTAAGGTAGAAACAACAACATCGGGCCCTGAAGGATTATACGTGGGTAATGGATACCCACCGGCATGAAAAACATGATTAACAAACGTATCGCATCGAAAATAGCCACACGAAGTAGGAATTGCATGACCTGTATCATCATAATAGCCCCTACCCGGCGTATAATTGGGTGTTGCCGTGTACGTTGCGCAAAAAAGATCTTTTTGAAAAGTAGCTTCCTGCAAAATTCTTGACGCATGCTGACCACGATCGGCAATCCCGTAGCGACTTCCCCAATACGATGATTTTGATTTAAAGCTGGCAATACTGTTGATTTGGATGATGGGCGTCTCGCCTCTGAGAACTTCGATGACGTGGTGCGCATCCTGCTTGACATCAGGCGCTGTACTCACACCCACGTGCCCTACCCAACCAAGCCCAGGCGTCATGAGATCTCGCCCCATGATTTCAGCCGGATAAATTGGTTTTACGGCATATGCTGCCATCGAAGTTACAACAAGCCACCCAGAAAACAATCCAACATAGTACATCTTTTTCATCAAACGAGCTCTTAATTTATTCGAAAAATTTTTTATAGCATTGGTTAAGCCCAAAAAATGCTAAATGCACGAAGGCTAATAACGCGAGCGACACCCAATAAAAATCAAAGCTCCCCAAGTATTGCAGTGTGATATATCGCGGCCAGAGCGTTGGTAAAGCAAAAACAACAAAAATCAAGGCAGCAAACAGATGGGTATACACATGATGATAACGCTTGAGCTGATTAAAATAGGCAAAACACAAGGCAAACAAAAAGCCGATGAACGTATAAAAATATAAACCGATCCCCCACCACCCCCGAACATCGCTATTATCGTATTGCGTGATGATAGAAACTAACGCAGCAAGAACAAAGCTGTAGCTAATAATAAATATATCGTGCTCATGGCTTGGTTGTTTATTTGATAGGTTGCGTGCTCTGATTCGTGCAGAAAAAGCAATCATGCCAAAAATAATGGGCAAAACAAACACCGCTTCCTGCCAAGCAAACCCTGTCGCATGCGGGTTCATAGCAAATACTGTACCCAAATAGGCAAGCATCAAACCCAGTGCATACACGTTCAAACAGTTTCTGAGCATCATAAAATTAACGCTCCATCAACAAACGTTCAACAACACAACCATCGATTAAATGCGTTTGAATAATTTCATCAATATCAGCCTCTGAAGCGTAGCGATACCATGTATTATCAGGATAAATCACAAGCCCCGGCCCGAGTTTACAACGCCCCAAGCAACCGGACTGGGTCATGCGAACTTTGCCCGGCCCATGCATATCCATCGCCGCTAAACGTGACTTCATGTACGTAAAAAAAGGCTCGCCCCCGGCGTTTGCACAGCAAACTTTGCCGGGAGCCTTTTGGTTAGCACAGATAAAAACATGATGTGAGTAAAAAGGCGTCGTCATCACACACCGTCCCGCACATGAATGCCGAGCTCGCTTTCAAGTGACGCCATCACACCCTCCATCAGCGGTGTGACATCGTGTTCTGTCAAGGTTCGATGTTCATCTTGAAGTATCAACGCAATGCCTAAGCTTTTTTTGCCTTCAGGAATCGACGCACCGGTGTAATGATCAAACACATGAAACGCTTTTAATAACTCAGCACTCTGAGCGCGCACGACCGCTTCAATTTGAGATGCAGTGATACGTTTGTCCACCAATAACGATAAATCACGTTGCACCTGAGGATACTTTGAAATAGCGTGATACAAAGGCCTTTGTGTCGCTTCAAATGCATCCAGTTTGATTTCAAATAACAACACTTCGGTATCTAGCCCCATCACTTCGGCCAGCGCCGGGTGCAAGGCCCCCATCCAACCAACTGCGCGCGCGCCATGCATGATGCGCGCCGACTTTCCAGGATGCAACGCACGCAAGGCTTCAGGAGAAAATGTAAGTTTTTCAGCTCCTGTCGTATCAGCAAATAACGCTTCAACGGTGCCTTTGAGATCATAAAAATCATACGCACGTGTGGGTTCGGCCCAATTGAGCGCGCCTGTTTCGCCGGTTATCAAACCTGCAACCATGGCACGCTCTTCGAGCTGCTCACCTTGCATATCAAACACAACGCCGGTTTCAAAGCATTTCATCGCACCCTGTTGGCGTGATGCATTGCGTAATAACGCCGAGATTAAGCCGGGCCATAGGCCAACACGCATGCTTGCAAGCTCAGATGACAGTGGATTCACCAGCGTTTTAGTTGCTGCATCTGGATAAAACGCTTCTTGGACCGCCGGATCAATAAAGCTATACGTGATCACCTCATGGTAACCACGCGCGCAAAGTGCTCTTGAAACTGCGCGGCTTTGGCGATGAAACGGACTGAGCGTGCCTGCCTGGAGTGTTCCAACGGTCGGCTCAGGCTCAAGATTATCATACCCATGCAAGCGTGCGATTTCTTCAACCAAGTCAACGTCTAAATGCAAATCAAACCGATACGATGGCACACTGACTTGCCATAACTCGTTTTTTGTAGCATCGACGCTCATACCCAACGCTTCAAGCATCGTTTTCATGCGGGATTCTGGCACAACCAAACCGGTTAAGCCTTGAACCCGCGCTGGGTTAAAGGCGATGGTGACTGTCGGCAAATAATTTTCAGCATGAACCCATGTCACAGGGCCAGCCTTACCGCCTGCTATATCGAGTAATAAAGCCGTTGCACGCTCAAGCATCAGCGGATGCAAGGCCGGATCAACACCACGTTCAAAGCGCTGAGACGCATCGGTACACAAACCGTAGGTTCGGGCAACACCCGCAATCAGCTTAGGCGTAAAATAGGCGCTTTCCAATAAAACATCGGTGGTGTCGGCATCAACGGCGCTATCTAAGCCCCCCATAATACCCGCCATGGCCAGAGGCTTATGATCATCTGCAATGAGCAACACACCGGCTTTAAGTGTAATTTCTTGACCATCTAAAAGCGTAAGTTTTTCACCGGCTTCGCTCATACGAACCTGTACGTCACCCGATATTTTTTGTGCATCAAACGCATGCATGGGCTGACCAAATTCGAGCATCACGTATTGCGTGACATCAACCACAGGATTAAGCGAGCGAATACCGGCGCGACGTAAGCGCTCTTTCATCCAAAGTGGCGTAACCGCCGTGCGATCTATTCCGCGAATCAGACGCACGGCATAACCAGGGCATGCCTCTTCTGCTTGGATTTTAACCGAGCAGGCATCATCAATGCTTGAATTTTGTGCCGCAACGTCAGGCGTGTTTAAAGCGCATTGATTGAGCGCGGCCACTTCGCGCGCAATACCGCGCATACTAAAGCAATCCGCACGATTCGGTGTGAGTTCAACGGTTAGAATCTTATCATCTAATTTTAAATAATCTTCGACCGCTTCACCTATGGGTGCGTCATCAGGCAGTTCTAAGATCCCGTCTGACGTCGCTTCAAGCCCTAACTCAACCGAAGAGCAAATCATGCCTTCTGAGAGCTCACCCCGTAGTTCGGTTTTTTGAATGGACATGCCGCCAGGCAACGACGCGCCTGGAATCGCCAAGGCGACTTTAAGATTAGCCCGTACGTTGGAAGCACCACAGACAATCTGAAGCGGTGCATCAAGCCCTGCATCGACCTCACAGATGGTCAATTTATTTGCCTCGGGATGAGGGCGCGCTGTACGCACAAAACCCACCACAACCTGCTTAAAATCACCTGAGGCGGGACTTATCTCATCGACCTCAAGTCCGGCCATGGTTAACTGCGCTGCTAATTCAGCTCCCGCGACAGGGGCATTCACCCATTCACGTAGCCAGGATTCGCTCACTTTCATTGGAGTATCCTAAAACTTAAAACTGGTTTAAAAAATTCAGATCATTCTCGAACATCATACGCAAATCGGTGATGCCAAAATAAAGCATCGCTAAGCGATCAATGCCCATACCAAACGCCCACCCTTGATGTGTTTCTGGAGACAAGCCAACCGATTTTAAAACATGCGGATGAACCATGCCACACCCCAACACCTCGAGCCAGCCAGTAAAGCCACAGGCTCTGCAACCTTGACCGTTACATGCCGTGCAACTCACATCAACTTCAGCAGAGGGCTCGGTGAACGGAAAGTACGACGGTCTAAAACGTACATGGCAAGGCCCTTCGAAAAAGAACGTAAAAAAGTCCTGAAGTACGCTTTTTAGACCGGCTAACGTAACGTCTTGGCCAATAAACAAGCCTTCGACTTGATGAAACATCGGTGTATGTGTGACGTCAGAGTCGCGACGATACACACGCCCAGGTGCTATCAAACGAAACGGTGGCGCTGCATCGGCGGCTTGCATCGCACGAATTTGAACCGGTGACGTATGGGTGCGTAACAACGTGCCATCGCCAAAATAAAACGTGTCATGCATGGCCCGAGCAGGATGATGTGAAGGAATATTAAGCGCTTCAAAATTATACGTGTCGGTCTCTATTTCGGGACCATCCACGACATCAAAGCCAAGTTTGCTAAAATAATCGATGATTCGGTCGCGCACTTGCGTGACAGGATGCAGACTGCCGTACTCACGCTGCCGACCCGGCAAGGTGACGTCCAATTGCTCACTCACAAGCCTTGCCTGCAATAACTCGTCTTTGAGCTGCTCGTGTTTTTCATCTAAAACGGCTTGAATCGCACGTTTGGCTTGATTCACCGCTTGCCCAACACGTGGTTTTTCAGCAACGGGAAGCGAAGAAACGCCCTTGAGAATATCCGTGAGTTTGCCTTTTTTACCAAGAAAATCAACACGAACCGCGTCGAGCGCATCAAGATTGGGAGCCCCTGCAATGGCTTGCAAAGCGTCCTGTTGTAATACATTAATTTTATCAAGCATGTGAATTAGGTCCATGCGTCAGAAACAAAAAAGGGGCCAGTCCTTGCTCATGGCAAAATGGCCCCCTCACAAAACATTGGGATTAACTTATAAACCCAGTGCTGCTTTGGCTTGTTGTGCAATCGCTGCAAACGCTTGTTTGTCGCGAACAGCCATATCAGCCAATACTTTACGATCCAGCTCAATATTCGCTTTTTTCAAACCGTCAATTAAACGGCTATATGAAAGGCCGCTTACACGAGCTTCAGCATTAATACGTGTGATCCATAATGCACGGAACTGACGTTTTTTCTGACGACGGTCACGATATGCATATTGACCGGCTTTAATCACCGCTTGTTTGGCCACACGATAGACACGACTCCGCGCACCGTAATAACCTTTGGCTTGATCTAAGACTTTTTTGTGACGTGCTTTTGCTGTCACACCGCGTTTTACTCTTGGCATAATTTATTCCTCTCCTAACTACCGTGCAACATACGTTTCGCCAAGCGAGCATCACAAGGCTTCAATGTGCGCGCTTCGACACGTGCATCACGTTTTTTCTTGCTGGTGTGTTTGGTGAGAATATGATTTCGATTAGCCCCACGGCGTTTAATCGCCCCACTGGCCATCTTACGGAAGCGTTTAGCTGCTCCGCGATGTGTTTTTAACTTTGGCATAACTTCAGTAACTCCGCATTAAATCAATTAAACTTAATTAAATTAAATTAAATAAAGATTGCTGTTTAGTTTTAACAACTAAAACGAACAACCCTAGCTTTTTTTAGGCGACAAGACCATGAGCAATTGACGACCTTCTCGTTTTGCATGCTGTTCAACCACCGCAAACTCCGCGGTGTCTTTTTTCACACGTTCGAGAATTTTCATACCAAGCTCTTGGTGAGCCATTTCACGTCCTCGAAACCGAAGAGATACTTTGACTTTGTCACCGTGTTCAAGGAAACGTGTCAGGTTGCGTAGCTTGACCTGATAATCCCCTTCTTCCGTTGCCGGACGAAACTTGACTTCTTTTATTTGGATATGCTTTTGTTTTTTACGTGCCTCAGCTTGTCGCTTACTGGCTTCAAACAAAAACTTACCATAATCCATAATGCGACAAACGGGCGGTTTAGCCGTTGGCGAAATTTCGACAAGATCAAGACCGCTTTCTTCGGCGGCGTGCAACGCGGCTCGTAAAGAAACAATACCGGCTTGTTCTCCCTCAGCATCGATTAAACGAACTTCTGGGACTCTAATTTGCTCGTTGATTCGGGCGCGATCACCCTCACGCTTGACTGGTGCACTAATGGTTTTATCCTCCAATTGATTCGACACGACCTTTCGTGTCAATCTCATGTTTTAACTTCAAATAAAAAGCATCCATCGTCATCTGGCCAAAATCAGTACCGTCATGCGATCGAACGCTTACAAGGTTTTCTGCAACTTCTTTGTCACCTATGATTAAGAAATAGGGAACCTTTTGTAAAGTATGCTCGCGAATTTTAAAGCCTATCTTCTCATTTCTCAAGTCAAATTTTGCACGAATATGATTTTTTTGCAAAATTTGATACATTTTTTCAGCAAAATCATGCTGTTTTTCACTCACCGTAATCACAGCAACTTGGACAGGAGCCAACCACAGCGGGAGCTTTCCGGCGTAATGCTCGATTAAAATCCCCAAGAAGCGCTCAAACGATCCTAAAATCGCACGATGCAACATGACGGGCGTTTTTTTACTGCCGTCTTCGGCAATATACTGCGCTTCGAGTCGTTCTGGCATCGAAAAATCGACCTGAAAGGTTCCACACTGCCAAACACGACCCAACGAATCGGTCAAAGAACATTCAATCTTCGGACCATAAAACGCACCTTCGCCCGGCGCATCTTCCCATACAAGACCTTGCTCTGTTAAGGCATCGGATAATGCTTTTTCGGCTTTATCCCAAACCTCATCGCTCCCCACACGTTTTTCAGGCCGACGCGCCAAACGATACGTCATATCTGTAAAACCAAAATCGGCATACACGGACTGAACCAACACAAGTAAGTTAGCTACTTCCGATTGAATTTGGTCTTCGGTACAAAAAATATGTCCATCATCTTGCACAAAATTACGCACGCGCATCAAACCGTGCAGAGCACCCGAGGGCTCACAGCGATGACAGTTACCATGCTCAGCATAACGCAAAGGTAAATCACGGTAGCTTTTAAGGCCTTGGTTATAAATTTGTATATGACAAGGACAGTTCATGGGTTTTACGGCATATTCGCGATGCTCGGTTTCTGTCAAGAACATATTTTCTTGAAAATTATCCCAGTGCCCTGATTTTTCCCACAAGACTTTATCGACCAGCTGCGGGGTCTTCACTTCTTGATAATGATATTCAGCTAAGCGCTCACGTATATAATGCTCAAGCTCTTGATAAATCGCCCAGCCTTTTGCATGCCAAAACACCATGCCCGGTGCAATATCCTGAAAATGGAATAGATCCAGAGCTTTGCCAAGCTTTCGGTGATCGCGCTTATCCGCTTCTTCTAAACGAAACAAATAAGCTTTGAGTGCTTTTTTATCGGCCCATGCCGTGCCATACACGCGTTGTAACATCGCGTTATTCGAATCACCCCGCCAGTAGGCTCCTGCGAGCTTGGTGAGCTTAAATGCTTTTAAAAATGCGGTGGACGGAACATGGGGGCCTCGACATAAATCTTCAAAATCACCTTGGCGATACAGCGACAACACGTCATCTTCGGGAATATCTTTAATAATTTCCGCTTTATAAGCCTCACCTAAGCTTTCAAAATAAGCAATGGCTTCATCACGCGGCAATTCACGACGCGTAATCGGTAGTGCTTGCTTCGCAAGCTCCTGCATTTTTGCTTCAATACGGGTTAAATCATCGGGCGTAAACGGGCGTTCAAAGGCAAAATCATAGAAAAAACCGTCGTCAATCACAGGACCAATGGTCACCTGCGCTTCAGGAAACAGTTCTTTGACCGCTTGCGCGAGCAAATGCGCGGTTGAGTGTCGAATCACTTCGACGCTCTCTGGGGATTTATCGGTTAAAATAGCGAGCGAGCTATCCGTCGTTATTTGATAGCTGGTATCCACAAGCTCGTTATTTACACGAGCAGCAATGGCTGCTTTAGCAAGTCCTGGACCAATATGTTCGGCCACAGCATGAACCGTCACCGGTCCATCAAACGTAAGGCATTTGCCGTCTGGTAATGTGATTGCTAGCATTTTCGCTTGTCTCCATCGCCCATGATATTTGAACGCATACAAAAAACCCTGCAGCGCAGGGTTGATGTGGTAGGCACGAGTGGGATCGAACCACCGACCACCACCATGTCAAGGTGGTGCTCTACCACTGAGCTACGTGCCTATAATTAACAGGCGAGATTATAACGAAAAGAGAGGGCTCCTGCAATGGATGAATGCACACTAAGACGCTTTTTTTAATACAACCGTATAGTTTAAGTCTTGACGTCTTAATTGATCTCTAATTAACAATTCAATTAAGGGCTCGATCGAGTAGCCTAACGCATCTGATATTTTTTTTACAAAACTAATCCCAACATCTTTTCTATCATGCTCAACATCGCTTAAAAATTGCTTGGATACATGGAGTTTTTTTGCCAATTCAACTTGAGATATTTCGTCACTCATCCTCAAAGATCGTATCAAGCCACCCAATGTGATTGCATTCCAAACATCGTGCGTCACGTCGAGAGCATCAAGCATCGTTTGTGATTTAATATTCATGGGGTGTTACCTCGCAAATTTCAATCAGTTGAATATCACCATTATCTTTCACGCGATAAATAGCGCGCCATTGCTTATTAAGTCTAATCGAACGTTGCCCTTGTCTGGCGCCTTGAAGCGGCTCATCGTGCCACCCCGCGGTTTTGCGTGTTTTATCCAAGCCAACTTTATCGACCGCAACCAGCCATGCTCGAAATTTTACTTGAATATATAACGGTGTTTTTTTCAAACGTTTGAACGCTTGTTTTGAAATTTTAATCTTTACTTTCAATACAAGTGTACCCCTATTTAGGTGTATTGTCAATGCAGTTACGGAATAAAGGCTGGAACTTCTTCCGTGATTCCAGCCAGGTTAGCGCGAGGTTTGCGGCTATGTGTCAAACCACTGTCCCTTCAAATCAAGTCAACACCGTGCGACTTGCTTCGAACACATCTTCTTATAAACTCGCCCCATAGTCAACCCTTAATTTCAAAAAGAAACAATTGGTTTCCAACAGGCTTTTTAAATTGCAGGACGGTAACGTATTTGTTAAATTAGATTCATGAATAAAACACCGTTTGCCGAACAGTTTTCAAAACGCCTCCATGACGCCATGCATGCAGCGGGTCATCACGCCGCGCGCTCATCCTCCGGCGTTGATATTCATGCATTGGTGAACATTACAGGCTATTCTTCTCAGATTTGCAGAAAATACTTACGCGGCGAAGCCATTCCAGAACCCAACAAGCTTCTGGAAATTGCGCAGGCACTCGATACAACGGCCGGTTGGCTTTTGTTTGGGGAGGCACAAACGCCGTTTACCCCTCCAGAAAATCACGTCATGCTTAATAAAACTTTATTACATTATTTATTAACGCAAGCAGCCCCCATCTATCAAACCGAACCGGATAATCCTGAAGTACCCGCGTTTTTAACATCGCTTGCGGATAACATCAGTCAAATCGGCGCTGATGAGACACAATCAAAACATATTATCGACCTTGCGCTGTCATCCGCCAGTCGTTTTCAAAGCGTCAAGCGTGCTTAAATTGGCTTAAAATAAAACCGCGTAGTTTGTTCTTTTTGTGCTAAAATAAAGTTCTTGTTTATGCTTATTCAATCTAACCGGGCTTTCCTATGATGCTCCTGCACTATATTTTTCTTATGGGTATCTCCGTGGAGGCCATCAGTGGCGCCATTGCGGCTGGCCGAAAACGCATGGATTTTTTTGGTGTGATGTTTATCGGCTGCATCACCGGGCTTGGTGGCGGTACGGTTCGAGACGTCTTGTTCAATACCCACCCAATCTCATGGGTCGCACATCCGCATTACTTACTTTATACATCAGGCGCGGCTTTATTAACCATATGCATTCCAGCTCAACTCACACGTGCAACCAAACTCTTTCTTGTGCTTGATGCGCTTGGGCTTGCTGCCTTCACGATTATTGGAACCCAACGCTTATTGATCTATGGCATGCCAGAAGTGGTGGCCATTATGGGCGGGCTTGTGACGGGGATTTCAGGCGGGATGCTACGCGATATTTTATGCAACGATATTCCCGTGGTGTTACGAGGTGAGCTCTATGCAGTGATTGCGCTCGGTGGCGCTGTGCTTTATGTCGCGCTTGAGCACTTCCAAATCACGCATAACTGGAATATCTTCATCACCGTACTTGCTATTTTTCTTGTTCGACTTATGGCTATTTGGCGTCACATCGAAGTGCCTAAATTTGATTACGCCGAAAGCAGTATGCGCACACGAAAAAGGGGCCGAAAACAAGCCCCTCTTCCAGCAGATGAGTAAATCATCAAGATTACGCAATTACGCAGGCGCGGTTTCTTCCGCCTGATAGCGCTCGACGCTGCTCATAATTTCTTGACGTGCTGCTTCAGGTCCTTCCCATCCGTCAACTTTAACCCACTTTCCAGCTTCGAGATCTTTATAGTGCTTGAAAAAATGCTCGAGCGATTGCAATAAAGACTCAGGTAAATCTTGATGCGTTTGAACGTGGCGGTAAGCTTTCGAAAGCTTATCGACCGGCACAGCAAGCAATTTGGCATCCACGCCCGACTCATCCGTCATCTTCAACATACCCACCGTACGGCACCGAATCACCGAACCACTCACAAGCGGTGTAGGCGCTACAACCAAGACATCAACCGGATCGCCATCATCAGAAAGTGTTTGAGGAATATAGCCATAATTAGCAGGATAAAACATGGCTGTCGCCATAAACCGATCAACAAATAACGCACCCGTTTCTTTATCAACTTCATATTTTACCGGTGCGGCATGCATGGGAATTTCAATCACTACATTTACATCGTTGGGTACATCTCGACCACTTTTTACTGCCAATAAACTCATGTTTTCACCTAATTGTCATGTTGAAATATTAAATTGCCCGTTATTATGCGTACATCTTTGGTGGAATACAAAATATAATTTGATTTTTTACCGATCGAAAACGTTTGGAGCCGATTTAATTTCCCATCAGCACACGATGGAAAGCCAAATGCTTCGCGTAGATTAACAACGACATAAACTTTATCCCTGTTCTCTATCAGTCGGCATAGCTGTGAAGCATCCTTCAGTGATGCAACCCTACCTCGCGTATAAAACCAGGCTGAATAAGGCGCTGGTTTTTGTGACCAATAATAAAGCTTCTCGCTCGACGGAGCTTGATTATCTATCCATACGCGCACCACATCTTTTTGTGATTTAGAGACCCACTCGGGATGAGCGAAAAAGCACCACGTGACACCTAGAAAAATAATCCCTATACAAGCAGACAAAATCAGCCATGTTTTTTGTAGCCGGGCTTCTTGCTTTAATTGCTTGGTCATGAGTTCTGTAAATAACAGAGCCAACGGCGGTAATGCTGGAAAAGCATACGTATAAATAATATTTTTCGATAAACTAAAAAAGAGCAACGGAAAAAGAATAAACGCCGCAAGATAACTTATCCATAATGATTGCTTTAAATACGTGTATATTTTTTTAGGCAGCAAGCTCACACGGTTTGAGATCAAGCCATGAATCGCAATCGGCGTCCATGGGAAGGTTCCCGCCAGAGCGTACAACCAAATCATGCCTTGTGGCACGGCGTGCACGTAGCCGTATTTATCACCTTGCCATGATGATTGAAGATAACGACCAACATGCTCACCGATAATAAAGTAATTTAAAAATCCCGGGTTTTTTATTTCAGCCAAAATATACCAAGGCAGTGCAATCGCTGTGGTCATCAATATTCCAGACACCCAACGGATATTATAAAACATTTCACGCCATTGATTCTGAAAAGCAACCCAGAGCAAAACCGATCCCACGGTCAACACCAAAGCTACCGGGCCTTTAGCGAGCAAGCCGATACCTAAGGCAATAAAATACACATGGCTATCTCGGGCGCGCTTCTTGGTCATCACCTGCCAAAACGCAACCATGGCTAACGTTGTTGAAAAAACGAGGGCCGGATCGGTCATGACCGCCCCCGCATCAATAAAGAAAAAAACGGAGGACGCTAAAACAAGCACGGCAACCCAGGCTTTTGTATGGCTTTCTTTACGATAGACCAATCCAACGCATATCAACGTAAGCATCGATAAAACAAGCGATGACAAGCGCGCAATCCCTTCGCCCAAACCCAACAGCTTCATAAAACCCGCAGTCAGCCAAAAAGAAAGCGGCGGCTTACCCAAAAAAGGCGTGGTGTAATCCAGCATGGGGGTTATCCATTGCCCTGTTTCCGCCATTTCTCGCGCTATTTCAGCATAGCGTGCCTCCGTTGAGTCGTTTAAAGGCATCAACGACATACTAAGCACCCGGCAAATCAACAAAAACAGACAGGTGATCATGATTTTTTGCTCAAAACTCAGCGGCTTTATTTTTATTTTTTTTATTAAATCCATGAAACACTCACTCTCTATTTTTTTATTAAAACACAGTCCATTGCACGCAGATCATCGAGGTATCGATCACTCATAAAATAATCAAGCTCATGGCCTCGGCTCAAATACAAAGGATCCGTTTTATCATCAAATTGATCATGCGCATGATAACCGGGATGACACATAATCAGCCCTTGCGACAGGCTATTTTTTAAAAATTGGGTAAAGTACTGGGCGTAATTTTTTGCATGCTTAAAGTTATACACCCCTGAAAAACTGGTGTTTAACATCGCTTGTTTTTCTGAAAGCATCTGATTAAACCGCGCCCCACCCAAATAAGCAATGATATGTTTTTTAGGAAAGCCGCTTAAAATATGCCCTGATTTTTTACGGGGACTGGTATTTCTAAAGCGCAGCTGTGGGGTATCATGATATTTAGTCATCAAATGCTCTCGTATGACGGGAAACTGATGCACATGCTGATGCCCGTCAATAAATTCAGGCAAGCGCCCTGTTTTGGCCGTAAACGCATCCAGCTGTTGATCCAGTTCTAATGCAACCACCTGCTTATTGAGCCTGTTTGAGAAACACATTGCAATCAACCAAGAGAGCGGCCTAAACGCCTCGCCATACGCCTTAATCCATGCAGAGCTCAGAGGTGCACCTTCGGTTAAATTCACATGCAGGCCCACATAACATGACGCAGCATACGCCTCTAATTGTGACGCACGTACTGCCCAAGTTGGTGTATTCACCATGCACGACATCGCATTGATACGCTGTGCTTGCGCAAGCGCCTCAATCCCACGGCTTATGCCTTCGTTTTGCCCATAATCATCAGCGCAAAGATATAATTCACGACTCATGCCTCACGCTCACCCAAAACGACATCATGAACAGATGCGTCTTCATGATTTATTTCTCTTTGTATGTAATACAACGGTCGTTTTTTTACTTCTAACAAAATCCTACTAATATACTCAGAAATCACCGCTAAAAATAAAAATAAAACCGAAAATAAACCAGCGGTAAGAAATATAACCGAGGCAATGCCGTTCGATAAATCACTTTCAGTAAACAACGTCTGGAATACAATAAAGCCTGCATAAAACATCATCACAACACTGATAAATAATGAGCCACATGACATCAGCCGTAATGGATGAGGTGAAAAACAAATCACCGAATCAATCGATAAGCTAATCAAATTTAAAATAGAATATTTACTTTTGCCCGCTTTTCGCTCCTGGCAAGTATAAGGCACGGTTTTGGTTTTAAAACCCAAATACGAAAACATCATGATCAGATGCCGATTGGTCTCTTTCATCTTCATCAATTCATCAACAACGCGTCGTTTTAATAAACGAAAATTGCCTTCGTTACCCGTGAGCTTAAAACCGGTCATGCGCGATGAGAGTTTATAAAAAAGTTTTGCGAGCTTACGTTTCAACCAAGGCTCATCCGAGCGATTCACACGTGATGCTGAAACAACATCATAGCCTTCATCAGCCCAACGTACCATGTCAGGAATAAGTTCCGGCGGATGCTGCATATCACTGTCCATGAGCACAACATAATCACCACGTGCCGCTTCAAGCCCAGCCGTGGATGCAATTTCATGACCATAATTTCGGGATAATTTAATCAAACGAATCTTACTGTCTGGCGTAATATAATCCAAGCATGCTTGTACCGTTTGGTCGCTCGACCCGTCATCTACCAAGATTAACTCGTACCGATCAAATTTATTACCCAGAACAGCCGTTGCCGCTTCAATAAAATGCCCAATGACCGATTCTTCGTTGTACATCGGCGCAACAACAGATAGTAATGGAGATGGTGATTGTTTCATTATAAGCCTCAAATATCAGCAAAACATCAGATAGTGATTGATCTCTTCGCTAAAATAAACATAAACTACGCTTCAAAATTTGAAGCATATTATGACATATATTATTAGATATAACCTACAGGAGTAGTTGTGTATTCACTATTAAGGACACGTTTGTTTCAAGGTTCATTTCGAGCAGCTCAAGCCCACATGCGTAGAACACCCAACGTGCGGCCATTAACCGAACCAACATCTTATCACTGCTTTAAACAAGATAACCTACCACCGCACCAGATAACGTATATTGGTCTTAAATTTTCGATCCTGCAGCAGACTTACCAAGCCGCGCTTAAAAACACAAAAACACCCAGCTTGCTTTTTACGCTGATTGAATCGGCTCCCCCTACATTATCACTTGATGAAACGTTAACTTGGCTTGGCAATCAACTCATGTTTTACCCAGTAAAACCCGTCATCACAGGGCATCCAACACGTATCTTATCAAATGAAGCCATGATGAGCCTCACCCATATCACCGATGACTTAATCAAACTTGAGCAAAATAAAATTGCTTTTGAAGATATTCCCGCATTTAGAGCGCAACTCTCGGAGGCCATACAAACGTGGGTCCATACCTCATCGGTACCTAGCACAAACTTAACACCTGGAGAAGAAGCTGAGTTTGCGTTATTTATATACAAACGCATCCTCGCAACGTTTCCTGAATTTCGTCAACAAGTCATTCAAAAATTCAAACAAACGCACGGAGGCTCAGAAGCCTACATCGCCTCAAAACTCAACGCCCCCATCATGAATGCTTATCAATCGATACTTAACTGGGTGTGGGCCGACTGTGACGGTAATCGTAACATCACTGATAAAACCATGAGCTCGATTATCCCCCTACAACAAAACGCTATTTTAGAGCTTTATATTGCAAAACTTCAATCCATCTTGCAGAAGCTCAACAAACCTCAACATGCATCTGAAAGAAAAACATTGCAAAACATGCATGATTATTTTCAGCGATGTGCTCGCTCGATAAGCGAAGGCATTTGGTTTGATGTCGCAAGCAGCAAAAAAACGCAACAACGTATTCTTCCTCGATTAGAAAAATTGCAAGCAGCAATTAAAGAAAAATCGCCCCTCGAATCAACGCGTGCACATACAATCCAACAAGAGCTCTCAGAGCTGCATGATTTGATCAGTTTAGCCGGATTTTTTGGTGGCTTGAAGCAATACATGCGCCAAACAACACAACTCAATCAACGTGTGCTGAATGATTTATTAACACTGCTACTAGACGAGCATCGCGACATTCAAGCCCTCATGAATAACCGCAACTACAACGAACTCGAGCCGGATGAAAAACATACCGTTCTTCGATGGCTACGCACAGAACCGCGCTATTTTAAAACACTTAAACAAGCGCAAGAACAACATCGCTTTCACGAAGAAACGCAGCGCGAACTCGATCGCTTATCTTTTGTACGAGAACACACCGATTTATTTCCTAATTACATTACTTCAGATACAGAAGATAAAACCAATTTTGATGAAGCCTTGCTTCTTTTTCGATTTGCTTCGTTCTTATCAGGGACTTTACGCATAGGCCAAATACGTGAACATGCCCTTAACCCAATCCCCTTATGTGAAACCCCCAAAGATTTAAAGCATTTTGCTACATTATTTAAAGCGATGCTGGATGATACCTCCATCCGAAATAAAATCATTGAAAGCGGTTTTATTTCATACGTCTCGGGCCCCAGCGATCTCGGGAAAAAAGGCGGAATTTTTGTCTATATTTCTTTGTTACGTGCGCACACCGAGGCCCTCGCTTTACTCCATGCCTATCAACAGACCTACCCTGAGCTCAAACATGTACAACTGCGGGTGTTATTAGGTTTTGGTGGTGATATGAAACGCCGCCATGGCTCTTCAGCCAACGAACTGCATTCAACACAGCAAGGCATAGAAGCATGGCGTGTACTTGCAGCAACCGGAGCTTATCCGGCTTTTTTACATCGCGTACTAGGACAGCCCTCAGAAAGCTATTTAAGAGCCGAAGAGCTCAGGCAACTTGAAGCCCATCACTGGCAAGCGTTTCGTGCCTTAAATATCATTGAAGCTGAAGCCACAGCTGTTTATCAAACGTTTATTGAAAGCCAAGAAAATAAAGATCTCTTAGTTAAATTAACCTCTTTACCACTTGAGAAACGCTTAAATATCAGCTCACGGGCTGGCGCAAAAATTAATTTCGAAGATCCTACCAACGTTCGTGCTATTGGTGTCACCAATCTTTATTTAATCACCGGCATTCAATGGGATGTTTTCATGAGTGCCGTTGGATTATTAGATTTACCTCGAGGTATCAAACAGTATTATCCTTGTTTGTTCAACGAATTAACGGTTATGAAAGATATTATATACAAACTATTATTCACCGTGGCTGTCAGCAACTTCCCGAGAGCATGGGAACGTATTCGTGGAGAAAACGATCCAAAGATTCATGCAACCCTCGCACATATTGAAACAAGTGCTATACGCATACTCGCACAAAGCATAAGCTACTTTTCGCCCGAGCAACAAAAAAACGCCCAAGCCTACTTAGACAAAGCATACAAAAATGATTACCCAGTCCATGAAATAGCATTAGGTCTCATGGATGCACTCGGTCTGGAACGCTTGGCTCAAGAAACGCGGGACCTTTTACCTCATTTTGCATGTGTAACTGAAACGGTGGATGCCTATGAGGCAAACCCAACGCCAGAAACGCTTGAAAATGCTCAATTAGCGTTACGGGGCTATGCTCCGATTGCTGCCGGTCCGGAATGTATTGCGACACTCACATGCCCGGCTCGTCATGAAGCTTTAATGAACCCCAAAAACCCAATAGAAGAAACACCGACGCCACGGCTTTGACAAAAAAATAAGCAAGCATTACAATCCCGTCACTTGAATTTTTACTTTAAGATAGACAAAGGTTTCACCATGACGAAATTACTGATGCTTGCTTGTTGTTTATTAAGCTTAACCTCCTGCTCAACGGGATATCACGCCTCTGGATTGTTGATGAGCGGCTATGACGAATTTAGGCTTGCTCCCGATCAATACAGAGTTCAATTCTCAGGCAACGAATACACCAGTGAAAATCGCGCCTATCAATACGCGCTGCGACGCTCCGCTGAACTCACCAAAGCGCAGGGGTTTCAGTATTTTAAGATCACAAATTCATCTGTAAGCAAAACAAAACACACCTACACAACCCCGGTGACTAAACACACGGCGTCCAGCACAGATACCTATCATTATGAGCATGGAAAAATAAAAGAAAACGAGATCATTACCACGGTTTCAGGTGGCGATGTTCACGAAAACTATTCCCCATCGATTTCTTTTAATATAAAAATGTATCAACATGATGTGGAAGGTGCGTTAAATTCTGATATCATTTTAAGCAATTTTGAAAAACGGCGTTAATTCAAAATTAAATTAAATAAAATTAAATAAAATAAAATAAAATAATAAATAGGATAAATCATGGATTGCTTATTTTGTCGCGTAGCGAATGGAGAACTAGCCACTGAAATCATTTATGAAAATGATACGGTCTTAGCGTTTCGAGATATTAACCCACAGGCTCCCACACACGTGCTGGTGATACCTAAAAAACATATTGATAGCATCAATCATGCCACAGCAGATGATACTAAATTACTCGGTAGTATGGTGCTCGCAGGCAAGCACGTCGCTGCACAAGAAGGTTTGCACGATAACGGTTATCGCCTGGTGTTTAATATTAATAACCATGGCGGTCAAACCGTGTATCATATTCATTTACATGTATTAGGTGGCCGGCAAATGACCTGGCCTCCAGGATAAGGCATAACACATGAACACTGCATTTAAAAAAATTATTCAAGGGATCGGTGAAGATGTCACACGTGAAGGCTTGCGTGATACCCCAGAGCGCGCTGCAGAAGCTTTTCGTTACCTAACCAAAGGTTACCAAGAAAATATTGATGACATCATCAACGGTGCGTTATTTGAATCTGAAATGAGCGAAATGGTTATTGTTCAAGATGTTGAGCTGTATTCGCTCTGCGAGCATCATTTACTTCCGTTTTTTGGACGATGTCATGTCGGCTACTTACCGAACGGTAAAGTGTTAGGCTTATCTAAAATTGCACGCATCATTGATTTTTATGCGCGTCGCTTGCAAATTCAAGAAGGCCTGACCCATGAAATTGCGACCTGCATCGAAAGCATTACAGGCGCACGTGGTGTAGCCGTTGTGATTGAAGCCAATCACTTATGCATGATGATGCGTGGTGTTGAAAAACAAAACTCAACCATGAAAACATCGGTCATGCTTGGCGAGATGCGCAATAACCCAAGTAGCCGTTTGGAGTTTTTAAATTTAATTAAATAAGCGTACATAGCGCTATAAATAAAAAAAGCCCCTGCTTTTCATTAAAAACAGGGGCTTTTTTACATCAAGCTTAACAAGGCATGAATTAGGACGCGTCGTTAGAGCCTTCTGTTGAGGTTGTTTCAGCAGGTGCAGCAGCCGCAGAGGGTTTTTCTTTCCACTCAAGCTTCACACGACCTTGCTTGTCGACACCGGCAACAAATACGGTGATTTGCTGACCTTCTTTAATCACTTCTTCTACTTTTTGTGTGCGGTTTTCACAAATTTGAGAAATATGCAATAAACCATCTTTATTTGGAAGTAACTGAATAAACGCACCAAAATCGACGATTTTAAGCACTTTTCCGGTATAACTTTTGCCGACTTCGACTTCAGCAATCAGTTCTTTGATTTGGCGTTCCGCTTCAACCAAGGCATCACCATCCGGTGAGAACAGCTTCAAAATACCGGTATCATCGATATCAATCGAAACACCTGTGCTTTCGGTTAAGCCTTTGATGGTCGCGCCACCTTTACCGATGATGGTTCGAATTTTGTCTTCAGCCACTTTCATCGTCACGATGCGAGGCGCATGGGTTGAAAGCTCTGTACGGGCTTCGGCTAACGTCGTGTTCATCACACCAAGAATATGTTGTCGACCGGCCAAGGCTTGCTCCAGCGCTTCTTCCATAATATCTTTTGTGATTCCAGTGATTTTAATATCCATTTGAAGTGCTGTAATACCGGCAGCGGTACCCGCGACTTTAAAGTCCATATCACCCAAATGATCTTCATCACCTAAAATATCGGTTAAGACAGCAAATCGATCGCCATCTTTAATCAACCCCATGGCAACACCTGCAACCGGTGCTTTGAGTGGCACACCTGCATCCATCAACGCAAGGCTGGCGCCACATAAAGTCGCCATAGAGCTTGAACCGTTGGATTCTGTGACTTCAGAAACGATACGTAATACATAAGGAAAATCTTCTGTTTTAGGTAAAACGGCCGATATTCCACGACGAGCCAAACGGCCATGACCAATTTCACGACGTTTTGGATTACCCATACGGCCTGTTTCGCCAACAGAGTATGGAGGAAAGTTATAATGCAACATGAATCGATCGCGAATTTCACCATCCAGCTTATCTAAAATTTGAGCGTCACGATCATTGCCAAGCGTCGCTGACACAATCGCTTGTGTCTCACCCCGTGTAAACAGAACAGAACCATGGGCGCGATTAAGTAAACCGGTACGAATTGAAATAGGACGAACGGTGCTGCGATCACGTCCATCAATACGAGGCTCACCGTCTAAAATACGTGAGCGTACTAAATGTTTTTCAAACGAAGCTAAGCAATTTGAAATTGCTCCTGCATCCAACGTTTCGTCTTCGGCCAGCAAAGTATCAATCACACCTTGGCGAATCTCGCTGAGTGCGCTGTAACGTTCTGTTTTGTCTTTTGAAAGATAGGCTGCGCGAATTTTATCAGCAGCTAAAGCTTCAACCCGGGCTTGTAAGGCCTCATCTTTTACTGGAGGCGTCCATTCCCAAGCGGTTTTTCCACCTTCAGCAGCCATAGCCTGAATCGCTTGAATCACGGGCTGCATCGCATCGTGACCAAACATAACAGCACCCAGCATCACATCTTCACTGAGTTCAGAAGCTTCAGACTCAACCATAAGAACCGCATCTTTTGTTCCTGCAACAACAAGATCAAGCGCCGATGTTTCAAGTGCGGTTTTACCTGGGTTGAGTAAATAAACACCGTCTTGATAACCCACACGCACGCCGCCAATCGGCCCTGCGAATGGCACACCCGAAAGCGATAATGCAGCAGATGCACCAATCATGGCTAACATATCAGCAGGCACTTCAGGATTCAGCGACATCACGGTTGCGACGATTTGAATTTCGTTTCGGAAACCTTCAGGAAATAAAGGACGAACAGGACGGTCAATCAAACGCGAGGTCAATGTTTCGTGCTCACTTGGTGGTCCTTCGCGCTTTTTAAATCCACCAGGAATTTTACCTGAAGCGTAGGTTTTTTCGATATAATCCACGGTCAACGGAAAAAAATCAGCATCCGGAGACACGGTCTGACGCCCAACAACGGTGACCAGCACCTGGGTCCCACTCATGCTCACAAATACTGCTCCACTTGCTTGGCGTGCAATTTCACCGGTTTCTAGAACCAGGGTATGCTCACCCAAGGGTATTTCTTTAACTATTTTTGTCATAGTCGCTGCCTCTCGTCATTGTTGCGGGCAAAAAAAAAGGCACAAAAATCGCGCCTTTTTCTCCCACATGTATTGGCTGATCAAAACCTACCCCTACCGGGAGATGTTGTATCAGTATGAATCTCTTAAACCTAACGATTTAATTAATGTCGCATAACGACCTTGATCATTACGTTTTAAGTAGGTTAATAACTTACGACGTTTATTCACCAAGGTTTGTAAGCCTCGACGTGAATGCATGTCTTTTTTATGTTCTTTAAAATGCTCTGTCAGGTACTTAATACGACCCGTCATAAGAGATACTTGAACTTCAGGAGAGCCTGTATCGTTAGCTGCCTGTTTGAAGTCATTTACAATTTCTGCTTTTTGTGCGCTTGATAGCGACATCGTACACTCCCGGATTCGAAGATTTGGATGTATATAGGAAAGAGGAGAATATTAACATGACTTCTCGTGAAGAACAAGAGGCGTATCATGCTCTTTTTTATTCGTTATTATATCCCCTGGTGAATCATAAGCAAATAGACCCAACCACCGATGCAATCCAGCACGCAACGATTCATCTGGCACGGCCGACGTATGACGTGTTCCAAGATTTTTAGTAAGCCACTTGCTCAAGAGTGTCACCGCAACCGCCAACACGGCCGCAGTAAAGGCCACAGCAGGATTTGATGCCCCAAGCAACATCACCAACCCGGTGGTTATAATACAAACACTCACCCCCATACGTACTGCCAACTTCTCATCCATGGCTTGACCGTAATAATTTTCCAGCAAAAAACGCGTCGTGTGCACGCACAATTGATAGCTTGGTGTCAGTACCGGTAAATAAACCACCCAAGGCGCGAGTGGACCGACTAAAATAAACGCCGCTAAAACACCGTTCATGATCCAGCCAAAATCATAAGCCATCTCCCAGCAACGCACGATCATATCATCGGAAGCGTGCCCCAGAAGACGTCGGCTTACATAGAAAACATTAATCACAAACCGAGGAATAAGCACGCACGCTTGATACAAAGCTAAAACGCGTAAAAACTGGTCTAAATACTTCACCCAAGCTGTATAGACTTCAAAGCTATCAACGAGCTTAGTTGAGAGCAGCAACATACGGCGACTACGAATAAACAGCAAGCGCCAAAAATCCGCTTGCTGTGTCATCGGGCGTACGGTACATCCGTAGCCTTCGATTTCATCAAAATTAATCATGATCAAGACAAGAGTTGTCTTTGGTATCAGGCATTTTAATATACACCACGAGCGACAGCATAATACAGCAAGAAACATACCAAAAAAACCATGATTCATGCCCCATGCTTTTAGACCACAGCGCAATATACTCAGCCGTCCCACCAAATAGCGAAACAGCAATAGCATACGGCAAGCTCACGCCCAACGCTCGAATTTCAACAGGAAAAAGCTCAGCTTTCACAATCGCCGAAATCGATGTATACGTTGATACGATGAGTAACGCGGTCGTAATTAATGCAAAAATTAACCAAGGATTTTGCGTAGAACTTAAGGTCGTTAAAATAGGTACGGTCGTCACGCTGCCTAAAATTCCAAACGTTATCAATAAACGCCGGCGACCAATGATGTCAGATAATAAACCAAATAAAGGCTGGACAACCATAAACACCACAAGCGTAGAGGCCGAAAGAAGTGTCGCTGTATCGCGACTCAAGCCGATAGTATTCACGATAAATTTTTGCATATACGTCGAATACGTATAAAACGCCAGCGTTCCCCCCATCGTAAGCCCAATAACAACCAACACTTCTTTTGGATGCCTTATCAAGCCCACCAGTGGATTTTGTTTTAGCTTGGTTGGGCTTTCATGCTCAAACGAATCCGTTTCGTTAATACGACAACGTAGATAAAATCCAACATAGGCACCTAGCGCACCGATTAAAAACGGTATTCTCCAACCCCAACTGTATAATTGCTCCGAGGTTAATAAATAACGTTGTAAAATAATCAGCACGAAGAGCGCGATCAGTTGCCCCATGATCAACGTCACGTATTGAAAACTGGAATAAAACCCACGGTAGCGACTGGTGGCCATTTCACTCAAGTACGTCGCGCTCACGCCATACTCGCCCCCCACACTGATCCCCTGAATTAAACGTGCAAACACCAGGAGAGCTGGCGACCAGATCCCAACCTGGTTATACGTTGGTGCTAAAGCGATTAAGAGTGAACCTAAACACATCAGCATCACCGAGGCAACAAGGGCCGATCGACGCCCCTTCTTATCGGCATATACCCCCATCAGTAAACCACCCACCGGGCGCATCAAAAAACCGACCGCAAAAATAGCGGCTGTGTTGAGCAATTGCACGGTTAAATTGCCTTGAGGAAAAAATGACGCTGCAAAATATAACGAAAAAGCAGAATATATATACCAGTCGTACCACTCAATTAGATTACCAAGGGCACCACCAAAAATGGATTTAATACGATTTTTTGTGCTCACGCTGTGCTAACCTCATGATTTGAAAATCAAAGCACTTTACACGGGCATATTTCAACTAGCAACTAAGATCCTGAGATTTTTCAGTGAGATGCACATTATCACCTTGGGTCTTACTAAACATGCTGTTCTCACTAAGCGGCGTTGCTGGTGCTTGCTTCACCTCTTCTGACTTTGCTAAATAATCAGGAAGATATCGACCAGCTACGGTCGCAAGCACAGCCACAGCGGCGGCAGCAAAAGCTAAAACGGGATTTGTACAACACAGAAGAATCACAACAGCCGCCGAAACCACACAAACACTCACGCCTATCTTTACCATCAACGGCATTAACTCGGCGTAATCACGCTCCAGTGATTTACCTTCAGAATAGGCAATAGCCAGACGTGTGATATACATCAACAAATGATACGTGGGGGTTGCCACCGCCAAGAACAATGCGCAAGGCGCCAAAGGCCCAACAAGCACAAAAAAACTCAACACACTCGTCATGAGCCACCCAAAATCATACGCCATCTCCCAGAGGCGCGCCTGCATCTCGACCGCGGCTTTATCACCTAGATGATTAAAAACATACAGCGTATTCATCCAAAATCGAGGAAGCAAAACAACGGCATGGTACAACGCAAAAATTTGAACAAAACTATCCAAAAATCTTACCCAAGGCCCATACTGCTCGATATGTTGCTCCATCAACGCCACCGACAACAACACCATGCGTCGTGAACGCACAAACAGCACCCGAGCAAAATCTACATCAGGCATATGTTTACGTATGGCATCACCGTATCCCTCTAGTTCTCGCATACAGCTTGATATACTAGGGAAAATACCACCCCGGTCATTAAACATATCAAAACCTGATGAAAAACAGTGAGAATATGCCATGCTCGACTCCTATGATGTGATGAAATCCATACTGAGCAATCATGGTACAATAAATTCAAAATAAAGTCAACTTTACCCAGCTCAAAGCCGGGGTTTTAGTACTGTTGCGTCACAAGCCGCTTGACCTTTAACTCACCCTCAGGTGTTCGCTCGCCGAGTCCAAAAAACTCACCGTCAGGCGTATAAAGCCGGATATATTCTGAAATTTCAGCCACATCAAACCTATGCGCAATCACCTTGCCTTGGCTTAATGCAAATACCGTATCAGCATCAAGCTCAACACGCGAAAATTGCGTTATGGCATAATCCACGGGCAATAAATGCGCCCGCCGCGCCTCCAACGTTTCGGCTTCAAGGGTTTCAAGCGACCACATAGGCTGGCCCTCAAATCCCGCCGTATGCACACGATGAAGTTGAGTCACATAAGCACCCACACCTAGAGCTTCGCCTATGGATTCAACTAACGAACGTATGTACGTGCCTTTGCTGCACGTGACCGTGAGGTCCATGGTGTGCCCATCAAACGCACGGCACAGCAGTTCATGAATATGTAAATTTCGAGCAGGCCTTGCAATCGTTTCCCCACGTCTCGCATAGTCATACAAAGGCTTGCCTTGGTGCTTGAGCGCGGAATACATGGGAGGAACTTGTTGAATATCGCCTGTAAAACGAGGTAAAACGTCTTGTAGCGCTTCATAAGTAATATCGACATGCTCCACACATGGGGTGATATCCCCTTCGGCGTCTCCTGTACTTGACGTGGCACCCAACATACCGGAGGCTTCGTAGGTTTTGTCTGCATCGAGAAGGTATTGGGAAAACTTGGTGGCTTCGCCAAGACAAATAGGCAACATGCCTGTGGCGAGTGGATCTAAACTTCCCGTGTGTCCAGCTTTTTTAGCTCCCAACAAACGTTTAACGCGCTGCAAGACGGCATTGCTCGATAACCCAAGGGGTTTATCTACCAACAAAATACCGTCAATGCATACAGGAGAAATTTTAGGCGTCTGGCTCATCAGATTCATCAGAAGGGTTCGCATCATCAATTAATCGGGTCAGACGCTTACCATACTCAACCGAGGTGTCATAAACAAACGAAAGCTTAGGAACTTTACGTAAGCTCAAACTACGAGCCAATGCTGTACGTAAAAATACGGCTGACTCGTTAAGTAACGCGGTGACTTCATCCGGTGAATCACTGATGGCCGTAAAATACACCCGTGCATGACTTAAATCTTTTGAAATATTCACGGCTAAAATGGTCATCCATTGTGGAAGCCGTGGATCATCCACTTCGTGCTGAATTAAATGAGCAAGCTTGCGCTGCATCAATTCAGCCACGCGATCGGGTCGTCTACCGTTGTGATTCATAACTCGCGCTTGACCTCGACTGTTTCGAATACTTCAATCATGTCACCGACTTTAACATCGTTATAATTTTTAACGCCAACACCGCACTCCATACCTTGACGTACTTCAGATGCATCATCTTTAAAACGACGTAATGATTCAAGCTCACCTTCATAAATAACCACATGGTCACGTAATACACGAATCGGATTGTTACGTTTAAGTAAACCTTCAACCACCATACATCCCGCAATTGCACCGAGTTTAGGTGATCTAAACACATCGCGAACCTCGGCTAATCCAATAATGTTCTCTTTAAACTGCGGTGCAAGCATGCCTGTTAACGCAGACTTAACTTGATCAACAATGTCATAAATGACGCTGTAATAATTCAACGCTACCGATTCAGTTTCAGCCAAACGTCTTGCTGCTGAATCAGCACGTACATTAAAGCCGATTAAAAGCGCATCGGACGCAATGGCCAAATGAACATCCGATTCAGTAATACCACCCACGCCTGTTGAAATAACGTTGACTTTCACTTCATCGTTAGAAAGATTGGTTAATGCATCAGCAATGGCTTCAACCGAGCCTTGAACATCGGCCTTGAGTGCAATATTCAACGTTTTAACTTCGCCGGCTTGCATGTCATCGAACATATTTTCTAAGCTGCTACGTTGACGTCTCGCAAGCTTCACATCACGGAACTTGCCT
Organism: Legionellaceae bacterium; assembly: GCA_029212505.1. Lineage (GTDB taxonomy): Bacteria > Pseudomonadota > Gammaproteobacteria > Legionellales > Legionellaceae > JAALKW01. The sequence continues at coordinate 73,053 of JARGOS010000002.1, read as the reverse complement.
TGTCTAAACAAAGCCACTTCACGTGCGCGTTTTTCATCAGCAACCACAATCGCTTCGTCACCGGCATGAGGTATAGCTGACAGCCCCAAGACTTCAACAGGTATTGATGGTCCCACAGACGAAACATTTTCACCATTATCACGTACAAGCGCTCGTATACGACCATACTGCTGGCCTGCAAGCAACATATCACCTTTATTCAGCGTACCGTTTTGAACCAGAATTGTCGCCACAGGGCCACGACCTTTATCCAGGCGAGATTCAATCACTACACCACGCGCAGGACCTTCAGAATGTGCCTCAAGTTCTAATACTTCTGATTGTAACAAAAGTGCATCGAGTAAATCATCGACGCCCATACCTGTTTTTGCTGATATCTGCACGAACTGCGTATCACCACCCCAAGACTCAGGTAAAACATCATGACTTGATAATTCGGTCATCACGCGATCAGGATCCACACCTTCTTTATCCATTTTGTTCACGGCAACAATCATCGGTACGTTTGCTGCTTTCGCATGCTGAACGGCCTCAATGGTTTGTGGCTTCACACCGTCATCACCTGCGACAACTAAGATAACAATATCGGTCGACTTCGCGCCACGCGAACGCATGGCTGTAAATGCTGCGTGGCCTGGTGTATCAAGAAAGGTTAAATTACCTTTATCAGTCGATACATGATACGCACCTATATGCTGCGTAATACCACCCGCTTCACCCACCGCAACTTTTGTACGACGGATATAATCAAGCAACGATGTTTTACCGTGGTCAACATGACCCATAATCGTCACAACGGGTGCACGTGTTGTTTTTTCACCCGTGTGAGCATGCGCATGATTCAAGCCTTCTTCAATCGCATTATCACTCAGTGCGCGCGGCGTGTGCCCCATTTCTTCAACCACAATCATGGCTGTTTCTTGGTCAATAACTTGGTTGATGGTCGCCATAGCGCCAAGCCCCATCATCACTTTAATGACTTCAACGCCTTTGACCGACATACGGTTAGCAAGCTCTGCAACAGTGATCGTTTCAGGTACAGCAACATCATGTGTAATCGGCGCTGTGGGCTTGGCAAAACCGTGGGTTAACGCTTCCTCGGCTTCTAGATAACGTTCCGATTTTTCGTGGCCTCGTTTTTTCTTCGATTTGTGACGTCGACCGCCTCCAGAAAAACTATCGCCTTCATTCCGAGATGACGAATCATATTTTGATTTTTTCTTTCCACGTTTAGCATCAGCATTGGGTTTTTTCTTATCATGAGACGATGCATCTGTACGCGCGCGCTTAGGCTCAGACTTAGGCTCCGGCTTCGGTTCAGACTTAGGTTCAGACTTAGGTTCAGGTTTTGAATCAGGCTTAGACTCAGACACCATTTGAGCCGATTCAGGTGCTTCAGATGGCTCAGGTTTATCCTCAACCGATGGAGACTTCAGGGTCTGTTCAGGGGTAGATACAACCTCAGGTTCAGGTGTGTTCTCGGCTTCTACCGCAGCTTCCATTTGCAGAGCCGCTGCATCCACAGGCGCTTCTATCGCCTCTACCGCATCGGTCTGTTCTACCATAACATCCACTGGATCGATAGGCTCAGCTGATTCTACAGGTTCAACTTCAGCTTCTTCTAACGCAGTACGCTTAACATACGTACGTTTTTTACGGACTTCAATATTAACCGTTTTACCGCGCTGCGCATCTTGGCCAAGAGGCATTTGAGAAACACTTTTTCGGCGTAAGGTGATACGTTCAGGCTTAGCGACATCTTCTTGCGCACGATTGCCTTTTAAATGATTAATCAAGATTCGTTTTTGATCTTCATTGACCAGCTGCTCTTCAGACGTTATTGATAAGCCTGCACTTTTTAACTGGCTTAACAACCGTTCAACTGGGATCCCAACGACGCTTGCTAATTGCTTCACCGTTACATCAGCCATGTTTTATTTCCCCTCTCCGCAGCTCGCGCTTACATTCACATTCAGCAACTCATCAAGCCTCAGACGCGTCGTCAGACTCAAACCATGCTTCCCGAGCCTTCATAATTAAGGCTCCAGCTTTTTCTTCCGTCATCCCAGGCACATCGAGTAACTCATCGACTGCAAGCTCTGCTAAATCATCACGTGTAGTAATGCCTGCAGCTATCAAACTTTCAAGCAATGCTGGCGTTACACCTTCCATCGATGCTAAATCGGTATCACCTTCACCGGATTTTCCTCCAAGCAAGGCCTGTGCTAACAGTGTATCATTGGCCCGATTACGTAGCTCTTCTACAATTTCATCATCAAAAGCTTCAATCTCTAGCAACTCTTCTTTAGGCACATACGCCACTTCTTCTAGCGAAGAAAAACCATGCTCGACAAGCAACTGAGCCACTTCTTCATCAATTTCTAATGCCGTTGTAAACGACTGAATAATTTTGGAGGCTTCTTCTTCGTTCTTGCTCTCAAAATCCTCAATCGTCATGACGTTAAGTGACCAACCGGTCAATTGACTTGCGAGACGTACGTTTTGTCCACTGCGGCCGATGGCCTGAGATAACTGCGAACTGTGTACCGCTAGATCCATGGTATGAGAATCTTCATCCACAACAATCGATGATACTTCAGCAGGTGCCATGGCATTAATCACCAATTGTGCTGGGTTATCGTCCCATAAAATAATATCGACGCGCTCGCCACCTAACTCACTTGAAACCGCTTGCACGCGTGCACCACGCATACCCACACAAGCACCGACCGGATCAATACGCCCATCATTGGTTTTTACTGCAATTTTGGCGCGACTACCTGGATCACGTGCCGCCGCTTTAATCTCAATGACCGCTTCACCAATCTCAGGCACCTCAATGCGAAACAACTCAACCAACATTTCATCATGTGTTCGACTGACCAAAAGTTGTGGCCCACGTGTTTGATCTGAAATCGCATAAAGATAAGCACGGGCGCGATCATTGGTGCGAAACATTTCTTGTGGCAGCATCTCTTTACGCGACAAAAAGGCTTCGGCCTTACCGCCTAAATCAATAATCACATGCTCACGTGTTACTTTTTTAACCGTTCCATAGACAAGCTGGCCCAGTTTATCTTTAAATTGATCTTCAACGAGTTTACGTTCTGCTTCTCGCATTTTTTGAGCAATGGCTTGACGTGCACTTTGGGCAGAAATACGGCCAAATTCAACCGACGGCACCAATTCTTCAATTCGACCACCGATTTCAATATCCGGAACACGCGCTTGAGCTTCCGCCAACGTCAGCTGGCGTTCAGGAAACATGACTTCATCATCAGCAACCACATCCCAGTAACGGAACGTTTCGTAATTACCGGTTCGTGGATCGACTTTTACGCGAACACCTGTATCCATACCCGAAAGTTTACGTGTTGCAGACTCAAGACCCGCTTGAATCGCTTCCAAAACCGTGGCTTTCGTTACGCCTTTTTCGTTCGATAGTGCCTCAGCAACCAATAACAATTCTTTGCTCATGCTTCGCCTCGTTCAACAGTCAAATGTGCTTTCACAATGTTTGAGAAAGGAAAGGTATGCTCAACATCCCCTTCCTGCAAAATTAGGGCGTCATCCTGAACTGCTGTAATCGTCCCCGTGATGTTTCGTCGGTCGCCCATGGGGCGTCCTAAACGAATCTGAACTTCTTCGCCAAGATAGCGCGCATATTGCTCTGGATAAAACAGCGGGCGCGGCTCCCCAGGCGATGATATTTCTAAATTATATTGCTCAGGAATCGGATCATGAACATCAAGTAAAGCACTGACTTGGCGACTCACGCGCTCACAATCATCGACCACAACCCCTTCAGGCGTATCAATATAGATGCGTAAAAGACTATGTCGCCCTTGCCGGTGATATTCACAGCCCCAAAATTCAATGCCCATACTTTCGATACTTGGGCGTATGAGTGCTTCTATTTCCTGTTGGATCATAAATTGGCTTCGTAAAATTTTAAAAAATATTAGGTAATAAAAAACCTCATAAATGAGGTTCATATAGAAGTGGTAGCGGGGGCAGGATTTGAACCTACGACCTTCGGGTTATGAGCCCGACGAGCTACCAAGCTGCTCCACCCCGCATCAACTGAAGGCAGTATACCTAAAACCTGCGTTGGGCACAAGGCCCCACGTCTTTTTTCCTTCACTTTAATAAAAAGGATTAACATAAGCGCTCTACGCTTAACTTTGTTGATCATATTTTAAGCACGTGATGGAATTCAGTCTGGATAACCACTGAGGAGTAGATGCTATGAGTTTTTTCACCGAGCACAGAGAATTATTTATCTATGATAGAACAATAAAGCAACTTGAACCCGCCAAACAATATGTAGATAGTCATCCGGAGAAAGCAAGTGCCGCTGTAGCTGCCTTGGTCGTGGCTGCGGTATACTTTCCTGGTCCGGTAATACTTGCGTTGGCTGTCGGAATATTTGCTTTGCTAGCCTTCAACGCACTTAAAGAGCCGTCTTTCCTAGAGGACCAACAAATGCAAGCAAAATATCATTTTAATTAAACAATTATCATTAAGCCTATGCAATGCATCATTAACGGCATAGGCTTATATTACAACTACGCAAAAACACCCAAGCACAACGCAATTAAAGCACTTGGAAATAAGCCTAAATATAACAACGATAAGCTATTCAACGAAAAAATTACTTGCTCTGTTTTCGATAAATAAATACGAGATACATCCGCAGGCTCATCAAAGTACATCACTTTAACCACACGCAAATAGTAGAACGCGCCAATCACAGCAAACACAAGCCCAAACACCGCAACCCATATCATGTGAACATCAACTAGAGCTTTTAACACCAGCAATTTTGTTAAAAAACCAACTAACGGTGGTACACCGGCCATAGAAAATAAAATTAGCAGCATCAAAAAAGCAAGCCAAGGTTGGCGCTTATTTAAGCCGCGCAAATCATCAATATCGGTAATCTCAACCCCACCACGAGATAACAGCACAATCAAACCAAGCGCACCGGATGACATCAAGGCATACACCACCACATAATATAAAGCAGCAGAATACCCTGCCGACGTAGCAGCAAGCACACCAAACAACGCATAGCCTGCATGTGCCACAGCTGAATAAGCAAATAAACGCTTAATTTTGGTTTGAACGACCGCTAAAATATTACCGAGGCCGGTGGATAATAACGCAAGAACTAAAACCAATTGCTGCCATTGGTGCACCATATCGCCCCAACCGAGCGTAAGCAAACGAAGGGCCATACCTAACGCGGCAATTTTAGGTGCTGCACTAATAAACAGCGTCGTTGCACTCGGTGCGCCATCGTATACATCTGGCGCCCAAAAATGAAACGGTGCCGCAGCAAGTTTAAACGCAACACCCACCACTAAAAACACAAGCGAGAACGTCAGCAAACCTGATTGCGTGCTTAATAACTCCGGGGTGAGCGCTGCATTAATCGCATCAAACGTTAAAGCGCCGGTTGCACCATAAAGCAATGACATACCGTAAAGTAAAATACCTGACGCCATCGCACCCATGACAAAATACTTTAAGGCCGCTTCTGGACCATCAGCTTCCGTACGACGAATCGCTGTTAAGGCATACAGTGGCAAAGATAATAACTCAAGCGCTAAATACACTGTCAGAAGCGAATGCGCCGACACCAAAATCATCATGCCGAGCGTCGAGAATAACGCCAAAACAGTATTATCTCCCAAAGATACCCCACGTTCGTTTAAATACGGCCGACCATAAAATAAACTTAAAAACACGGTCAGGCCTATAAAAAACTTCATGACATGGGCCATATCATCACTGACAAATGCGCCGGCCAAGATAACCTGCTTAGCTTGCCCAATCATCATTAAACTCTCACCGGCCGCAACTAACACGCCAAGGCAAGCAAAAGCAAACACTAAACTGCTTTTGCGTGGAAAAAATAAGTCACCTAAAAGTGCCACACATGCTGTGATCAGCAAGGTCATTTCAGGAAGTGCCAAACAGATATTATCGAGTAATCCAGTCATGATTGTTTAACCTTGAATTTTTGCTTGAAGTTTTGAATGATCAGCCTGCGCTAAGGTGGTGCTGACGGATTGATGAACGTAATCCAACATGGGTTTAGGATAAATACCCATCACAAGCACGAGGATTGCAAGCAGTGAATAAGCACTGAGCTCAAATTTTGATAAATCCTGCAGTGCTTCAACTTTTTTATTGGTGATTGGTCCAAAAATCACGCGCTTGTACATCCACAAAGTATACGTTGCCCCAATGATGAGTGTGGTCGCGGCCCAAAATGCGATCCAGAACCCGGCTTTCATGCTGCCAACAATCACCATAAACTCGCCGACAAAACCGGACGTACCTGGTAAGCCAGCATTGGCCATGGCAAATAACATAAAAAACGACGCAAACACCGGCATGGTTTTAACTATTCCACCAAAATCTTCAATTTGTCGCGAGTGCATACGATCATAAATAAAGCCAACCCCAGCAAACATCGCACTGGAAACAAACGCATGAGAAATCATAATCACAATAGCGCCTTCCAACACTAAACCCGCACTTTGCAAGTTGCTTTTATCCACCATAGCAAACAACACAAAACAGCCTAACGTCACAAATCCCATATGCGATATCGATGAATAAGCAATTAAACGCTTCATGTCTTTCTGAATGATGGCAATCAACCCAACATACACAACGGCGATCAACGATAAGACAATGATGAGCGGAGCGTAGTGCTGGCAGGCATCCGGCACAATCGGCAATGCAAAGCGTAAAAATCCATAAGCACCCAGTTTTAATAAAATAGCCGCCAACATGATAGAACCACCGGCAGGCGCTTCTGTATGCGCATCAGGCAACCACGTATGCACCGGAAACATCGGTATTTTAATCGCAAACCCAAAGAAAAAGGCTATAAAAATCAATGTTTGTGCTGTCATGCTAAGTTTTAGTGCATATAAAGCATCTAAATTAAACGACTTCGCGTGATAGCCTAAATATAAAAACGCGGCCAGCATTAAAACAGAGCCTAAGAACGTGTATAAGAAAAATTTAATCGCAGCATAGACCCGGTTATCTGAACCCCAAATTCCAATAATTAAATACATAGGAATCAACGTCGCTTCCCAGAACACGTAAAATAAAATCACGTCCATCGCTGCAAACACCCCGACCAAGAGCCCTTGCATGATCAAAAAAGCTGCGATGTATTGCGAAACGCGTGTTTTAACACCCTCCCAGGTCGCGAGAAACACGATGAGATTGGTAAACACACTCAAGACGATTAAAATAAGCGACAGGCCATCAATACCCAGATGATAACGAATACCGAGTGCAGGAACCCATGCAATATCTTCAACAAATTGCATACCTTGTGCTGATGAATCGAATCCCATCATCAGCGGTACACAACACGCTAAACTCACTAGAACGGTGAGCAAGCCCAGCGCACGTGTGCGATGGGGACGGGCATCGTCGCCAACGAGACAAATACCAACGCCCGCAATTATTGGGAGCCAAATCAAAATACTCAGCATATACTGCATGTTATCCCCTTCATTAAACCTTGTGCTTAGGTCGCTTTTACCCGAGCAATAACCAACCCAAAAAAGCCAACAACCCAAAGGCCATCAATGCCATATAATGATACACATACCCGCTTTGAGTCACGCGCATCTTTGAAGCAGTCCAGCGGACTAAACGCCCCGAACCGTTGACGATGCCGCCATCAATCAACGCCTGATCACCCGCACGATAAAACAAGCCACCTAAAGCACGTCCACCTCGGATAAAAAACCAATCGTTAAATTTATCAAATCCGTATTTGTTTTCTAAAATTTTATAGGGCACTGAAAATACACGAACGAATCGCGCAGGTAAGCTTGGTGATACAATATACGCAAACCATGCGAATACAATACCAGCTAACGTTAACCAAAATACCGGCGAATGATACGCGTGCATCACGGCAGCCATCGGAGTCACCACGCCTTCTGCTGCAATTTCTTTGAGTACATCGTATTGTTCAAATACGGTAATCGATGGTGCAAGCAAACTCGGTGTGTTAAATAACATGGGCTCAAATAAGAGATATCCAAGAACAACCGACGGCACAGCAAGCACAACCAACGGTAACCAAACCACCCATGGCGATTCTTTCACATGACTGTATGCCTTATCTGTCATGCGGGGTGTGCCATGAAACGTCATGAAGAGCGCACGGAAAGAATAAATCGCCGTGGCCATCGCGCCAAGCGCCACGCATACATAGGCATAACCACTGCCTGGAATGCTCGATGCCTTAGCGGCTTCAATAATCGTATCTTTTGAGAAAAATCCAGCAAATGGAGGAACAGCACAAAGGGCTAAACTTCCGATTAAGAACGTGATGTAGGTGATGGGCATTTTGCGCCATAACCCACCCATTTTTCGCATATCTTGCTCGTGATGCATGCCAATAATCACCGAGCCCGCTGCCAAAAATAATAAGGCTTTAAAACACGCATGTGTGAGCAAATGGAAGATACCTGCACTAAAGGCCGAGGCGCCCATAGCAACCATCATGTACCCCAACTGCGAGAGCGTTGAATACGCAACAACACGCTTAATATCATTCATCACAATGGCCAGTAAACCTGTAAATAATGCGCCCGTTGCACCAATCACTAAAATAAAACTCAAGGCCGTTTCGGAATATTCAACGATAGGTGATATTCGTGCGACCATAAACACACCGGCGGTGACCATGGTGGCCGCATGAATCAACGCTGAAATCGGTGTTGGACCTTCCATCGATTCAGGTAGCCAGACATGCAACGGCACTTGGGCCGATTTACCCATAGCTCCCACAAAAAGCAGCATCGAAATCACGGTCATGACAGACCAGGATTTATCACCCCAAATATGAATGGTTTTATCAGACAGCGCACCAGCATGGGCAAACACCGTCGCATAATCGAGGCTGCCGACATACATCAGCACCAAGCCGATACCCAGAATAAATCCGAAATCGCCGACACGATTGACCAAAAAGGCTTTAAGACTACCTTGTAGCGCAGACTCTTTTTCGAACCAAAACCCAATCAGCAAATAAGAGACTAAACCTACACCTTCCCAGCCAAAGAAAAGCTGCAAGAATCCGTTAGCGGTGACCAACATCAACATCATAAACGTAAACAGCGAAATATAACTAAAAAAGCGTTGATACCCAGGATCGTCGCTCATGTAGCCAATACTGTAAATATGCACCAAAAGCGAAACAAACGTCACGGTCACCATCATCACAGCGGTTAGCGGATCAATCAGCAAGCCTAAGTGAAACGCATAGGCAAACGGCGCGGGTGCACTGGCCCAGGTGTAAGCATTTACATTAAGTATTTCACCGTGACCCAAGACTTGCATAGCAATATCAATGGCAGCACAACATGCTACAGCAACACCGGCAATGGTCACACAATGCGCGCCACGCCGCCCCAAGATCTTGCCACCAAAGCCTGCAAGTACAGCACCCACTAGAGGCGCTAAAACACTTAACCAAGAAATCGCTAACATACTCACGTGGTTATCCTTTCAAATGATTGATTGCGTTAACATCGATGCTGCCACGATGACGAAAGAGCAAGAGCACAATGGCAAGCCCAATGGCGGCTTCAGCTGCTGCAACCGTTAGAATAAAAAACACAAAGGCTTCGCCAGCATGGCCACCATGGGCCGAAGAAAAAGCAACAAAATTGGTGTTAACAGCCAACAGCATAAGCTCCAAGCACACCAATAAGGTGATGACATTACGGCGGTTAATCAACATACCTACCATGCTCACAGCAAAAAGTATGCCGCTTAAAATAAGATAATGCGTCACAGGAATCATGCGTCGTCCTCCTCAGGTTTTTCTGACTTCATGCGGATTAAACTTACGCGATCTTCACGTCGCGTCATGATTTGGCTCACCACATGCTGGCGTTTTCCTGGTCGTGGCACACGATGCGTCAATGTAATTGCCGCAACAATAGCCACCAGTAAAATCATCGCGGCCATTTCAAACGCCAAAATATCATGCGTGTAAATCACCATGCCCAGCGCTTCTGTGTTTGATATATTCGATGTATGTGTACCTACAGAGCCTAATAATGCGCCATCCGAAGGTATAGCCTGGATAAGCAAGCCAACAAAGAGTGCTGTACCCAGCACCGCCCAAGGGAGGTAGCGACGAAACGTTGTTTTCATCAGTTCAGTGTCAATATTGAGCATCATCACGACGAACAAAAACAAGGTCATGACTGCACCAACGTACACCAGTACTAAAATAAGCGCGAGAAATTCAGCATGTGCCAGCAACCATACACCGGCGCTACCGAAAAACGTGAGCACCAAAAACAAAACACAGCGTACTGGATTACGCTGAATCACCGCTGAAAATGCGGCTAGGACGGTAAGCCCAGCAAACGCATAAAAAATAATATTAACTAACTCTACATGCATATCGAACCCCATTAGCGGTATTTGGCATCAATTTTACGATCTTCAGCAAGACGCTCTTCCATATGGTCACCCACGGCCAGGAGTTTTTCCTTGGTCATGATGTTTTGTCCTCGCTCATTCATGTGATAGTGATGGATAGGCGTAACAACAATTGAATCCACAGGACATGACTCTTCACACAAACCGCAATTAATACATTTAAACATGTCAATATCATAGCGCGTGGTGCGTCGTGAACCATCATCCCGCTCATCCGATTCAATCGTAATGGCTAAAGCCGGACACACCGCTTCACATAATTTACAGGCAATACAACGCTCTTCACCGTTAGGATAGCGACGCAAGGCCAGTAAACCACGAAATCGAGGTGATATCGGTGTTTTTTCTTCAGGAAATTGCACCGTAATTTTTTTCTTAAAGAAATAACGCCCAGTTAAGCGTAATCCAGATAAAAGCTCCAATAACAGAAAGCTTTTAATATAATGCTTGGCATAGCGAACTATCTTTTTCATTCAGAAGACCTTTTGAGCTTACGAGAACCAGGGACCAAGTTTAGCAACAACCATCGCTGCGGTAACCACGACCCACACCAATGTCACAGGAATGAGTACTTTCCACCCAAGACGCATCAGTTGATCATAACGGTAGCGAGGAAACGTTGCCCTGATCCATAAATACACGAAAAGAAAAAAGCATGTTTTCATTAGGAGCCACGCAATACCTGGCACAAAAAAGAAAACTGAGTTTAACGCAGGAAATCCTTCAAATGGCGACAACCATCCCCCGGCAAAGAGTAATGCCAGCATAACAGATATTAAAATCATGCTTGCATATTCTGCCAAAAAGAACAGTCCAAAGCTTATCGCTGAGTACTCGACGTGAAAACCCGCCACAATCTCAGACTCACCTTCAGCTAAATCAAACGGCGCGCGGTTGGTTTCGGCTATACCCGCAATCCAAAATGACATAAATAAAGGCAAAAGAGGCAATGCCCACCAATGCGAAACACCGCCCTGTTGTGCCTGAACGATTTCTGTAATATTCATGCTATTGGATGCGAGCAATACGCCGACTAAAGCAAACCCCATCGCAATCTCATACGAAACAGTCTGAGCAGCACTCCTGAGCGCACCCAACATCGCGTATTTCGAATTAGAAGCCCAGCCCGCAATTAAAATACCGTAAACACCCAGTGAGCTTACAGCGAATAAATACAACACGCCTGCATTAATATTGGCAAGCACTAAGCCTTGATCAAAAGGAATCACTGCCCAACCCACAAGCGCAGGTGCCAACGTAAAAAGTGGCGCAACAATAAACAAATATTTATTGGATTGCGTGGGTACAACAATTTCTTTTTGAAGCATTTTCATCAAATCGGCAAAGGGCTGCAATAAACCTCGATAACCCACACGATTAGGTCCAATACGTTGCTGAATAAAACCAATCACTTTTCGTTCAAAAAAAGTTAAGTAAGCGACTCCAATAAGCAGGGGCACCACAATGATCAGGATTTTAATAATAATCCACAAAAGTAAGCTAATGTCTTGCAACATGATTTACCTTAAATTTTAACACTTAACAGTTATAGGAGCGAAGGCGTGACCGAGGTCAACGGTCTCCGGCATGGCGTTGGGTACCCAAACGACATCGGGCGCAACACGAGCATCACATATCAACGGCAATGTTATCTCAATATCACCTTGAGATACAGTAGCCATATCGCTTAAATCCAAGCGTTTTGCCGTGGCTGGATGCAAACGAACACAGACGTCATCCGCTGCAGCGCATGCTTGCAAAGCTTTTGCATGTCGAACGACGGCATCGGTACGATACAACGGCCATTCACCCACACGTACCAAGTCGCCCTGAACTTCAGGCCAGGCATCTGGATAGAAACATGCAGATGTTGGTGTATCAGCGCCCGCAAGCTCTGCCTTAAGTTCCGACAGCACCTCTTCGGTGGATGAATATTCAAAACCCGCGCATTGCAAGGTATTTGCAAGCACACGCAATATTTTCCAAGCGGGACGTGCTTCGCCATAAGGTGCGAGCGCGCCCGTGACGGTTTGCCAAGTTTGGTCAACGTTGATATACGTACCGGATGTTTCAGCAAACAGTGCCATCGGTAAAATAACATCAGCACATTCTTTAATTGATTCCGTCTGGTAACCCGAAATAGCCACAACAAATTCTGCCGCTAACATGGCTTGCCGTGCCTGCGTTGGGTTTGCAATATCCATGGTTGGGTCAAGCCCCATCAGCACATAACCTTTGAGCTTAGCTTCTAAGGCCTCTGCTGTTGATAACCCGGGTGTTTCTAATGCTTTTCCTGCGGCTGTACGATGCGGCACAGCACCTGCAGCCCAAGCACCAGCACTATTCGCACCGGTGGTGAGGCGCAGATGACGTGCTCCACTTAACGTGCAAATCCATGTCATCACGCTACGAAATATGGCGGCGTTCGGATGATTTTCAAACAACTCACCGGTTACGATCGCAGCCTCGGGCTGACACAGAGCATCGGCTATCGCCTCAATTTCGGTGGCTTGATTTGATGCATGCTGCATTAATAAGCTTTGAAGCTGTTCTGGCAGTGCCACTTCACTGGATTTTTTTGCCAGTATCGCCAGAAGACTCACAGCATGGCTCAGCATAGCGTCAGGCGTGGCTGTCAGGGCATTGGTATAAGGCACCCGAGCATCAAATTCAACCGGATTGATTGCATACACAGCTGCGTTGTTTTGATGCGCTTTTTGAAGACGGACACCTGCCAACGGTACTTCTCGGAGTACATTACAACCAAAAATCAAAATAGATGCTTGCTGCTCAAGCTCTGCAAATGGCAACGAACTGGTAGGCATGACAGGCTGCATCGCCTGATCGCGCTGGTCGGTTTGGCGCAGGCGATGGTCGATATTATTCACGCCAAGGGCACGCATGAGTTTTTGTAGCAAATAAAACTCTTCAACCGTCGCAGAGGGTTGAGTTAACGCGGCCAACTGCTCTGGCCCATGCTCTTCAATTACCCGGCTCATACCTTGAGCTGCAAACGTGAGTGCGGTTTGCCAGCTGACAACACCCCACTGCCCATTGCGCTTAATCATCGGTTGCCCTGCGCGGGTCGTATGATCATTCAGCCCTAAATAACTAAATCGGTCCCGATCCGATAACCAGGTTTCGTTGATTGCGTCATGTTCTTTAGGCACCACGCGCATCAAACGATCACGCCGCGTGTGCGCATAGATATTTGAACCCAAGCAGTCATGGGGTGCAACACCTGCGTGCTGTGTCATTTCCCATGCTCGGGCTGTAAAACGGTAAGGTTTAGATGTTAATGCGCCTACAGGGCATAAATCAATAATATTGGCTGAAATTTCAGATTTTAAGCTGTGTTCAACGTAAGTTCCGATTTGCATATGCTCGCCTCGGCCCATACCGCCGAGCTCTTGCATGCCTGCGATTTCTTCACCAAAACGCACGCAACGCGTACATTGAATGCAACGTGTCATTTCGGTTGCAACCAGCGAGCCTAAATCATCATCTTTAACCGCTCGTTTAGCTTCCGCGTATTCAGAGCTATCTTGACCAAAGCCCATCGAAACATCTTGCAACTCGCACTCACCGCCTTGATCGCAGATAGGGCAATCCAACGGATGGTTAATCAACAAAAATTCCATCACAGCTTCTTGCGAACGACGCGCTTCTTCTGACTTGGTAAAAACCTTCATGCCATCCGTAATCGGTGTAGCACATGCTGGCAGTGTTTTTTTCGAATTTGCAACACTGACCAAACACATCCGACAGTTAGCTGCCACAGATAATTTTTTATGGTAGCAAAAACGAGGGATATGAATACCTGCTTCATCCGCCACTTCAATAATCATTTTGCCGTTTTCAACGTCAAATGACTTGCCGTCTATTTCAATAGTCGCCATGATTTAACCTTTTTGCTTAATAAAAGCATCAAATTCTGAGTAAAAATGCTTTACGAAACTTTGAACGGGCCAAGCGGCTGCTTCACCCAGTGCACAAATGGTACGTCCTTCAATTTTATCAGCAACATTCACGAGTTTTTCGATATCACCGGGCGCGCCTTGACCGCCGTGAATTCGATTAAGCAAACGCACCATCCAACCCGTACCTTCTCGACACGGCGTGCACTGCCCGCAGGACTCTTCCATATAAAAAAGTGATACACGTCGCAAGACATCGACCATACAGGTGGTGTCATCCATAATAATCACAGCACCTGAACCCAAGCCAGAACCGGCTTTTTGGATGCTATCATAGTCCATATCAAGGCCCATCATGACATCACCGGGCAAGATAGGCATCGAAGTTCCACCAGGGATGACCGCTTTTAACGTTCGGCCTGGCCGTAAACCACCCGCAAGCTCAAGTAACGTTTTAAACGGCGTTCCCAGCGGTATTTCAAAATTACCGGGCTTATTAACATGCCCGCTCACACTAAAGCACTTCGTGCCGCCGTTATTTGGCTTGCCTAGATTTAAAAACCATTCACCGCCTTTTTCTAAAATCACGGGTACCGAAGCAAATGTTTCCGTATTATTCACCGTAGTTGGCTTGCCGTACAAACCATGATTCGCCGGAAACGGCGGTTTAAAGCGTGGTTGACCTTTTTTACCTTCCAAAGAATTCAATAATGCGGTTTCTTCACCACAAATATACGCACCTGCACCTAAATGATTGTGTAAATCAAAATCAAAGCCTGAGCCTAAAATATTTTTTCCGAGCAAGCCTGCATCGTATGCTTCTTTAAGCGCGGCTTCCATACGCTCATACGGCTCCCAAAATTCACCGCGTATATAATTATAGCCAACCGTTGCACCCATCACGTAGCCAGCAATGGCCATGCCTTCAATCAGTTGATGCGGGTTATAACGCAAAATATCGCGGTCTTTACATGTGCCGGGCTCACCTTCATCGGAGTTACATACAACGTATTTTTGAACCGGTGCATTACGATTCAAAAAACTCCATTTAAGACCCGTCGGAAAACCGGCGCCACCGCGACCTCGTAGGGCAGATAATTTTAATTCTGCAATGATCTCAGCAGGCGGTGTCTGTTCAGCTAAAATACGACGCCAAACCTTGTAGCCCCCTACACTTTCATACGTCGACAATGCCCACGGTTCTGGTAGGTCGAGCGTTCGATAACAAACTTGATTTTGTTTAACCACAGCCTCTGGCCTCTTCGCGTCGTTATTATTTATAGTGGTCCAACACCCCATCAAGGGCATCAACCGTTAAGTTCTCATGATAATCTTTATCTACTTGCATCATCGGTGCATTTACACAAGCACCCAAACACTCAACTTCAGAAAGCGTAAATCGCCCGTCCGCTGTTGTTTCACCATGCTTAACACCTAACTTTTGCTCTAAAGCTGAAAAAATAGCTTTTGAATCTCGCAATTGACACGTGATGTTCGTACACACGTTGATGGCATGCCGACCTGCAGGTTTTCTACGATACATGCTGTAAAACGAAGCCACTTCATACACAGCAACCGCTGGCATATCAAGATACGCTGCGACAGCGTCCATAGCAGGCGCGGTTAAGTGCCCTTGCGCTTCTTGAACCAGGGTTAAAGCCTGCATCACGGCAGATTGCTTTTGATCAGCAGGAAATTTTTTCACCCAACGATCTATTTCTGCCAAGTTTTCTTCAGAGACAAACTCTCGTAACAAAACCGTCGTATCTGATATGTCAGCACTCATCGATCAATCTCTCCAAATACAATATCTTGGCTTGCTAAAATAGCGACGCCATCAGCCAGCATATGACCTTTGACCATGTCATTAAAGCTCGATAAATGCGAAAACCCTGGCGCTCGAATTTTCATGCGATAAGGTTTATTTGCACCATCTGAAACCAAATAAATACCAAATTCACCTTTAGGTGCTTCGACCGCACTGTAAACTTCACCTTCAGGCAACGAAAAGCCCTCGGTAAATAATTTAAAATGATGAATCAGGGCTTCCATATCATGCTTCATGGTTTCCCGGGGTGGCGGCGTTATTTTATGATCATCGAGCTTAATTGGACCCGGATTATCACGAAGCCATGCCACACATTGCTGAATAATACGATTGGACTGTCGCATTTCTTCTATACGTACTAAATAGCGATCATAGCAATCGCCGGTACGTCCCACAGGAACATCAAAATCGACTTTATCGTAGGCAGCATAAGGCTGCTTTTTTCGTAGGTCCCAAGCAACACCCGAGCCACGTAACATAGGCCCAGTAAAACCATGTTGCAATGCCTCTTCAGGAGATACCACACCGATATCAACCGTACGTTGCTTCCAAATACGATTATCCGTGAGTAACGTTTCATACTCATCGACACACTTAGGAAACCGTTGCGTAAACGACTCGATAAAATCAAGCAATCCGCCTTGGCGATTTGCGTTCATTGCATCCACTTCGCGCTCGCTGTGCCACCTGGATGGTTTATACTGCGGCATGGTATCAGGCAAGTCACGTGCAACACCACCTGGACGGTAATACGTTGCATGCATGCGTGCACCAGATACGGCTTCATAGCAATCAAACAAATCTTCGCGTTCACGGAAACAATATAAAAATACGGTCATAGCACCAATATCTAAAGCTGTCGCTCCAAGCCATAACAGGTGATTTAAAATTCGTGTAATTTCATCAAACATCGTGCGAATATATTGGGCACGTAGTGGCGCCTTAACTCCAAGCATACGCTCCAATGCAAGCACATACGCATGCTCGTTACACATCATCGAAACATAATCGAGCCGGTCCATATAACCAATGCTTTGAATATACGGTTTGGTTTCAACTAATTTTTCTGTTCCACGATGCAATAATCCTACATGAGGATCAGCACGTACAATGGTTTCACCTTCAAGCTCAAGCACCAAACGCAAAACGCCATGTGCAGCAGGATGTTGTGGACCAAAATTTAAGGTGTAATGTTGTAACTCAATCATGGCGAATCACCTTTGGAACTAATGTACGAGGCTCAATATCTACGGGCTCATAAATCACTTTTTTGAGCGTAGCATCATAACGCATTTCAACATGGCCACTCACAGGAAAATCTTTACGGAATGGATGGCCTATAAACCCATAATCCGTCAAAATTCGACGTAAATCAGGATGATCTTCAAACAAAATACCAAACATATCGTAAGCTTCGCGCTCAAACCAATTCGCACACTTCCAAATGGACACAACGGATGGCAAATGATTTAACGCCTCATCAAGATAAACTTTGACACGAAGACGCTGATTGTTTTGGGTTGATAACAAGTGATACACCACAGCAAAACGTGGTGCTTGCGTGTTCTGCTCGGATTTGATTTCTGGCTCGACCGCACGTGAAAACCCACATTCGCTTGCAGCATCCGTTTCCCACTGACTGCTGCCATAGTGCAAATAATCAACCGCACACACATCAATTAACTGATCAAACGAAAACACGGATTTATCACGTAACGTTGCCATCGTCTGTAAAAGCGAGTTGCTTTCTAAAACTATTGTGATTTCGCCCAAAGCTTCCGTTAAATTCAGTGAAGCTGACGCCCACTCAGAAGAAAGTGCTTCGATTAATGCTTTTTTTTTCGTCATATCAAAGAGGTTCCCTAAGAATCAGCTTACATATCAATGGTTTTGATACGTCTGACTTTATTCTGCAACTGGATAATGCCATACATCAACGCCTCAGCTGTTGGTGGACATCCAGGGACATACACATCAACAGGCACAATGCGATCGCATCCGCGTACCACCGAATATGAATAATGATAATAACCGCCGCCGTTAGCGCATGATCCCATAGAAATAACCCAACGTGGTTCAGGCATTTGATCATAAACTTTGCGTAAGGCAGGCGCCATTTTATTGCATAGCGTACCGGCCACAATCATCACATCTGACTGCCGAGGACTGGGTCTAAAAATAATACCAAAACGGTCTAAATCATAACGTGCCGCCCCTGCATGCATCATTTCAACAGCACAACAGGCAAGACCAAACGTGACAGGCCACATAGAACCTGTTTGTGCCCACGCTCCGAGTTTCTCAATCGAGGTTGTCGCAAAGCCTTGTTTTTTTAATTCATTTGAAGCCATATGATGCCTCACTCCCACTCTAATGCGCCACGCTTCCACTCATAAATAAAACCAATCACGAGCAGACTCAAAAAAAGTGCCATGGCCGAAAAACCAAACCAACCGAGCTTTCGTAGGACCAAAGCCCACGGAAAGAAAAACGCTGTTTCTAAATCAAAAATAATAAAAAGCAAGGCAACCAAATAAAAACGTACATCAAACGGTATACGCGAGCTTTCGAAGGGAGGAAAACCACACTCATAAGGTGCATTTTTTTCTGAATCAGGTCGATGCGGAGACAAAAGCGCACCCGCGCCCAGCATCACACAACCCAAAGCAAATGCAATAAGAATAAACACAAGAATGGGAAAGTACTGTGATAAGATCATGTTGCTTTGCTCATATATGGTACCGAAGGCCGGACTCGAACCGGCACAGCTTGCGCCACCGCCCCCTCAAGACGGCGTGTCTACCATTCCACCACTTCGGCAAATCGTTATTACTTTCTTGGCTCCCCTGGAATAGGAAGTCCAAGTCCTGGTGCCTGTTGAGTCGGTTGCGGTATAGCCAACTGATTCGCTCGATGATACTGCGTTGCTACCATCGATGACAAAGACACACTCGTCACAAAAAATGTTAAAGCTAGCCCACCGGTCAATTTAAAGAGGAAACTGCCGACGCCTTGACTACCAAAAACAGTACCTGATGCGCCTGAGCCAAAGGCAGCACCTATGTCAGCCCCTTTGCCGTGCTGTATAAGCACAAGACCTATCAACGAGGCCGCGACTAACACATGAAACACTAATAACAGTTGATACATGTCACAATATCCGAAAATTGTTCAGCTTTAAGCGAAGCGCCTCCAACCAAGCCCCCATCAATATCAGGGATGGCAAATAATGCTTCTGCTGTTTGTTCATTTACGCTGCCCCCATACACAATGGACAGACGTTCCGCATCTCCTGGCGCAAGCTCTGTAACGATGTCTCGAATACAGGCATGTGCTTCAGCAGCTTCATCGGGCGTTGCAGTTTGCCCGGTTCCTATGGCCCAAACAGGCTCATAAGCAACAACGCAGTTTTGAAAGTCAACTGACCCATCACAATGCACTGCGCGCAACTGCCGCTCCAAGACCGACATCATGAGACCGTTTTCACGCTCTGATTTTGTCTCGCCTACGCAAAGAACGGGTATCATACCATGTTCTTTCACGCTGTGGAATTTCTTCGCGACACATTTTTCACTTTCATTGAATAAATTTCGGCGTTCGGAGTGCCCAACCAAAACATAAGAACACCCATAATCAGCCAACATCGCCGGTGATATCTCACCTGTATATGCGCCCGATTCATGTTCATGCGTTGTTTGAGCACCCCAGTGAATACGTGTGTTTTTGAGCATATCAGCAACCATGGGTATATAAATCGCTGGCGGAAAAACAACAACATTTGCGGCTTGATTAAAGCCATCAACGCGCGCCAAAATCCCCTCAAGCAACGCTTGAATTGTTTTGCGTGAGCCGTTCATTTTCCAATTGCCCATCACAAACATTGGTCTCATTGTACTACTCCTTATCTAAAATACTAAGCTTCTGCTTCAACAGAACCATGGCTCAGTGCAATTTTTTGTATTGCATCAGCGAGCTCTTGTGCTTGCGCCTGCACATCAGCCTGGCTCAACCCTTCAACCATGACGCGAAGCACAGGCTCAGTTCCCGATGGACGTAATAAAACACGGCCCAGCCCTTCAAGCTTGATATTAAGCGCATCGACCCTAGCCACCACACCTGGATGACTTGCAAGCTCGGCGGCTTTAGATGTTTTTAAATTAATTAAAACTTGGGGCATTAATTTTAAACCTTCACACAGCTGCTCGAGACGCTTGTTTTGTTTTATCATCATCGATAACACTTGCAGTGCTGCGACAATACCATCTCCCGTCGTGGTTTTATCTAAACACACCACATGCCCCGACGATTCACCACCAATTTTCCAATCGTGATGTTGAAGCGATTCCAGAACATAGCGATCACCTACATTTGTTCGCACAAACGGAATCTTCATGTCTGCAAACGCTTTTTCTAAACCGTAATTGGTCATCAACGTTCCGACCACACCGCCATCCAGAACACCGCGTTCGTGCCTATCCTTTGCAATAATATACAACAAAGCATCACCGTCAAGCAGTGTCCCGTTTGCATCCACCAAACTCACACGATCACCATCACCATCCAGCGCGACACCAACATCAGCTCCTTGCTCGATGACCTGCTTTTGCAATGCCTCGGGTGACGTTGACCCCACCTGATGATTAATATTAAAACCGTTGGGATGATTACCTATAGCATGCACCTCGGCACCTAACTCCGTAAACACTTTTGGCGCCACATGATAGGTAGCACCATGTGCACAGTCGACGACAAGTTTTAACCCAGCCAAACGCGTCATCGACGGTATCGTTGCTTTACAAAACTCAATATAACGCCCCGGAGCATCATCAATTCGCGCGAGTTTACCCAGCTCCGCCGATGGCACAACCTCCATTTTTTTTTCAAGCTCGGCCTCAATCGCAAGCTCCACGCTATCAGGCAGCTTAAAGCCTTCGGCCGAAAAGAATTTTAAACCATTATCTTCGAATGGATTATGAGATGCACTAATCACAATCCCGGCGGTCGCACGCAGTGTTTGCGTTAAATACGCAACCGCAGGTGTTGGCATCGGGCCCAGCAATAAAACATCAACGCCAGCAGCTGAAAGTCCAGCTTGCAAAGCGGATTCCAATAAATATCCAGAAACACGCGTGTCTTTACCAATAAGAACTTTTTTACGTTCACCGTTCGCAAGCACGCGGCCAACCGCCCAACCGAGTTTCAAAACAAATTCAGGTGTTATATTTCCTGAGCCCACACGCCCTCGAATACCATCCGTTCCAAAATACTTACGTTGACTCATGCTGTCCCTTAATTATTTATTATATTTTACTTAATTTGTAGCGTGAACAATCGCATCGACCATTTCTAAAGCTTGCTTTGTTGCAGCTACATCATGGGTTCTTATCATTGTCACACCTTGTAGCGCGGCAAACACGCTCACACCAAGCGCTCCTGGCAAGCGATGTGACACTTCTTGTTGCAAAACGGCCCCTAGTGTACTTTTACGCGATACACCAAGCAAGAGCGGTCTGTCATGGCTTTGAAAAACCTGTAATTGCTGCGTTAACATAAGATTATCTTCAACCGTTTTTCCAAACCCAAAGCCAGGATCTAAAACCAAGCGCTCACGTTGAATACCCGCATGTTGACATGCGCTGATACGTTCATGAAAAAAAGCCTGGATACTCGCCACCACACCATCGGGATAGTCTGGCTTGATTTGCATGTTGTTTGGCATGCCTTGCATGTGCATTAAACAAACCGGTACATCTAGGCTTGCCGCCATGTTAAGTGCGCCGGGTGCGCGAAGTGCATAAATATCATTAATCATACCCGCACCGGCGTGCACCACTTCACGCATGACATCAGGCTTATACGTATCCACTGAAAGCGCAATATCATAAGCATGTGATAGATGCTGAATCACAGGAATTAAACGCTCAAGCTCAAGCTCTGCAGAAACAGGCACAGCGCCGGGCCTCGACGACTCAGCGCCTAAGTCTAAAACATCAGCACCCTGTTCAATCATTTTTTCGGCTTGCTGAACCGCATCGTGTGTTTTTAAAAAAACACCACCATCTGAAAACGAATCGGGGGTAAGATTCAAAATACCCATCACCAGAGGTCGTACACGATACCCCGGTGATGATATAATGGGTTGTGGTGATGCACACCATGCAGATAAATCAGCTGAATTCATAAAACCATCTAAAACGCGGCACTCAAACTTAACAACACACCATTTTGTACAGGAATATTCGCAATAGAACCGGTTCTTGAAGCTTCGTCGACTTGAAAGCCAAGGCTTGCACCAAAAATTCCTTGATACAACAGGCTCAGCGTCACCGCTTCAATAATGGGAAATCCTAAACCCGCTTGTGCCTCAAATGCAAATTGTGACCTATTATTCACCGTATCACGCCCTAAAACATTCATCCGACGATATGCAGCACCAAGTTTGAGCTCACCAAATACGGTACTGTTTGGTATAGGCATCGCACGTGCGGTTGCAAGCAAATCAAGCAACGGACTGACGGTCACCGTGACAGGTACACCACCCAGAATATTGACCGTCGCTTCCGGAAGATTCAGCTCCATGCTGGTACCGTTCTGAAAGCCCAATTCCAGGCCAAATACACCACATAAAAGATCGCCAAGACTTTTACCCACCGCAATACGCCCAACCGGTGTCTGCCCTTGGCTTGCACTGGCATCGTTAACCACCGCATACCCGGCACTACCCGTAATGGACCATGGGAACGTTTCAGCAATAGGCTGCCGCACGGGCTCGCCCATAAAGCCTGCAAACGACGCAAGCGATAACAAACAACTTCCTAGCAAAACAATTGATTGCTTAATAAGCATATGCATCTCCTGCGTTATACACTCTTAAAGTGCAACGTTTAGGCTCAAAAGCACGCCATTTTGAATGGGAATATTTTGAATCAACCCCGTTTCAGTCACCGTATTGGCTTGAAAATCAACGTTAGCACCAAAAATACCTTGATAAAGCAAGCTCAACGTAGCAACATCACTGATGGGCACACCGAGTCCGGCTTGAACTTCACCGGCAAATTGTGATTTATTATTCACGGTTTCTCGATTAATCACATCCATACGACGATACGCCGCACCCAGTTTAAGATCGCCAAACACAGCCGTGGTCGACATCGGTGTAACACGCCAGGTTGCCAGGATATCAAGCAAAGGCTTCACGGTCACCGTAACCGGTAAGCCCCCTAAATCATCTTGCGTTGCTTGCGGTATAAAAAGCTGCATGGTTGTACCGTTTTGCACACCCACTTCAAAGCCTAAGCTTGAACGTCCATAATCACGCAAAACTTTACCCATGGCAAAGCGCCCGACAGCGGATTGTCCTTGGCCACTATTTGAGCCATTTAAGCCAGCATAACCTAAGCTTCCGATTATCATCCAGGGACAGTCATCAACCACAGGAGGAGGAGGAGGAGGTGCCCCCATGCTTCCAGCAAACGATGCAAGTGAGACACAACATCCAAGAGATAAAAGCGTAGATTTAAAAAGCATGGGGTCCCTCCACCGGGCTATAAGGCTATAAATAAATAAAGATACCCCATCCAACTTATAGAAGAAAGCCAGAGCTTGTCAAGAGGTTTCGTTGGGAGGATCACCTGCATTAGATTCATCATGATCAGCAGACTTTGTTGCACGTGCGCGGCGCTTTTTCTTTTCGGGCTTGGGCGCACCATCATCTGAATCCGATGACACGGCGGGAGCGCCTAAATTCTCCCACCCCTCAGGTGCCGATACTGATTGTCCGCTCATCACTTCTTCAATTTGCTTCGCATCAATCGTTTCATACTTAAGCAAACCTTCGGCCATTTTATCTAATTTGTCACGGTGTTCGGTGATAATTTTTTCGGCACGTTTATAATTGCGCTCAATAATGGCAAAAACTTCGGCATCAATCGCTTGCGCTGTTTTGTCTGAAATTTCTTTGTTTTGTGACATCGAGCGGCCTAAAAACACTTCGCCCTCTTCTTCACCAAACGTCATAGGACCAAGTTTCGACAGCCCCCAACTAGTCACCATTTTCCGCGCAAGCTCGGTTGCGCGCATAATATCGTTGGAAGCTCCGGTCGTCACATGCTCAGCACCAAACACCAACTCTTCGGCCACACGTCCACCAAACAAACTCGCCAATTGGCTTTCGAGGCGCTGTCGACTGTGACTGTAACGATCTTGCTCAGGTAAAAACATGGTGACACCCAGCGCCCGTCCTCGGGGAATAATCGTGACTTTATACACCGGATCGTGATCAGGCACTAAAAGCCCAACCAAAGCATGGCCGGCTTCATGAAACGCCGTTAATTTTCGTTCAGACTCATCCATAACCATCGTGCGACGCTCGGCACCCATCATGATTTTATCTTTGGCTTTATCCAAGTCCTGCATGCTTACCTTGCGCTTGTTCGACCGCGCCGCAAATAAAGCCCCTTCGTTGACTAAATTAGCTAAATCAGCGCCCGAAAACCCGGGGGTTCCTCGTGCAATCGCTAAAATATCAAGACCAGCTTCAGCAGGAACTTTGGTTAAATGCACACGAAGAATTTGCTCACGCCCTCGAATATCAGGTAACGGAACAACCACTTGCCGGTCAAAACGCCCCGGTCTCAGCAAGGCAGGATCAAGCACATCAGGTCTATTCGTTGCGGCAATCACAATCACGCCGTCGTTACCTTCAAAACCGTCCATCTCAACCAAAAGTTGGTTCAGCGTTTGCTCTCGTTCATCATGACCGCCGCCCAGGCCTGCGCCACGATGACGACCTACGGCATCAATCTCATCAATAAAAATAATGCAAGGCGCTTGTTTTTTCGCTTGTTCAAACATGTCACGAACACGCGAAGCACCAACACCCACAAACATTTCAACAAAATCAGATCCCGAGATTGTAAAAAACGGTACTTTGGCCTCACCTGCAACAGCTTTAGCCAGCAATGTTTTACCGGTTCCTGGTGACCCGACCAACAACACACCACGAGGAATACGTCCGCCTAAATTTTGAAATTTGGTTGGATCTTTTAAGAAATCCACTAATTCTTTAACTTCATCTTTGGCTTCATCCACACCAGCCACATCGGCAAATGTAATTTTAACTTGATCTTCACCGAGCAACCGAGCACGTGAACGCCCAAACGACATGGCGCCTCGGCCACCGCCACCGCCGCCTTGCATTTGCCGCATAAAGAAAACCCACACACCAATCAACAAAAGCATCGGAAACCAGTTCAC
Organism: Legionellaceae bacterium; assembly: GCA_029212505.1. Taxonomy (GTDB): domain Bacteria; phylum Pseudomonadota; class Gammaproteobacteria; order Legionellales; family Legionellaceae; genus JAALKW01. Next base: position 47,544 of record JARGOS010000002.1, on the reverse strand, counting down.
AAACAAATGCAACAAGAAGCTTTCTTGCTGTTTTTCTTGACCACTGACATCGACATTATTTTTTAAAAGCTCACCCAACAAAGCTTTATCAGGCATCGGCTGATAGGTCACAAATGGACGGTTGTTTTTACTCACACCTCGAATAATACGATCATCTTCAACCGATACCGAGGCAACAGCGCCTTGATCAATTTCTTTTAAGAATTGGCTGTACGTAATTTTTTCTGCACCCGCGTGTTGCGGACCAAAATTACTAAAAACCGAAACCAAAACAATGGCTATAATAAGCCACAAAAACAAATTTTTTACCATGTCATTCAAAATAGTAGCCTCTTTTTGACGTGACCAAACAACAATATAGATGAATCAGTAAAGGTACTACACTTTATAACCTTTCGCCAATAGGTAAGCCTCACGCGATCGTGGACGCGATGCCGCCGGCTTTCGAACCATCACCTGTTCAAATTGCGTACGTGCTAATTTTAAGAGCTCATCAAAGCCTTCACCATGGAACACTTTCATCAGTAAATGACCGCCAGGCTTCAACACGCTCGAGGCTAAATCAAATGCAAGTTCGACCAGCGCCATAGCGCGGGGAATATCCACCGTGATATTACCGCTCATATTGGGCGCCATATCTGAAAGCAATAAATCTACCCCGCCTTTGGGCACATAGGTCATCAATTCAGCTAAAACCTTGTCATCATGAAAATCGCCTTGAACAATATCCACGCCAGGCAGTGGGTCCATCGGCAAAATATCAAGCGCAATAATTTTACCTCGCCCTTGTAACTTTTCTACGAGATACTGCGTCCACCCCCCAGGCGCTGCTCCTAAATCAATCACAGCCATCCCCGGACGAAGCAATTTCTTTTTTTCATCAAGCTCTTTCAGTTTATATACGGCGCGACTCCTATACCCCTCACGCTGTGCTTGTTTTACATATTCGTCATTAAAATGCTCTCGAAGCCACCGATGACTACTTTTGGAACGTGCCATAATCCACCACTATTCATGCATAAGCCAAAGCAATGGCCTGATTGTACCTGAATAACACATAAAAACCACTACCAAATCTTGTGCATCTGCGTTAAAATTAGTTGATTTTAATGCTTTACTTACATCAGGTTTGTTATTCTATGAGTAAAACACCGTCTGCTGCGCGTGATATTCGCCGAACACTTGCCATCAAATGCGTCTTGCTAAGTTTACTCTGGTTTTTTTGTTTACGAGGCACTGAAAGAATTTCTGTGGATGGACCAACCTGGCTCTTAGGACCCACGTCATCTACTTCAACATCTGTTCAACATAATCAACCTAACAAAGAGGTCATATCATGATTCCTGGTACTGACGTGGTGGATTTATCCCGTCTTCAATTTGCGCTTACTGCACTTTATCACTTTTTATTTGTTCCGCTGACCTTAGGGCTCTCGATCATCCTGAGTATCATGGAAACCGTCTACGTCATGACGGGTAAAACCATTTGGCGTGACATGGTTAAATACTGGGGCCTTTTATTTGGTATTAATTTTGTGCTCGGTGTCGCCACCGGACTCACCATGGAATTCCAGTTCGGGACGAACTGGGCTTATTACTCCCACTACGTTGGCGATGTGTTTGGTGCGCCGCTGGCCATCGAAGGCCTTATGGCGTTCTTTTTGGAAGCAACGTTTGTTGGCCTGTTTTTCTTCGGCTGGGATAAGCTTTCGGCCCGTGGACATTTAACCTGCACCTGGTTGCTAGCCTTGGCCACCAACCTTTCGGCGTTATGGATTCTGATAGCTAACGGCTGGATGCAAAACCCTGTCGGCGCTTATTTTGATTTTGAAACCATGCGTATGGAAGTGACCAACTTTGCTGACATTATTTTTAACCCCGTAGCACAAGCAAAATTTGTACATACACTCAGTGCGGGCTACGTAACAGGTGCCGTGTTTGTCTTATCCATCAGCGCTTACTTTTTACTCAACAAACGCCACGAGGCGCTCGCTAAGCGCTCCATTTCTGTTGCCGTTGCCTTTGGTTTGGCGTCAGCTTTATCCGTGGTCGTACTCGGTGACGAAAGTGGTTATTTAGCCAACAGTAACCAAAAAATGAAAATTGCGGCGATGGAAGCCATGTGGCATACCGAAAAAGCGCCGGCGAGCCTCACACTCATCGGCATGCCCAACGAAGCAACCCAAACGACTGATCATGCCATTAAGGTTCCTTATGCGCTGGGCTTGATTGCCACACGGTCGCTCAATGAGCCACTGACCGGCATATCCGAACTCATCGATGAAAGTAAAGAGCGAATACGTCATGGCATGCTTGCCTACGATGCATTAGCGCGACTGCAACAAGATAAAAACGATGCGGAAGCCCTCGCTGAATTTAAAGCCCATCAAGACGACCTAGGCTACGGCTTACTCCTCAAGCGCTACACCGAAAACGTATCGGATGCGACCGAGGAGCAAATCACACAAGCCGCCCAGTCGCTTAAACCCCATGTGGCGCCTTTATTCTTTGCCTTTAGAATCATGGCCGGTTGTGGCTTCTTCTTTATTGCCCTGTTTGTGATGGGCTTTTACTTCTCCGCAAAACACACCCTGCACACGCATCGCTGGTTCTTACGCCTGGCGTGCCTTGCTTTGCCCCTCCCTTGGATTGCCGCAGAGCTGGGCTGGGTTGTTGCTGAGTACGGCCGTCAACCTTGGGTTGTACAGGGCGTGCTACCGACGGCGATGGCAACTTCGTCGATCACCGCAGGGCAAGTACTCACCTCACTTGCAAGTTTTGTTACGTTTTATTCTGTGCTTGCCATCATCGAGATTTATTTGATGATTAAATACATTCGTCGCGGCCCTGCCGCCCTCTCACACTAGGAGTGACGGCTATGAACATACCTTTTGATTACGAAACATTACGCGTCATGTGGTGGGTTTTACTTGGCGTGCTGCTCATCGGTTTTGCCGTCATGGACGGCTTCGATCTTGGCGTTGCCATGTGGCTTCCGTTCTTAACACGCTCCGAAATGGAGCGCCGCATTTTAATTAATAGCATTGCTCCCACCTGGGAAGGCAATCAAGTGTGGTTTATTCTCGGCGGTGGTGCGATTTTTGCTGCCTGGCCCGCGCTTTATGCCCTCTCTTTTTCAGGGTTTTACTATGCCATGCTTTTAGTCTTACTGGCTTTAATTTTGAGGCCTGTTGGCTTTAAATATCGCTCCAAAGTGGATAACCCCACCTGGCGGGGTGCATGGGATGCGGCCTTATTTATTGGCGGGTTTGTGCCGTCGCTTATTTTTGGCGTGGCCATGGGCAATGTTTTACAAGGCCTCCCGTTTCATTTTGATAGCAGTCTGCGTCCGTTTTATACCGGAAGTTTTTTTGAGTTATTAAATCCCTTTGGAATTTTAGGTGGCCTTGTCTCGGTGCTCATGCTCGCGATGCATGGTGCCTTTTTCCTTACGGTAAAAACCGAAGGTTTCGTGCAACGCCGAGCCAAAAAAGCTGCATCGACCTGCGCCGTTTTGCTCGTGATGCTGTTTGCAGCTGGCGGAGCCTGGCTCTATCTGTATGTCGATGGATACACCCTGACCCAGGCCATGCCGCACGATGGGCCTTCAAATCCTTTGTATAAACACGTTGCACGTGAAGCGCATGCTTGGTTCACCAACTACGCGACGTGGCCTGCACTGATGGCAGCACCCCTAGCAGGGCTTACCTTGCCGCTCTTGGCTGCATTAAGCTGCATCCGCTGCACGCGTCTTGCGTTTGTACTGAGCTCTGCCTCTGTGGCAGCCGTCATTGCTACCGTGGGTGTGAGCATGTTTCCGTTTATTTTTCCATCATCAACCAACCCAAGCCAAAGCTTGATGGTCTGGGATAGTTCATCCAGTCATCTCACCTTGTTTATCATGCTGGTTGCTACGGTGTTATTATTCCCGATCGTTCTGGCCTATACCGCTTGGGTCTATCGTGTCTTACGTGGAAAAGTAACCGCCTCGACCATCAGTAACGCGTCCGAAGCTTATTAGGAGATCTTCATTATGTGGTATTTTTCATGGATTCTAGGTACAGCGCTTGCTTGCACCTTCGCAATTTTAAATTCACTTTGGTTTGAATTGCGTGAAAAGCAAGATTAAGCCTTTACTTTATGTTTACATATTGGCATAATAGCTCCATTAATACGCAGATTTTGGGGCTATTATGCCAGCAACAACACCAAGCACACCTTTTGAACTGTTAATAGACTACCTTCAAGGTAAAAAAGACGCCCATCAGTTGCGCAGCGCTTTCACCGAGGGTCGAGAAACACGCGACGCCTTCGCCACTTACCAAAATACTGCGTTGACAACATTAACAACTCAGCAAATCGAGCAATTAAAAACCGAACTCGCGATGCCAGAAAGCGCTGGCTTTGGCGAAGCTGAAAACTTATTAGATTTAATCGATAACCTCAACAAAGCTGGCTATGGTTACGGGCAACTTGCCGACTTTAGGTACCACATCAAACAAATTAAACCCGAAGCCGATTGGACCGAAACGCTGTATACCACGACGTTAATCACGGGTATCGTGTCGAGCTTTTTCTTTTTAAACGGTCGTCAACGTGATCGATTAGAAGCCGTGCTTGTACGCATTGCACCGGCTATCGCTCCAATGCTTTTAGTCGGCCTTCAAATTTATAATATTTTCAAACAAGCCTACACAAGCTTATATGAAGACACGTATCATTCAGACGGCCATCGCTTCCGCAGATGGCTCGTCGGCACATTACCCGCGCTGTTTAATCTTGCAGCCTATGCGACCATCGCCGTTGTTGGCAGCATGTCACCGTTCGCCGCGATACTTTTTGTATCCGCAAGTTTGGTTGCTATTGCTGATGGCATACATCGTATTTATGATTTGGTCAAGGTCGATAGAACAGCAGAATCAGGCACAGCCTCTGCCATTCGGCAACAAAATCGTATCGAACGTACACACCAAACCCTTCGCGTAAAAATTTATGCCGCACTTGCACTCGTTGCGACCGTCCTGGTGTCATGCATTTTTCCACCCAGCATTTTTGTTGTTTTAGCCTACAGCGCTTTGTTCATACTCATACCCTGGACAAAAAATAGTTTTCTCAACAAAATTCATAAAGAATCATCTCATCAGCTTTTGACCGAACTTCACGAACTTGAAGACTCGAGCACAAACAGCACGGATGACGTTGAACGGCTAAAAAACACAGTCGTAGAACTGAAAGCAGAGGTTGAGCGCTGTCACGCCAAACTTGCCACAAGAGAAGCACGGGCGAGCAATACCGGTCTATTTAAACCCGATATGGCAAGTATCACAGGCCTGGAAGAGTATGGTGAATCGCCAAGCCAACGAAGCCGAGCAGCGACACTTTAACTCAGTACACCCTGCCCGTAAACATCCCATCAAAAAGCTCATGCAGCGCTTATGTTTTACCTTGATGATGATTTCTTAGTGCGTATACATAGCAACTTTCATCAAAATTGGGTAGAATTTCCAGGTTGAACGCAAGCTCGTTGGAGAATACGCATGAAAAGAACACCCGAAATCGATAAAAAGTACGTCAGCCCCTATGATAAATTATTACACGGCTTTGATGCCACGCACGCGCCTTCCACATCGCAACAACGCGAAATCAGCAAATATGAAGCCCTGTTTAGGTTACGTGATGAAGTCATCGCACATCCTGAAAACAAACAATTATGGGATAAATTTTAAGTTTTAGGAATCGTACGCATGGCTATTTGGGCTCAACCGATTACCCCCGAAACGCTGAATCAACGTGGGAACAACACCATGGCCGAGTGGCTCGGTATTCAATTTACCCACGTGGGTGACGATACCTTAACCGCGACCATGCCTGCCAGCGAGCGAACCAAGCAGCCGCTCGGCATTGTGCATGGCGGCGCAAACGTGGTACTCGCTGAAACCATCGCCAGTACCGCCGCAAACGCGGCCGTTGACCAATCCCGCTATTATTGTGTGGGGCTCGAAATTAACGCAAACCATATTCGCTCCGTCCGTGATGGTCTTGTCACCGGCGTAACACGCCCGGTACACATCGGCCGAAGCACCCATATTTGGCTCATTGATTTATACAACGATGAAGGCAAACTCACGTGCACATCACGTATGACGGCGTCGGTGATGACACGAAAATAAACACCGCTATTTATTTGTGCTCGCAGGCCCTTCAGGTTTTTGGTTATTATCCTCATCCACTGCCCGCTTATTTTCAGCCCATTGTTTAAACACGCTGTGAGGCGACACAGGTGCTGGAGACGATTCTGCCTGCTCTCTTACTCTAGTCCAATTTTTCTTGACCGTATTAGCGTTGCTGCCCTCGTGCATCATCGTTCGGACTTTCGCACGAAGTTCAGTTAAATCTCGAAGCAAATCTTCAAGTTGCTGAGGTGTAACTTCCAACACCTCCGGTTGCAGCTTCACTTGCGTCAACAACCTCGTTATATCACCTTGTAACACACGCAGCGCATCAGGCCTCGCAGCGTCTGAAAACAATCCTATTGTTTTTATCTCATTGCTTTGTTGAGCATCAAGATTTTCTAATCGTTCACGAAATGCCTTGATTGTCTTATCAAGCTCAGACATAAAGCTTTGCTCCTCATGACACTGTATACTTATATTATAGACAATAAAAATGCATAAGCGTCATAAATCAATCAAAACTTGCATTAATACAAAAATACACGGATTATATTATTTTCGTTCATGCATAATGCTCACATAAGGACATCCAATGAAAACCTACTTTCGCACGCATTTAGCCGCGACCTTAATGTTGGCCCTGTGTACTTCAACTTCAAGCTTTGCTGCCTCAAACCCCGCATCTACAGACTATGTTGATGAACTTATTCAAGCAACCATTGCTCAATTGACCTATACAGCCGGTTACGGCATTACGATTGACAATAACGTCATCAGTGCCACAGCCGGTCATGCCATCGGTGACACCTACCAAGGTGGCACAATTTTTTATCTTGATAGCGCGAGCTCAGGACAGCATGGGTTGATCGCCTCAGTCAGTGATTATGGTAGTTTTGTTCGATACGGCGCATCAGCCAATGAATTAGCCGTCGGTGATGGCATTTATGCCGGCATAAGCAACACCGATGCCATCCGATCTTATCAAGCAAGCCAGGGAGACACCGCAGACTCTGCTGCACTCGCCTGCTTAACCTATGCCATTCAAGCAGACGGTATAACGGCTTGCGACCAAACCTCCAGCGCAGCTGCCGGGGCAAATTGCTACGCGGATTGGTATCTTCCCTCCAAATTTGAATTACTTCAACTCGCCTTGCAAGCAACAGCAGTTGGGTTGACTGACCTCACTGAATACTGGAGCTCGACGCAAGTGGATGCAACAGATGCTTACTCAATTTTTATACAAAGCACGCTTGTTTTTGATACGCCTTCGAAAAGCAAGGCATCGGCTGTGCGCTGCATACGTGCTTTTTAAATAAATTTTTAATGCTGGAAAACCGCATGCAACACTTTATACGACCCAATCGTGAGTATGCATGCGGCAGGCAATGTAAGAATCCACGAGGTGAAAATATTACGAATCACCACGAGATTCAAAGCACCAATACCACGCGCAAGCCCAACACCTAATACCGAGCCTACGAGCGTTTGTGTAGCAGAAACGGGAATCCCGATGCTGGTTGCCACAACAACGGTGGTTGCAGCCGAAAGCGTGGCGGCAAACGCGCGACTCGGGGTTAATGCCGTAATCGAGCTCCCCACGGTTTCAATCACGCGCCGGCCCTGCACAAGAAAACCAATCACTGCACCCGTTGCACCCAACACAACAATCCACATGGGGTAGCCCCCAGCCCGAAAGGGCTCATCGGCATGCATCACCAAGCTATGCACCATGCTAAGCGGAGCAACGGCCAAAGCCACATCATTTGCACCATGCGCAAACACCATGGCGCATGCCGTCATCGCCATCAGCACAGCAAAATATTTTTCCACTTGTTTAAAGCTATCACGTCGTCGTAAATTCGGCTTTTCAGGAATATGGCGAATCACCCACATGCCTAAGAACGTGATGGTGATACTTGTGCCTAACGTAACCAGCATGCTCTGCTTGATATTAAGCTGCACATCAAAATGCGCGAGGCCTTTAAATACCGTAATAAACGACAACACCGAGCCGACTAAAAACAGATAGATGGGTATAAATCGCTTCGCGCGTTCGAGTACATTGGTTTGCACAAAAATGGTTTGTTGAATACTAAAAAACAGGGCATAAGCCGTCGTGCCTGCAATCAAGGGCGAAGTAATCCAGCCAATCGCAATATGCGATACTTGATGCCAATGCACGGCTTGCTTGCCAAGCACCAGCCAACCAAACCCCACCATCGAACCAACCAGCGCATTGGTGATGGAGACGGGCACCCCCATAAAACTGGCCAAATGCATCCAAATGGTACACGCCATCAGCACGCCCAACATACCTTCAATCAAAATGCTCGGTTGTTCAGCCAGTAACTGCACATCAATAATGCCGTCACGTAACGTTGCGGTGACATCGGTTCCACCTAAAAATGCACCCAAGAACTCAAAAATAACCGCCACACACAACGCCTGCTTGACGGTGATGGCTTTTGAACCCATGGTGGTGCTCATGACGTTAGCTAAGTCGTTCGCGCCAACACCCCACGTCATGAGAAAACAAAGAAAAATAGCAAGAGAAAAATAAAGAACTGAAATATCCATAGGATGTGTATTACCTGGCAATCAAAATTTGAAGCCGTCCACCCACGGTTTGTGCGTGGTCAGCTAAGTCACCAATCCATTGAACCAATTTATAAAGAAAGATCACATCCAATGTGGGCAATTCGCCTTCTATTTCAAAAATACGATGCCGGATATCCGCCAGCTGATCGTCACTGTCATGCTCGATTTTGTCCAACGTCATGATCATGTCTTCAACGATGGTCACTTCGCTGCCACGAAATCCTGTCTCAAGCAGTTGATCGAGTTCATTAATTGCTTTGCACGCCTGCTGTGCGGCATCTAACGAGCGCTGCAAAAACGGTGTAAAACGTTCGGTGAGCGCGGCTGGAATACGCATACGACGCCCCACCATCAATCCTGCAATGTCTTGGGCTTTGTTTGCAATACGATCTTGGCAGCTTAATAATTCCAGAACATCGGTACGTGCGACGGGTAAAAACAAGCCGGCAGGCAAATGAAGACGTAAATCACGCTTGATTAAATCGGCTTCTTTTTCAAGCAAAGAAATATCAGCCTGAATGTGTATCGCGGCCTCCCAGTCTTCAACAAGCACGGCATCAAAAAAAGGCAAAAGCTGCTTGGCACACTGGTACACTTTGTACATGTGATGTTCGATGGGCTTAATGGGTGAAGGCCCAAACATATTGAAGAGATTACCCATCATAGGATGATAACCAAAAAAAATTAATCAGAAGATTAGTCACAGTATACCCAACCCCGTACGATTTGAATAACGTTTTTTGCAAAAATAAAGCGAGCATGTTACAAAGTTAGGCGACTGTGTTGTGCGTCCATGTTGGCGCGATACGCGAGAAATCCACGGACAACCCCAGGATTGGGCGTTTTAGGAGTAACATCGTGATTGAATATATTTATAAGGGATTCAAATTATCTTATCAGGTCAGTGAACTTAGCTCTTCGGCCAAAACCAACAATACTGTTCTGTACGAAGCGCATGGCAACGCCGTGTATTTATTGAGTACGCCTAAAAAATGGTTCTCACAAACGCATTTTCATACAGACAACGAGAGCCATCAAGGCGCTGAGCACGAAATCAAACGTCTGCTTGAAAATTATGTTGATTTTGAACTTAAAAATTTCTATGCCATGCAAGAAAAAGGCACGTTTACGGAGAATTAACGTTTGAATTTTATATATCTGATGCTAGCCCGCTGCTGCATTCACTTGTAGCGGATGCATCAGCACTCACATTCGATGAAAAAAAGCTTACTGCGCATCCGACCACACCAGCAGCAATCAATCCTACGCCTAAAACCACCGCTCCAACCCCGCTGAACGCCAACAGAACAATCACTCCGAGAGCAATGGCAGCTAATTGATTTTCCCACATGCACGCAGCAGTCACAATTAAGCCTAAAAAATCATCAACGCTGAAATCTACATTCTCTTGCCTACGTGTGCGTTCACACAGGTCGTCCAGAATTTGATTCGAATCCTCCAGGACTTGATTCGAATCCTCCATAGCTTGCATTGCACGCTCCATGGCGGCTTTGCTTTTCAAACGCAGTTGTTGGCTATTAAAAATCAGCAGATCATGCTCGCTCATTTGACTTTGTTCTTCGGCTTGCTGCCTTAGTGCATCACCAAATAACTCTAATTTTAGTAGATGACCAGGAAAGCTTTTTTCAATTTCATCACGCGTTAACGGCTGATCGGTTAAACTATTATGTGGAAAAATAAGATTTGCATCAAGCGAGTCATTATCATCAGAAGATAATAATTGATTGCTCATGGGCCAATACATTTTTACCGTTTCTTTAAGCGTTTGTTGTAAGTAAACAGATTCTGTTATTGATGGTACCGCATAAAACCTAAAAACTTCTGAGTCAGTGGTAGGATCAATATCATAAGCAAGAAAAAAAGCGGTTTCTCGCGTTACCTCAGCATCAAGAGATGTTTCAAAATCAATATAAGATGGCATAGCACTTCAACTTTTGGCTTGAAATAAAAGCATTGTACCACCAAAGGCCATGAAGAGCAATATTTAGTCAGATTTATGCGCGTTTAAAAACGTGATGAGTAACTTAAACTTACTCAATGGTACCGAGAAGAGGACTCGAACCTCCACGGGGTTGCCCCCACTAGCACCTGAAGCTAGCGTGTCTACCATTCCACCACCTCGGCAATCGAACGGTAAACTACGCCTTTATTTTCGTTTTGTCAACTCACCAGGGTAACCGCATCTAAATTTTGAACATTAAATTGTTCTTTCTTGTCTACGTCCTGCGCTTTATGCGCAGGATCCAGGTAATCGGATATCATGCTAAAAACTGGATTCCGCGCATAAAGCGCGGAACGTGGCCATTTAGATCTTACATTATACGTTTAGATGCGGTTGCCCTGGTCAACTCACGCGAAACACGACAATTAAGCCTCAGGTTTGATCATATGCGCGGGCTGAACATATTCAGCGAACTCTTCTGCCGTTAAATAGCCCAACTGCACCGCCGCTTCTTGAAGCGATAAATTGCCTTGATGCGCTGTTTTCGCAATTTTAGCCGCTTTATCATAACCAATATGTTGATTCAGTGCTGTGACCAGCATCAACGAGCGATCAACATAGCCTGCTATAACAGGAAGATTAGCCTCAAGCCCCGCTACACAAAATTCTTGAAACGAACGACAGGTGTCGGCTAATAAGCGCAGCGAATGCAACACGTTAAAAATAATCACAGGCTTAGACACGTTAAGCTCAAAATTACCTTGGCTTGCCGCCATGCCAACCGTCACGTCGTTACCCATCACTTGGGTACAAACCATCAGCATCGCCTCCGACTGTGTTGGATTTACTTTGCCGGGCATAATCGATGAACCTGGTTCGTTCTCTGGCAAAATTAACTCGCCAATACCGCAACGTGGGCCTGAACCTAACCAGCGAACATCGTTGGCTATTTTGGTTAACGCGCAAGCGAGCGCTCTTAACGTGCTATGCGCCATCACCAAAGGCTCGTGGGATGCCAAGGCTTCAAATTTATTCGGTGCGGTAACAAACGGAAGCTGGGTCAACGCGGCAATATGCGCAGCAACTTTGGTTGCAAATTCAGGATGTGTGTTTAATCCTGTACCAACCGCCGTACCCCCTAAAGCGAGCTGATACAACTCAGGCAACACCGCTTCCATACGCGCCATACAGGCATCCAACTGGGTGACATAAGCCGAAAATTCTTGGCCTAAGGTTAAAGGCACCGCATCTTGCAAATGCGTACGACCAATTTTAACAATCGCATTAAACTCATCCATTTTTGCAGCTAAACCATCACGTAGCGTTTTGACGGCAGGTAATAACGTCTCATGAAACGCCATGGCCGCAGCAATGTGCATGGCCGTTGGGAATGTGTCGTTGGATGACTGTGATTTATTGACATCATCGTTGGGATGAATGGGAGTTTTGGTTCCCATCACGCCGCCTGCAAGTTCAATCGCGCGGTTTGAAATCACTTCGTTGGCGTTCATGTTTGATTGCGTGCCACTGCCGGTTTGCCAAACATGCAATGGAAAATGAGCGTCTAACTTGCCCTCACGCACTTCATCGGCTGCTTGTTGAATCAGCAATGATTTTTCTTCTGATAATTTACCCAGCTCTTGATTGGTGATAGCCGCCGCTTTTTTTAATACACCGAAAGCATGAACCACCTCTTTTGGCATCAAATCATGCCCAATATTAAAATGATGCAGTGAGCGCGCCGTTTGTGCACCCCAGTATTTATCAGCAGGAACGTTAATCTCACCCATGCTATCTGATTCAATCCGTATTTTACTCATAATCACCCTCTAAACTTATCATGACGCTATATTTATAAGCCGATAGAATAACGGATTGAGCCACATTGGTATACACTACTTAATATACTTAAATTCAAGCAGGATTTTTTCTTATGCGAACCGTACGTATTTATCATCCCGGTGTGTATAACCTTCATGATTTGGTTGAATTATCAGAAGCGGAAAGCAAACACGTTGCGCGCGTGCTTCGGATGCATCCGGGTGATATCTTAACGCTCTTTTGTGGCGATAACCGTGAATATTCCGCCATGATTACAGCAGCCACCAAACGCCATGTGACGGTGCGCATCGAAAGCGTGCAACCGTTTGATCGCGAATCACCTTGTCAAATACATCTCGCTCAAGGCATTGCCAAAGGCGATCGCATGAGCTTTATTATTCAAAAAGCGGTTGAGCTGGGTGTGGCAAGCATCACGCCATTACACACGCAACACGGGGCGGTACGTCGTGATACGAAGCAATTAGCAAAAAAGCATGCGCAGTGGGAGGCCATTGCAATTAGCGCTTGTGAGCAATCTGGCCGAAATGTTATTCCGACGATCCATCCGCCATGCTCATTTGATACCTACCTCGAAACCTGCACGGTGCAAACCAAATGCCTGCTCGATCCGATGGCCGAGCACGTATGGAAAAAAGGTACGGCAAAACAAGGCGAACTGGCTTTACTGATTGGGCCGGAAGGGGGCTTAGATCAACACGAAATTAAACAAGCAAAAGCGGCATCATTTCAGAGTATTAAGCTCGGTCCTCGTATTTTACGTACCGAAACTGCAACAATTGCAGCACTCAGTGTGTTGCAAGCGCTAGAGGGTGATCTATAATAGGCTGTTAGCTTCCGGAGCAGTTTATACTAAGTGCTTGATTCCGGGCTTGTTTTTGAAATATGGCTTCTTACGAGCTATCAAAAAACAAGAATTATTATAATTAAATTGAGGTTCTTTCATGAGCAATCACGTTAAAACGGTTACCGACGACAACTTTGAAACTGAAGTTTTAAATGCTACTCAACCTGTACTTGTCGATTTTTGGGCTCCTTGGTGCGGACCATGCCGAGCATTTGCTCCAACCTTTGAAGAAGCGGCAGAAAGTTATAGCGACACCGTTACATTTGCAAAAATTAATATCGATGACAGCCCAGAAACACCTTCTAAATACGGTGTTATGAGCATTCCTACCTTACTGTTGATTAAAAATGGTCAAGTCAAAGCAACCAAAATGGGTGCTTTATCTAAATCTCAACTTGTTGCTTTCATCGATAGTAATATTTGAAATATCATAAAACTAAATAAAAAAAGCTTTGTTACAACATGCAACAAAGCTTTTTTTATAGCTTAAATCATCTTACTTAATCTCATCCATAACTTTTTCTATATCCGATGCCACGGTTTCCATATCCCCTCTTCCGTAACAATTTAAATCAATCGCGTATTCAACTAAAACTTTGGTATGCTCTAAAAGCTTATAGGCTTCGCTATCATCATCGGTTTCAATATAATGCCCGGCAAGATAAGCTTCAGCCCCTTGTAAACTTTGCGTACATACCGTCCTGTCTTGATAACGACCCAGCCAATCTAATTTGAGCGCCAAACGACGGCACTCGTCTGCATAGACTTTCTTATCTTCATCTTTATCTTTGCCGCCTTTATAGAGCGTATTATCCAACGACGCTGCACCGGCTCCCATCACCGATAACGCCAAACCACACGCGACACAACCGCGCATCACCGATTTAAACATACACACACACTCCTTATGTATTTTAATTAAACAACAAATTTGAATTTCTTTTATATAAATAACATTTTGACTAGCATTTTCCAAATAAAACCGTTAATATCCAAAAAGAACATGTATAGCTCGACCAAGGATGACTTTTGGGCGCTAGCTCTAAAAGTAACTCTCCCCGTAATACAATTTTGGATAATCATTCCATCGAATGAAATAACACATCAAGCGAGACCTATGAACTTAAGTGAACTCAAGCGATTACCTATCGCTGAACTGATGAATATCGCCCAAGAAGCGAAAATCGAAAACACCTCCCGTATGCGCAAACAAGACATTGTCTTTTCTATTTTAAAAGCAAAAGCGCTTAAAGGTGATGATATTTATGGCCATGGCGTGGTGGAAATTTTACCCGAAGGTGGCTTTGGCTTTTTACGTTCGGCCGACAGCTCTTATGTCGCCGGCCCCGACGACATTTATGTCTCTCCAAGCCAAATCAGACGCTTTGGTTTGCGTACAGGCGACACCATTTCTGGAAAAATTCGCCCACCTAAAGATAATGAGCGCTATTTTGCCTTACTTAAAGTCGATAAAATTAATCTCGATTCGCCAGAACATGCTAAGCGCAAGATTTTATTTGAAAATTTAACACCGCTGTTTGCTTCCGAACGTTTAGTCATGGAACAAGGCAACGGCAGTACAGAAGATTTGACCGCACGTGTCATTGACCTTGCAGCACCGTTCGGCCTTGGTCAGCGTGGTCTCATTGTGGCGCCACCGAAAGCCGGTAAAACCATTATGTTACAAAACATCGCGCATTCTATTGCACGTAATTATCCTAAGTGCCACCTGATTGTTCTGCTGATTGATGAACGCCCTGAAGAGGTCACCGAAATGCGACGCTCCGTCAAAGGCGAAGTGGTTGCCAGTACATTTGACGAACCGGCTCAACGCCACGTTCAAGTGGCTGAAATGGTCATCGAAAAAGCGAAGCGCTTAGTTGAACACAAGCACGATGTTGTGATTTTACTTGATTCCATCACACGTCTTGCCCGCGCTTACAACACCGTGGTGCCTTCATCTGGAAAAGTTTTGACCGGTGGTGTCGATGCCAATGCATTACAACGCCCCAAACGCTTATACGGTGCAGCGCGTAACATCGAAGAAGGCGGTAGCTTGACCATCTTAGCCACAGCCATGGTCGACACCGGTTCTCGTATGGATGAAGTGATCTATGAAGAATTCAAAGGTACCGGTAACATGGAAATCCATTTGAGCCGTATGATTGCTGAACGCCGCACCTTCCCTGCGATTAATATCAATCGCTCAGGAACACGTCGTGAAGATTTACTGCTCACACCAGAAGAGTTACAACGCATGTGGATTCTACGCAAAATTCTTCAACCCATGGATGAAGCAGATGCGATTGAATTCTTACTGGAGCGCATGAAAAATCACAAAACCAATGCCGAATTTTTTGACGCCATGAAGCGTCAGGAATAAGCGCATGAAGTACGAGGATTTGCGTGAGTTTATCCACCATTTAGAATCACGCAAGCTACTCACCCGCATTGATTACCCTGTGTCACCGGTGCTCGAAATGACCGCCGTCAGTGATAAAGTCCTTCGTGCGGGTGGGCCTGCCTTACTGTTCACACATCCCAAAAACCATCGCATGCCTGTGCTCACCAACCTGTTTGGTACAGTTCAGCGTGTTGCATTGGCCATGGGACAAGACGATATCTCGGCCTTACGTGACGTCGGCAAGCTTTTAGCGGCCCTCAAAGAACCGGAGCCCCCCAAAGGCTTCAAAGATGCCTATCAACAACTGCCACTCTTAAAGCATGCGCTGCATATGGCGCCTAAACTAACCAAGCGCGCGCCCTGCCAAACCCATGTGATTGATAAAGACGAGGTTGATTTAACCAAACTTCCCATCCAAACCTGCTGGCCTGATGATGTTGCGCCGCTGATTACCTGGGGTTTAGTTACAACAAAAGGCCCCCATCACTCGCGTGAAAACATCGGCATCTATCGCCAGCAAGTTTTAAATAAAAATCAACTTATCATGCGTTGGCTCGCTCATCGTGGTGGTGCACTGGATTATTTGGCCTGGCAAGAAGAACATCCCGGCGAGCGCTTTCCTATCGCAGTCACCCTGGGGACCGATCCGGCAACGCTTTTAGCTGCCGTAACGCCTGTTCCTGATACACTTTCTGAATATGCATTCGCAGGCCTACTGCGTGGTAAACGCACTGAGTTGGTTAAATGCTTAACCCATGATTTGCACGTGCCCGCACGCGCCGAAATCGTACTCGAAGGCTATTTAGAACCGGGTGTGCTTGCTCCCGAGGGCCCTTTTGGTGACCATACGGGTTATTACAACGAAGTGGAGTCATTTCCTGTATTCACCGTCGAGTGCATCACGCACCGGCCTGATCCCATCTATCACAGCACCTACACCGGCCGCCCACCTGATGAACCCGCGATTTTAGGCCTTGCGCTAAACGAAGTGTTTATCCCATTATTACAAAAGCAATTTCCTGAGATCATCGATTTTTATTTGCCTCCCGAAGGCTGCTCCTACAGACTTGCCGTCATCACCATTAAAAAACAATACCCAGGGCACGCCAAGCGGGTCATGATGGCTGCATGGTCTTTTTTAAAGCAGTTTATGTACACTAAATTTGTGATTGTTTGTGACGATGATATTGATGCGCGCAATTGGCAAGATGTGATTTGGGCCATGACCACACGTATGGATCCCGTACGTGATACCGTCATGATAGAAAACACCCCCATGGATTATCTAGACTTTGCCTCGCCAACGTCGGGATTAGGGTCTAAAATAGGCATGGACGCCACCAATAAATGGCCCGGTGAAACCACGCGCCCTTGGGGAAAACCCATGGCCATGGATCCAGACATTTTAAAGCAGGTTAACGCTTATTGGCCTGATTTAGGGCTTGATTTAGGAACCAACTCATGTCGAAAGAAATAACATCGGCTCACGTTACCCAAGCGACACCACTCACGCGCAGCTTATTACGTGTCACGCTTACACCCGAGCACTACATTCCCTACGAAGCTGGACAATATTTACAAATTGTTTCTTCTATTGAAACCCTGTTTTACTCGATAGCGAACGCACCGCTGGGTTCACATACGTATGAATTACACATTCGCCATATGCCCGAGAATCTTGAGCATCAACATATTTTAACGACACTCAAACAACAAGGCTGCGTGGTACTCAATCTACCGTTTGGCACATGCACACTCAGCGCACTGGCCCCAGAGCGCCCAATTATTTTTATTGCCGGTGGTACAGGTTTTGCGCCCATCAAAGCGATGATCGAGCAGTTAATGACAGATGGCGACGCCCGCCCGTTTGAGCTTTATTGGAGCGCGCGTTGCCAAGAAGATTTATATTTAGACGAACAAGTTTTAACCTGGAAAAAACACATCGAGCATTTTGATTATATTCCCTATATCAAAACAGCTCAGCAAACAACACTCATGCAGCGCATCCAAGAAAACCACCCGCAAGATTTAGCTGACCACCAAGTCGTACTCGCAGGCCCGTTCGACTTGGTTTATTCATTACGTGATGATTTAATTAAACTCGGCTTGTCTCCGACTCAATTATTTTCAGATGCATTTGATTTGGAAACTTAAATAGCATCCAACATCAGTTTACGATGTGCACCATCACTTTCAGGATACGTGGCATGCATGTAGGCCTCGATTTCATCTAAAATATCAGGTCTCTGTGTACCAAAAAAAGTACACGCGCTCTTGTGTCCTGATGCACAGAATAACGTATAAAGAGGGTGACACAACGCATCATTAGGCTTTTGGCGTGAATCCAAAATAGCTTGGAGTAACGCCTGATGCTCCTCAGCATTTAAGCCAAACGATGCAGGCGCCTTCAAACAATCCCAAAGTTCGTATCGGTAGTTCGCTAATTCATCACATAAGATAGAATTTTTCACGAGCGTCGAAGGTCTTATGTCAGGAAACTTCACCACCTCGCGCAAGTAAGCATCTCTCACACCTGGCTCAGATAGTAAAACTTTCACAATATCAGCGTGACCTTTGTGAGCAGCAATACATAACGGTGTTGCAGCTCTATTCTCAAGCGTCTGATTCAATGAAACCTTTTGTGTCGCTATCAAGGCGCGTACAATATCAAGATGACCGTCTTTAACAGCCATAAAAAACGGTGTTGCGCCAAGCCTTGCCGCTTGATCAACCAAAATACCGGGTTTTGCTAGCAAAGCATTCACGACATCAAGATGGCCGTTTTTAACAGCTATAAATAACGGTGTTGCGCCATACTTATCCGGCTGATTCAACAAACTATCCGGGTGTTCCAATAAAACCTTCACAATATCGGAACGACCTATGCTAGCAGCCATCCATAACGGTGTTGTTGTCTCATTATCAAGCGTCTGGTTCAATGAAACCTTTTGTGTCGCCAACAAGGCGCGTACAATATCAAGATGGCCGTTTTTAACAGCCATATAAAACGGTGTTGCGCCAAACATTGCCGCTTGATCAACCAAAATACCGGGTTTCGCTAGCAAAGCATTCACGACATCAAGATGACCGTTTTCAGCAGCAGTCCATAGCGCTGTAACGCCATGATCATCCTGCTGATTCAGTAAAATACCTGATGTTGCTAATAAAGCATTCACGACATCCACTTGGCCGATGTGCGCGGCAATATATAACGGTGTTCTGCCATGCTTATCCGGCTGGTTAAACAAACTATCCGGGTGTTCCAATAAAACCTTCACAATATCGGAACGACCTTTGCTAGCAGCTATCCATAACGGTGTTGTCGTCTGATTATCAAGCGTCTGATTCAATGAAACCTTTTGTGTCGCCAACAAGGCGCGTACAATATCAAGATGGCCTTCCGCAACAGCCACAAAAAACGGTGTTGCGCCAAGCTTTGCAGCTTGATCAACCAAAACACCCTGTTTCGCTAGCAAAGCATTGACAACATCAAGATCATGTTTTTTAACGGCCATCCATAGCGGTGTTCTGCCATGCTCATCTTGCTGATTAAGTAAAATATCCGAGTGTGCCAATAAAGCATTCACAATATCAAGATGACCTTTTTCCACGGCAATCCATAGCGCTGTAACGCCGTGATTAGCCGCATGCTTAACCAAAATATCCGGTTTCGCTAATAAAGCATTGACAACATCAAGATGACCGTTTGCCGCAGCCATCAATAGCGGTGTTCTGCCATGCTCATCCTGCTGATTAAGTAAAATACCCGAGTGTGCTAATAAAGCATTCACCGCATCAACATGACCGATGTGTGCAACAATATATAACGGTGTTATACCATGAACATCAGCCTGATTAACCTGAACGCTTGGATGCTTTAATAAAGCGTTAATCACTTCAACATGACCTACGTTACACGCTATACATAGCGGTGTTGTACCTTCGGGATTAGGCTGGTTAACTTCAACCTCTCGTTTTTCTAACAAGGCATTCACAACATCAAGATGACCTTTTTCAGCAGCAATAAATAACGGTGTTCTTGCATAAGCGTCCACCTGATTAACCAAAATATCTGATTTTTCTAATAAGGCATTCACAACATCCAGGTGACCTCTTGATGCAGCAATAAATAACGGTGCTGTGCCATAAGCATCAACTTGATTAATCAAAACTCCCGACTTTGCTAATAAGGCCTTAACAACATCAGTATGACCTTGTACCGCAGCAGTAAATAACGGTGTTGCACCCGAACGAGGGCCTTGATTAACCGCAATATGCGGATGCTCTAATAAGGCATTCACAATCTCTAGATGACCTTTGTTAGCAGCAATAAAGAGCGGTGTTACACCATCATCATCAAACGCATTAACCAAAATATCCTGTCTTTCTAATAAGGCATTCACAACATCAAGATGACCGTTATAAGCCGCAATCCATAGCGGTGTTAAGCCATCCTCTTCAGCCTGATTAACTGAAATTTCTGGTTGCTCTAATAAAAAATTGACAACATCAAGATGACCTTTTGAGGCTGCGACAAAGAGCGGCGTTTCACCCGTCTTGGTTTGATGATTCAGTGTTTCGACGCGGTGATGCGTTAATAACTGACGAATCACCTCAATAAAACCCGCTTCTGCCGCCAAATATAACGACGTTTGCCCATCATCATCGATGTAATCAGGCTGAAATTCAGGCCATGAAGACTCTAATTGCGCCTCATCGATTAATGCTTGCATGCCTTCTAACGTCTGAATACCAAAAATCTGGAGATCATCATAGCGCTTCGTTAGCCTCGCATACAAATACGCCACCTCGCGCTTTTCTTCATGAGAAAGTTGCACTTCCTTTCCTGTCAATGAGCTATTCAGTATGCTTGTTGATCGATTATAAATTAAAGCGCTGACAACCCCACGCGTCATAGGATCAAGGCGGGGATTAAAATTATCGTCATCCTGGATGTTTGCTCGTAATAAACTGCGTGCTATAGATACAAACTCATATGTGTAACCCTCATTGGTTATGACAGGGACACGTGGAACATCGATAGAGATCGGGCAAGTATAAGGTTCAGTTTTTATGGGCATATTTAAGTCATTATGTTTTCAACAGGACATAAATACTAACAAATTTAACGCACTATGTCCAATTAATTTAAACAATTATGGATTAATTGAAACCTTACCCATCATAAGATCACGTTTTATCATGCAAAAAAGTGTTTTTTATCACAATTTATTATGATGAGATGGTAAACTTAAAACAGCTTACAAAAAGAGCTCAAGAAACCATCTGATTTGGAGACTTAAACGCTATGAACACCCTATATCAACTGCTTGCCGTTGTTGGCGCCGGCCTCATTGGCTGGATTTTGTACCGTACAGTTAAGAATAAACCCGAGCAGTTTAGCCGTGAAAACATGATGAAAAGCTTTTCGAGCATGGGCTTTTTGGCGCTTATTCTTATTGCATTTGTCGCGTTCTTAGTGATACTCACGCGACAGTAAGCGCCTACCATAAGAAAAACTACAGCCCCGGATTTTCGAGACTGAGCATCCCTGAGTTAAAATCATACGCAAACAACTCGGCATAACGGCCCCAGTCAATCATCGTCCGTAATACGCGATCGGCTTCTTTCTCACTTAAGAAATCTTCAAGCTTCGTTAAAAACCGTTCTTCTGAAACGCGATGCCGAGCTTTTTCATCGAGAACACGCCGAATATGAGAGGCCAAAGGAATGGTCGCGACCAGTTGTTTTGCAAAAATATGTTTCCGCTCTTGTAAATCTGCCTCAGAAAACTGCTTTCCAAGTGGCGTAAGATGAATATCACCTTCGAGCACTTGAGCAAAACCCAGTACTTCAAGTGTTTCTAAAATTGGAAACAAATCATCAACATGAATTGTAATTTCGTCGGCAAGTTCGGGTAAATCGATTTTTTTCGATTCAAACGAGGTCATGGTTTCAATCAAACCCGAAAGTTCTGAAGGATCAACATCAGGCAATCGATACCCTAAACCAATTTGACGTGCACGCTCAGCATGCTTCACTTTACCACCAACCGCCGTGGTCATCAGTTTATAAATGCGATCAACAAATTCACGGCACTCGGGCACATCCAAATCACGCGAAGGCAAAGCATCTAAACGTAAATCAGCTCGAACACAACCCGGATCGCTACCTAAAATAATAATTCTGTCCGCAAGCGTGACCGCTTCCTCGATATTATGCGTGACCAAGAGCATCGCATTGGTGTTGGTTTTTTTATCACGCCATAACTCAAGTAAATCGGATTTTAAATTTTCGGCTGTTAATACATCGAGCGCCGAAAACGGCTCATCCATCAGCAATACATCAGGATGCACAACCAAAGCGCGTGCAAAGCCCACACGCTGGCACATACCCCCTGAAAGCTCTCTAGGATATGCAGACTCAAAGCCATCCAATCCAATAATATCAATCGCCTCAATCGCACGCGTGCGACGCTCTTCACGCCCCACACCTTGGGCCTCGAGACCCAACTCAACGTTTTCAAGTACCGTAAGCCAAGGCATGAGTGCAAACGATTGAAACACCATCGCAACCCCCGGAACAGGGCCTCGAATCTGCTTACCTCGATACGTGACACGACCACTGGTTGGCGGAACCAGTCCGGCCATAATACGTAACAACGTTGATTTGCCCGAACCTGATTTTCCGAGTAAGGCAACAATTTCACCTTTTTTTAACGAAAATTTAATATCTTCAAGTACCAGCAATTCTTTTGCAGCTGATTTTTTATAGGCTTTGCAAACGTGGTCAATTTCAATAATTGTTTCTGTCATGTCAACCTCTATCATATTGAAAACGCGCCTCTGCTAAGCGATACAATGGACGCCAGAGGAATTGATTAAACAGTAAGACATACACACACATCATCGCTGTTCCTAAAGCTATCTGAGGAAAATGCCCGCTTAACGTATTCGCCTGAATATACTCACCAAGCCCTGTTGCACGTAACGTTGTATCGCCCCAACTCACCCACTCAGCCACAATGCTTGCGTTCCACGCGCCGCCAGCCGCTGTGATCGCACCCGTAATATAAAACGGAAAAATCGATGGCAAAATCAAACGACGCCACCACTGCCAACCGCGCACACCAAAGTTTGACGCCGCCAACGTTAAATCACGCGGAATGCTCGACGCCCCTGCAATCACGTTAAATAAAATATACCATTGTGTACCAAGAATCATCAGTGGTGTCACCCACACTTCAACATTAAGTTTAAACGTCACAATCGCAATCACAAACAACGGATAAAATAAATTAGCAGGAAATGCCGCAGCAAGCTGAATCAGCGGCTGAATTTTTTGAACCCATTTTGGACGCAAACCTATCCACACACCCACAGGAATCCACAACATCGAACTCAAAACAATCAAAATAATCACGCGCGTTGCTGTCGCCAACCCTAAGAGCGCAACATGACTAACCTCATGGAGCGTAATCGTCGGAGAAATAAACAAAAAGGCTTCATAACCTGAAAAAAATAAGAGCCCCCAAATAAAACCATTCCAAAGCCAGTCAACCGTCAGGCGTCGCTTTGTACTTTTTTCATGACCAACATCATCGTCCGATGCGTATATTTTATGTTGATGTCGATGTTGACGAAGCCACGCCGCATTCACAAACCAATCTTTTAAATACGCAAGGCCACTGCCTAATGAACGCATGAGTAAGCTTTTGCGAAATAAATCAATAAACCAGGACTCATAAGGTTCATCATCTGGCAGGGCGTCGAGTTTGAATTTTTCAGACCACGCGATTAACGGTCTAAATACGAGCTGATCATAAACACCGATCACAATAATCATCGTTAGAATAGCATAAGCAACGGCATGTAAATTTCGCTCTTGAATGGCTAACGCGATGTATGAGCCAACACCGGGCAAATCAATCTGCTGATGCGACACCACAATCGCTTCGGACAGCACCACAAAAAACCAACTGGCCGACATCGACATCATCAGGTTCCAAAGCAAGCCTGAAAGCGAGCAAGGCACTTCAATTTTCCAGAATTTCTGCCAAGCAGATAACTGGAACATGGTGGCCGCTTCATGCAAATCGGCCGGTACGGTTTTAAGTGACTGATAAAAACTTAAGGTAATATTCCAAACCTGCGCCGTAAAAATCACAAAAATCGCGGCACACTCAGGCCCCAACAAACTGCCCGGAAATAAGTGAATAAACCCCGTCACCGTGATCGCTAAAAAACTTAAAACGGGAACCGCCTGAAGCACATCAATCATGGGAATAATCACGCGCTCTGCACGCTTGTTTTTTGCGGCCAACGTTCCAACAACCAACGTAAATAATATCGAAATACCGAGCGCTACGAACATACGTAACACGGTTCTGGAGGCATAAAAAGGCAAAGCTTCTGGGTCTAATGAAATCGGCAGCGATTGACCAATCGCATACGGCGTTGCCATCGCTTGCCCAGCACGTCCCAAAAAAAACAAACCAAACACAACAATCACAAGCAACAACACATCCCAGGCATTCATGAAGCGCGTACTTGGCTCACGATTGATACTATAAACGCGATTTTTGTCCACGTGATGCCCTCATGAATTGAATCTGTTGATTTTAGCCTGCTTTGCCCCAAGGTTAAAGTAACATCTTGCTCATAAATAGCATCTAAGTATAAGATAGGGGTCTTCTGACACACTCGAAGGGATTCTCGGGCTATGATCGAAAACACACCGCTTCATGCAGCGCATCTTGCTTCAAACGCCAAAATGGTTGCCTTCCATGGCTGGAATATGCCACTTCATTACGGATCACAAATCAAAGAACACGAAGCCGTACGCACACATGCGGGTATGTTCGATGTTTCACACATGACGGTGATTGATATTCTAGGTGCCGGTGGTCGTCAATTTTTACGTAAGCTTTTAACCAACGACGTCGATAAGCTGAAACATGTCGGCCGCGCACTCTACACCTGCTTATGCAACGAACACGGCGGGATTTTGGATGATCTCATTGTGTATCAACGTAGCCCCGATAATTATCGCTTAATTTTAAACTCAGCCACACGTGCTCACGTACTACCTTGGATTCATGAAAAAAGCGCAGGCTTTTCGACCGGCATTCAAGAACGTCACGAACTCGCCATGCTGGCTGTTCAAGGGCCTCAAGCGATTGAAAAAACGCTGACGCTTTTAACGCCTGCACAAGCCGACGCCGTATCAACCCTGGCAGCGTTTGAGTGCGTTGATGTGGATGATTGGTTTTTCGCACGTACGGGTTATACCGGCGAAGACGGTCTCGAAATTGTACTTCCTGAAGAGGCTATCACACCGTTTTGGAATAAACTCCTTGCCGCAGGTATCACCCCCTGTGGACTTGCAGCACGTGATACGTTACGTCTTGAAGCCGGCTTACTGCTGTATGGTCAAGATATGGATGACACCACCACACCTCTGAACTCGGGCCTCAGCTGGACCATAGCGTGGGAACCTCACGATCGTGATTTTATTGGTATGACGGCTTTAGTCTCTCAAAAGCATCACGGTATAAAACAAAAACTGGTCGGCCTTAAGCTCAATCAACCTGGCGTCATGCGAACAGGACAGCCTGTTGTGCTTAACGGCGAGCCGGTCGGTTTAATTACCAGCGGGACCTATTCACCGACGCTCCAATGCTCCATTGCACTGGCACGTGTTTCAAAAGAGGTCGGGCATGAAGCTCATGTCGAGATTCGTGGCAAGCACGTGCCCGTTACCGTAGGAAAGCCTCGTTTTGTTAAGCACGGCGTAGCGATTTAACCCTGATATAATCTAAATACAAAAGGATTTTATGATGAAATTTACATCAACACACGAATGGATCAACACAGACGAAACACCGGTTGTGATGGGGATAACCCACCATGCTCAAAGCTTATTGGGCGATCTTGTGTTTATTGAACTACCTGAGGTAGGTCAAGAAATCAAAGCAGGTGATGAGCTCGGCGTGGTTGAGTCGGTAAAAGCCGCTTCTGATTTTTATGCCCCCATCAGTGGCACCGTTATCGCCGTGAACGAAGCCGTAGTCGCCAACCCAGAACTCGTGAACAGCGACGCAGAAGGTACAGGATGGTTACTAAAAATTCAGTCTAGCGCCCCGGATGAGTTAAACGCCTTACTGGATGCCACACAATACGAGAACACGCTGACAGAGGAGCATTAAATTTATGCCCTATATCCCACACACCCCCAAAGATACCGAAAGCATGCTGGAATGCATTCCGAATGCATCTCATATTGAAGCCTTGTTTGATGAAATTCATCCTGATTTGCGCCAAAAAGCCTACGAGCACCTGCCCGATGGCTTAAACGAAATGGATTTGCTTAAGCATGCCGAAGCGCTCGCGAATAAAAATAAACACACGGTTTGTTTTCTTGGTGCGGGCAGTTATGACCATCATATTCCAGCCGCTGTGTGGGATATTGCCACCCGTGGCGAATTTTTAACGTCGTATACGCCCTACCAAGCTGAAGCGAGCCAAGGCACACTCCAGCTACTGTATGAATTTCAAACCATGATTGCCGAGCTCACCGGCATGGATGTCGCCAATGCGTCGATGTATGACGGTGCCACAGCACTTGCTGAAGCTGTGCTTATGGCGATTCGTATGAATCGTAAACATCCAACACGCCGCGTACTCGTACCGGAAACGCTGCACCCGCTTTATCGAGCAACGCTTGAAACCATCTTACAACATCAAGACGTCACGCTGCTCACGCTTCCCATGGATACAACCCAAGGGATCACAAACCTTGAAGCACTCAAAGCGTATGAACAGGATGAAATCACAGCACTGATTATTGCACAACCTAATTTTTTGGGTGGCTTAGAATCGGTGGATGCTTTAAGCGATTGGGCCCATGCTCACAACGCCATCAGCATTGCCTGTGTTAATCCTATTTCACTAGGACTTTTAAAACCACCCGGGAACTGGGGCACCCACGGCGTTGATATTGCCTGCGGTGAAGGGCAACCGCTGGGCGCACCGATGGCCTCTGGCGGTCCTTATGTAGGATTTTTTAGCACAAAACAAACACACGTACGGCAAATGCCAGGGCGCTTGATTGGAAAAACCACCGATCAAGAAGGTAAAACTGGTTACACGCTTACCTTACAAGCACGAGAACAACACATTCGTCGCGCCAAAGCGACCTCAAATATTTGTACTAACCAAGGGCTATTAACAACCACTGCGGCCATCCATATGAGCCTGTTAGGCCCTGATGGCCTTGAACGTGTTGCACATGCCTGCCATCAAAACACGTATCAACTTGCAGCCAAACTTACTCAAATTCCTGGCGTTAGCCTCGTGTTTAGCACGCCGTTTTTTCATGAAGTTCTGTTGCAACTCCCAAGCTCTGCAGAAAAAGCACTGCATGCGCTCGCACAGCAAGGCTTTGCTGGTGGTTATCTCGCGGAAGTTCACTACCCCAACCTACCCAACACGCTTTTGGTTTGTGCCACCGAGTCGCGTACGGAGGCCGAAATACACGCCTTCGCCAACGCACTCGAACACATACTCGCCGCTCAGCATCAAAAGCAAACTAAAAAACCCCTCATGGAGACACCATCATGAGCTCAAATCATACCCGTTTAATTTTCGAAAAATCGCAACCAAGCCGCTTAGCCACCGCTCAATCACCGAGCATCAACAAGCAAGCACCCCATATTCCGGAACATTTTCTTCGTAAAGCACCGCCCCGTTGGCCAGCATGTTCTGAATTGCAAGTTGTACGACACTTTACTCAATTATCACAAAAAAATTTCGGCATCGACACGCATTTTTATCCCTTGGGTTCATGCAGCATGAAATACAATCCACGTGGCGTACATCGTGCCGCGTCTCACACCCATTTTACGCGCTGCCACCCACTCGCACCTGAAGAAACAATCCAAGGTACGTTAGAAATTTTATATACCCTTCAAAATTATTTAGCTGAAATCACGGGTATGGCGGGCGTGTCGATGACACCGATGGCAGGCGCTCAGGGTGAATTTTCAGGCGTCGCCATGATCAAGGCCTACCATAAAGCTCGGGGTGATCTCGAACGTGATGAGATGCTCATTCCTGATGCAGCCCATGGCACAAATCCAGCCTCGGCCGTTGCGTGTGGTTTTAAAGCTATCGAAATTCCAACAGCCCAAGATGGTGATATCGATTTAGAGGCACTCCGTGAGCGCCTTGGCCCCAAAACGGCCGGCATCATGCTCACCAACCCATCCACCCTCGGTTTATTTATGCGGCAAATCAAAGAAATTGCTGCTATGGTGCACGAAGCCGGTGGCTTGCTTTACTACGACGGTGCAAATTTAAATGCTATTCTCGGTAAAGTTAGGCCGGGTGACATGGGCTTTGATGTGATGCATTTAAATTTACATAAAACCTTTGCAACACCCCATGGTGGCGGTGGACCTGGCTCGGGTCCTGTTGCGGTCAGTCAACGCCTGGTACCGTTTTTACCGCAGCCTACGGTACTGAAAACAGACGATGGGCATTATCGTTATGCCACACATCATGACACACCCCAAAGCATCGGCCGATTATCAGCATTTATGGGGAATACTGGCATTTTATTACGTGCTTATTTTTATATTTGTGTGTTAGGCAAACAAGGCCTGACGCGTGTTGCTGAATTTGCGACGCTCAATGCCAACTATCTTTTAGCTGAGCTCCAGCGCGTGGGTTACACCGCAGCTTATCCAAAACGACGTGCCAGTCATGAATTTTTAATCACGTTATCACCTGAAAAAAAGCGTCATGACATTCAAGCCATGGATATTGCAAAACGCCTGCTCGATTATGGTTTTCATGCGCCCACCACGTATTTTCCTTTACTGGTACCTGAATGCTTGCTGATTGAGCCAACCGAAACTGAGTGCAAAGAAGAGCTCGATACTTTTGTTTCGGCGATGGAGAGCATTTTAAACGAAGCGACATCCGATCCTATCATGCTTAAAAACGCACCACACACACGACCGATTAGACGGCTTGACGAAGTAAAAGCAGCCAAAGCGATGGATTTTAATTATTTTAAATCTAACGTAGCCACGCCTTAAAAAATAGGCTATAACAACTATGTTTTCATTATTTTATTGTCTCATTGTCATGGATTGACACTTACTGCATAAAATAGGTCAGGGAGCGATCGAATGAACACCAAAACTTTTTCACAACGTTTTAACCGGGAACTATCCATGATGGGTCTTCCGGATGATTTAAACGAAAAAATCAAAGCCGTCGCCAAAGTTTTTTCAGTTACACGCCATCTTGCAAACGCCATGATGTTTGGCCAAAGCGCGCCTTCTGCCGAAACACTTGATAGAATTGCACAAATTCTTGAAGTTTGTCCTGAATGGTTATCCGGTGAAACGAGCCGCCGTAAAGCCTACCCTGAACGCATGACATCCGAAGAAACTTAATCGTTTATATTGCGCTCGCAGGATATGCTATCATCAGCCTATAACTGCTAAATCAAGATGGGTGTGATTGAATGGAATGCTTGAGTTTTTGTGTCGCCGACTGTATCGATCTGGCTCGTCTTGATCATCATTATAAATCGGTCTTGATGGGTTACACCTCGGCACGTTCACGTGATGTACTCAAAATCACACCCATCCATACCGTTGATATTCTTGTTTTTGTATTTAAAAACGGTACCGTGGTCACTTGGGGACTTAAACGGCACCAAGTTCAAGCCTACCTCGACAGCATTTTACTTTTTGCTAACAAGCCAGCCAACTTTAGAGCGCATGATGAATTTACTTATTGTATTGGCGCCGTAACGGCGATTGAACCTCATGATTATTTTGATGTGGATTGCCTTTCTATAGAAGAAAACTCTGCACACAACGATGAACTCAAACTCAGCCTATCGTATGGTTTTTCACAGTCTGTTAAATTGCAATATTTTGAGACAATTATTGAAAAGCTCATTGAGAAAAATATGCCTCACATCCAAAACCTCTCAAAAAAAGGCAAAAAATCGATTAATAGCTCAAAAATTAAGACCGTTATTGGAGAAATTATTTTAGCCAAAAGCGAAATGAATCTTATTAGCAACTTTTTCTATCATCCTAAATATTTCTGGCAGCATCCAACGCTCGAAAAAGATTACATTATGCTGGAGCATTATTTACACATTCAGCGGCGTGTAAAAGCCATCAACCATCGCTTGGATACGTTAAACGAAATTTTTGATATGTTTCATCACTACCTTGCTAATCACCATGCGCATATTCTTGAGCTGATTATTATTGCATTGATTGCTATTGAGATTATTTTTGGCGTCCTAAACTTACATTTTTAGGTATTTATGCTTTCACGAACCCAACAACTCGACCCAGTATCTCTCATCGCTTTACAAGCCCTGCTTACCGCATGCCGCATAACGGATGAACACACCATCCCGGTGTACCCTCATTTGCTCGCAGCGCATCGTTCAGGGCCTCCAAGCCTCTTATTTTATGAAGATAATAAGCTTGTGGGCTTTCTTGCCGCGTTTCATTTTCAGCCCCATACATGCGAAATCAGTTTACTGATTGACCCTTCTCATCGACGACAAAATATCGCTCACCTACTTTGGCATACCATGCTTGCCAGCATCTACACCATTAGGCCTAAGATCAAACAGCTGATCATATCAACCCCCCACGCATTTAATGCAAGCGTGTTGAATCAGCATGATTTTTATTTTGATCATAGCGAATACGATATGGAGCTTATAGATATCGCATCAGCGCGCATACCCAACACGCCTCTCATGATTTATCCTGCGGAGCATACTCATATCAGCAGCTTATGCCTTATCGACAAAGCCTGTTTTGACCCCAATCGTCCACACCCTGAACTTCGATTTCAACGGTGCATCGATGCGTCTCATACCCATGTATTTGTTGCTGAATATGCAGGCAAAATCATAGGACAAGTTCAGCTCACCTATGAAGAAACTCAGGTTCGTTTAACCGATCTTGCCGTGCTCCCGGCATGGCAAGGGCGAGGTTTTGGGCAAGCCTTGGTGATTCACTGCATAAACCATGCATTCGAAAATAATCAAACACGTATGACGTTGGTTGTCGCCGCAAAAAACCAGCATGCGCTTAAACTTTATCAAAATTTAGGCTTTAAAATTTATAATGCTGTGGATTACTACAAACTTGACTTGACAGATTTTAAGCGAGGCCTTTAATATTGCGTCTTACCGTAAAGGATTATTGCCGTTTATAAATGGAGACAGGGCATGAAAAAACGGGTTGTTATTACAGGCATGGACATCGCCTCCTCCATTGGACATGGGCTTGATAATTTTTGGCAGGCTGCATCAACGGGTCAGTGCGGTATTAAGCGCATTCAATCTTACGATCCTTCTGATTACACCACACAAATTGCCGGTGAAATTCACGATCTTTGCTTAAAGCATTTGCCCCAATTTGATAAACAGCGACGTTATCCACGTGTTGCACAGTATGCTCTGTATTGCGCACATCACGCCATTGAGCGCGCAGGCCTCACCCCCAAAGAGCTTGGTGTAGCCGGCACCTATATAGGTACAAGCTTAGGCGGTAATCCTGAACTCGAGGCCGCTTATAAAACATTTTACACCGACAGTTGGCGAAAAATTCCGGCGCTTACGGTGATACGTGGTATGCCCAACTCGGTTGCGAATCACGTGGCCATTGCTTTTGGCCTGGGCGGACCTAACTCCACCATATCCAACGCCTGCGTCTCTTCAGCTGAAGCGATTGGTCATGCCTATCAGCAAATTTCAAACGGCCGACTCGCAGTTGCTTTATGCGGTGGCACCGAATCACTCGTTTGGGAAACCATCATGGCCGCCTGGTGTAAATTACGCGTGATGTCCACCCAAAACGAAATCCCGCACGAGGCCAGCCGTCCTTTTGATGCACATCGCACCGGTATGGTCATGGCGGATGGCGCGGGTATTTTAATCTTAGAAGATTTGGAGCATGCCCAAGCCCGTGGCGCGAAAATTTATGCAGAGATTCTCGGTTTTGGCGCCAGTTGTGACGCCCATCACATCACAGCCCCCAGCAGTGAAGGCCAGGCACGTGCGATTCATTCAGCATTCGACGATGCACGTCTATCACCCAGCGATATTCAATACATTAATGCCCATGGTACGGGTACGATTTTAAACGATGTGACTGAGACCGAAACCATCAAAACCGTTTTTGGTGAACATGCTTATGATATTCCGATTACAGCGCAAAAAGCGATGACCGGGCACGCCATCGGTGCTGCCGGTGCTATGGAAATTATTGCAACCACTTTGAGTTTGCAGCATGACACGCTGCTGCCGACCATTAATTTGACCACGCCTGATCCGGCATGCGATCTGAATTACATTCCTAACGAAGCTCAAAGCAAACGCATTGATTTAGCCTTATCAAATCACTTTGCCTTTGGTGGTGCAAACGCCGCTTTGGTGCTTAGACGTTATTGATTGCTAGGCTTAGGTGATACCTCATCATCTAAATCTAAGTTTTTTAAGCCTTGGTTTAAGCTTTCAAAATTTTGATGAGTTTGTTCTTTGGGATTGCTAAAAAACCCTAATTGCTGCGGCGTACGACCATCAGGCAGAGCTTTATGCATAGACTGTACTAACGCTATTATAGCTACCTTAAGTCGCTCAAACGGCTCAATCATATATTGTCGGAACCAGGAACGCTTAGCCAACGGGTTTTGCTCTAGGTGCACTAAGAAATCATCTAATAACTTTTTCGTCTGTATTTTATATGCAGCCATATCTTTTTTATTTTTTAAATCATCTGCGGCCTGGGTTAAGTTGCCTATCAGCGAGTCCACCTCACTAAACAGCCCAGCATGCTGCTTTTTATAGCGCTCAGGCACCGCATCCATCGCGTTCCTAAAATTATTTGTTAATTGCTCATGTTTGTTTATTATCTGTTCTATTTTGTTATCAAGCGCTTCCTCAGTTGCTTGATGCGCGTCAGTAATTTTTTTTAGTAGCTGATTAGCAATTTCTTGATTAACCTGTATATCTTGAAGCGAAATAAATGTTTGAATCGTAAATGCTTCTAATGCTTGATATCCCGCAATTTTTAAATTTAGATCTGATATTTCATCAATATTGCCAAATTCAGTGGCGACATATTCATAAAGCTGAGGTAAATCATTGATGGGCGCCTCAGGCTCTGACAGCACATAAACTTCAGCATTCTCTTCAGAGGCTTGATGCTCAGCTTGCTGAGATGCTTGATAAGCAGTAATTTTTTCGCCTAAAACATTAACAACGCGCTTAAGATGTTCATCATTATGATCTGGAAACAGCGCCAGGAAGCCTTCAAAAGTTTGAAGCAACTTAGCTGTGGCTTCATGGGCCTGTTCACTGTCAATCATAACTTGATCAAAATCCATCTGACTGGCTTGTGCGAAAAGCGCTTCGACTTGCTCCGCTAAAGCTTTACGCCCTGCTGATCCCATAGGATTCGAAATAGCCTTGATATGCTTAAAAATATATTTTTCTAGCCCTTGGCTTAATTCGATAACCGCCAGCACGTGCTTTAAAATATATTCAGTTGTCGCATCTTTTTCAGGAAGCGCTTCGAGATCGAGCTTAAACTGCTGTATAAACGCCTCACCTTGTTCGATTTTAGGCTTTAATCCCAGAATATCAAGTGTGTTTATTTTTATCACAATAAGGCCTTTATTAAAACATATATATATTTACTGTAGTTTCAAATATCAAAAACGCAAGTTCACCTCGAAACCAACAGCGCTTCGCGGTATACTAACGACAGTTTTTAAACCAAGGAAATGCCGCCATGCACGCCTCGTTAGTTGATATTGCAACGCTCGTTGAAGGAGATGTTATTGGAGATGAAAATCTGGTCATCACCGCACTTTCACCGATTGATGAAATTAAGCCCGGTTCACTGATTTTTGCTGACGGAAAAGATAATCTTGAACAAGCCGAACAATCTGATGCGGCTGCAATTCTTGTGGCAAAACATGTCAAGTCAAGCACCAAACCGGTGATTCAAGTGGCTGATCCTTTTAAAGCGTTCATGCACTTACTTCAGCA
The DNA here is from genome assembly GCA_029212505.1 of Legionellaceae bacterium. Lineage (GTDB taxonomy): Bacteria > Pseudomonadota > Gammaproteobacteria > Legionellales > Legionellaceae > JAALKW01. The sequence goes on along the minus strand of JARGOS010000002.1, from coordinate 13,613 downwards.
TTTTTATCCGTTAATTCAGCCCAAACCAGGCGTGCATCCAACCGCGGTGATTGCGTCTGATGTGACACTTGGACAAAATGTATCGATTGGCGCCTATGTTGTTATCGAAGCGGGTAGCCGTATCGGCGATAACAGCGTGATTAAAAGCCACGTCCATATCGGCCATCATGTTAACATCGGAAACAACACCACCATCCATGCCCATGTGAGTATTTACGACTACTCTCACATCGGCCATCACGTTGCGATTCACGCGTCATCTGTGATTGGATCAGACGGTTTTGGATACACCCCTGAGAACGGTCAGCACGTCAAAATTCCTCATGTGGGTCGTGTTGTCATCGAAGATCACGTTGAAATTGGCGCAAGCACCATTGTCGATCGTGCCACCATTGGCGAAACCCTCATCGGAGAAGGCACCAAAGTGGATAATTTGGTTCAAATCGCTCACTCGGTAAAATTAGGAAAACATAATATTTTATGTGCCTTTACTGGCATCGCCGGCAGCAGCAAAAGTGGCGACCATGTTATATTCGCGGCCGGTGTGGGTGTGAGCGATCATGTTCGTATTGACGATGAAGTGATTCTTGGCGCACGCGCCGGTGTGCCTCCTAAAAAGCATTTAAGAAAAGGCTTAATTTACCTAGGCAGCCCCGCAAGGCCCCGTGAGAAAGCCATTGAGCATGAAATGTCGACCACACGCATACCCCTGATGCGAAAACAACTCAAACGCTTGGCCGATCAAGTCGCAGAACTGAAAGAGCAGATCGAATGCTCTGAGAACATGGAATAAACCACGCATGCAAACACCGATTGTTCTCGTTGATGGCTCGTCTTATTTTTTTCGAGCGTTTCACGCACTTCCTCCCCTCACCAACAGTGAAGGTCATCCAACCGGCGCTGTGTATGGCGTGGTCAATATGGTGCGGCGATTATTAAAAGACGTCTCGCCCACACATTTTGCTGTTGTGTTTGATGCGCCGGGTAAAACCTTTCGAAATGATTTGTACCCTGAGTACAAAGCCCATCGCCCGCCGATGCCGGACGATCTTAGACGCCAATTTAAACCGTTGATTGAAATTTTAACGGCCTTAGGCTTTCCGCTTTTAATGATTGAAGGCGTTGAGGCCGATGATGTGATTGGAACGCTCGCAAAACAAGCCAGTCAGCAACAACGCCCGATGCTGATTTCAACCGGCGATAAAGACATGGCGCAATTGGTCAACGAGCATGTCACATTAATTAATACCATGAGCCGTCAAACGCTTGATATTGAAGGCGTATCAACAAAATTTGGTGTGCGTCCTGACCAAATCATTGATTATTTAACGCTTGTGGGTGACACCAGTGACAATATTCCTGGTGTGCCTCAATGCGGTCCTAAAACAGCGGTCAAATGGCTAACAGCACACGATACGTTAGATAATTTATTAGCGCATGCCGATACCATCGGAGGAAAAATAGGTGAACGCCTACGTGAAAGCATGCCCATCCTCCCACTATCCAAGCAACTGGTGACCATCAAAACCGACGTTGAACTGCCGAAAACACTGGAAGAGCTCGTGCCAACGCCACCCGATCGTGACACCTTACTGACCCTTGCGCGGGAACTCGAGGTCAACGTTTGGCTAAAGGAGTGGGGTAGTGACGCGGTCGAGAAAAAAACCCCGGCGCTACCCGCAGAACAAGCCGCATTTGAATTTACCTATGATATTGTACGCGACCAAGCTGCACTGGATGCCTGGGTCAAACGATTACATGCATCCACGCTTTGCTGTCTTGATACTGAGACCACGAGCCTTGATCCCATGAGCGCCAGGTTGGTTGGGATCTCGCTTGCGGTGGAGTCTAATCATGCGGCTTATATCCCCATGGCGCATACCGACGGCACACCCCAACTATCGTGTGAATATGTACTCAACGCACTTAAGCCTTTTTTAGAAAGTCAACATCACCCCAAAGTCGGGCAAAATCTAAAATATGATGACGAAGTACTTCAACAATATAATATTAATCTAAACGGCATCAGCTACGACACCATGCTAGAATCTTATGTGCTGAACAGCACCGCCGGTCGTCATAACATGGATGCATTGGCGTCACGCCATCTTGGCTATCAAACCATCGCATTCGAAGACGTGGTTGGGCGTGGAAAAAAAGCCTGTACGTTTGATGACGTTCCTGTAGAACAAGCCGCAGCGTATGCAGCAGAAGATGCCGCCGTTACCCTCAGGCTCCATCAGATACTTTATCCAACACTTGATACGCCTCTCAAATGCGTTTTTCATACGCTTGAGATGCCCCTCGTACCGGTTTTAGCCAATATTGAACGCCATGGTGTACTGATTGATACCGCGCAACTCAAACAGCATGGCGAGCGTTTAAATATTCGTATCGAGACCTTAGCCAACGAAGCTTACGCGCTGGCAGGCAAAGTTTTTAATCTCAATTCACCCAAGCAGCTTCAAGAAATTCTGTACGATGAACAACAACTCCCGGTGCTTTCAAAAACACCGAAAGGCCAACCCTCCACAGCCGAATCAGTGCTCCAGGAACTGGCCCTACAGTACCCGCTACCCGCAATTATTCTTGAATACCGTAGCCTGACCAAACTTGTTTCAACGTATATCGAAGCCTTACCTAAACGCATGAATACAAAAACAGGTCGTGTTCATACGTCTTATAATCAAGCCGTTACAGCAACAGGGCGTTTGTCATCCAGCGATCCTAATTTACAAAATATTCCGATCCGTCACGAAGAAGGACGTCTGATTCGTAAGGCGTTTATTGCGCCTCCTGATCATATATTATTAGCTGCAGACTATTCTCAAATCGAGCTACGTATTATGGCGCATTTATCTGACGATCCGGCTTTAAAACGCGCCTTTGAAAACGATTGGGACGTGCATGCCGCGACGGCCAGTGAAATTTTTGGTGTACCACTTAAGACCGTGACGTCTGAACAACGACGACGTGCTAAAGCCATCAATTTTGGTTTAATCTATGGTATGTCGGCTTTTGGTCTCGCGAAACAACTCAATATTGCGCGTGAAGAAGCGCGCGATTACATGACTCAATATTTTGAACGCTATCCTGGCGTGCAAGCCTATATGGAAAAAACAAGGCAGCAGGCGCACAACCAAGGCTACGTTGAAACTCTGTTTGGGCGCCGCTTATATTTACCCGAAATTAATTCAAATAACAAAATGCGTCAACAAGCGGCTGAGCGTACGGCAATCAATGCGCCCATGCAAGGCACGGCAGCTGATATTATAAAAAAAGCGATGTTAGCGGTCGCCACGTGGCAACAAACAGACCAAGGGCAGAATGCGCGCATGATCATGCAAGTGCACGATGAATTGGTGTTTGAAGTAAAACAGCCTGCGCTAGGTGAAGTGAAATCTTCGATTCAAACCTGCATGGAACACGCAGCCGTATTATCGGTACCCCTGCGTGTTTCTATGGGTGTCGGTCAAAACTGGGACGAAGCACACTAAAATACTTCGACGCCATGCGCTCGCGCAATGATCACTTGGTCGGCTGGTCGCTTGGCAAATATCCCATTTTCCACCACCCCTGGAATGAGTTTAATCGCCTCTTCCATGGCCATCGGCTCGTCTAAATTAAGATTATGCACATCCAAAATATGATTGCCGTTATCAGTAATAAACCCTGGTCGATAAATCGGATCACCCCCGAGCTTCACCAAGGCACGTGCAACCAAACTGCGTGCCATGGGCACCACTTCGACCGCCACAGGAAAGGCTCCCAAACGTCGCACCAGTTTCGACTCATCCACCAAGCCTATAAATTTTGATGCCGCATTCGCAATAATCTTTTCTCGTGTTAACGCGCCACCTCCGCCTTTAATCATACTGCGATGTGCTGTTACTTCGTCGGCGCCATCAATATATAACGCCAGTGGATCAGCAACCGCAAGCGATATCACAGGCAGGCCTACGGCTTTTAATTGCTGTTCGGTTGCCATTGAACTAGCAACGCACCCATCAATACGATGTTTTATACGCGCCAAGGCTTGAATAAAATACGTGATGGTCGAGCCAGTTCCTACACCGAGTGTCGTGACATCATCCAAATACTGAAGTGCAGCTTCTGCTACCTGTTGTTTTAATTGCTCCATAGACACCTATCTCTTAATAAAAATAATTATAAAAAAAAGCCTGAGATTGCTCTCAGGCTTTTCTGGTCATGAACACAGCTTACGGCAAGTTATCAACCAAAGCGATACTCAAGGCCAAACATTACAGAATCCAACGAAGGACTTGCAAGCTTAGCATTAAGCCCACCAAGAGAACTGCTGGCAAAATTAATATCAGGTATTCTAATATTCAACGTCGAACCAAATGCGTGCATCCAAGACGCAGTCACCAGCCAATTTTTATTTTTATTAATATGATACCCACCACCTAGTCTTAACATAGGTAAGACATTAACCATGGTTGGAGCGATAGCATATTTCCCCTGTAATGCCGATACAAGCCTACCAAACGGTACCCCAGATGCACTTGCGATAGCCTGTGGATTAGCCAGCACGCTCATTTTAAGGTTTTGAATCAAAGCCCCTGCTTTAAAAAACAAATCAAAATCTGGGCGGTCATAAACAAGTCCTGCCAATAAATCAACACCGTATTGTTTCATCGTCATTTGTGCATCAGAAGTGGAGATCATAACACTTGTTCCACTCGATAATTTGGCCACAGGATTCATATCCATCGAACCATAATAACCCCAACCCGCTTCAAGGCTCCCTAAAAACGAATGCATGCGTCCAGACATAGGATGCAAGAAACCACCAGCAAGACGCCCACCCCAGCCTCGATTGACGTTATCCGAGGTCAAGGTTACATCTTGAGTTTGCCCCCCAACGGAAGCATTTAAAAGGGTTGCATGATAACCATCGACCTGCGGCCACGTGTACATCCCTTCACCCGCAAGAAACGGAATCAAAAAAGGTTTAGGTTGCGGTGCTGTTTTCTTAGCAGCGCCCATGCCACCAGCATGAACCAGGGTTGAAGCCGTGCATGCCGTGATGGCAAGGGCTAAAAGAATCTTTGTTGTTTTCATGACCGTCTCCGTGTCTTTAAAAATCTCTACATCCAAATTTAGATTGCCGCAGCGCCCTAATATTCAAAAATATTAAAATATAAAGACACGTTTGCAAGCAAAGAAAAACAATTACCCTCTTACGTTAAGCCAGTTTATTCTAAAAAGCAAAAAGTCATAGCAAAAACTTTTAAAAAAATTTTTTTACGCTTAATAACAGGAAGGTATTGTCTAAATTTGAACAAAATGTTATGTTTGAACAATATTATTGTTTTTATTTATGATTTTAAATTTATGTGGCGGTGATCTATGTTATTCACAGAAATAAACCACGTCTTTTTTCCCAGCCAAGATGCTCAACGTGCTATGCCCGAAACAACGCCTTATGCCGAGTTTACAGCATCGCATAACGGCATCGACGATTTAAACCAAGAGCTCACCCTTCTTGAAGCCGCGCTTGATGCATTAAACGCAACAGGTGAGGCGATTTATAAGACACCGCTTGAGTTACTTGAACGTGGAAAAAAGCTACGTCAACGCTATGACACGATACGTGACGTTGAAGGCACAGACATGTCGTTTCGTGACTACCTTTTTTATCTGCATGCCTACCGAATTTCACTGACGTTTGCACGCCTTAATATTGCTCAAACGCTCTCACTTTTTTCGTTTGACCACATGGCTCGGGTTTTAGACGCGCCCGTTCAAACACTCTATTTTTTCAGCTTTGCGCTGCTTGGCATGCGCCTCTTACTTAACGTGCTGAATGCCGTAAAACATACGTTCTTCCCAAGCCCAGAAGAAGAAGCGGGACTACCCTCAGTATTCCAACGCCTTTATTACGAACTTTCACTTATTTTCACCCAAATTTTGAATGATCTTGTATGGGCAAGCGCCAATTTATTTACCAACTACCCTCACCTCTTAGGCCTATCCAACCCTGCGGTGAATGCAGTTTTACTCATTTGCCTTACGTTTGATTTGATGCTTTCGATTTACATGTATTCTCAAAACGAAGATGCGTATGCTAAAAAACTGCTTGAATACCAAACTGCATTAGCTCGCATGGATCCCGGTGACATCAATATCGAGGTGATCACCATGCAACGCAAGCAACTGGAATTAAATTACCTGGGTGAAAGGGCTAAGTTCGAGCAATTTCTTGCAGCGGGTGCGGTTATTTTACTCGCATTTTCTTTGATTGCCTCATCGGCCTACCCGTTCTTTCTGCCCTTAGGTGCTGCATTATGCGTATTCGGCACAGCGCTTTATCTCACGGCAGGCAAGCGTGGTGAGTGTGTGAAAGCCCCATCCCCTGAGCATGATGAGGCTTACTTAACATCACTCGTAAAAAATACGGTTTCCCCGCTGCTCTTTATGTTCATGGCCGCCAGTCTTGGATGGCCTTTGGCTATACTCATCGCAGCGCCGATAATGATCTTGGACAACAAAGAGGCTATCATCGACGTGCTGCCTGAGGCATTTCAACCAACCCAAGGATTGCACCTAGATTAAACCATATGCCTTCTATTGAATCGCCTTTATCGTTTGCACGCATGAAGCAAGATTTTTTCGCGCAGAAATCGCGCTGGGCAGAAGCCGCCCCCCGATTTCTGCTGCAGAATCAAGCAAAAATAGCCGAAGAACATCAACACCTAACCGCGGCATTAAACTCGACACGCCATCATGAAACCCAAGAGGCCTACGAACCCTATCACCAATTTAAGGCCTATTGTGAAGAGCTGCTCGCATTGCACGACCGCACCCTACGTCAGGATATTAAAAAACCGATTCGTGACAAAATTATCTATTTACACGTAGCACGTATCATGCTTTCATCCGCTCGCTTTGTTGTTTTACAAAGCATTGATCTGCTCGATAAAGCCCACGGCTTTGGACCCAACATCGATCCAACCATCATGATCAAGCGCTTGATGGTACCCATGCCCTATTTTTCTGTCCTCAGTGTTGCCATTCCTGCACTTCGTCTCATCACAGATTTTGCGAACATCGCTAAACATGCGCTCTATCCAACCGAAGAAACCGATGCGACACATGAACTCAGCCTTCAAGAACGTTTCGCCTCCGAACTGTATCGCGCGGGCACAACACTCCTCAACGATGCGCAATGGGTTATCATCAACATACTTTCAAGCTACCCACAAATATTTTGTCTATCACTTCCTGCTGCCTCAGCCCTTGTGCTTATTGGCTTAGCAATGGATATCTGCTTCTTACTGTACAATTACAACAAATCAGATCAAGCCTATCTAGAAAAGAAAGCACAATATGAAGACGAAATCATCTCAAATTACCCAGGTATCATCCCGGCCATGAGTCAGCGACAGCTCTTGGAACTCGAGCTCAGCTATTGCGGCATAAAAAGCGGCTATAACTTATCGCTCTTAGCAGGAAGTGTTATTTTAGGTGGCTTTTCTCTCTTAATCACCGCCCCCGTGCCCATACTTGCCCCCATCGGTGGCTTAATATGCCTCTTAGGTACGTCGCTGTACCTTACAGCCCAAGCGTATGCCTATTATGAGCAGCTAAATTTTATTGATGAATATAACCACAGCTCAGAACAAGCCACACACGATGCATGGAACAGCTTCATCACGTCACTCATCACGAATGTATGCTTTCCTGTGGTTTTAATGGGAACATTTGCAGCCTCCCCCCCTGTGGCCCTGTTGGTGCTCATTGGATTTATGACGTTTAAGCTGCAGTCAGCCGACCCTGAGCCTTTAGCCGCCTTAAGCTATGCGTAGCACAGCTTGTTTCAAGCCATGGTTCAAGGCAAACTAGCCTAAATTAATTAAAAACGACCGCATGTGAATTCTCATAGAAAATTTTTTTTCTTATTCATATTTCTTTTCTGTTGGAGTGCTACGCCCGCTTGGTCGCTTGCGCACAGTAATAAATTTTGGATCCCCGTATCGCTCAACGGCAACTACGGTACGTTTTTATATTTTGTTGAACCTCAACTACGTTTAATTGAACCTAAAACTTCTGGCTATACGCAAACCAGAAATATTTTTAATCAGTTTCTAGGCAATGTTGCCGGTGGCTATGAACTCTTTCCTGAGTGGCAATTTTGGTTTGGACAAACAATCACAACAACAGCCCAGGATGCGAGTGAACAAAGCCGAGAAGAATACCGTGCTTGGGAGCAAATTATGTGGAATCACCGCACCGCAAACCATATTCAGATTAACTCACGCTTTCGCGCCGAGCAACGCAGATCGCTTAATTTTCCAGAGTGGGCCTTTCGCATACGTGAACGTCTAATTTTTAATATTCCATTAACACATAATCTATCGTACGAGCTCAGTGATGAGATTTTATACAACCTTAATTCCGTACCCTGGGTTGATGCAACCTCATGGGACCAAAATCGCTTTTATCTTGCCTTGGTTCAACGCTTTTCACCACGTTATGCCTTTGCAATCGGTTACATGAACCAATATTTATTTCGTGATGCGCCGCTCGCGCAAGCAAATAATGTTTTATTGCTTAATATTCGCTATAACTTACCTACATAACACCTAGCGCTTTTTTTAAAGATCGCGTATTGTTTTTATAAAAACAAATATAAACACCGGGAGCTATAAGGATGAGCACGGATAACTTGTTAGAAAACTACGCACAGCGTTACACCGAGCACAAAGAAGAAGAGATGAGTCTTGGTGATTATCTAACCCTGTGTCGCGATGACCCCACGGCCTACGCAAACCCCGCCGAACGTTTATTGATGGCGATTGGCGAGCCTGAACTTAGTGACACGCGTCACGATCCCATACTTTCCCGTTTGTTTTCTAATAAAGTCATGCCGCTTTACAACGTATTTGATACGTTTTATGGCTTGGAAGAGCCCATTGAGCGCATTGTGGGATTTTTAAAGCATGCCGCCCAAGGGTTAGAAGAAACCAAGCAAGTGCTCTATCTTTTAGGACCTGTCGGCGGTGGTAAATCCTCGATTGCCGAAAAGCTTAAAGATTTGATGCAAAAAGCCCCGTTTTATGCCATCAAAGGCTCACCGGTTCTTGACTCACCGCTCGCGCTGTTTGACCCCGAAGAAGACGGGCCACAGCTTTTAGAGCAATACGGCATCCCCGATCGCGCCCTGCGTCACGTCATGTCACCTTGGGCGGTCAAACGATTACAAGAGTATCACGGTGATATTAATCAATTTAAAGTTGTTAAACTTTATCCGTCACGTTTAAAGCAAATCGCCATTGCAAAAACCGAGCCTGGTGACGAAAACAATCAAGATATCTCATCCCTGGTTGGAAAAGTCGATATTCGAAAACTCGAAGAGTTTTCACAAGACGACACCGATGCCTACAGTTATTCGGGGGGCTTATGTCGGGCAAATCGTGGTTTACTCGAATTTGTTGAAATGTTTAAAGCGCCGATTAAAGTCTTGCATCCACTGTTAACAGCTACACAAGAAGGTAATTACAACGCGACTGAAGGCCTGTCATCAATACCGTTCGAAGGAATTATTCTTGCACATTCCAACGAATCGGAGTGGAAAGCTTTTCGAAATAATAAAAACAACGAAGCCTTTATTGATCGCATCAATATTGTTAAAGTTCCGTATTGTTTGCGTGTTTCTGAAGAAATTAAAATTTATCAAAAACTACTCGACAACAGTTCCCTTAAAAAGGCCCCGTGTGCGCCTGGCACGCTTGACATGCTGGCTAAGTTCTCGGTCTTAACACGCCTCAAAGAGCCTGAGAATTCAAATATTTATTCAAAACTCCGTGTATACAACGGCGAAAGCTTAAAAGATACGGATCCTAAAGCAAAATCATACCAAGAATACCGTGATGTTGCGGGGGTAGACGAGGGCATGAGCGGTATATCCACACGATTTGCCTTTAAAATTTTATCCAAAGTTTTCAACTTTGATCATACAGAAGTTGCCGCAAACCCCGTGCATTTGCTCTATGTTCTAGAGCAACAAATTGAACAAGAACAATTTCCAGAAGAAATTGGTGAAAAATATTTATCGTTTATCAAAGAATATTTGGCGCCTAAGTACGTTGAGTTCATCGGCAAAGAAATTCAAACGGCTTATTTAGAATCGTATTCAGAATATGGCCAGAATATTTTTGATCGTTACATTACTTATGCTGATTTTTGGATTCAAGATCAAGACTACCGCGATCCAGACACCGGTGATATTCTCGATCGTGCATCACTCAACACCGATCTTGAAAAAATTGAAAAACCAGCAGGTATTTCAAATCCTAAAGATTTCCGAAACGAAGTCGTGAATTTTGTGTTGCGTGCACGGGCGAATAATCATGGTAAAAATCCTCGATGGAATAGCTATGAGAAGCTTAAAGCCGTCATTGAGAAGAAAATGTTCACCAACACCGAAGACTTGCTCCCCGTGATTTCATTCAATGCTAAAGCCTCTGAAGAAGAACGTAAAAAACATGCGGAATTTATTGCACGTATGGAAGACAAAGGCTATACCGCAAAACAGGTTCGTCTGCTATGTGAATGGTATTTACGCGTTCGTAAATCACAATAGGAGCGGTAACTTACGATGAGTCAGTTGATTGACCGACGACAAAGCGCAGGAAAAAAAAGCACAGTAAATCGCCAGCGCTTTTTACGTCGTTATAAACATCAAATCAAAGAAGCGGTTTCCAACGCGATTGGTAAGCGTAGTATTACGGGCATCAATCACGAAGAAAAAGTGACAATTCCGGCCAAAGATATTGCTGAACCGCGCTTTATGCGCGGACAAGGCGGAAACGTGGAGCGTGTGCTGCCCGGTAACGATGAGTTTGTGACCGGCGACCGTATACAGCGCCCGCCACAAGAAGGCCAAGGCGGTGGCGGTGGTGGCAAAGCAAGCCAAGAGGGCGGTGGCGAGGATGATTTTGTTTTTGAATTATCGCGCGACGAGTTTCTTGAGCTTTATTTTGAAGATCTTGAGCTGCCCGATCTCATCCGAAAAGAGCTCGCTAAACAAGAGACCCCTAAAACCGTTCGTGCGGGTATTACCACCAGCGGCATACCCACCAACATCAACATTGTTCGCTCCATGCGGCAAGCAATAGGCCGACGCATTGCCATCGCCTCACCGTATAAACGCGAATTGCGTGAAATTAAACAAGCGCTCAAATTACTTAAACAAGAAACATCTCCCGATGAAAAAAAGCTCGAACATCTGAATAAACGCTTAGACTATCTCAAGCGAAAAATTAAAAGCGTCCCTTTTTTAGATACGCTTGATCTGCGTTACAACAGCCGCGTTAAAATTCAGGCCCCCACCACGCAAGCCGTGATGTTTTGCATTATGGATGTATCAGGCTCGATGGACGAAACCAAAAAAGACATCGCCAAACGCTTTTTTAGTTTATTATATTTATTTCTAACCAAAAATTATCAAAAAATCGAGCTGGTTTTTATTCGGCATCATACCTCAGCAAAAGAAGTCACCGAAGAAGAATTTTTCTACTCACGAGAAACGGGCGGAACCGTCGTTTCGAGTGCACTTGAATTATTGGATGAAATCATCACGCGTCGCTATCCACCCAACGTGTGGAATATTTATGCGGCTCAGGCATCGGATGGCGATAACTGGAATGCTGATTCACCCCACTGCCTTGAGGTGCTCCGTGACCGTGTGATGCCTCTGCTGCAATATTTTGCTTACGTCGAAATTATGCCTCGACATCACCAAAGCTTATGGGAAGCATATCAACAGCTGAGCAAGCTCTACCCTAATTTTTCTATGGAAAACATTGATACCGCTTCGGATATTTATCCGGTCTTTCGCGAGCTCTTCAAAAGGAAGACAGCATGAAAAAACGCACGCCACTCTCCACAGGAGCTGAATGGACGCCTGAGTTAATTCAAGCCTACGATCGTGAAATTGGTCGTATTGCGCATGATTTTAAATTAGATACCTATCCCAACCAAATTGAAATCATCACCGCCGAACAAATGATGGATTGTTATGCATCCGTAGGCATGCCGATTGGCTACCACCATTGGTCTTTTGGCAAGCAATACGTCAACGTCGAAAAACGGTATCAACGCGGTGAAATGGGCTTAGCTTATGAACTGGTGATTAATTCGAACCCTTGCATTGCGTACTTGATGGAAGAAAACAGCATGGCCATGCAAGCGCTGGTGATTGCGCATGCGTGCTACGGTCACAACTCATTTTTTAAAAACAATTATTTATTCAAGATGTGGACCGATGCCGATGCCATCATCGATTACCTTGTGTTTGCACGCCAATACGTGAGCCGCTGCGAAGAAGCTCATGGTATCGATGCCGTTGAAAGCATTCTTGATGCCTGCCACGCTCTCATGAATTATGGGGTCGATCGCTACAAGCACCCGCCACCGATTTCGCTCCAAGAAGAAAAACTACGCCAAAAAAACCGTGAAGCGTATCAACAATCGCAAGTGAACGAGCTGTGGCGTACGCTTCCTCCAGAAATTAATCCCGACACACACAAAGAAAAACCACGCTTTCCTGAAGATCCTCAGGAAAATATTTTATATTTTATCGAAAAAAACGCACCGTTACTTGAGCCATGGCAACGTGAGCTGATTCGCATTGTAAGAAAAGTCGCGCAATATTTTTATCCTCAAGGCCAAACTAAAGTCATGAACGAAGGCTGGGCTTGTTTTTGGCATTACACACTCACGCATGCGCTGTACGACGAAGGGCTGGTTACCGATGAATTTATGCTGGAGATCATACAAAATCACAGCGGTGTGGTTGCGCAGCCGGCTTATAACAGCCCGTATTTTAATGGCATCAATCCCTATGCCTTGGGCTATAACATGATGCAAGATATTAAACGCATCTGTGAAAATCCCACCGATGAAGATAAAAAATTTGCGCCGCTGCTTGCGAACACCGATTGGCTCACAAGCCTGGATAATGCGATGCGAAATTATAAAGATGAAAGCTTTATTTCACAATTTCTCTCACCACGCATCATACGTGAACTCAAATTATTTTTACTAAGCGACAACGACCAAGAACCTGAAATGCGCATTCATGCGATTCATGATGAATCGGGGTATGACACCGTCCGTGAGGCTTTATCTCAGCAATATAATTTAGGAAGCTTAGATCCTGACATTCAAGTTTTTTCGGTTGATATCGAAGGCGATCGCTCACTCACCCTGCAGTACACACAACATAACCGTGTTCCTCTCGGAAAAACCACCCAAGAAGTACTCAAGCACGTGTATGCTCTCTGGAAGTTTCCGGTTGTACTAAACACCGTAGGCACTACAGGCGAAACGCTGCAAACGCATCATTGTCCTGAGAAAGAAGTGGCTCAGCAATCCGTACCCTTTGGGCCTAAACAACCTCAAGCACCCACGTCGTGACATACTCCCGCCACCAAACGGCTAACCCGTTCTGGTGGGGGCTTCTTGCGACCTACGCAGCATTATAGCATCTACGCCTTTCGCTGTAGCACTGGCGCTGACCAGTATAGCCACAGAGGAACTCTTTACACAATCACCATGTCCTGGCGAATCAGCTAAACCCATGA
>JARGOS010000007.1 GCA_029212505.1 Legionellaceae bacterium | reverse complement strand
GCAAATAAACGCTATCCATCTCCACCCAAACGCTACACGTTCTGGATGGAGAATTTCGCTTATGTTAATGAATGGTTAAATTATGAAATCAATTATTTCCAAGATTTAACAATTCGCCACACACAGGCTATTTTTTTAATCATTTAAGGTCACAGTGTAGGCAAGAGGTCTGCATCTGAAGTGCTTGTGCTTTCAAGATTATCACTGATAAAAGAAACAGCTGTATCAACTAAAGCAGTAAGAGCTAAGCCCATTAATGCACACGTAACCACAGGCAGAATGGCAATATCTATCATAAAGGCACCAGTCGCAGCAGCTAATAAAACAATCCCACAAAATGTCAGTTTGTGACAAAAGTTTAATTCCGTGTTGTTTTGGATTTCATCTACCATAAAACGATTTAACTGAGTCGGAAGCCCATGAAACATACCTCCCCCCAATGCGGAAGCTCCTATAACGGCAGATATTCCTCCAGCAGCAGCTGCTGTAGCCGGGAACAAAAGCGCGCCAATACCAGCTGTAACCGAAGAAAAAGCCATAGAACTACCGATAAGCGTTGCTCTAGAAAAGAATGTTCCGTCATAAGTGCATCTATGCTTAATGTAGTCACTTGAAAATTTACTCATAAAACCCTCTTTGCAATATATTTGTATTTATATTTGCGCATAATGAACTTAATATGACATGATGTCAAGATCTCGTCTCTATCCATGCCAAACCAAGTTTAAAATGAGCTGTCTGTGGCGCAACCTTAAATATTAAAATTATCAAGAAACGCTATGCCCATAACTCGCATCATCAGCGTTAGCATCAGGCTCAGAACCAGAACCATTCGCCGCCTCGCAAAATATACCGAGCGACCTCGTTGTTGAAGCCGTGTGTAATTCATCCGCTTCTTTCGACGCCGAGCCTATCCAAAAATTCATGCCTAAGAGAAACGAAGCACTGCCAGCAAACACCGTCAAGGCTACGGATAGTGCGGTAATCACAGCAACCGGCGGTAAGGCAATGCTTGCAGACACCATGAGTGCTGTCAAAAGATCGAGCGTCGCATACGTCAACGCAGCATTCACAAAAGCATTGACGGACATACATAACAAGCCCGCAAGCGCCCAATCTGAATCGATCATCGCCTGCCATTTTTCACCAAACTGACCACACAGCTTGGTTAAATACGGCGCGTAAAAATTATATTCTGTAAATCCGCCAAAAAGAAACGACACGGCCGCACCAATTGCTAACGCAGGCACCGCTGCAACATGCAGCAAAATTAACGTTTGGGCTAAGCTTAAAGTAAACATCAAACTAAACGCCAGTACATTACCAACCGCAATAATATAGCCACACCACTCACCGAAGCTTTGGGGCAAACCTGTTGTAGGTCCATTTTTTGGATCCCACGCAGCAAGCCAGGCTTCAAGTTCTTGAATCATGGTAATGATGGTTACAAAAAGCCCAAGCGCAAGTGATACCATCGCAAGCGGACTTCCCATAGCAAACGTAAACGCCATCAAGCCAAACAGAACACCCGTTCCAATCACGATGAAGCTACCACCGAAGTACTTGGCTTGATCTAGCGATGATGCCTTTTTATAATCAAAATACCCTGCGTTAACATAGGCATCATAATTTGCAGGTTCCCACCGGCCAGAAAAATCACTCAACAAACCCATGTTCATGTTAAAATTGACCATACCGCTGCAAACACCGCCAGCACCTAGTGCTGTTGCTTGCATAGCATACGAACCGTGATAACTCAGAGGCAAAACACTCTTAAGAAATGATTCAACCGCTTGATAATTTTGTACAGCAACACCAAACGCGCCAAGACTCGCTAATGCATAATCTCTTGTACTATTTTCACCAGGCATGAATCATCTCCTACATATGCATTATAATCTCAAATAAACGCATAAAAAATCAAAATAAAAATAAATAATAAAATATTTATGCATAATTAGCAAGTCGGTATGCGACAACAGTAATTTTTTAAAATACCACAGCATACCTCCAGACCAAGAAAAGATCAATATAAAAGCAATTAATGCTTTATTAGCTCATTTTAACTTATGCACACAATAAACCTTACCTAGGCAATATTTCTATCACTTGTTATACTTGGCGGGTTATTCCCAACCCGTCATGGAGTGTTATATGAAATTTGTTCGTGTTCTTGCCACTATTTTTCTCTTCAGCAGTCATGCTTTTGCAGAACCCGATATTCAATTCAAAGGTAATTTCCAGCAAACCATTACGCCGATGCCTGCGCCAACGCAAAACATGCATAGCCTCACACCCCAAAACCCCATGCCCAAATCCGTACCGCTCATGCGCGTGGAACTCTCAGACCATGCCAAACAAAAACTAACCGAACGCTTTAAAAAAATACCACGCACACCCTACACGCTGCGTCTAAATAAAAATAACGCTGAATTACCCTCACACATCCAACTCGACATGAATGATGTGCCGGTGCTCAACCAAGGACAACATGGCGCGTGCGCGATGTTCGCCAACACCGCTGCCGTCGATGCAGTTTTAAACCAAGGCGACTACATCAGCCAACTTTGCCTACTTCAACTCGGAAAACATCTTGAACGTTTTGGATACAATGCCAGCGGTTGGAATGGCTCGATTGGACCCGTTATTTTGCAACAACTCCAAGCCTTTGGCATGGTCAGCAAAAGCACACAAGCCCGAGTCGGTTGTGGTGGCCTCACAGATTACCCAGCTTATGATCAACTGCCCGAAAGCGACATGTCGCTCTCAGAATATCACACCTTAAGTGAGCCATTGACCGCAGAAAAATTTGTCTGGTCGCCGTTACTGGATTTTTACCAAGTCTTGTTGGATAGCACCAACACTGAAGACACGCTACGCGCAGTGAAAACGGCCCTCAATCACCATGATCGCCTCACCATGGGTGTGCTTCTGTTTGGGCCGCAATACGGCGTGTCTGGAGCGACAGGAAAGCATCATGCCCCCAACGATACCTGGGTGCTTTCGGATAATATATTTGACATGATCTTGAACTGGAATATGGTTGGAGGGCACGCCATGATCATCACAGGCTATGATGATAACGCAATCGCCGTTGATGCAGATGGTCAACCACATCATGGCTTACTTACCTTACGCAACTCTTGGGGTGAGGCTGTCGGTGACCACGGTAATTTTTATATGTCCTACGACTACTTTAAGATTCTAGCCATCGAGGTGCAACGCATCCGCTCGATCAACACATCGATTCTTTAACACATGCTTTAACCCAAAGCACGCCTTACTAAATGCCACGCGTTCAGCAACCGATGCTGTTCCGTGGCAAGCTTCTGCCTCAATCGCCTCATACCGCGACACAAGACCCTCTCGATTGGCAATTTGAATATTAAGCCCAGGGCGTGCATTAAGCTCTAACATCAGCGGGCCATGCTGTTTATCTAACACAATATCTACGCCTAAATACCCTAAATTCGTAAGCTCATAGCCTCGAGCAGCCATACTCAAGATCTCATCCCAATACGGGACCTGAATATTCACCAATGAATTCAACGTGTCGGGATGATAATCCATGGCGTCGTTATGAAGCACTCCGCCACAGGTCAACCCCGTTGCCAAATCGATGCCCACACCAATCGCACCTTGATGCAAATTAGCTTTACCGTTCGAAGCGCGCGTCGGCAGGCGCAGCATTGCCATAGCAGGATACCCAAGCAAACATATCACGCGAATATCCGGCACACCTTCGTGACTCACGGCCTCAAACACCGGATCGACAATCACACGACGCTCAATTAGCCCGTGATCAGGATGGCCTCCCAAGCTGTATGCACCAGAAAGTAAACTGGATAAGTGGTATTGCAAATCATCCAGCGTTAAAAGCGTACCGTTGACCTGACGGTAATGCTTAAACACACGGCTACCAATCACAACAATGCCATCGCCGCCGGCACCATGCGCCGGTTTGATAACAAAATCAGCATAAGGTTCAAGCAAACTATCCAACGATTTTAACTGATGCTCCGCTGTAATGCTTTGATACAACGTGGGCACGCCAATACCGGCCGCCAGGGCCAATTGCTTGGTTTTCAATTTATCATCAACACAAGGATAGTGCTTTCTTGCATTATAACGCAGGACATAGTCCCCGTTACGTCGGTTAATGCCCAACACACCTCGAGCTTTTAATTGTCGAGCAAGCGTCCACATCAGGTAGCCCCTGATAGCGCTTTAAAGCGTAATAACTCCGACAAACGATACCCACGATATTCACCAAAGCTCAAAATCAACGCTAATAACACAAGCAATAACTCAGGAAAAGCAAACATCAAATACTGCAACGCCTCAAAATTCATGACAGCGTAAGCAATCACGGCAGCAAGCAGGCTTCCACTGCCTGATTTAATCGCTTCAGAAGCACCTCGCTCGTCCCACGTCACACACATTCGCTCAATCGTCATGGTTAAAATAATCATCGGAAACAGCGCAACGGATAAGCCCGATCCTAAATTTAAATTAAGGCTCAGCACACTGATCAACAACATCATCAAAATCACAACGGTTAGAATAACCGCGAGTCTGGGCACCAACAACAGGCGTAATTTATCTAAATAAAAACGCACCAAAAGCCCAAACGATACAATCAGCGAAAATAAAATCACGCCCCATACCACATGCGTTTCACGAAAAGCTAACGCAATAAGCACCGGCATAAACGTTCCAAACGTCATTAAACCTACAAAATTACGCAATAACAAAATAATCAAAGCGCCAACGGGCACCATCAACAAGACTTTATACGTTTCTTGAACATTGACCGGCAAAGCCAAAAGTGAAAAGCGTAATAATTTAGATTCGGTCTGAAGCCCGCGTGTTTTTGCCGCACTTAGGGCATTCATCGGCGTCGGTGAAATGGTCAGGCTCAGCTGGGGTGTTTTTCCCCCGGTTACTGCAAACAAAGGCTCAGCGCCGTATCGCCATACCAAGAAATTTTTCGGTAGCCCTGCAGCACCCGTATGTGGATTAATATAAATCCAACCTTGTTCGTTATAGACCGCTAAAAACCATTGCGTTTCTGCTCGTGTTTCTTGCTTCAAATGAATACCCTGTACAGGGCGTGCTTCAATACGCGCCTGATTGAGCACCGTAATAATCGCTTGAACCAAAGCGCGCTCTCCCGGCTCATCTCCCATCAAAAGCCTGGCATTACCATCACGTTTATCTAATGCATGAATCACACTTTGTGTAAACGTCTGAATATCCGCCGACGACTCACGCGCCTGCTTTATCATGGTTTCGACGGCGACCGCTTGATTATCGGGTAACACGCGTCGTTTTTGGAGCAGCGGCTTGCCTAAACTCCCGACTTGATGATCGGTTTCACGTAAAATAACGCGATAATACAGTGACTGGAGGCCTGAACCTCGACGTAGCGACCACACAGCCTCTCGATTATCAACATTGAGATTCGTCGTGATCCCATAATTTTGAGAAACAAAATATTCATCCAAAATCACCAAAGCAGGAGGCATGTACGGAATGGTCATATGCGCTTGAACAGGCCTGTTTCGTTCGGCCGTAAAACGTAAGTTAGCCTCAACCATCCAGCTGTTCACCGTCTCCGTTTCGGTCAACGGCACATCCAAAGCAAGATGACGATATAAAAAAATCGTGACGCCTATCAAAAACAACGTTCCGATTAAAGCATAAAGATGATGTTGACGTGTTTTCATCCGCGACTCACCGTATGATTCACCGTGTGCCGTAACGTAAATTTCTGTTTTGGATCAACCCAAGCATCAAACGCCACCAGCGCTTCTCGGCCAAGCAACAAAGGATACGCAAAACGACGTCGGTTAGCTAAGTTAACACGAATGGTCCGAACTTCGCCCCCGAGTTGAAGCGGCATGCTAACAACCGGTCGTCGGATAAACGGATTTTTCAAACGCGTACCGGCAATTTCTCCTGAGCGGGCTTTAATATTCACTTCACCTACATAAGCACATTGAAAATGCACATCCCCAGCTTTAGTCGGCACAACAAACTGAAGATAAGGCCGACCGTTGATCTCGATCGGATGAATACGCTTGGCATACAACGACGCCGATTTAGCACCTGTATCTAACTTAGCTGGCAACACCAAATGTTGCTCAACTAAAACGGCATCTTCCAGGTAGCCGTACACACGCTTGTTGTACGCAAACGCCTGGCCAAAACATAACGCCCACAATAACGAAAAAGCTATACACACACGCATGTCGGAACTCCCAGCCCTCAAAATGAAGTTAATCCTATCAGATCTACGCTTTCAGGCACAGAGCAAGAAGATTAAGAATTGTGTCAAAACCTCATCTTATGCTAAGCTCAAAGCGTTTATTTAAACACCCTCGCTTATTCAAATAATACGTATAATACGTAGAAGCGGGTTAATTAGCAGGAATAATAATTATGAGTATATTCACACGATTAGGCCAAGCCCTACGAAGCTGTTTTTCTTCGGGTGGCAAAGGCAAACAAAAAGGCGTCATTAAATTTTTTGACCGCAAAAAGCGTTTTGGCTTTATTATCACCGGCGATCAAGAATACTTTTTTCATGCCAGTGCTGCACGACCTGAAGATATCAAAGGCTTACGCGATGGCGCCCACGTTCGATTTATTCTGGTCGAGGGTAAAAAAGGACCTCAAGCTGACAGTATCGAGGTGATTTAATCAAAAATCATTGTATCAGGAGATAATACACCGATGTCTTCAACACATAACACCAATAACGTACGATTAGCCATACAAAATCTACGTGATAATCTAAACACTCAAGTGCTTGGACAAGCGAATTTAGTTTCGCGTTTATTGGTGGCCTTGTTGGCCGATGGACATTTGCTGGTTGAAGGGGCTCCGGGCCTCGCTAAAACCCGCGCGGTTAAAGCCCTGGCCTCTGGAATTGAAGGAGACTTTTGTCGCCTTCAGTTCACACCTGATTTACTCCCGGGTGATCTTACAGGAACCGATGTCTATCATCCTGATACCGGGTCATTTACGTTTCAACCCGGGCCGCTGTTCCACCCTTTAATTTTAGCCGATGAAATTAATCGCGCCCCCGCCAAAGTCCAATCAGCCTTACTTGAAGCCATGGGCGAACATCAAATCACCGTCGGCGGAAAAACCTATCCTTTGCCTGAATTATTCTTGGTCATGGCAACACAGAATCCGATTGAACAAGAAGGCACCTATCCCTTGCCCGAAGCGCAACTCGATCGCTTCTTAATGTACGTCAAAATTGATTACCCCGAAGCAAGCATCGAGCACGATATTCTGATGCTCGCGCGACGTGAAGCGTTAGGTACACCCTCATCGAAACCGCTGGAGGCTATACACAAACCGCTTCCACAACGCACCTTATTTGAGGCACGTGAACACGTACTTAATGTTCATACCAGCGATGCCTTGGCGTCGTATTTGGTGGATCTCATTGTCGCCACACGCGATCCCAGACGTTACAGTGACGATCTTGCGCGTTGGCTTCGTTTTGGCGCAAGCCCTCGGGCAACCCTGGCTCTTGACCGTTGCTCGAAAGCACTGGCCTGGCTTGATGGCCGCGATTACGTCACGCCAGAAGATATTCATCGGATTGCACACGATGTATTACGGCATCGTGTTTTACTCACGTTTGAAGCAGAAGCTGAAGGCATCACCGTTGATGCGTTTCTCGATGAACTGCTACGCTTGGTTGCTCTGCCTTAAGGAGCTTGTCGTCATGAGTCATGGTGTGATTGCAACCCTTCCTGAACTCATTAAGCTCGAGCAAGTTGCCCGAGGTAGGCCACCTCGTATACGCGCTAAAGCCGCTCGAAGCGGTGATCAAGCTTCGCTCTTACGTGGACGAGGCATGGATTTTACGGATGTTCGCCATTATCAAATCGGCGATGAAATTCGTCACATGGAATGGCGCTCCACCGCACGAACCGGCAAGCCTCATATCAAACTCTACCAAGAAGAGCGTGAGCGCCCGATTGTCTTACTCGTCGATTTTAATCCGTCGATGTATTTTGGCACACGTGTTGCGTTTAAATCGGTGCTTGCTGCCCGCCTTGCAAGCTTGATTGCTTGGATGTCAGCTTCCGAAGGTGATCGCATCGGTGGGTTTATCTTTTCGGGCGGGCATCATCAAGAATTTATACCACGTAGCCGAAAGGCAGGCGTTTTACCACTGCTTGCCGGTCTTGCCGACTATACCTCTATTTTACATCGTGAGCATGAAGGTGAACCCCGCCCGCTTGTTGAAGCGCTCAAGCAATTACGACATGTGTTAAAACCAGGCAGTTTGCTCGTGCTCATCAGTGATTTTTATACGCTAGATGCGGCATGTGAGCCTTTAATCAGCCGTATCAAACAACACAACGACGTGCTTGCCTACCACATCAACGATTCACTTGAGCTTGCACCACCAGCACCCGGCCTCTACCCAGTCACCGACGGCACGCGCCGATTGCGGCTCAATACCCGAGATAAACGCGTACACCAAGCGTATACAACCTTTGCTGAAAATCATCTTGCTGACGTAGAACAACGCTTTAAGCGGTTCAAAACACCCTGCATTGCGCTCACCGCAGACAGCGACTGGGTTAATATAACGCATCAGACCTTTCCTCGGAGGAGTCATGGCTGACAGCAATGTGTTCGCGCAATTACACGACATTCATATGCCACCCCCGGTGAGTGCTTGGCCACCAGGTCCGGGTTATTATGCTTTGCTGGCTTTGGTGATCATCCTGCTCTTACTGTGGTTCAAACGACAACGCCACCGCCAATACACCGCACCCAAACGCGAAGCTTTGGCAGAACTTGCACGCCTTGAAGCCGGTTATCTCGAACACCCCGAGCCGAAGCAAACCGCGGCCGCCATCACGTTATTACTGAAACGCGTAGCCCTGGTGTACCACCCTCGCCTTGAAGTGGCCGGCTTACACGGTGAAACTTGGCTACAGTTTTTAAAACAAACCAGCCGTCGGTTAGATGCTGAGATAGAGGCCACAGGCCAAATTTTACGTGAAGCTCCGTTTAATCCCCAAGCAAATCATCAACTGGAACCGCTGTTTTTGATGGCGCGACGTTGGATCAAGCAGCGGAGGAAAAAATGTTTGAACTAGCAACGCCTTGGGCACTCATGGCCTTGCCTCTACCGTTGGTTATATGGCTTATCATGCCGCGGGCAAAGACCACGAGCCAGCGTGCTTTGAATATTCCATTTTTTACTCGATTATCCTCCATCCAAACAGCTAAAACGCATCATTCCGCCGCGTCTTATGTATGGCTTGTGCTGGTCTGGATTTTACTGGTGGTCGCTTTATCCGGCCCTCGGTGGGTGGGCGAACCACGCCCTCTGTCACGAGAAGGGCATAATATTATGCTGATTCTTGATATATCCGGCAGCATGGACATCCAAGATCATCTTTTAGGTGGCCGTCCTAGCACACGCTTATCCCTGGTGAAACATGCGGCTGAGATGTTTATTCAACACCGTCCCGGCGATCAACTTGGTCTTATTTTGTTTGGAACACGGGCTTATTTACAAACGCCGCTGACGCACGATCATGAAACCGTGCTCATGCGCTTAAAAGACGCGACGGTTGGTCTGGCGGGAAAAACCACATCCATTGGCGACGCCTTAGGCCTCGCGGTCAAACACATGCAACATATCCCGGCCAAAGGACGTGTGGTGATTTTACTCACCGATGGCGCTAATAATTCCGGCACACTCCCACCCTTGAAGGCCGCTAAATTAGCTCAATCCGATGATATCAAAGTGTACACCATCGGACTCGGCAGCAGTAACACGGCTTATCGTCGTTATGGCTCGATTCCTGTGATGGCCGATGATTTAGATGAAAACACGCTCAAAACCATCGCCTCTATGACGTCAGGACGTTATTTTCGTGCAAACGATAAACGTTCGTTAGATAATATTTATCAACTGATTAATCAACTCGAGACCGTATCCCAATCCGATGCAACGGTTCGTCCAGAGACCCAGTATTATCTATGGCCTCTTGCTCTCGCACTGTGCTTATTTTTACTATGGTTGATACATATCACGGCAGTTTTTCAACGCGCACCACGCCCTAAGCGCCGCTCACATCCTTCACATACGTCACATCATGAGGAACTCGCATGATGAGCTATCAACTGCATTTTTTACGTCCTGATTGGCTCCTAGCCATCATTCCCCTGGCTGCACTCGGTGTTTTGATGCTCCGCCAAAAATCCGCAGGACGCGCCTGGCAAACCGCCTGTGATGCGCACCTTCTGCCTCACCTCTTAGATTCACAAGGACAAGGCCCAAGGCATCGCGCCGTGCTTTATTTATTGGGGGCTGCTTTATGCATGATTTTAGCGCTTGCAGGCCCCAGTGGGATAAAATTACCCGTACCGATTTATGAGTACTTACACCCACGTATGCTCTTACTTGATGTATCGCATGATAGCTTAACCAGCGATCTTAAGCCCGATCGCCTAACACGCGCGAAATTTAAGCTTCATGATTTGTTTCAACATCAAGACAAAGGCCAATTTGGTCTGATTGCTTACACCGAAGAACCGTTTGTGGTATCCCCCATCACGCATGACGCCCAAACGATTGATGCGCTGATTGATCCCATCACACCCGACATCATGCCGATTGACGGCACCAACTTGGCGCGCGCGCTCCAAGACGCCGCTCATCTGATTGAACAAACCGGTGCAGGACCCGGTGATATCCTCGTACTCACCGGTACGACACCAAGCCAGGCCGCCATCAAAACAGCAAAAAAACTTGCAGCAAAACATATCTACACCTCCATTTTGCCGCTCACAACCGTTGATATAAAAAACAAAAATACACGTTTTGAAAAATTTGCGCATGCGGGCCGTGGTTTAAATATTCCATTCAAAAACACAACCCACGATCTCGATGCTTGGCTCAATTACCATGCGTTTGAACAATCCCTCAAAGCAAAAGATCATGAATCGATGCCCATGTGGCGTGATGATGGACGGTGGTTAATTATTCCTGCATTGCTACTTTTGCTGATTGCTTTTCGTCGTGACTGGACCGTGAGGTTACGCCCATGAAATTACTTACACGCCATCACTTAGGTTTGTTTATTTTATGCATGATGGCATCTACCGCACATGCCTCAAACAACTGGCTTGATATGTGGAGAAATACGGACCAACGGGCTGCCGCACATCTTCTGCAAGACCAGTTTGATGCGGCTGAAAAGCTGTTTACGCGAAAAGATTGGCAAGCGGTTGCCGCCTATCGCAATAAGCATTACGCTGCGGCCGAACAAGGTTTTCAGGCCCAAGGTGGCGCTGAAGGGTTTTATAATCAAGGCAACGCACGGGCTTATCAAGCCAAATATAAACAAGCCATCGAAGCGTATAAGCAAGCGTTAAAACTTGAACCGAAACACCTGGACGCTCAACATAACCTTGCGGTACTTGAAGAGATGCTGAAAAAAAATCCTCCTGAGTCTAAATCTGAATCTAAATCAGATAATTCCAATCAATCAGATCAACCTAACCAACCTGAAGATTCAGAGCAAAAACAAGACAAAGGCAAACCCAATCAAGAAAAAGCGGCAGATAATCAAAACGGTTCAAACAACACACCGAGCCAACCGGACTCAGCGCCTGAATCTGAACAGCCTTCAGATGAATCACAAGAACAACCGGCGGAGCCTGAGCCTAAACCTGAATCTAAATCTGAATCAGAATCAGAGGCTGACGTCAAAGCAGAAGCAAAGGCAAAACAAGACGAACAAGCCGAATCCAGCCCGCAACAGGCCAAGGCATCAGCCACCGACGCAGAGCAACAAGCCAAAGAGCAGTGGTTACGTTTAATACCGGACGATCCGGGCGGGCTCTTGCGAGAAAAATTTTGGCGCGATCATATGAAGCGATTACAGCAGAGGCATGTATGAAAAACCTACGCTTAGCGTTTTATTTTTTAACCCTCATCTACTGGATACCGGCGCATGCAGCGACGTTAACGGCCAAGGTCGATCCTACGCAAATCATGCCAGGGCAAGCGTTTCATTTGATTTTAGAACTCGATGAAAATGCACCGGCAGGTCTACCCGATTTTAGTCCACTGCACTATGATTTTCAGATCAACGGCACCGCACATCGCGCGTCTTATATGTTTATTGATGGCCAATCCAAAGCGTCATCCAGTTGGACGGTCACACTTACCCCGAAACATACCGGAAAATTAACCATTCCTGCCATTCAAGTAGGGCATGCCCGCAGTGCACCCACCAGCATTGAGGTCACCGACAGCCCCCAAACCTCTTCAGAACCAATCAACACGGCTCCCGCAACCGCTTTGTTTATACAAACCTCAGCAAGCGACAGCCAACCGTATATTAATCAGCAAGTGATTTATACTGTTAAAATTTTCCATAACACCTCGATTTTGGATGCCTTATATCAGCCACCACAATTAAGCGACGCACTCACCATGCCTTTAGGTGAGAACCGCCAATATCAAGTGATTGAAAACGGACGCCCCTACCTTGTCGAAGAGCAAAAATATGCGTTTTTTCCCCAACAAGGCGGCGCACACAAGATTTATGCACCGAGCTTTCAAGCATTAATTTATGATGATATTCCACGTCGTGTACGTGCCGACGGCACAGCTAAATCTCTGGATATCAAACCCATTCCTGAAAATTTTAAAAACAAACCCTGGGTTCCCGCAAAATCACTGGCGCTTACCGAACATTATGATAAGCAAGACACGCATTTTGAAGAAGGTAGCACGCTTGTACGCACACTCACCTTGAGAGCTGCCGGGCTTCCTGCAGAATTACTGCCTCCTCTGGATATGTCAAAAAGCCGTGCGTTTAACAGTTACCCCGAGCGTCCTGTACTCAAAACCGAGGCGCAAGGATCGGATATTATTGGAAAAACTACCGTTAAAATCAGTTATTTATTTAATCAACCAGGCCAAGTAACGCTGCCTGCCCAAACGGTGACTTGGTTTAATACCGAAACAGGCAAAACCGAACGCTCAACACTCCCCGAGCGCATCCTGCATATTGCCGCGCGCACAGGGGTCCAACCCAAAACACCTCCACCCGTCATCACCACACCTGAAGAGCCAGCAAAAAACATCACAGCGCCCAAAGCGCATAAGCTGACGTTTAAACATGCTCTTGTCTTTCATGCTGGTCTTTTATGCCTATTTTTACTTACTGTTTTTTGTGGGTTTTTAAAGTATTTAAATTACAAACACACACGATTACTTAAACACCGAGCATTTAAAGCACTCAAAAAAGCTTGCCTTAATCATCAACCACGGGCTTCTCGCGATGCATTGTTTGTATGGGCCAAATTAACCTGGCCTAACAACTCACTCTTAACATTGGACGATATAGCACAGTGCGCATCCAACCCTAAGCTTGCCGAGCAATTAAAAATTCTCTCGGCGGCGCTTTACGACCCAACATCATCTGAAGCATGGAACGGGCAAGCTTTGCTCACGGCATTACGTAAACTTAATCAAAAACCCATGCGCCGAACAAAAAAATCGTCCGAAGCCGGTCAAAAAGATAATTTACCGCCCATCAACCCTAAGCACTAGCTATATACATACAAAAAATACCCAGTATGTTATAATCAGTACAAAAACCATATGGCGAGCATCTTTATGAAATTTTACGATTTTTTACAAGCAATCAAGCAACGCGTACCTTTAGAAGCTCAAGTAGAAGCTCAAGAAGGTATTTTTGAGCAGCTTTGCAAAAAATATTCGGCCCAATCCAACCGTCATACTTCTTTTAGCCTCGATGCTATTGAATTATTGCCAGAAGAAATCAATGGTCTTGTTACTTTGCTCTCGAACGGCGACAGTGAACATGACTTTTTGACGCTTATCAATATGGGAACAGCTACAACGCCAGAAGAAGATAACACGGATCCTTATTTGGGAGTCAAAGATCCCCGTATCGAGCAAGCGATCATCGATGCGGCTAAAGCAAAACAAGCAAGCACAGAACAAGCAAGCACATCCCGCGCTGTTTTTGGTTTAAGTGGCAATCCTCCAACATTGAATCACCGGGCTATGATTCAGCACTTATGCGAACAGCCAGAATATGACGAAGTTATACCTGTATTAAATGCACAATCGCCTTTAAAAGCAAAAGACAGCTATGTCGAGAGCCATCATCGCTATCATATGCTTCAAAACATGTTAGAAGAAGCTGACTTAGATCACTCACGGTATCACCTAAGCCGTCTTGAAGTGGATCGCCTGCCTCCCTCAAGAATGGTTGTGACGTTAAGTGCGATGATTTTATTATCAAAGCAGCCGCTCAACCTGTCTTTAATGCTTGGTCGTGACGCACTCAGCTTAAAAAATGGCAAACCTAGTTTTTCTTACTGGTATAAATGGGAAGATTTCGCACAATTATGTCACCTGACGTTTTATCCACGAGACGGTGAAGAGCTTGCTGTTGATGACATGGCGATCGCCATCAACACATTAAAAGCAGCAGGCATCAAATGCTCGCTTATCTTCAAAGATGAAACAACCAAAAATCACTATCAAGCTGAACTTTCAAGCTTAATCCCTGATTTATCTGATGATCATGTCATATTTGATGTTAAATCAGTCAATACGACGCAAGGCTCAGCCACAGACATCCGCGCGCATTATGCCGCTGGACGATCGGGCATTCCAGAAGGCATGGCAGCATGTAACGATGCATACGTGCGAGAACATCAATTATTTGGATGTGATCACGCGTGTTCTTCAAGCCATGATGAAAGCACGCCCATGAGCTCATCTAAGCCTTGACGCTTTAACGATGAAAACGTTTGTGCACTAAATATATCTGCGTAGGCCGCATAGTGCTTACGAACTTCGGCAAGTGTGTTTTGTGCTTTACTACGGCCAATCTTATCCGCTTTTGTCAGCACCGCATGGATAGGCAAGCCGCGATCGAGCGCCCAATCCACCATGGCTAAATCGAGCGGCATGAGTGGGTGTCGAATATCCATCAAGACCACCAACCCACGCAAGCTTTGGCGTACATCAAAATAATGCGCCAAGTGCCTTTGCCACTCTTCTTGCATCGCACGTGATACTTTTGCGTAGCCATATCCCGGCAAGTCAATCAAACGATAAGCCTCATCGTTTAAAATAAAACAATTCATCAGGCGCGTTCGCCCGGGCGTTTTACTAACTTTTGCGAGCTGTCGAATACCCGTGAGGCAATTGATTGCGCTGGATTTTCCGGCATTTGAGCGCCCCGCAAAAGCGACTTCAGCTCCTATATCTTTGGGAAGTTGATCTACACGCGCTGCACTTTTTAAAAAACTCGCTTCTGCATAAGGAATCATAAAATATTTCGCTTTATCTGGCGTTATCTAATTTAACACGCATGATAACACAGATACTGGCAAATCTTCGCAAAATAATGTACGATCACCTGTCAAATTGCCTTGAGAAAAATCATGAAAGCCTTCTGGGTTACACTGATATTATTACTCACAACATGCGCTGGATACTCCATGGGCAGCAATACGGTAGGGCGTGCGATAACGGCTCCCTGCGCCACCTGCCATGGTCAGGACGGCCGCAGCTTAAACCCTGCATGGCCTAACCTTGCGGGTCAACACGCTGATTATTTAATCAAACAAATCCATGATTTAAAACACAATGACGCACGGCCTGTCGATGACGCCATGGCACCGTTTATTCAAGCATTAACCGATGAAGATATTCAAAACATTGCTGATTTTTATGCCAAGAAGCCCCTGCCGCCAGGCACTCACCGGCTTCGACGAAAAAACACACGGGGTGAAACCCTTTATCATCAAGGTGATGCAAAACAACACATCATGGCGTGCGTGACTTGCCATGGCGTGCGTGCTAAAGGCAATGGCCTCCCCGGCTTTCCATCGCTTGCCGGGCAACACCTCGACTACACCATGCGTCAATTAGAAGCATTTAAGCATAACCGCCGTCAAAACGATCCGGGCCACACCATGCGCATGGTGACTGCGGCAATGAGCCCTGAAGATATGCGTGCCGTTGCGTATTACCTTGCAAGCTTACCTAAATAAGGAAAACTTACTCATGAAACCTATTATTTTATTTTTTGAAGATCATCGCGATCCAATCGCCAAAGACATTTTGAGTCAAAATCTTGCGGCCATCCAAGCACTAGAAATCAATACCCTTGCTTTAGAATTTGATCAAGAAACCTCAGCTGAAAGCCATCGAGATGCTTTATTGCACTATTGTAAACAATGGTCAAAATTACAGGCTTTACCAGATGACCAAAAAGAAAAAATGCTCCGTTCTGCTTCTCACGAAAGACAAGAAGAGTTTCTTCATAATATTGCCAATCTTCCTGCTAGAAAAGCCGAATTAGCCTTAATTTTAAGGGCGAAACACACAGCGCTTCCTATTCAAATCAAAGGTTTTGATTTAAACCTTGGAGACATTCGTACGTTAACACCCGAACAACAATTGCGCGCGGCTCGTGCTATGCAAATCGAGCGAGAACAAGCCATGACGCATCATTTGGCAGCGTTTAATGAGCACGGTGGCGTTGCAGCAATTTTAGGCTTATCTCACGTTGACGTAGCGAATCAATTAAAACAACAAGGCCGTCGGGTCGTTTGTTTCTTACCGGTGAGCATGACGCAAGAAGAAGGCGTTCAGCGTGAGTTTTTAGATAAAATTGCAGCCCGTGATACGGCAGTCCAAGACTTTATTATCCTTGATCGCCGCACACACGCCATGAGTGAATTATTATGCATCATCGAGTCAACCGTTCAAGCCATGCAAACAGAGCTGACTGAGGCGCCAAGGCCAAGATAAACCATCACGACTCATCACCCACACGGAGTTCAGAAACTTGCCGCAAACCACGCGGCAAGAGCAAACCACGTCGCCCGCGCGTGCCCATATACACCTTCCAATCGGCAGGCTTCAACGTAAAGTGACGCTTGCCAGCCAGAACCGTTAACGCATCCTCTGCGCTCATCACTTGAATATCCGCAATTTTTTCATCCTTCGGCAACTGCATCAACTTATTACCTTTCCCCCGCAATAACTCGGGCAAGTCCGCCAAAGAAAAAATAAGCAAATGGCCTGTATTACTGACACAAACAACATGATCAGCCGCTTTTTTGGTGATCAAGCGCGTGACCACATTGGCACCTGAAGCGAGCTTCAAGCAGGTACGACCGTTACGATTTTTTACATACAAATCTGAAATTTGTGTAACAAATCCGTACCCGGCGTCACTGGCAAGAATGATTTTTTGTTGAGGCTCACCGGCTAACAAAGCTGTAAACGTTGCGCCATCGGATGGATTTAATTTACCGGTGAGTGGTTCACCTTGCCCACGTGCCGACGGTAACGTATGCCCAGGCAGGCTATAAGCACGGCCTTCGCTGTCTAGAAAAATAATCTGCTGATTGGTGCGCGCAGACGTTTGTGCCTTAAAGCTGTCACCTGCTTTATAATTTAACGCGGTGCCGTCGGCATCATAACCTTTGGCGGCACGAATCCAGCCTTTTTCAGATAACACCACCGTAATCGGCTCATTCGGTAAAATATCCGTTTCTTTGAGCGCTTGAGACTCTTCACGTTCCACAATCGGTGCACGACGTGCGTCACCAAATTTATCACGATCGGCAATCATTTCGTTTTTAATCAGCGTTCGTAGACGTCGATCACTACCTAGAATAAGCTGCAATTTATCACGTTCAGCAGCAAGCTCATCACGCTCGGCTTTGAGCTTTGTTTCTTCAAGCTTTGCAAGGTGTCTTAACTTAATTTCCAAAATTGCATCGGCTTGACGCTCACTTAAATTAAAACGTGTCATCAGCGCTTGTTTCGGATCGTCCTCTTCACGAATAATCGCAATGACTTCATCTAAATTTAAATATGCGACCAACAAACCTTCGAGCACATGCAAACGATCGAGCACTTGGTTGAGTCGGAACTGCAAACGCTTGGTCACGGTTTCAATACGAAATTCAAGCCACTCGTTCAAAATGGTCAAAAGATTTTTAACCCGCGGCATGCCATCCAAGCCAATCATATTAAAATTAACACGGTAGCTTCGTTCGAGATCGGTCGTTGCAAACAAATGCGACATCAACCCATTCAAATCAACACGATTGGAACGTGGAATAATCACAAGCCGGGTTGGGTGTTCATGATCCGATTCATCACGCAAATCATCGACCATGGGTAATTTCTTCTGCTGCATTTGAGCCGCAATTTGCTCAATAATTTTATTACCCGAGACTTGGTAAGGTAAATCGGTGATCACCACTTGATGATCTTCGATTTTATACACCGCACGCATTTTAATCGAGCCTGTGCCTTCGGAATAAAGTTTATGCAAGGCCGTTTTCGGTGTAATAATTTCAGCGTGTGTTGGGAAATCAGGACCTTCGATAATTTCTAAAATATCATCCAACGACGCTTTAGGCGTATCCAATAAGTGAATACACGCATTGGCTACTTCAACTAAATTATGGGGCACAATATCCGATGACATGCCCACAGCGATACCGGTCGCGCCGTTCAAAAGCACATTAGGCAGGCGTGCCGGTAAAAGCGCAGGCTCTTTCAAGGTCGCATCAAAATTATCCATCCATTCGACCGTACCTTGCCTGAGTTCAGCCAGTAACACATCAGCATAAGGTGACAGCCGCGCCTCAGTATATCGCATGGCCGCAAAAGATTTCGGATCATCGGGTGACCCCCAGTTCCCTTGGCCGTCCACAAACGGGTATCTATACGAAAACGGCTGCGCCATAAGCACCATCGCTTCATAACAGGCCGTATCGCCATGTGGATGAAATTTACCTAAAACATCCCCGACCGTTCGTGCCGATTTTTTATGTTTTGACGCGGCTTTTAAACCCAACTCAGACATCGCATAAATAATACGCCGCTGCACCGGCTTAAACCCATCCGCAAGATGCGGCAAGGCCCGATCTAAAATCACATACATCGAGTAATCTAAATAGGCTTTTTCCGTAAAATCAGTGAGTGGCTTTTGCTCTGTCGTCATCATCGTCGTCATAAAGGCTCAGGTTGGCTACAAAATTTAGGCATGAGCCTAGTGTAAACGTTGTCGCCCCTCAATCCAATACGACAGGATTGATTAGAAA
Source organism: Legionellaceae bacterium (assembly GCA_029212505.1). Lineage (GTDB taxonomy): Bacteria > Pseudomonadota > Gammaproteobacteria > Legionellales > Legionellaceae > JAALKW01. Next base: position 62,810 of record JARGOS010000007.1, on the reverse strand, counting down.
CATCTGCACGCCATAATTAAATATATAATAACCACCAAAAAATAAATTTTATTAAAAATATATTAAATAAAATTGACTTAATAATAAATATAAATAACAATTATACCTCGATTATTTAAAAAAGAGGTGTGCGTGAGTAAAATAATAACTAAATGTCCCGCGTGTGATGGTTCCAAATTACATGCCACGCAAATTGAATGTGCGACGTGCGCCACAAAATTTTCGGGTCAATTTACCGTTCCCGCACTGCTGAAGCTGTCTGAAGAAGACTTGCAGTTTGTGTGCAGCTTTGTGAAATGCTCCGGCAGTCTTAAAGAAATGGCCAAGATTCAAGATATTTCTTATCCAACCTTAAGAAACCGTCTCAATCTATTGATTGAAAACATGAACAATTTAGAAATAAAACAAAGGGATTCAAAAGCTGAGATCTTAGAGCTTGTTGAAAATGGGACGCTTTCCGCAAACGAAGCGGCCGTGATGCTAAACAAATTATAATTGATACTAATCTTTATCAAAAGGCATTCAATATGAAAACATACAAAAACCAAGAACAACTCACCAAAATGCTCAACGAAAATAAAATCTCACAAGAAGACTATGATATTTTGCTGGGTGCCATGGATAAAAAATCTTTTTTTTCTAAAAAAACTTTTTCGTTACTGGTTAATCCCTTTCAAAAAATAGCCGGTGCTCAAGCACTGATGTTGGGTCTTATGATTATGCTGGTCGTCAGCTTTTTAAGTGCAATTGGAACAGGCTCACTTTCCATTTCAAGTGCCGGCATTGTACACAATAAGACGACAGGTCTGAGCTTATCTCAGCTTACCTGCCAATATTTTGCTTTATGGCTGATGTTTTCTCTTGGTTTTGCGTTAACAGCGAAGCTCTTTCGAAAAAAAATACGCTTGATTGATTTTTTTGGAACCTTCGCTTTTGCCTATTATCCATCTATTTTTTTAACAGCCATCACGGCGATAACACAAGTCATGAATCCAAGCTTTTTAACATCGATTAAAGAAATGGCCACAGAAACACTCCCACTGTTTTCTCCTGGGATTTTAGCCTACCTCACCCTGATCATGTTTTTTCAAGTATGGCAAATCGCCACACAGCTGTATGCGTTCAAAGAATCATCCGGGCTCACGGGCAAAAAACTCGGCTGGGGATTTGCAACAACCTACCTACTGATAAGCATGCTCGGAAGTCAACTTATTGCACGCTTGATTGCTTAGTGCTCAACGCCTATTCAGCAGACCCATACTTGCTGAATAGGCCCAATATTTTTAACTCACTACGAAAATTTTTTAACGAGGGAGCTGATCGATGAACGTGTTTTCAATCGCTTCTACAGCACCAGATAGACTCCATTCTTCTGTAGTTATAGCTTCTCCTTGTTCCAAAAGTAACCCTATTGCGCGCGAATGGTTGTTTTTCAATCTAGGCGCAAGTAAAGGTTCAATATCATTGAAAAACATAGCATCTTTAAGTTTTAAACTTAAATTATTAGCGAATAATTTTTTTGTGATTGTCTTATTACTGCGCGCCATATACTCCATAAAAACGGCCACTGTTTGTGTGGCGTCAAATTCTTTTTCTTTGATAGCCAGCCATAAATCGAATGCATCACGTCCTTTCTTGCGCTCATATAAAGCACGCAATTTAGTTGCAAGCAGCTCTTCAAGTTGAAAAGTATTTACTTTTACCTCACGAAAATACCACGGAGATTGAACGGCAAATGGAGCTTTAAGGCGCTCTAAAACAGCAAAACTTTCGTGAATATTGATTTCAATTTTAATTTTTTGCTTAATAAGCGCTGAAACCTCTGGAGAAAAATAAAAGAGCAATTTAAAGCTTTGTCCGGTTTGTCGCGTTTTTGGTTGTCCCAACCATGGTTCCAGGCAATCACGCAACACATCAATGATTTCTTTAATACCTCCTTTTGCTGTTCTCACTAAATCAATGTCCTCGCTGTAACGGGCCGCAGGGGTGAAAAATAATTTGTGTAATGCAGTACCACCACGAAATGCGAGTTGCTCAGATAAAAAAGGATTAGAAAAAATCTCGACAATCGTTCGTGATAAAATTAAATCCTGTTCTACTTGCATATCATCAGGCCAAGGTGCCACTTGTCGCCATTGTGTAATGTAGGCCATAGGAATCATTCATCCATCTCCAAACGTGTGTTGACAATCACATGCCACTTCTTATTGCGCTCAATAGGCTTGTATGGCGCATACGAGACTAAACGTACCCAATGCAATGTTTTGCCTTCAAGCGCATGAAATAACGCATTAGCCAGTGTTTCTTGACCAAAATAATCAAGCAGCCATCCCAAGCGCTGCAAACCAAATGATTGCATATTATATTGTGTCAATTCGACCATTTTTTTTTCATCGAGTGATTCGATTAAATCATAAAATATCGTCGCCACGTTATTCATTCCAGCAGCATGCTCTGGGTTGCTCACAAGATCAAATGCCAATAATTCTGGACTAGCAACCTGGAGCGTTCCAGCCAACGTATTAAATTGCTTTGTGAAGTGAGTATTGATTTGCTTTTTACCTATAAATTCAACATGCACGCGACCACAAAGAATTGAGGGGCGACTTTTAGAAGTAACCACCTGAAATCTCTGAGGCTTTTGATGCGCAGCACCGTAATATTGAGCGGCGCTCAAAAAGCCTACATAATAAGGTAATTCCCAATAGCGCATCAGGTCTGAAATAAACATCTCTGCAGGCAGACAACCATAAGCTTGGTACTCAGGGGGAACGATTAAATAAAAGCCTCTAGCAGGGCTTACAAGCCATTTATCTTTTTTCAAACGATGTAACGCATTAAGACAAGAGACTTTTCTCAAAGCAAGCGCATTTTCCGCTTCTGATACAGTGAAAGAAAAACGGCCTTGTGCTCGTAATTCATAGATAAAATTAAGCGCTTTCATAAATAACTCCGTGTTTATGATCTTACAATATATCATATTTCGTTATATTACATGACCATTAACACAGATTCCGTTTATGCAATGGCTAATCGCCCGACGCATAGTCGGCCAGCATGCGCTTAAGCGGTGAACAACGGTTCAGCGCGCGCATGCCAAGGCCTCGTAACATGCCCACCGGGGCCATAGACGCTCCAAACAGGGCTTTAATGCCTTGCATCAGCGCAATCACCGACCACACTTCAGATTTACGTTCGCGTTGATACGCGGCCAATACGCGCGTGGACCACGCGCCATCACGCTGCTTATCTAATAACGCAAGCCACGAGGTTAAATCGGCCAAGCCAACATTTAGACCCAGGCCCGCTAACGGATGAATGGTATGTGCTGCGTCCCCCATCAACAACCATTTAGCACCGCTATACTGCTGAACATGACGCATGTGCAACGGGAAAGAAATACGTGCGCTTTGAAGCTTCACTGCACCGAGTTTGTGCTCAAACGCTTGTGTTAATGCCCTATTAAAATCTTCTGGCTCTAACGCCATCAAGACTTTGGTTTTATCTGCTGGTTGTGACCACACAATGGAGCATTGATGTGAATCAGACAGCGGTAAAAAAGCCAGCGGACCATCAGGCGTAAACACTTGATAAGCGGTTGCTTGATGTGGTTTTTCAGTTTGCACCGTCGCAACCAAGGCCTCATGATCATACGGCCAGGTGGTGATAGAAACACCCAATAACTCGCGCGTGTTTGATTTAGCACCGTCAGCCACCATCAGCAATTTTACTTGCCAAGTATCACCTGCATCCCCCGTAACACACATGCCAACAGCTTCTTCCACGCACGCCGTAACACGTGTATTAGAAATCAGATGTACACCTAACGCTTCTGCGCGTTGAAGCAGCGCGGCACGCAAGGGGTTTTCTTCTAAAATCACACCCAGCTGGGCTTTAGCTGCGTCCCGCGCATCAAACATAATTTCAGCATGATGGGTTGCATCCCACACGTGCATGCTTTGATACGGTGAAATCATGTTAGGGTCAAGCAATTCCCACACACCTAATTGGGTGAGCAACGCCTGTGATGCCCCGTTGATGGCATACACCCGTGTGTTTTTATTATTGGGTGATATTTTGAGCGGTCCGGCATCAATCACGGCTGTTTTAAACCCACGCGAAGCCATCGCAACAGCCGCCGAAAGCCCGACCACGCCACCGCCAATCACCAAAACATCAAAAATTTTAGATACTTCGGGCACTTTAGGCATCACAACTCCTCGAGTTTAAGCGGAACCCCACAGACTAAATCAGGCACGACGCCACCAAAGCCTTTGGCATGACGTAACAACATATTTTTCAAGATTTCACTGTTATCTAACACAACTAAGCCTAAGCGCCGTGCAAAACCAACACCAGGGAGCGCGCTTTTAAACACCGAAACCAAGGCATCGGTTGATTTCATGATGGTTGCTTGATCGGACATGCGCGCAAGCTGATAGCGTGTTAAAGCTTTAACGCTTAAACCATACTTTGCGGCACACTCTGCAAGCATCGCAACATCACGCAAACCTAAATTAAAGCCTTGTCCTGCGACAGGATGCAAGGTATGCGCGGCATTGCCTACAAACACAACGCGATCATACACTTGTTCGGGCATCATGAGCTGCTTTAATGGATACGTCATGCGTTGACCGACAGCCAGAAAACGCCCTACGCGATAACCAAATGCACGTTGAACCTCCTGCAAAAAAGCAGCCTCATCCAGCGATTTTAAGCGCATCGCTTCATCAGCCGAACGCGTCCACACCAACGACATATAAGGCCCTGGCAGAGGCAATAAAGCCAGCGGGCCACTGGGTGTAAACCGCTCGAACGCAACGCCCCCATGGGCGCGTGAAAGCTTAATATTGGCAACCAGCGCATGCTCTGGATAGGTTTTATATTCCGCTTGTGCGTTACAAAGCTTACGTACCGAAGAGTTAGCCCCATCTGCCGCAATCACCCAACGCGCCCGCAGTTTTTTCTCACCAGAAGGCGTCTCAAGTGTCGCATCACCGGTTGCGGCATCGAGTGCAATTAAGCGTGCCGGCGCCCACACATCATCAGAATCAAGCCGCACTTTTAATGCAGCCGCCAAGGCATGAATTTCAGCCACCGAGCCCAAAGGCTCATCATGCTCTGACGCTTTGTTTAAGCGTGCCTGCCCAAAGCGACCTTGCTCGGACACATGAATCATGTTGATAGAGGCGGCTTGTTTTTTTAAATCAGGCCACACATGCAGTTGCTCTAAAATACGCATGCTTGCCGGTGACAAAGCAATGCTGCGTGTATCAAGCATACCGGGATTTTTTTCGGCACGCACATGCGCCTCGACCATACGCACAGAGTAACCCAAGGGCTTTAAGGCAAGCATGAGCGCCATGCCAATTAACCCTCCACCGATAATTAAAACATCAACCTCTTCAACCACGTATCAAGTCCTCAAGTGCTTCTGGGGCAACGGCAAGCGCCCCGGTCAAATTATCATGCCCATCGTGCGTGACTAGAATATCATCTTCAATACGAATGCCTATGCCCCACCACTTAGGATCAATTCCTTCATAATTCTCAGGAATATAAAGCCCCGGCTCGACCGTAAGTGCCATGCCAGGTTCTAATAAACGCGGTTTGTTATCAACAATATAAGCACCTACATCATGTACATCTAGCCCTAACCAATGCCCGGACGAATGCATATAAAAAGGCTTGTAAGCCCCTTGTTCGATAAGTTTATCAATCGAGCCTTTTAAAAGACCGAGCTCAAGCAATCCCAACGTAAGTTCATGTATAATCGCTGCTTGCATGCTATCCCATGGCATCCCGGGTTTGACACAGGCGATACCTGCTTTTTGCGCACGCCACACCACATCATAAATCAAACGTTGTTCCGTACTAAACTGACCGCTGACAGGATAGGTTCGCGTGATGTCTGCCGCATAATAACCCACTTCACCCCCAGCATCGACAAGCACAAGCTTATTGGGATCCAGTGCTTGATTGTTATTAATATAATGCAAAACACAGGCATTTGACCCGCCGGCGACAATGCTGCTGTAGGCAATATTTTGGCAACCTTCGCGCCCCAAGGCATATAAAAACTCAGCTTCCAGCTCATATTCATGCCGCGCATGCTTACATGCACGCATCACGGCTTCGTGCGCCTTGACCGAAATACGCGCGGCTTCTCGCATGCAACTCATTTCAGCCTCATCTTTGATGACACGACGTTCACTTAAAATAGGCATAATATCCGCAAACACCTCAGGCACATGCTGCCCACGGCGTGCTTGGCTTTTCACACGTGACCACGCATCACGCAGCATGCGTTCGTGCGCTGGATAACGCCCCATCGGGTAATAAATCGCGCGTTTATCCAATAAAATTTCAAGCAAATACGTTTCTAATTCAGCGATGGGATACGCTGCGTCAACACCCAGCTTTGCAGGTGCGTCTTGTTGACCTAAGCGCGGCCCCGTCCAACGCTCTTCAAGCTCGCTTTTGGGGCGATTAAATAGAATCGATTCACTCTGCTCTCCCCCCGTGATAAGTAACACCGCATCCGGCTCGTCAAAGCCGGTCAAATAATAAAAATCACTGTCTTGCCGAAATTTATAGTGACTATCACCATTACGTAGATACTCAGATGCTGCCGGAATAACGGCAAGTGCATCCGCAGGAAGGTGGCTGGCTACATGTTGTCTGCGTGCTTGATAATTCATGGGAACGAAAACCTCGAATTCACGGGAGTTTTATCATAACGGATTTGCTGCACCAACCCAAACTTGCTACCATCAATTTTTTAGCCTGCTAACTTTTTGGATACCGCACACCATGCGTACGATGCGAACTATGCGTCCAATCGATCGCTTACTCACGGAGGTTGATGCCGCCGTACGAACCGTATTCACACCCAAAACACGTGAATGCGAACGTACCAATCCTGCAACCAAACTTCCTGAAGCCACACTCACCCCCTCTGAAAAGAAACATATTGCGGGGCTTATGCGCGTGAATCATGCTGGGGAAGTCTGTGCACAAGCCTTATATCGCGGCCAAGCCGTCACCGCACAGCTCGACACGGTGCGAGAACAAATGCACGAAGCCGCGCTTGAAGAGATCGATCATCTTGCCTGGTGTGAAGAGCGCCTTCAAGAGCTTGGGAGCCATCCCAGCGTATTGAACGCATTTTGGTATGCCGGCTCGTGGTGTATTGGCGCTTTTGCAGGCTTGATTGGCGACCGCTGGAGTCTTGGGTTTGTCGCCGAAACTGAGCGACAAGTCACCCTGCATTTAGAACGTCATCTTGCCAACCTCCCCGCGTCCGACACACGCTCTGATGCTATTTTATCCCAAATGAGAGTCGATGAAATAGCACATGCCGAACTTGCACAAAACGCCGGAGCTGCAAACTTGCCTTTTCTGGTACAACGTCTAATGTATATAGTATCTAACATCTTAACCAAAAGCAGTTATCACCTCTAATTCACGTGAGGACATGCTCCATGGACCACAGTACCCTGATGATTCTCGGTATTATTGTGCTGGCCTACGCTTTTGATTTTATTAATGGCTTTCATGATGCAGGAAATGCCATTGCCACCATTGTCGCCACGAAGGTCTTAACCCCTCGTCAAGCGGTGTGTTGGGCCGCTTTTTTTAATTTTATTGCCTTTGCTTTTTTTAATCTCATGGTGGCGAATACGATTGGCAAAGGCATTGTCGATCCGGGTGTGATTACACCAACGCTTATTTTTTCAGCACTCATCGGTGCCATCAGTTGGAATCTTATCACGTGGTATTTTGGGCTTCCGTCCAGTTCATCGCATGCTCTCATTGGTGGGCTCGCCGGTGCTGGCATCGTACAGGGTGGCTTTGCAACGTTACAAAGCACCGGTTTTCTTAAAGTGGCTTTTGGGATTTTTATCACACCGGTACTTGGCTTGCTTGCAGGCGCATTGATTGGCGCCATACTCGCACGCTATTTTAAAACCGGCGAAGACAAGCAGGTGAACCGCTGGTTTAAAATCTTGCAACTGGCATCATCTGCGCTTTTAAGCCTGGCACATGGTAGCAACGACGCTCAAAAAACCATGGGTATTATCACGGCTTTACTTATGTCTGCCGCGTGGCTCGATGGGCCTTTTCATGTACCGTTATGGGTGGTGATTTCTTGTCATGTGATGATAAGTCTCGGTACGCTTTGTGGTGGATGGCGTATTGTACGCACCATGGGTTCAGGCATTACGAAACTCAACCCGATGCGCGGTTGTGCCGCAGAAACAGGCGCTGCAGCGATTATTTTAGCTTCAACCGAAGGCGGTATTCCTGTATCCACAACTCAGACCGTCACCGGCTCCATTGCAGGTGTCGGGCTTTCGAATACAACCAGCAGCACACGCTGGGGCTTAATTCGCGTTATTTTTATTGCATGGATTTTAACGATACCAGCAGCAGGTTTAGTTGCTGCTGGCGTGATGGCTTTAATTCGCGCTTGTCACGGGTAGATTTTGCGGTGCAAGTCGGCTGTTTTTTCGGCTAAACATAAAATACACGATCATGCCTATGGCCATCCATACAACAAAACGCAGCAACGTGACCCAAGGTAAATTCACCATAAGATACAAACAGCTCAAAATACCTAAGAATGGAACAAACGGTGCGCCCGGTGTTTTAAACGGTCGAGGCGTATCAGGATCGGTATAACGCAAAACAATCACCCCGGTGCATACAATCGCAAAGGCAAATAACGTGCCCACGTTCACAAGCTCGGCCAAATCGCCCAGCGGAACCCAACCGGCAATTAACCCCATAAACAGTCCACAACAAACAATAATACGAACTGGGGTATGGGTACGTGGATCCACTTTGGCAAAATAACTCGGCAAAAGCCCATCACGCGCCATGGCAAAAAACACGCGACTCAAACCATAAAATAACACCAGCATCACCGTACTTAAGCCCGCAATCGCACCCACACCAACAATACCTGCAACGGCTGGCTGCCCAAGCAACAGTAATGCATGACTGATGGGTGAGGCAACGTTTAACAAATGATAAGGCACAGCGCCCGTAAGGCACGCCGAAACAATGATATAAATCGCCGTGCAAATAAACAGCGATCCGACAATCCCAATGGGTAAACTTCGTTGAGGATTAATCACTTCTTCTGCGGTGGTCGCCACAGCGTCAAATCCAACGTAAGCAAAAAAGATAAGTGACGCGCCTTGCACCACACCCGTCCAGCCAAAAGGAGAAAACGGCACCCAATTTTCTTGTTTAAACGCCATAGCCGTGACCACAATCACCGCGGTTATCACGCTTAACTTAATCGCGACCATCGCATGATTAAAGCGCTTACTGCCTTTCATACCCAGCGTTAAAAGCGCGGTTAGTAAAGCAATAATCAACAAAGCCATAATATTCACAAAGCCGCCGTCCATCGGACCATGAAGTAAGGTCTTAGGAAAATGTACGGCTAAACTTGAAAAAACATCGCCCACATAGGCGCTCCACCCGACAGAAACAGCCGAGACTGAAACCGTGTATTCTAAAAGCAAATCCCAGCCGACAATCCAGGCCAAAAGTTCACCAAAGCCGGCATAAGCATAACCATAAGCGCTACCACACCCGCCAATCATCGCAGCAAGTTCAGCATAAGAAAGCGCTGCAAATACACAGGCTAAACCCGCCATCACATACGAAAAAATAATCGCAGGTCCTGCAAGGGTTGCCGCAACAACACCTGTCAAAACAAACACGCCGGCGCCAATCACCGCCCCCATGCCCAGTAACGTTAAATCAAATGCCGATAACGATCGTTTAAGTGCCGAGCCCTCGGTCGATGCGTGAGGTGCTTTCTTGCGAAACAGGTCCATGTTACTATGCCTCCGTAGGTCGCAATGCTAAATGATGTAAAAAAATAATTAGAAACATAAACATAACATTAAAGGGCGTTCTTAAAAAAGCCCCTGCGAGCTAAACATGTGATGAGACGATATTTCTTGTTCATAATCATAATAAGCATGACGCTTTCCCCGTCCGCCTATTCTGACATCCCTGAGCACTGTAAAGCATGGCCCACGTGGCTCCAGCCCGTGTGTCAACGCCCCTACGAAACCTGGACCGAAGGCACTCTTGAGCTCTATGTTCCAGGTTATGCTTGGCACAATCGGTATAAATACGACGAAGAAAAAATAAAAACCTACAACGAATGGGCTTGGGGTGGCGGCCTCGGCAAAGGCTTCTATGATGAAAAAGGTGACTGGCATAGCTTATATGCTTTTGTTTTTCTTGAGTCACACGGAAAAGTTGAGCCCATTGCAGGCTATGCTTTTCTTAAAACGCTGCATCTGAACGACACCACCTCAGCCGGTCTTGGCTTCACCGTTTTTCTTACAGCTCGTCCTGATATTCTAAATAACGCACCTTTCCCCGGCATCTTACCTTGGGCGTCGTTGACCTACCGAAAACTTGCATTGATGGGCACGTACATTCCTGGCTCTCACAATATAGGAAATGTATTATTCTTACTGGTGAAATATACGTTTTAATGCCGAGTCCAGTATAAGCTTACATAAAAAATCGGATATTTCTTACAACACAACACGCGTGTTTTTATGTCCAAATTTATACCAAATATGTTAAGCTACGAAGTTAAACCTGTTTTTGCTCACAAAAAAACAAATTGGAATAAACCTTGCACATTGCGATTTTTTTCATTATACTCTCCGTCAATCTTAGTCATCGCCGAACATGCTTATGCACACGGAAAACGGTCGCCGAACAGAAGATTCATTCGATTTTAGCAGAACCCTGCTTAACGCCTTTGGCCAACTCTCGCATGCTGTCTCAGAAAGCGCGAACACCACCTCCACATTTTGCAACAAACAATTTCATGACCTATGCAATTTCGCCGAAGAACTCGATAAAAATAAACATGTCTATTGGATTTACGGGGGGCCTGATGGCTTTGTTCTGGCTTACAGTCTGCTCAAATATGTGCCCAACCTGATTTACAATGGATCAAAAACTGAAACAGCCCGAGCTCTACGTGATTTTATATGTAACCCTTGGGGTTGCGCGGCCACACTGACCTTGCTTGCTGCATCAACCATCACATCGGCCTATGCCAATTATATGGGCAAAGATAAAGAAAATCCTGATTCCCAAATGTTTTATGTCAGATGGCAGGCGTTTCGTGATGGCGTCAAAGGCGCAAGAAATGCTAACCGAGGGTTGCAGCACGCGATGAACACCATCAGACTTATTTCATCCATCGATATGCGTTACGCCTTATTACCGCTGAGTCTTGCGTTTGGTATACCCTCCATGTACAACCGCTGGTGGAATCGCCACATGGTGACCATCCGTAAGAAAACCATGGACAAAAACGAAACGCTATCCAAAGAGCGTTTAGACTGGGGTCGCTTTGATCAAAGCCTCACTCTTCTTCCCGCAAGCGAAGAAGCTCTAAAAAAAGACCATAAGAACAGCTATCTTTTGATTAACAAAGATAACCTCGAAAAACGTAGATTATACTATATCAATCGTCACGGAGAAGCAGAAGATCTAAAACTAACGCCTGATGAACTCAACACATTTCTCGAGCGTAAGCATCGTTTACCCCATCGTGTCGACAGAAAACACCCCAGTTTAATTCAATGGCAGGCCATACTACCTAACCACGCTGACCGTCATTTTAAAGCGTTTAACAACCAAATTGCGCTTGAGACAAACCAAAACCTAGACCAAAAGAATACAAATCACGCACATAACAATCGATTTGCCTGTTACTTATCCGCTGGTTTTGATGGAGGCCTAGGTGGCCTCTATTTTTTTATGGGGCTTATTTCTCTTATCACGCTATCCCCAGAAATTCTTACCACCGTCGCCATCATTTCGGTGGTGTGTGCGGTTGCCTGTATTTTTACGCGCTTACAAGAAGAAAGAGAATATGACCGCCTCCTTCGAATTTCTGAAAAAAAAGCCGTACTTATTTCAGAAGTTCAAACCCTTCAGACACAACTGGCCACAATCGCGCACCGAAGAGCAGGACTACGTAGAAACAATGACGAGCATAGAACCTTCAAAAGAGATACGGATGAAGATGAAGCAGCGTACCAGGCGTATCTCCGTGATGATACAGAGTCCGACAATACTTATGGCAAAATTGAACATGCATATAAAGCACTTCATGCTATCAGTTCAACATCACCCACTGAAGCATTTTTCATTGGACTCAAGCATGGTCTAACTTCTCACGGTACCATTGTTACGGGAATTTTCGCAGCGTCGCTCATCAGTAAAGTTTTTTTTGCCACAGCACTCTCCCAAACGTTTATTATCGGCTGCGTTATCCTTTCCTGTGCCATCATCCTCGCATCGATTGCCGTCGTCGTATTGGCTGCAGCACAACATCGCGAGCAACAACAAACAGATGCCGCGACTCAGCTCAGGGCCGTTAATAACATTATCCTCAATATAAAAAACTCTCATGATACGCACGTACTCACCGAAATTGAAAATGATACCGCGTTTGCAAAGCTATGTGATGGCACCCCTCTCAAACAATGGACATTCTTGAGCTGGTTAGAAGTCCTTCGCTCGACAGGGTCGGGGATTATGAAAGGGCCTAAATCCGTTGATTTCATTGTGCTTACACTCTTTGATGCCAGCAGCCACCACGATCAAGAACATGACCACCCTTGGTTATCCCTCACATTAAAAATAGCGCTCGTGATTGGCGCTCTGATTTGGGCCTTTCGCGCACTCGCTAAATTTGCAAAAGACCTTCGAGAAAAGCCTGGAAATAACCCAGGAGACAACCCAACACCCGCCGCTGAGAACGCTCGCATGCAGCATGAAGGCATGGCCTGTGATTCAGGATCAGATTCAGATTCAAATTCAAGTCCAGATGCAGATTCATTCCCTGATGAAGCGCCTTCACCTATACGACGCAACGGTGAATTGGAGCATTACGAAACTCACTCAGACCGTGACTCTCCCGAACAAAGGCTATCACGCCCTCCCTTGACACAGGGAAGTCGATCCACCTCCCCTAGCATCAGAAAAGCCGCGTCTGAATCAACACTTGACTCAGCACCACCTGCCAAATCAAACAGCTTTTTTGGAGGATTTAACTTCTTTCAACAGCGCCCAGCTTCAACGTTTGGTTTTAATCATGAAGATGGACGCACAACAACACCTTCACCTACTTAAATACAATATTCTAATAAAGCTCGGGATTTAACGCTGCATCGTTATACATCTTGCACTGACGATAGGTTCTAAACGTTCGTGTTTTTTGCTTAGTTTCTTGTACGAGCTCATCCAAACACCGTGCTAATTGCTGCTGCTGTGCATCAATAATGCGAAGCTTAGATGCACATGCTTGACGATGCGCGTCATCGACATCTTCACGCTGAACCTGTGCTTTCATATGGTAATGCTTGAGCGCTAAAATCGATAATCTGTCGATCATCATACCCGGTGTTTCTGAATGCACCGAGCAATACTCGGGGGATGCAGGCAATAATGCACCGGTCAACCAATCATCGAGGGCCTCCATGCAATCATTACGCTGCTGATTAAAACCATCAATGGCACGTTTGGCGTGATAAACAAATTCATAGCCTTTATCTTCGCGCCTGGCCTTATCTTCAGCATGCCAGAGCTGATAATTAAACGCATGATTTTTTTCAACCAAAGCCAAAAAATTTTCTGCAATAAAATTAATTTCTGGTAAAGCTTTCCAACGCACAATGGCATCACGCTGCACGCTTAAAATCGCAGAAACATCTATGTCTTGATTCACAATCACACCTCATCTAAATAAAACCATCGTAACATATTCCTACGGATTTATAGCTAATCTTGTGATACGCTTTTGCTTATTTTGTAGGAGAAATTGATGCATGCCATACGCATGATCTTTATTATATTAAGCACGGCTTATTTTAACCTAGCCCATGCCGAAATATCTACCGAAGTTTTCCCCAAAGCATGCAAAGCTTTTGCCCTTCAAGGTGAAGACTTGCATCTTCCTGCGGGTGATATGCGCGTACTTATGGTCCATAATCTATCCGCTTATGATGTATGGATTACGCATGCTGCGTCCGATGAAAGTTTTGATCCAGGCTGGAGTAGCCGTCTTCAAGGCAATCAATGGTCAGCGCTTGCGCTCGATAAGACCGAGGTTGTATTAAACTGCGTTGAATCCAAACCAGGGCACGAACAACAGGTCGCATGTGAGCGTGTACTCGCGGTGTGTGAATGGCCGATTACGTCGCGCCCAAAACATAGCCACGGCGTTTTTTGGGCTGGAGAAAACATGACGTTGACTGCATTAACCGCTTATATTGGGCGACATGGTTTTGAATTACCCCCCAAGGCACAATAAATGCTAAACTAGGCTATTGATCGATAAAACCATGAAGGGCCACCGTGGCTAAAAAAACAAAATCTTCTGAAAAACAAGACCCGTTTCATCAACGCGAGCGGGAAAAATACGACAATCCAATCCCAAGTCGTGAGTTTATCTTAGAAACCTTGGTTGATTTTGGGCGTCCAATATCTAAGAAACAACTTATTGCTGCACTCAACATAAAACAAGAGGCACAAGAAGACGCCTTAGGTTTTCGTTTGCGTGCCATGCTACGTGACAGCCAGCTAATGCAAGACCGTCGTGGTCGTTATTGCCTGCTTGATAAAATTAGCTTGCAGCGAGGAACCGTCCAAGGTCATCCCGATGGATTTGGCTTTTTTATTCCTGATGACGGCTCAACAGACATGCTGATTTCTCCTCGAGAAATGCGCACCGTCATGCACGGCGATACGGTACTGGCACACAAGGCTGGCGCTGACCGCCGTGGCCGGCCTGAATGTAAAATTCATGAAATTGTTGAACATGCGAACCCTCGCGTGGTCGGCCGATTTTTCTCCGAACAAGGCGTGAATTTTGTCTCGCCCGACAGCAAGCGTTTAACGCAAGATATCTCGATTCCACCAGAATCAACGCATGAAGCAACCGACGGTCAAATTGTTTTGGTTGAAATCGTCAGCTATCCTAACAAACGTTCACAAGCCATTGGAAAAATTATTCAAGTACTTGGCGAGCACATGGCCCCGGGCATGGAAATTGAAGTCGCGATTTTAGCGCACGGACTCCCTGCTGAATGGCCTGACGATGTGCATGCATCCCTCAAAGATGTTCCTGATACCGTACGTGAAGCGGATCTCATCAAACGAACAGACCTGAGGCACCTGCCTTTTGTCACCATTGACGGCGAAGACGCCAAAGATTTTGATGATGCGGTGTACTGCAAACCGAAACCTAAAGGCGGCTTTCAACTCTATGTCGCCATTGCCGACGTTAGCCATTATGTGGCCGTTGACTCAGCGCTTGATCAAGAAGCCGCACGACGTGGAAACTCGGTTTATTTTCCTGAAAAAGTTATCCCCATGCTACCCGAAGTTTTATCCAACGGCATTTGTTCACTCAAACCTTTAGTCGACAGGCTTTGCATGGTGATGGAGATGGCGATCACCGCAGAAGGAAAAATTCAGCGTACGCGTGTTTATCGCGCAGCAATTCATTCACATGCCAGGCTCACCTACACACAAGTAAGTGATTGGCTCACTGCAGGCGCGTGTGATTCGGAACAACATACGCCGATTTGGCCTGCCGTACAAAATCTTCATACGCTCTATCAAGTCCTCGCTAAAACTCGAAAAACGCGTGGTGCCATGGACTTTAATACCACAGAAACGCGCATCGTGTTTGATAAAAATCGTAAAATTCAGCAAATCATTCCTGTGATACGAAACGATGCTCATCGTCTGATTGAAGAGTGCATGTTAGCGGCCAACGTCGCGACCGCAAAATTTCTTGAAAAAGCTGATATTCCGACGCTTTATCGCGTGCACCCAGCACCTGCAGAAGATAAAATTTTAGCGCTCCGGCAGTTCTTAGGTGAATTTGGCTTAACGCTTGGTGGTGGCAAAAAACCTTCGCCTAAAGATTTTCAAGCGACCCTGCTCTCGGTTGGCGATCGTCCAGAACGCCATCTTATTGAAACCGTGATGCTTCGTTCGCTTAAGCAAGCGCAATACATCGAAGCCAACGATGGGCATTTTGGGCTTGCCTACCCGGCTTACACGCATTTTACATCGCCGATTCGACGTTATCCTGATTTGCTGATTCATCGTGCCATCGGACATATTTTGGATAATAATACATCCGATGGTTTTTCATACACAGCAAACGACATGAGTCGACTGGGCAAGCACTGCTCCTCAACCGAGCGCCGTGCCGATGAAGCCACGCGTGATGTGGTCTCGTGGCTCAAATGTGAGTACATGCAAGACAAAGTCGGACAAGTCTTTCAAGGCAAAATTGCAGGTGTTACAGGCTTTGGTCTTTTTGTGGAGCTCAACGATATTTACGTAGAAGGCCTGGTGCATGTCACCTCACTTAAAAATGATTATTATACGTTTGATGCCGTCAAACACCGCTTGAACAGTGAGCGTTCTGGACATAGCTACCGCCTGGGCGACCCCATGACCGTGCTTGTGGCACGCGTTGATTTGGACGAGCGTAAAATAGACTTTGAACCCGTTTTAGACGAGAAAGAATAACATGGCAGAACATTTGATTTATGGCCTTCACCCGGTCACCGCAGTACTTAATAACCCCATGCGACATGTGTATAAAATTTATGTCAGCAAACAGCGCAAAGACCAACGCCTGCAAACCGCACTCGATGCCGCGGCGCGCGCGCAAGTTTCAGTAGAAGCGCTCACAGCGGACAACATGAGGCAGCGTTTTGGCGATGTCTCTCACCAGGGCATTGTTGCTGAAGTCGAAGCGCTCAAACCTTACGTCGAAGCCGATTTGCCAGATTTATTAGAAGCCGCTCAAAAGCCTGCTTTAATTTTAATTTTAGATGGCGTGACCGATCCACATAATCTAGGTGCCTGTCTTCGCAGTGCCGATGCCACAGGCGTTGATTTTGTGATAGCACCCAAAGATAACAGTGCCGACATCACGCCGGTTGTCAGCAAAGTCGCCTCAGGTGCCGCTGAATCGATACCGTTTGTTCGCGTGACCAACCTTGCTCGCAGCATGAGAACCCTGCAAGACGCCGGTGTTTGGATTTATGGCGCGGCAGGTGAAGCCGAGCAGTCAATTTACAACATCGATTACACAACAAGCTCGACAGCGATTGCTATGGGTGCCGAAGGTACCGGTCTCAGACGCCTCACACGTGATGTATGCGATGGTTTGTTTGCCCTGCCCATGCAAGGCCAAGTATCAAGCTTGAACGTCTCGGTGGCAACCGGTGTTTGTTTATATGAAGTACTCAGGCAGCGCACAAACAATCCATATGGAGCTAAATAAAAATAGACTGGCCATAATTTGACAAAAATAGAATGCGTGAATATACTCTTTATGTATTCTATTTTTTATTGAAAGAGAGGTTAGCCATGAAACCCGAACAGAAACAAGATTTATTAATCCAAGAATTAAAGAAAGTGGTTATACAATTTCAAGAAGTGAATGATGCATGGGGGGAAACGCTAGACCAACATAATATCCAAGACTCGTCACGTATTTCTACCCATAAGCATTTAAACGAAGTTTTAACCAGACTAACTTATTGCCTCAAAAACAATACGCATGAAGGGCTTTCGGACAATATTCGTGATCTTGATTATAAATTCATGAGTTCTATAGATTCAAAAAGGGATTTTGATACGGATAAAGATTTTAATTATCAATCACCTCAAACCTTTATAGGAGGTTTAGTTGATGCATTAAGAAAAATGTTCAATGTTATAGATTTTTGTGACTTTGGCAAAAAAGGAGAAACACCGCTTGCTCTAAAATTAACGGGTCGTTCTCAGTTTTTTCCACCTCAAATCAAATCTCCAGCTGAAGCACGCAATATACTTGAAAATATCTCAAAACGCCTAAACGAATGCCAAGAAGAGCTAGAAAAACAAAATAATCCAACACCAGAATAACCCCCTCACGCTTGACACAAGTATGAGCACGCCTCATGCTTGTGTCAGCACCCACCACCTACAGAACCCTTAAAAATTTTTACGCCCAGCTTTAAGCAGCTGCCGATGCGCTTTCCAGTCCGGCATGAACTCCGTCATGAGTGCATAAAACCGCTTATTATGGCTTGCTTCGAGTAAATGCACGAGTTCATGCACCAGCACATACTCTAAGCAAATGCGTGGCTTATGAATTAAGTATAAATTAATCCAAATACGTTTTTTTACGGTATTACATGAGCCCCAACGCGTCTTCATCGCCTTAACGCCCCAATCGTTCGCTTTTACCCCAATAATGGCTTCCCATTTTTCAAATAATGGTGGCAAGAGTTCTTTCATTTGCTCGCGATGCTCGCTTGTAAGAACAGGTACTGGCGGCTGGCTTGCATGTTCCAACATGATGCTTTGCTGTTTGGCGATCCAGGTTTGTTTTTGCGCCAAAAAATCATCAATCATTTTTTTAGGGCACCGATGAGGTGCACTGATTTTAACTTGACCGTCACGCGTGACCCGCAAGATTAAATTTTTAATTTTTTTTCGCGTAATGATGACGTCGGTCATGGCACATGCACGCCATCAACATAAAACCATTGCCCCGCTTTTTTAATAAATTCACTTTTTTCATGCATCGACTGCGTAACCCCCGCATCAATAAAACGTGCGATAAATTCAACCGTACCTTTTTGTGGTGATTTAAGCGAAGTGTTAACAACCTCTAAGTTAAGCCATGTCACACGTTTCGCCCAAACATAGGCGTCTAAAGCATGAAAGCCTTCTGCCGCTTTACCACGCTGAGTTTTTTCAATATAAGCAATATCCGCCAGGGTATAGGCCGTGTAACGTGAGCGCATCAAGGCTTCAGGTGTTTTAGGTGTGGCTTGGCCTGTTACATAAGGCTGACAACACTGGTCATAATCACGTTGAGAACCACAAGCACACTTAGTCATCACACTCACTTACAAACCGCTCAAACGCGCGCATAAACCGCTCGATCAATTCATCCAGCTCTTCATCACTTATAATCAGTGGCGGGAGTAAACGAATGACGGTTTCAGATGTAACGTTAAGCAACACGCCCTCTTCAAGACCTCGAAGCTTAATATCATGGGCAGGGCTATCGAGCTCCACGCCCAGCATCAAACCTTTCCCTCGAATACCTCGAACACGCGGATGCTCACCGATGCGCGCCACCAACGCTTGCTTTAACTTCAGACCTAACGTCGCGGCGCGCACGCATAAATCATCACGCAAAATCACATCCAGCACGGTATGGGCCACAGCACAAGCCAAAGGGTTGCCACCAAATGTCGAACCATGACTCCCTGGCTTAAATAAGCCACGCGCACGCTCACCGATTAAACACGCACCGATAGGCATACCATTACCCAAACCTTTGGCTGTGGTTAATATATCAGGCTGAATACCTAAACCCATGCATGCAAATAAATCACCCGTACGACCGTTGCCGGTTTGGACTTCATCAAAAATTAACAACCAATCGTTGGCTTGGCATAATTCAACGACCCCATGCAAATACGCTTCATCTGCAACGGTCAACCCCCCTTCACCTTGAATCGGCTCAAGCATCACAGCAACAATATCTTGACGATTGGACGCAATGGTGGTGATGGCCTCAAGATCGTTAAACGGCGCACGCACAAAACCTGGAACCAATGGGTCAAACCCAGCTTGATGCTTACGCCCACCCGTAGCCGTTAACGTCGCCATCGACCGGCCATGAAAGGCCCCCGTCATGACAATCATCGAAGGCGTATCTATTCCTTTTGTATGACCATATAAACGCGTGAGTTTAATCGCTGTTTCGTTGGCCTCAGAACCTGAATTACAAAAAAACACCTCGGGCATACCCGTAAGCTCAGTGATTTTATCCGCCAACGCTTCCTGCTCTAAAATTCGAACAGCATTCGACGTATGCAAGAGCTTCGCCGCTTGGGTTTGAATCGTTGCTGTCACATCAGGATGCGCATGGCCCAACCCACACACCGCAATCCCACTCATCCCATCTAAATACGCGCGCCCTTGCTCATCATAGAGCCAAGCGCCTTCACCATGCGTGAAAGCAACAGGAAGCGGATGGTAGGTTGTCGCCAAAGCCATGCTTATTCTCCTAACCTAAATTTGAAGCAACAAAATCCCAATTCACCAACGCCCAAAATGCATTTAAATAATCAGGGCGGCGGTTACGGTAATCAATGTAATAGGCATGCTCCCATACATCACAAGTTAAAAGCGGCTTAAGTCCAGATGTCATCGGATTAGCTGCATTACTTGTACTGGTAATTTTAAGTTGACCGTCGGCATCTTGTACAAGCCATGCCCATCCAGAACCAAACGTTGTGATAGCCGCTTGTGTAAACTGCTCTTTGAAGGCCGTAAACGAACCAAATGCTTTGATGATCGCATCCAATAAATTGCCCGTAGGCTCGCCACCCCCGTTAGGGCTCAAGCATTCCCAATAAAAACTGTGATTCCACACTTGTGCGGCATTATTAAAAATCCCGCCTGACGCGGTTGTAACTAATTCCTCAAGCGATGAGGTTGCGGCATCTGTGCCTTCCACAAGCTTATTTAAATTTGTAACATACGTTTGATGATGTTTACCGTAATGATATTCTAACGTTTCTTTTGAAATATGAGGTGCTAAAGCATCCATTGCGTACGGTAAAGCAGGTAAAGTAAACGTCATCTTGATTTCTCCAAAAAACAACTGCCCAAAAAGAACGGTTAGTGTATCAGGGTCAGCTTCGCTTTCAAACGATAGGCTTAAAATTTAAGGTTGCCAAAGAAGTCACGCTAATCGATAATTACGCATTCAAATCAAAAAAATTAACGGGTGTTATCATGGATACAACAGATACTTTAGATAAAATTAAACAACAAATTGCCGATCATGCGATTTTGCTTTATATGAAAGGCAGTCCTCAATTTCCACAATGTGGTTTTTCATCACAAGCCGTGCAATGCTTGCAAGCGCATGATGTTAAATTTGCCTCGGTTGATGTGCTGGCTAATCCAGACATACGACAAACATTGCCACACTACGCAAACTGGCCGACGTTTCCTCAGCTATACATCAACGGCGAATTGATCGGCGGCTGTGATATTATTGTTGATATGCACGAGCAAGGCGAACTTGGACCTTTATTGAAAGAAGCCGCAGCTTCTTAAGTTTTATTAATCCCCACGGAGAATAACATGAGTGTTTTAGTCACAAAACAAGCGCCTGATTTTACAGCGCCGGCGGTACTTGGAAACGGTGAAATTGTTGATAACTTTAACTTAAAAGAGCATTTAAACGGTAAGTACGGTGTGGTATTTTTCTACCCGCTCGACTTTACGTTTGTTTGCCCCTCTGAACTGATTGCACTGAATCATCGATTAGAAGAATTCAGCGCACGTAATACCGAAGTAGTGACGGTTTCTATTGATTCGCATTTTACCCACAATGCCTACCGTAAAACATCGGTCAACGATGGCGGCATTGGTGAAGTTAAATTCGCCATGGTTGCTGACATGAACCATCGTATTTGCCAGGCTTATGGCGTTGAACACCCTGAAGCCGGTGTGGCTTTACGAGGTGTGTTTATTATCGATAACCACGGTGTCGTGCGCGCTCAACTTGTCAATGACCTACCGATTGGCCGTAATGTTGATGAATTGCTTCGTCTGATTGATGCTGTTCAATTTACAGAGCAACACGGTGAAGTATGCCCTGCAGGCTGGAAAAAAGGCGACAGCGGTATGAATGCCTCACCCAAAGGAGTTGCAGAGTATTTAGCTGAGCACAGCAGTTCCCTCTAAGTTGGTTTAAATATTATTTAAACGGCTGCCATGTGTTGATGATCTCACAAAACAAGGCGGCCGTTTTTTCTGCATCATAAATCGCTGAATGCGCTTCATTTGCATCAAAAGCAATGTTCGCCGCCTTCATTGCTTTCGCTAAAACCGTCTGTCCATAATGTACACCTGAAAGCGTTGCCGTATCAAAGCTTGTAAAACGATGAAACGGTGACTTAACGCCCGCCCGCTCAGCGGCTGCATTAATAAACGCCAAATCAAACCACGCATTATGACCAACCAAAACAGCCCGTGTGCATTGCGTTGCCTTAATAGCCTCCCAGATAGGTGCAAATAAACGTGTGAGCGCCTGTTTTTCATCCACGGCTCCTCGAAGAGGTTGAAACGGATCAATCCCGTTAAATGCCAGCGACTCCGGATCAAGTAACGCGCCTTCAAACGGCAATACATGCTCAAAGCTTGAAGCGCCTACCTCGAGTTTTTTATCCTGTGTATACTTAAGTAAGACCACGCATATCTCAAGTACGGCATGCTTGGAAGCATCGACGCCGGCCGTCTCAACATCCACGACGACGGGCAAAAAACCACGAAAACGTTTTTTTATCATTGAACACTCCAGGCAAAACGGCCGCCGGCATTCACAGGCACAACGTGTGTCTCGCCCAAATCTAATTGACGAGGCACATCGAACGGCTGACGTATCAGCTGAATTTTATCAGATGACGGTTTAAGCTGATAAAATTCAGCGCCAAAACGTCCTAAAAACGCATCTAACTTATCTAATGCACTCATCGCATCAAACATTTCGGCATACATCGACAAAGCAAACGGGGCTGAAAAAACCCCAGCACACCCTTCGCTGCATTCTTTTTGATGAATCCCATGCGGTGCGCTATCGGTACCCGCAAAAAATTTAGGGTTTCCGCTGATGGCCGCACCCTGCAATGCTGCCTGATCATTTTGGTGTTTTAAAATAGGCAAACAATAATAATGCGGACGAAGTCCACCAGCAAGTAATTGATTACGGTTGTATAACACATGATGAGGCGTAATCGTCGCAGCAAGTGTGCTGGGTCCGTCACGTACAAAATCAACGGCCGCTTGTGTTGAGATATGCTCAAGCACCACACGTAATTTAGGAAAATTCCGTATGAGAGGCTTAAGCTCGCGCTCAATAAACAAAGCTTCGCGCTCAAAAATATCGCCTTCTAAAACTTCGCCATGAATCTGTAACACCACATCAGCAGCCTGCATGGCTTCAAGCGCTGGATACAATGCTTGGATGGAGCGCGCTCCGGCCTCTGCATTGGTTGTCACACCGGCTGGGTATAATTTAGCGCCTAAAATAAATTTATGCTTTTGAACGGATGTAAATGCTTCAGGATCAACATCGTCGTTTAAATATAACGTCATGTAGGGCGTAAAGTGTGGGTATGCTTTGGATACCAATAAAATACGTTCACGGTAAGCAAGTACGCTATCTAACGTCGTTAATGGAGGGGTTAAATTAGGCATCACCAAGGCACGTCCTATATGACGTGCAGTTGCTGGTACCGTATGCTCAAGCATCGCACCATCTCGAAAATGAACATGCCAATCATCCGGACGTGTGATGGTGATTTGTTTTATCAAAACCGTGCCTCATCTTCTATAAAAAATGCTTTGCGAAGCATAGCACGGTTTTAACATCACTTCAGAAAATCATGGGCGGCAAGTTGGTACGTATTTAAAAAATCATCTTGAATAATAATCGCTTGTTTATTCATGCTAGGTAATTTTGTTTCTTGGCGTAAAACACCGGTTCGATAATGCCAACCCGCGGGTAGCTTAAGCTTTTTTCCTAACTGAGCTAAGCTGCGTGGCGTTTGAGCGGCTTTATCTAGACTGTACGACTGCATGACATACACGCGCCCAGCTGGATCAATCAGTTCATACACAGGCTTTCCGGCCTTATACGTCCATACAACATTTCTGTCCACGTGATGTTGGTTATAGGGTTTGTGGCCTTTGACAATATCTTTGAGCTTAATGTGAACCAAAGCCACTTTTTTCATCGACAAGCCTTTGATACTTTTCTTGGCTGTTTTTGCCAGTGGTGTACTGTCGATTGCATCAGTCGTCCAATACCGCGGGCCATTAAGAATCGCAATACGCGTTTTCATATTTTTTTTAAGAATTTTAGGGGTTATTTTTTTCCACTGCGTCTCGGGGCATTGATTCAAGCCCATAGTGTTGTATACCGCAAGCGTTAAACGTCCCTCTGAAACAACCACTTCGCAATATCGAGCACCCCGTACATCGTCCATATGTGCCGCATGAGCTAGCATAGGCAGGCCTAATAACATCGCAACAAAAGCTTGTTTTATGTACATGACCCTCTCCATTGGTTCAATTATTTTTAATCCTGTTATTTATATAAATAGGTAAGTTTTATGAAGAAAGCAAGATTTTTACAGGATTGATTTTATTTTAATTGAATCATTTCTTTTCATGTCTATACTTATATCGTAAGATGAAGATGAAAAAATTTAAAAAAATTTAAAAATACGAATGGAACGGTTGAGGCAATCATGATTAAATCGGAGCTTATAGCAAACCTTGCCGCTGACATGACGCATTTACCAGAAAAACGCATCATGGAAGGCGTAAATTTAATTATCGACACCATGGGTCACGCACTGACGCAAGGTGAACGGATTGAAATTAGGGGATTTGGAAGTTTTTCGTTACGACATAGGCCGCCGCGTCATGCGCATAATCCCAAAACAGGCGAAAAAGTTATCACTGAAGAAAAAAACACGCCGCACTTCAAGCCCGGCAAAGAATTAAGGGTACGTGTGGAGGCATCTCGTCATACCCATCCACTCCAGCATGACGAGTCAGACTAAATCAAGTTCGGGGCAAAGTGACACCGGTTTGATTTTGATATTTTCCTGCGCGATCTCGATAAGACACCTCGCAAGGCTCATTAGCGCCTAAAAAAATCATTTGGGCCACACCTTCGTTGGCATAAATTTTGGCAGGCAAGGTGGTCGTGTTTGAAAACTCCAACGTCACATGACCTTCCCACTCAGGCTCAAGCGGCGTAACGTTCACAATAATCCCACAGCGTGCATACGTTGATTTACCCAAACAAACCGTCAGCACATCCCGAGGGATCCGAAAATATTCAACCGTTCGTGCTAATGCAAACGAATTAGGAGGAATAATACACACGTCTGAATTGACATCAACAAAACTATTTTCATCAAATGCTTTGGGATCAACAATCACCGAATTAATATTCGTAAATACTTTAAATTCAGGGGCACATCGCACATCATAACCGTAGCTTGATACACCATACGATACAATACGACCCTGATCGTTTTCACGTACTTGACCCTGCTCAAATGGCTCAATCATGCCATGTTCAAGCGACATTTTTTTTATCCATCTATCTGACATAACAGACATCGAGCTACTCCTACGATAAAACAAGAAAACAAGAAAACAAAACGAACCTATCCTACCATAAAGTTAAAATAACTTCATAAAAAAAACCGTCGTTTCCGACGGCTTTTTTATTAGCTAAGCTCCGTGCAATTAAGCAACGTTTCCTAACCAGTTCAAACCAAAGTACAAGCCTTGAAGACCGAAGTCTCCGCTAACAACTTGTGGCCTCCGGTTGGTAGGAGTGCTTGCAATCGCTTGTGTTGGATTGAAGTAGTTTATCCACATCCAGCCAACATCAAGTGTCAAGTCACCTTGGGCCATAGCATAACCGTATTTAACACCCAGCTTTGCTTCAAGCTCTGGAACGATGGTTGCTTTAGATGCATTAGGTGTATTTACAGTAGCCCCATTTATCACAACGGATCTACTAATTTTGCTGGTTCCAGCTAAGAGTGCTGCTGCTCCATTCGCATAAACACCTAAACCATTACCCCATTCATAGCCCATATCTGCACCTACGCGAGCTCCAAAACCATTGTAAGTTGGTTTGGTTTGAACAGCAAAGACCACCTCTTGATCTTGAATTGTAGCACTTCTTAAACGCTTCTCTGTGTTTGCAATACGTGCGTATTGGAAACCACCGTGGAAACGAATGTTCTTATTCTCACCAAGATCAACATGCTGACCAAATTCTAGGTTCACAGCATCCCATTTAGGAGCAAGAGAAATACTTGATGCCCCAGTAACAGATAAATCAGGTATAAAACTCAAGTCACTCGTGATGTTTCGGCTTGATGTTTTGTTAATATGATACCAATTCAAATTAGCATCGTTACCGGTATTGAAGTGATAAGAACCTTCAATAAAGAAGCCCCAAGCCCATGTTTGATTGAAGTTTTGGTATGCACCTGTGGCACTGTTAACGACTGGATAACTATAGTAGCCATCAGAAAACGCTGGTTGCAAATACAAAGCTTTAGCACCGATGTCCCAAGCGGTACTTTCACACGGTACTGTCACGTTTACAGCACTGCAAACAGGCCCCATAGATCCAGCAAATACAGCACTACTGCTAAGGGCAAGTACAGCAACTGCTGTTTTTTTTAAATTTAACATACACCTTTCTCCATTTTTTTTATTTACATCTTCCGTTTAAACTTGTTATAACTCTAACACTTTTCTAGTGACTTCTTCTACCATAACAAATCAAGTTCATCTGAAGGCTCAAAATATTGAAGCACGTGCTCCGCAGACACCGCCTGCCAATCAGCAGGAGACCACTGAGGTGATTTATCTTTATCAACTAAGCGTGCCCGAACACCTTCGTAAAAATCATGGTCTTTAAAAAAATGATACGCAAGACCATAATCCATGGTTAAACATTCGGCTAAACTCAAGCCCTTGGCGCGTTTTAGCTGCTCAAACGTTACATGAAGACTCAACGGTGATTGTTCTAAAAGCAACGCTTTTGTTTCTTTTGACCACGTCGTATTCTGCTGCTCTAATGCCTCAAAAACCTCGGATAAACTCGCTTTATTTTCAAACGCATCCGCAACATAATCAGCTTCGCTCGGAGCCGAGCCTTCTGGCATCTTACACTGATGCGCCTCCAAACAAGCACTCACGTGTTGCTCCGCATCTGTTGATAAGTCACTTGCCCGTAACTGCGCTAAAATAGTGGGAATTTTATTAGACGGCACGGTGTATTTTACTAACCCCATCGCATAGGCATCCGAACATGTAAGACGCCGTCCTGTCAGACCTAAATACAAGCCAAACCCACCAGGGCACGCAGATAACAAATGACTTGCGCCAATATCAGGAAAAAAACCAATGCTCGCCTCAGGCATCATGAATGCAAACCGCTCACTTCCAACCGCATGCGAACCATGGAGTGTAATACCAACGCCACCGCCTATGGTCAAACCATCCATAAGTGCTATATAAGGTTTACCAAAAACAGAAATCAAATGATTCAATCGATACTCATGCTTAAATAAACGCATGGGAACCAAAGGATCGTCTCGGCCCACATCAAACACCCAGCGCACATCGCCGCCAGCACAAAAGATTTTTGCAGGCGGCGCTTGCATCACAACCGCATGAATATCTTGATCATGTTGCCAAATTCTCAATTGCTTATCTATAGCCTCAAACATGGTTAACGTTAAAGCATTAAGTGCTTTCGGGCGATTTAATGTAATCAAGCCTAAATGATCTTCTACCGAAAATATAACCTCTGATTCTGATAATAATGCATCCATGCTTACACCCCTTCAAATACAGCAGGACGCTTTTCAAGAAAAGCTGAAACCCCTTCATGCTTATCTTGCGTTGCACATACTTTAGAAAAATAAAGTGCCTCAAGCTCAAAGGCGTCGCTAAGCGACATATCATAACCGGCATCCATCACATTCATCACGCTGGCGGCTGCTTGCGGCGCTACGGCTAAAATACTGTTTAAAATTTCTTTACTGCGCGTGATTAAATTTTCGGGTTGAACCACCTCCGTCACCAAACCCCATTTTTCAGCCATTTCAGCATCAATCGAACGTCCTGTTAAGCATAAATCTAACGCACGACCTTTACCCACTAAACGCGCAAGACGTTGTGTACCACCATAGCCCGGAATAACCCCTAATTTCACCTCTGGCTGGCCAAATTTTGCGGCGGTGGCCGCAACCCTCAGGGTTGCGGCCATGGCAAGCTCACACCCTCCACCAAATGCATAACCATTGATGGCAGCCAACGATGGTTTTCCTAGTGTTTCAAGCAATCTAAATACATATTGTCCATATTTCGCAAATTCATACCCTGTTTGTGCATCACATGTTGCTAAGCGTTGAATATCTGCTCCCGCACAAAAAGCTTTTCCTGTTCCTGTTATAAGCAACCCTCGTACATCTGAATTTTTTTTAGCATCTAAAAATACAGTTTCTAAATTTACCAAAATATCGCTACTCAAAGCATTTAATTTTTCAGGTCGATTCAATGTAATCGTTAAAATACCTGCGTCTAAATTTTGATCTACATCTGCCATACCGCCCCCATGTATCATTTAAATAACAAATAAATAACAAATTTAAATCACATATGCTTCGTCCAGCACTGATTTTGATATAATTTCACGCATAATTTGATTCGTACCTTCAACCACTTGATGTATTCGAAGATCTCTAAAAAAACGCTCAAGAGGATAATCTTTAAGGCAACCGTAACCACCGTGTAATTGCATGGCTTGATCACTAATATAAAAAGCGGCATCCGTTGCTTGCTGTTTTGCCATAGCACAATATAAAGCTGCTTTAGGATCATCAACATCTAAAGCCGTCGCCGCGCGATACACCATCAAGCGAGCCGACTCAAATGCTGTAACCATATCTGCCATCTGAAAGCGAAGTGCCTGAAAATCAGCCAATTCTTTTCCAAATTGGCGACGTTCATGTAAGTATTTTTGACTTAAACGAAGACAAGCTAATGCACCACCCAAAGAACAGGCCCCTATATTAACCCGACCACCGTTTAACGCATGAAGTGCTATTTTAAAACCCATGCCTTCATCACCCACGCGGTGACGTATAGGCACACGACAATTCTCAAAAAATAGCATCGATGTCGGTTGGCTATGCCACCCTAATTTTTTTTCTTGTTGACCAAAACTCAGGCCAGGCGTGTTTTTTTCAACTAAAATACAACTGATCCCATGATGCGTATCATCGCCCGTGCGTACCATACACAAATACACATCACTCATGCCTCCACCAGAAATAAACGCTTTTGAACCATTAAGAATATAATCATCACCCTCTTTGATGGCACGTGTTTTAAGCGCTGCAGCGTCCGAACCTGATTCCGGCTCAGTTAGACAATAACTCGAAAAAACATCCATACGCGCAAGTTTAGGCCCCCAGTGCGCACGTAAATCAGCTGCGGCATAACGGTCAATAATCGACGTCACCATATTATGAATCGACAAATAAGCACTGGTACTTACACAAGCTGAAGCTAATTGCTCAAAAATTAAAGCAGCACTTAATCTTGATAATCCAGAACCCCCAATATCCTCACGTGCCACCATAGCAGCCATACCGAGCTGCGCTGCTTCTTGCAAAACATCACGAGGAAAATGCCCTATTTCATCCCAAGAGGCTGCATCTGGGGCTAATCGATCACGTGCAAAATCAGCGGCCATATGGCGTAATAAATTATGCTCTTCGTCTAATTGAAAATCCATTTTCCACCTTAGTAAACAAATAAACCAAACAAACTAAAACCCGTTCCCTAACCAATGCAAGCCAAAATATAAACCTTGGTATCCAAAATCACCAGCAACGGTTGGTGGCGTCGTTCGCGTAATAAAATTACTGGGTATCGCTTGTGTTGCATTAAAATAATTAAACCACATCCAAGCAAGATCAAACGTTAAATCCCCCATCGCCATCCCATAATCATATTTTATACCCAATTTTGCCTCAACTTCTGGAACGATAGCGACTTTAGATGCATTTAACGCAAGCGGTATTTGTGTATTGTCTTCAAAAGCATAACGTGCTTTGTCGTACCCAGCTAAAATTGCTGCTGCAAAATTACTGTAAACACCCATATCGTGCCCTAAATCATAGGTCATATCGATACCTACGCGACCACCAAAGCCATTGTAAAGCGATTTTCTTTTAAAATTAAAACTAAAATTGTCATGCAAACCACTTGGATTTGAACCTGATAAATTTTCAGCAATGGTAATGCGCGCATATTGTAAACCACCATGAAAACGCACATGCTTATTTTCACCAAAACTCACGTACTGACCAAACTCTAAATTCAAAGCATCCCACTGTGGCGTTATATTAGACACACCGATTTCAACTTCTCGACCACGAAAAAAATTAAAATCACCATCAAAATCTTTTTTCATCGATTTTGCAAAATGATATAAATTCAAACTAACATCACTACCTGTTTCATAATGAAACGAACCTTCAAGAAAAAAGCCCCAACCTCTGTTTTGATTAAAATCTTCATATTGACCTGTCGTATTATCAACTGCAGCATAACGATAATCCCCAGCCGAGTACGCAGGAGTCAAATATAAAGCGCGTGCACCAAAATCCCAAAACGTACCTTCACATAACGTTGTTGCATGCTTAGCTTCGCAAGCAGCTCCCATCGTTCCAGAAAATACAGTGCTACAGCTTAAACTTAAAGCAAGCACAACACCTAAGCGATTTTTAAAAGCTAACATCGATATATCCATATAAATAATAAATAATTTTTTTCAAAAAAAAAGCCGTCGTTTCCGACGGCTTTTTTTTAGCTAAGCTCCGTGCAATTAAGCAACGTTTCCTAACCAGTTCAAACCAAAGTACAAGCCTTGAAGCGCGAAGTCTCCACTAACAACTTGTGGTCTGGTTGGTGTTGCAAGGTTGCTTTGAATCGCTTGCGTTGGGTTGAAGTAGTTAACCCACATCCAACCAACATCAAGTGTCAAGTCACCTTGAGCCATTGCATAACCGTATTTCAGACCAAGTTTTGCTTCAAGTTCTGGTACGATTGTCGCTTTTGATGCGCTCTGGATAGCATTTGCACCTGTGCCGCTATTGGTGACGGTGTTGCTAACTTTGCTGCTTCCCGCTAAAAGCGCTGCTGCACCGTTCGCGTAAACACCTAAGCCGTTACCCCAGTCGTAACCCATGTCAGTACCTACACGAGCTCCAAAACCGTTATACGTTGGTTTTGATTCAGCAACAACGTTCAGGCCGTTGTTAACATCAGCTGCGTTGGTTCCTGTTAATCTCATTGTGTTAGCAATACGTGCGTATTGGAAACCACCATGGAAACGGATGTTTTTGTTCTCACCAAAGTCAACATGCTGACCGAACTCTAAGTTCACAGCATCCCACTTAGGATTAATTCGGGTTTGTGCTGATTGGAAAGCTGTATCAGGTGCTCTTAACAAGTTAAAGTCACCGGATAAGTTTCGTGTGGTTGATTTGTCGATATGATACCAGTTCAAATTAGCATCGTTTCCGGTATTGAAGTGATAAGAACCTTCAATAAAGAATCCCCATGCCCATGTTTGATTGAAATCTTGGTATGCACCTGTAGCGTTATTAACCGCTGAATAGCTGTAATCGCCACCAGAAAACGCTGGTTGCAAATATAAAGCTTTAGCACCGAAGTCCCAAGCTGTGCTTTCACAAGGTACTGTCACGTTTACAGCACTGCAAACAGGTCCCATAGATCCAGCAAATACAGCACTGCTGCTAAGAGCAAGTACTGCTACTGCAGTTTTCTTTAAATTTAACATGCGCTTTTCTCCACTTTTTTATTATAATCTTCCATTTTAAAGCCACAACGTTCTTTAACTGCGGCACGTCTTCATTACCCTGTCCGAAAACGTACACTAGAATGATTATCTAGCCTACATTCTCTGTTGTCAACAATCTCGTGTAAATCTTCATAAAATCTTTCATTACCAACATAAATGCTCAATATATGCTTATTTAATAAGCACTTACAAACATCAAGCTTCCTCTATAAAAAAAAGCTCCCCCCTAGTATCGTCCAATATTATTGTATGTCAAGTATTATTCTTATCAATTTTTCAATTATACTTAATACATCAATATCAAATATTATTTACATAAGGTAGGTTATGCCAAATATCCCAAACTTTTTTAAAATGCCACAAAAAAAATCAATAAACCATAACGTCAGCACGTCTATCAACATGCATGTCGAATTTAGGGCTGATTTTGCTGTTGCTCTATGGCTTGTCGACTACCTAAGAAGAACAACAACACATCAAAAAAATCTATGCGTAACAGAGATTATTCTAGAACCGTTACTCGAAAAACTTCAAGCAGTTAAAGCGTTTAAAAAACCATCGGTAGGGTACCTGACACCGATAAAATATTTAAAACAACTGTGCTTAGACACCGATCTTAATCTTTTAGTACCAGCCCTTGTTGATGTTCTTAACCAAATCACACTCAACCACATACTAAAAAATTCCCGTGCCTACACGTCTTATTTTTTAAATATATCGCCGCACACGCTTTCCGAAAATAACATACGAAGCAACCCTCAATGCCTTAATCCTTTACTTCCCAGTATTATATTACAACGAACAAATCTGCCGTTTTATATAACAACCACATCAGGAAAAAAAACACTTCCTAAAAAACATCCTCAATCAACACCTCTGTTACCAACCAGCACCGGCATCAAGCTTGATTGGCAAAATGGGCACTGCTTGGCTTCTACAGATATTATCGATGATAATTATTTTAAAAATTTCGATACAACAAACCCACCACCGACAAGCCCATTATGTTTAGAAAATCTTGAACACTACATCAAACACCTAAAGCAAGAAACCACGCGCTCAAACGACGTGTATCATGTAACACGAAATAAATTAGTAAAATACATGTCTGCTGAGAAAAAAACAGACGGGGATCTACTTGGCGTCTACTTTGACTTCTTAAATAAAAGCTTCAAGCAACCCTCCAAGTACTTTGATACGCTTCATGGCACCCAAGCGTTCTTTATGCAAGCAGCCGTCTCGGATAGTCCCGATGATTTAAAAGGGACGATTACACGACTTTTGACGCTGGGAGAGTCATTGGACATGACAACCACACCCAATAAAGTCAGCGCACTGAGCGCTTCAACGCCAATCGGTTAAACCTACAACATGCCTTCTGTTTGCATCCATGCATTACTGGCATATTTAGACATGTAATTGCGAATGGAGTCAGGGAGAATCACCAAGCATTTTTGCCCTGATTTCAGCTCAGAAGCTGCTTGTAACCCGGCCCACATGGCCGCACCGCACGATCCACCCACCAACAAACCTTCTTCACGCACTAAACGTCGCGCCATGGTCAACGCGTCTTTGTCTTGAATTTTGATGTACTTATCCACCAGCGTATTATCAAGCACGTCAGGAAAAAAATCATAACCGATCCCTTCAACCAAATAGGGCGCAATGTTTGTGCCTCCTCCAAGGATTGAGCCAACAGGATCAACACCTATAATTTTGATCTGCGAATCATGTTCTTTGAGGCGCTTAGCAATCCCCGTAATTGTACCTCCCGTGCCAACTCCCGCAACCAGCATAGCCAAATCATCACCAAAATCATCAATAATTTCTTGCGCTGTCCCGCGGTAATGCGCATAAGGATTATCAGGATTCGTATATTGATCCAAAATATAGGCGTTAGATATTTTTTTTTGTAATTTTTTGGCTAACGAAAGATGACTGTCTGGATGGTCATATGCAACATCGCTAGGCGTTCGATAAATCGTCGCACCCAGGCGCTCAAGCACCACCTGTTTCTCTTGACTCATTTTTTCCGGCATTGTGATAATAATTTTATAACCCAAAACAGCGCCAACTAAAGCAAGTCCTATACCCGTATTTCCTGAGGTAGGCTCAATCAACGTATCACCGGGTTTAATTTTACCGAGTTGCTCGGCATGCTTTATCATTTCAAACCCAATACGATCTTTAACCGATCCCCCAGGATTTAAAAACTCACACTTAGCATACACATCACACGCAAGATGCTTTGCAACATGATTGATTTTAACAACCGGTGTACGGCCAATCACTTCGAGTATATTCGGATAAATCATGACAGGATCCTTTGTCTAGATAAGTATTTAAACTACAACGTTCGCGATTATTTTCCAACACAAAACGTCGAGAAAATTTTTCCTAATAAATCATCCGTCGTAAATTCGCCTGTTATTTCACACAACGCATCATGTGCTTGTCGTAAATCTTCTGCGAGTAACTCACCGGCTTGATGATCAAAAAGCTGTTTTTTTCCTGAAATTAAACAAGCATGCGCTTGATTCAAAGCATCTAAATGCCGACGTCGCGCTAAAAAAAGCCCTTCGGTCGGTTGGTGACCTAATGCATGTTTTATGGCTGATTTTAATAAATCTAAGCCTTTACCTTGTTTTGCTGATAGATAAATATTCGAGCCATCTTGGTAGGGCGTTATGTTTGATGATTTATCTATTTTATTAAAAATTTTAATCACGGGAATATGTTTCGGCAAAGCCTCTTGAATGGCTGTATCTAAGCGCATACCTGTTGCCTCGTCAGTCACATCAAACATCATTAAAACAGCATCGGCGCGTTTTATCGCTTGCCAAGCGCGCTTAATGCCTTCTTGCTCAACACGATTATCGCTTTCACGTAAACCCGCGGTATCAATCAGCTGAAGAGGGATATCATCGATTAAAATATCTTCACGCATGAGGTCGCGTGTTGTCCCTGCTTCATCCGTGACAATGGCAAGATCTTGACCTGATAATGCATTTAACAGGGTGGACTTGCCCGCATTCGGTGGTCCAGAAATAACAACGACCGAACTTTCTCGAAGAAGTGCTCCTTGCGATGCACCGGCCTGCACAGCCAAAAGATCATCAAAAACTTGATTAAATAACGCCGCAACTTTCCCATCACTCAAAAAATCAATTTCTTCATCTGAAAAATCAATCGCCGCCTCAACATACAGGCGTAAATGAACCAATTGTTGATTAATCGCGTTGATTTTATTGGAAAAGTCACCTTGCAATGAACGCACAGCTAAACGTGCCGCGGTTTCAGAATTCGCATGAATTAAATCAGCAATCGCTTCAGCTTGCGCAAGATCGATTTTATTATTTAAAAAAGCACGCTCCGAAAACTCGCCAGGTCTTGCGAGTCTTGCACCACAAGCCACGCATTCTGATAATAAACGGTCAAGCACACGCGGTGATCCATGCGTTTGAAACTCAACAACATCTTCGCCCGTAAACGAATGAGGGGTTTGGAAATAGAGCAGTAAGCCCGTATCTATCCAGGCTTTATCGGCAGCATCTTCTGGATAAAAAGCACAATAATAAACATGCTTAGGAACAAGAACCTGCTCACGACGTGTTAAGCGCTTGGCTATTGCAGAAGCCAAAACACCTGATAGCCGAATGATACCCACGCCTCCACGTCCTGGAGGCGTTGCGATGGCAACAATGGTCTCTGCTGTACCCATCGTCATAGGCTTATTTACTCAGTAAGCGGGCTTTTTTAGTACTTACATGGGCATTACGCTCATGCTGACGTGTAATATACCATTGCTGCAAAATTGTCAGGGTATTATTCACCGTCCAATACAACACAAGCCCCGCAGGAAAATTCCAAAAAAGCCCTGTGAATAACACAGGTAAGAACATCATGAGTTTTGCTTGCATAGGGTCGGGAGGCGTTGGATTCAAGCGCTGTTGAA
Organism: Legionellaceae bacterium; assembly: GCA_029212505.1. Taxonomy (GTDB): domain Bacteria; phylum Pseudomonadota; class Gammaproteobacteria; order Legionellales; family Legionellaceae; genus JAALKW01. The sequence continues at coordinate 27,231 of JARGOS010000007.1, read as the reverse complement.
TAAACATCGTAGCACCCATAATCAAGGGTAGCACATGCCATGGATCCGGTGATGCCAAGTCATGAATCCATAAAATAAACGGAGCCTGACGCAATTCAACGCTTTCAGCCAAAACCCAGTACAACGCAATAAACACCGGTATTTGAACAATCATAGGCAGACAACCCGAAAGCGGATTGATTTTTTCTGTTTTATACAAAGCCATGGTCGCTTGGCTCATTTTAGCTTTATCATCACCAAATTTTTCACGTAAAGCTTCTAATTTAGGTTGTAATTGTCTCATACCCGCCATCGAGCGATAGCTTTTGGCGGATAAACGGTAAAACGCGAGTTTAATCAGTAATGTGACTAAAACAATGGACCAACCCCAGTTACCCACGACCTGATAGATCATGCTCATCAGAGAAAAAATCAGGGACGAGATAAACCATAACCAACCGTAATCAATCGTCAAGTCGAGGCCTGGTGCAATCCCTTTTAACACATCGGCAGTTTCTGGACCTAAATACAGCTTAGAACCTACCGTCTGTTGCTCACCAGACTTGAGATAAATCGGCTGACTCATCGAGCCAATGGCATAACTTCCATCGACCGTACGTGTGTAAAACCGATTTTTTTCGTTCGCGAAGGGAATCCAGGCTGTTAAAAAATAATGCTGTTGCATAGCATACCAACCACCTTCAACATCCGTATCGAGCGCATGCTTATCCATGTCTTTGAACGTTACTTTTTCATAACGGTGATGGCCGGGGCTGGAATAAGACGCGCCCGTATACGAACCAACATGAAATGGACTTGATTTATCTTCTTTGGGTAGGGTACGTAACAGCTGTGTGTTCATGTAGCCTTTCCAAGCGGCATCACTTTTGTTATTCAGTACATACTGAACATCAATTAGATAACTTCCTCGCTTGAATACAAATTCTTTTTTGACTGAAATACCGTCGTTAGTTTTACCTGTTAAGCTGACAATCAGTTGATCTTGATTGGCCTCAAGCGTGTAATTTTTACTTTCAGAGGAAAATTCTGTGACCATATGCTTCAATGCTTGTTGATCCACAACCAAAATATTACTGTTGGCAACGTAGCGCGTACTCGCTCGATTATTTAATAGCGTAAAGGGCTTGTCTTTTTGTGCAATACTCTCAGGATAATCGAGTAATTGAGCGCCAATCACATCACCTTGATTTAAATCGATTTTAAGATCAAGCACGTCCGTTTTAATCGAAACTAAACGTGAATTTTCTTGTTGCTCACCCTCAAGCTCGGGAAAACCTGTTTGGCTTTGATTACCTGATGCGCTGGTTGATCCATCTTCTTTCAATACAGGTAGAATCGAACCCGGCGTGTGTGTGCCCGTGTGTGTACTGATGACAGCGGGTACTTCTGTCGGCGTGTGTTGTTCAGGGTAATCTTTTTGCCACGCGGTCCATAAAGTATAAGAAAGCATGCCACAAGCAGCCACTAACATAATACGTCGAATATCCATTACGATTTCTCTTTTGAGTTAATTTTAGATTTTGTTTGCGGTAGAACAGGATCATAACCGCCCGAAGACCAGGGGTGACAACGCATCAAACGACAACACGTGAGCCAGGTCGCTTTAATTAGGTCGTGTTCGTGAAAAGAATCCAATGCGTAATCCGAACAACTGGGATAAAATCGACAGCGAGGTCCCAAATAAGGACTCAATACATATTGATACAATTTGATAGCTTTGGTAACTAGGAAACGTGTCGTACGGATAATATATTCCATAGTTTATCCAAGTTAGCTTTGATACGCACAGGATCAGCTTTAGCAACACCTGATCGCGCTAAAACCACCACATCAACAGCGGGTATTTTTGTATTTAAGCGAAATGATTCACGCAACACACGTTTTATTCGATTACGATCGTGTGCTTTATGAATCATTTTCTTAGATATAACCAACCCCAGTCGTGCTTGTTGTTGTTTATTATCACAAAATAACACCGTAAACTCAGGTGTTGTTAATTTGTTTGCATGCTTAAAAACACGATCAAAATCTTCTCGAATTAATAAGCGCCGTGATTTAGAAAAACTAAACATTAAGCAGATAAACGACTACGACCTTTTGAACGTCGTCGTCGAATGATATTGCGACCTGATCGGGTTGCCATACGTGAACGAAAACCGTGGTCACGTTTACGCTTAAGATTACTAGGTTGAAAAGTACGTTTCATGTTTAAAACTCGTTACGATTTCAAAGCAGGCCATAATAGAAAAAAATAGGTCATCTGTCAAACATATTCTTTTCGCTTAAATAACTTGGATGAAACCAGGCCTTGCTTAATAAATATTAAGTTTAAGTATATTACACACTATTTATTATAAGTGGCGTAAGTTTTATGTATAAAACTAAAAATTTATTATATTTCATGGAGCTTACGATTTTATTTTTCTGTTTAAAACACCTGGCTTTATGCTTCTATAGATTATGGATAACTTAAAAAAGCAATTTTTAATTGTATTTATCCTCACTTATCCATCGGTTTATTGTGTGGTTATCCTAAGGTTTTTATTATTGACTTTTTTTTATCCTAACGAAATAGTACGAGGTACTTCGTAATAATAATTAATTAAGTATATATATTACTTATATTTATTATAAGAAACGCAATTTCATGTATAAGTTTTTTTTTTATATATAATACAATAAGTTAGTTTGTTATTTAGGATGTTAAGAAACCCTGTATTTAGGATAGAGTAGATCGGGTATAAATCTAAAATATACGTTGGTGCGATCTTATCCTCTGTCTTTATGACCTATTATCCTCGTGTTATCCCTAAGTTTATTCCTAGGAGCGGTTTTTGTTTGTAATTAACGTAATTAACAATTGTTTTATTCCAAATATATGATATATAACTCAATAGTTACGTGTTTTTTTTATGCACGCTAATCATTGTATAAATAAGAACTCTTGATGGAGTGTGGTATATGAAAAAAGAAGTCGATACAGAAGGCTATGATGATGATGACGATCTTGAACTCGATGAGTTGGATATGTTTTTTCAAGAACGTGAGACTGAAAAACAAACGCTCAATCTTGATGCAAGAAGACGTATCGAAGATTTAATGGATGAAAGGCGCATGGAAGCCGAAGCGCAGGACTATTATTATTAGCGAGGCTTCGATCAAGAACAAGATCAAGCAGAAGGTATGTACGGCATTATAATAATAAATTAAGTATATATTTTACCTATTTTTATTATAATGCCTGTTAGTTTTATGTATAAAATATTATATTCTATATTTATCAATAGGTTAGCTGTGTTTTTATCATGTGTGAAACCTTTGTTTTAAGCATGGAGTCTTTCCTTGATAACTTATGCTAAGCCATGCTTACGTCGGTTATTCATGTTCTATCCCCTTCTTTTTTCACGGGTTTTTCAGATGATGTTATTTTTAGTTGCAAATATTTAATTAAATACAGATTTTAATTCTTAAAATTTTTTTACTTGCCGATGCTGTCGGGGAATGGCAATATCTAATGCTTTCGTAAAAACAAACGCACCCTTAATTTTTTAATAGATTTTATTTCTATCAGTCTGTGTGTGCGCTAATTATCTTGATGGTGGGGAGTACGTTGTGGTTTCAGATGTTTGGAAAAAATGTTTAGGGGCACTTGAGGCTGAATTTACCCCCCAACAGTTCCATACGTGGTTAAGACCGCTCCAATTGAGTCCCGAGCAAGCCGATGGTGCATTAACCTTGCTCGCACCGAATCGTTTTGTTGTCGAGTGGGTCAAAAAAAACTTCTACCCCAGAATCCAAGAATTAGCTGGCGAATTTAGTGATAATTCAATTAAGCTTGTTAGTATTGAAATTGGATCAAATTTGCCTGCAGCAAAGCCTAAAGAATCCACCCATACATCCGCATTTTCATCTCAACGCGCTCCTCAGGCAAAGCAAGTTAAGAACCCTGTGGACAATTTTAAAAATAGCCATTTGAATGAAAAATTTTCTTTTTCGACGTTTGTTGAAGGTAATTCGAACCAATTAGCCCGCGCAGCATCGCTTCAAGTTGCCGAAAAGCCGGGGGAAGCTTATAACCCACTTTTTATTTATGGCGGGGTGGGTTTAGGTAAAACCCACTTAATGCATGCAATTGGAAATGACATCTTGATTAAAAACCCAGATGCTCGTGTGCTTTATCTTCACTCTGAGCGTTTTGTTGCTGATATGGTTAAAGCCTTACAAACCAATACAATCAATGAATTCAAACGTTTTTATCGTTCGTTAAATGCTTTGTTGATTGATGATATTCAATTTTTTGCAGGTAAAGATCGCTCTCAAGAAGAGTTTTTTCATACGTTCAATGCTTTGCTTGAAGGTCATCAACAGATTATTTTAACCAGTGATCGTTATCCTAAAGAAATAGAAGGTGTAGAAGAGCGACTTAAATCACGCTTTGGGTGGGGGTTAACCGTGGCGGTTGAACCACCGGAGTTGGAAACGCGTGTGGCTATTTTGATGAGTAAAGCGGAAAGATCAAATATTGAGCTTCCTTACGAAGTTGCTTTTTTTATTGCTAAACGTATTCGTTCTAACGTTCGAGAGTTAGAAGGTGCATTGCGTCGTGTGATTGCCAATGCACATTTTACAGGAAAACCTATTACGATAGAGTTTGTTAACGAGGCGCTTCGTGATCTATTAGCACTTCAAGATCGACTCGTTACATTGGATAATATTATTAAGACGGTTGCTGAATATTATAAAGTAAAAGTAGCAGATATATTATCTAAGCGTCGTAGTCGTTCGATTGCAAGGCCGCGTCAAATGGCGATGGCTTTAGCTAAAGAATTAACAAACCATAGTTTACCTGAGATTGGTGACCACTTTGGAGGTCGTGATCATACGACCGTAATTCACGCATGTCGAAAAATTAAAGAGCTCATTCAAGAGGGCTCTGATTTTTCAGAAGATTTTAAAAACTTGATGCGTACGCTTTCTTCTTGATGCTTTTTTGATGGTGTGATTATGTTTGAATTAAACATTGCAAAAAATGATTTACTATCCCCGCTTTTAACGGTTTCTGGCGCGTTGGATAGGAAACAAGCCTTACCGATTTTATCGCATGTTTTGCTACGTTTAAATGCAGGTCAGTTGATTTTAACTGCAACAGATCTTGAAATTGAAATGACCGCCCGTGTTGCGTGCCAGTCTGATGTTGATGAAGCGTCGACAACGGTATCTGCAAAAAAATTACTCGATATTATTCGCTCGTTGGATGATAAATCAACACCTAAAATTTCGTGTCGTGATGCAACGGTTTCTATTTCAGAGGGGCGTAGTTTATTTAAATTGGGAACATTGCCTGCAGATGATTATCCGTATATGCAAGATGAAGTCAGTGATGTTGAATTTACTTTACCTACGTCGGCTTTAGCTCGCGTATTGCAATGCACCCATTTTGCTATGTCACAACAAGATGTACGGGTTTTTTTAAATGCTTTGTATTTAGAATTTAATGCAGATGGTTTGACTGCCGTTGCTACCGATGGCCATCGTATGGCTATTTCGCGTTGCCCTCTTGAAGTAGGCGATCAAAATCATCGCTTATTGATACCACGTAAAGCGATTCAAGATATGTTGCGCTTATTACAATCTATTTCTGACGAGCATATTACGCTATCAGCCAATGAACGGCATGTTAAGCTTGTGACGGAGCAGTATACGTTTTCTTCAAAGTTAGTGGATGCACGTTTTCCGCCTTATATTAAAGCCATTCCACGAAAACAAGATAAATCAGTCCATATTGATCGTGATGTATTAAAGCGTACGCTTTCACGCATTATTATTCTTGCGAATGAAAAATCACGCGCTATCTTGTTGCATCTGCAGCCGAATCTCTTAACTTTGATTGCTAATAATCAAGAAAAAGAAGAAGCGATTGAATCTGTTGAAGCCGTTACCGAAGGTGACGAGCTCAAGATTGGCGTTAACGCAAGTTATTTATTGGATGCTTTAGCTGTTATTCCTGAAGGTTTGGTCTATCTCTCTTTTTCAACGACAGATAGCAGTATTTTACTCGAATCGCCTGAGAATGAGCATTATCAATATATTATCATGCCCATGAAAATATGACCCTTGAGCGCCTCGATATTCATCACGTCCGAAATATTTCATCTGCACGGCTTGCGTTAAACTCAAGATACAATGTTTTTTATGGCCAAAACGGCAGTGGCAAAACGTCGCTGCTTGAATCCATTTATCTGCTGGGTTGTGGTCATTCGTTTAGAACACGAGAAAATTCCGCGCTGGTTTCATATGATCAGGAATGTTTTACCACGTTTGGTGCGATGGTATCGGGGGATTCGATTAGCGTTCAAAAATCTCGTGTATCAACAAAAGTTCGGTTGAATATGCAGCCTTGTCGTCGAAGCAGTGATTTAGCGCGTTATTTGCCATGTCAGATCTTTTATCAAGATATTTTTGAGATCATGGATGCCGGTCCTACAATTAGAAGAAATTTGCTGGACTGGGGATTGTTTCACGTGAAACCTGAATACAATACGACCTGTAAAGATTATCGTCGCGTACTCAAACATCGCAATGCTTTACTTAAGCAAGGTACTCATCGACGGGCTTTAGCTCCTTGGGATGAGCAACTGGTAAAGCTTTCTTATGTTTTAGATGCTTTTCGGTCGGAATATTTTGAGCATTGGTCCAAAGCTTTTAATATTTTACTTGAGAAACTTACGTCACTCACCTGTCGTATTCATTATGAAAAAGGCTGGGATAAGCAACATACAGGGCAAGATCTAGCGAGTATTTTAGTTGAGCAATATGAACGGGATGCTGCACGCCAATACACACATTCTGGTGCGCATCAAGCTGATATTTTGTTTGAGACAGCGGGCTCAAAAGCAAAACAAACCTTATCACGTGGTCAACAAAAAATGATACTGATTGCAATGAAGCTTGCTCAAGCTGAATTTTTACCGTCATGTGCGACCTATTTATTTGATGATGTGACGACCGAACTTGATTCAGAACATGTTCAGCGCCTATTTGATGTGATTGAGCAAATTGAAGGACAGTTTTTCTTTACTTCGATATCACCTGATGCTTTTCGCACAAATTTATCATCAGAAAAGTGTTCATTTTTTCGTTTAGAAAAAGGCAGTGTTTCACGTGAAACACAGTAACTGTTTATTATTTGATCACTCCAGCTTGGCGGCTTCCTCCGTATAATCCTTGCTGCACTCATGCTACAATGTACGCTTGATTTGAACCCCTTTTTCGTAACATAAGGATGCTTCATGAGTGCCGATGCCAGTAATTACGATTCCAGCAATATTAAAGTTTTAAAAGGGCTGGATGCCGTTAGAAAACGACCCGGGATGTACATTGGGGATACCGATGATGGTTCGGGTCTTCATCATATGGTTTTTGAGGTGGTGGATAATGCCATCGATGAAGCGTTAGCTGGACATTGTAGCGAAATCAATGTGTTGATTCATGCGGATGAATCGATCACAGTAAATGATGACGGGCGTGGTATACCGGTTGATGTTCATGAGGAAGAGGGTTGCTCTGCTGCAGAAGTTATCATGACGGTGTTGCACGCGGGGGGTAAATTTGATGACAATTCTTATAAAGTTTCGGGTGGCTTGCACGGCGTTGGTGTTTCGGTTGTTAATGCGCTTTCGGATGAATTGCATTTAAAAATTTGGCGGCACGGTGAAATTCATGAACAGCATTATCATGGCGGTGTGCCTGATAGTCCTGTAACCGTTACCGGTAAAACTGAGAAAACAGGCACGCAAATTTGGTTTAAACCAAGTGCTGATACGTTTACCAATATTGAATTTCATTATGAAATTTTGGTGCGTCGTCTTCGAGAGCTTGCGTTTCTTAATTCCGGCGTTTGCATTCATTTGACCGATGAACGTAGTGCCGAAAAAGAAACGTTTCATTATGAAGGTGGAATCGAAGCGTTTGTTGATTTTTTAAGTTTAAATAAAACACCGATTATGTCTCATGCTTTTTCGATGTCAGGTGAAAAAGATGATGTTGTGGTTGAGTTATCGATGCAATGGAACGATTCGTATCAAGAAAATTTCTTGTGTTTTACGAATAATATTCCACAACGGGATGGTGGAACGCATTTAGCGGGTTTTCGGTCTGCGTTAACACGTACGTTAAATCAGTATATTGAGCGTGAAGGTTTTGCTAAAAAAGCTAAAGTTGTTACGTCAGGTGATGATGCGCGAGAAGGGTTAACGGCGGTACTTTCAGTCAAAGTTCCCGATCCTAAGTTTTCATCTCAAACGAAAGATAAATTAGTCTCTTCAGAAGTTAAATCCATTGTTGAATCGTTGGTAACGGAAAAATTAAACGATTTTTTATTAGAAAAGCCTGCGGTTGCGAAGGCGATTGTTTCCAAAATTATTGATGCAGCGAGAGCGCGCGAGGCGGCACGCCGAGCGCGCGATATGACTCGCCGTAAAGGTGCTTTAGATATTGCGGGTTTGCCAGGTAAGCTTGCTGATTGTCAGGAAAAAGATCCGGCAAGTTCTGAAATTTATTTGGTTGAGGGTGATTCGGCTGGTGGCTCCGCAAAACAGGGGCGTGATCGAAAATTTCAGGCCATTTTGCCGCTCAAAGGAAAGATTTTAAACGTTGAGAAAGCGCGATTTGATAAAATGCTTGCTTCGCAAGAAGTGGCGACGTTAATTACAGCGCTTGGGTGTGGCATAGGTCGGGAAGAATATAATCCTGATAAAACACGTTATCATCGTATTATTATCATGACCGATGCTGACGTGGATGGTGCACATATTCGAACGTTATTACTGACGTTTTTTTATCGCCAAATGCCCGATCTGATTGAGCGAGGGTATATTTATATTGCACAACCTCCGCTGTATAAGCTAAAGCAAGGTAAGCAAGAACGTTATCTTAAAGATGATGACGCACTTTTCGATCATTTAACGCAGCACGCACTTGATAAAGCGGCCTTTATACCTTCGGTTGATTCACCTCCAATCGCTGCCGGTGCGCTTGCTGAGTTGGTTCAACAATATCGGCATGTGGAAAAAATTATCAAGCGTCATGCACGACGTTATCATGAAGATATTTTGATGGGCTTAGTGTTTTCACCGGCGCTCATGCAAGAAGCCATGTCCGATCGTGATCGTGTTCAAACTTGGGCAAAAGCGTTGGCAACACGACTTAATCAACAAGCCAGTGCTGTGGTGCGCTATGATGTTGATGTGATTGCACAAGACGAAGGAGATGCTTTCTTACCGCGTGTCACCATGATTAAGCATGGCGTTGATCATGTTGTTGTGCTTCCCGTGGAGTGGTTTTTATCCAAAGATTATCGTGCGTTGCTGAGTTTAGGTGAACAGTTAGGCGGGCTTGTTGAAGACGGTGCTGTGATTAAACGAGGCGAGAAAACGCAAGCCGTTGCTTCATTTGGTGAAGCGGTTATCTGGTTAATGGAAGAAGCTAAACGAGGACAAACGATACAACGCTACAAAGGGTTGGGTGAAATGAATCCCGATCAACTTTGGGAAACCACGATGGATCCAGAGGTGCGGCGCATGTTACAAGTCTCCATTGACGACGCGGTTTCTGCCGATCAAATCTTTACAACGTTAATGGGTGACCACGTGGAACCACGACGTGAATTTATTGAAACCAATGCGCTTAATGCTGAAAATATTGATGTGTAAGGTGACATCCTGTCAGACAATCCTTGTCATCCCTTAAGAGCTAGTATACGCCTTTTGTTGAGCATGTCATGATGTGAAACCCGGCTCTCTTTGTAAGCCATGGCTTACAAAGAGAGCTTAAACAAGGAGGCCGGTTATGTTATGGATTGACGCGTCACATCAATGGCTTGCGTTAGCTGCCAGCATTTTTCTTATGTTTTTTCATTATTTAAGCCCTTGGTTTGCACGTCACTTACCCGGTCAAGGACAAAATTTTGTTTCTTTTGCTGGCGGTGTTGCGGTTGCGTATGTTTTTTTACATATGTTGCCGGACTTGGTTGAATACAATAAACCTATTGGCGAATTTTTAATTAATAGCTTGTGGCTTACACCGTTCACCGAATTATTTATTTACATCGTTGCTTTATTGGGTTTTCTTGTTTACTACGGCCTTGAGCTATTAGCTGAAGAATATTCTGATGCAGGGCATGATGATGCTTTGGTTTATGCTTTGCACTTAGGCATGTTTTGTTTGTATAACTTTTTAATTACGTACACCATGGCGTTGCGTGCACAAGCAAGCATGCCGGCCATGTGTGTGTTTACGGTTGCGATGGCCTTGCATTTTGTTTTAACGGATCGTAAATTTTGCCGATTTTATGCTGGCCGATTTAAGCATTGGGGTCGGTTTGTATTGATGAGTGCTTTGTTCTCTGGGTGGTTTTGCTCGGTTCTTTTTGATCCTGTAAATATACTTGTTTCAGCATTCATGCTAGCTTTTTTGGCGGGCTCTATTTTATTAAACGTGTTTCGAGAGGAATTGCCCGCGACAAAAGTTACCCATTATTATTGGTTTTCATTGGGTATTTTGCTCATAACACTGACGCTTTTATTCCAAACCTGGCTTGCAGTTTAACGTGATAAACGCAGTGACTGTATTTAAAAAACGAGGTTTCCATAAATTGCTATGCCCTTCGGTGGGTAACTCAACCCATTGTTTGGGTTGGTTTGCGGCTTCAAATAGTGTCCTACCCTGTGCATAAGGTACAACCGTATCGTTTGTGCCATGGAGTGCCAATAAAGGCATGTGCACCTTATGTATACGGCCAATCGAATCAAATTTATCCCAGGGCTCGATAGGAATCCAAGGGTAGTGCTCATGACCGAGATCAGTCATGCTTGTGTAAGGTGATTGCAAAATAAGAGCGCAAGCGTGAGGATGTTCCGTTGCAATATATGTAGCAACACCGGTGCCCAGTGATTCACCATAAAGTACGGTATCTTTAAGCGCGATACCTTCTTGTTTTAAAAACTTCATGGCAGCATGCGCATCATGATATAAACCTTGCTCGGTTGGCTTGCCGGGGTTGCCTCCATAGCCTCGATATTCAAGCAACAATACACCCAATCCTTTTGATATTAGATAACGAGCAAGCGGGATGCGTGTACCGATATGTCCTGCATTGCCATGAAATATGATGACAGTTGGTTTATTTTTTTTAGCGGGTTTATACCATGAATGTAAAATAAGCCCGTCGCGTGTTGATAGTTGAATAACACGCATATTTTCTGCTTGATATGCTTGGCGCTGAGGTATGATTTTAGCGGGGGCGTAGATAAGCGTACGCTGAAAAATATACAACAACAGGAATCCAGTCAGTGCAAACGCAAAGATAGTGAATACCCAGGCAGAAAATTTTGTCATGATCGTGGACCCTGTCGAGATAGGAAGCCTTAATACTTAAGGTAGTCACGAAGATATTGGCTTGCAAGCTGGGAGCTAAAGTTTTATTAAACTCTGCCGTTTAAAAAGAAATATAACGCAATAAATATTTGCCGAAAAATAATCAATAATAAAATAATAAGGAGAAGGCAATGTCGGACTCACAGGCTTTAGAAATGGCGTTTCTTCAACGGTTACATGATAGCCAGGCACCTGTGTCTGTTTTTTTAGTCAATGGGATTAAATTACATGGCGTGATTGATCATGTCGATGAACGTGTACTCACACTTAAAAATGGCATCACGCAGATGGTGTATAAGCATGCTATTTCAACGGTCGTGCCTACCGCTAAATAGCGCTTGATATTGGATAATAATTTAAAGCACGTTGCTTAAGCTTGTGACGGTTTGTTTTCCGTAACGTACGTCGTGTAACTTTCCTGCTGGATTAAATATAAACGTCACAGGAACGGCTCGAATATCCCCAAGTTTTAATACCTCTGCTGGATCGGACGTTAAGCTTGGGTAATGTAAATCCGCTTGTTGTATGAGTTTAAGCTGTTCGTCGATAGGCAACCCATCGTAATTAACACCAAAAACAGCAATATTTTTGTTTTTATAATCATCATAAAATTGATTAAACGCAGCGATTTCTTCTAAGCATGGTTGGCACCAATTAGCCCAGTAATTAATATATACCCATTTTCCTTTGAGTGAGTTAAACGAAAAATTATCACCTAAGGGTGCTTGATGAAGTATCACGTCCTCAGCCCAGGCTGGCATAGCGAGCGATAAGAGTGTAAATATGAATAAAATAAAACGGAGCATTGATCTATAACTCACTTTGTATCATGCTAAATGAAATGCATACGATTTAAATAAACCACAGGATAACCCAATGTCGAAAAAAATAAAAATCCCAGCGTTTGTTTCGACGGTTACGCTTGTGCTTGGATGCCTTGATCTCGTTCGTGGCTTCATGCATACGTTTAAATTAGAGTACGCAGCGTTACACATCGCTAAGCTTAATTTATCCACGCCTGAAGCGTCCGATTTATTACAGCTCTTAGGTGTTTTTGGTGTATCGAATTATATTACCGGCATTATGTTGATTTTAGTTGCTTTGAGAGCGCGAGAGCTTGCCCTGGTGATGTTGTTTGTGATTCCTCTTGCTTATGTCGTTGGAGGTATTGAAACCATGCACAATTCGCATATGTATGCCGCGTCTCAAGCCGCGTGGGGTGGCCGAAACTTCATGTTTATTTATTTAATCATCTGTGTTGTTACCTTTGTTGCGGGTTTAGCTTGTGCTTTATATCGCTGGAAAATTGATCAACCTTCTTCGAGTCGCTCCCAGCGCGTGTAGGCTTCTGATAGCGCGCTTTCTTCTTGTTTGCATACCTCGGTTAATTTTGCTATTTCATCGGCTGGCCGCGTGTAGAATTCTGGTGCGCCCATTTCAGCGTGCATCGCTTCGATACGCGCTTCCAATTGTTCGATACGCTTAGGGAGCTGTTTAAGCTCACGTTGTTCGGCTGAGCTTAAAGACGATGTGGGTTTTTGTTGAGTTTTTGTTACAGCTTTAGGCGATGTTTTTGTTATATGCTCTTGTTGTTTTTGGTGGCGACGATAATCATCATACCCGCCAAAAAATTCATTAAAATGCCCGTTGTTCTCAAAAACCAGTACGCTACTGACAATATTATTAATAAATTTACGATCGTGACTGATTAAAATTAACGTCCCTGGATAGTCACTCAGCATTGACTCTAATAATTCAAGCGTTTCGATATCGAGATCATTGGTCGGTTCATCCATCACCAATAAATTAACGGGTTTAGCAAAAAGCTTGGCAAGCAGTAAGCGGTTACGTTCGCCGCCTGACAGTGATGAAACCGGTTGATTAAAGCGCTCGGGCTCGAATAAGAAATCACGTAAATAAGAGGCTACATGTTTTTCTTGACCGTTGATGGTAACAAAGTCACGCCCTTCACCTACATTTGCCATGACGGTTTGTGTTTCATCAAGTTCACGACGAAGTTGGTCGAAATAGGCTATTTTAAGTGACGTTCCAAGACGAATACTTCCTGATTCGGGCTTTAAATCCCCCAGTAGCAAACGCACAAGCGTTGTTTTTCCACAACCGTTAGGGCCAATAATGCCGAGTTTATCACCACGCATGAGCACACATGAAAAATCAGAAATAATCTGTTTTTGTTCGATCGCGTAATTTATATTTTTTGCTTCAATCACCATTTTTCCGGATGAGCTGACATCAAGCTGTATGTTTTTGACTTGCCCGGTTTGGTTGCGTCGCTCACGGTGAGCATTGCGCATGGCTTCAAGCCGCCTGACGCGACCCTCGTTACGCGTACGGCGTGCTTTAACCCCCTGACGTAACCACGCTTCTTCTTCTTTGAGGCGTTTATCAAATAGCGCGTTATGCGTTTGCTCTGTAGCGCGATTCGCTTCTTGTCGATCCAGATAGGTTTCATAATCACAGGCGTGGCGATAAAGCGCACCGCGGTCAATTTCGACAATGCAGTTGGCGATGTTTGTTAAAAATTGTCGATCATGCGTGACCACTAAAACACTGCCAGGATACGTATTTAGATAACCTTCGAGCCATTCAATCGTATCAACATCGAGATGGTTGGTCGGCTCATCAAGTAAAAGCAAGTCGGCATCGGCAAGTAATGCAGCACCTAACAGTGCGCGACGTCGCATACCTCCCGAGAGGCTACTCATGGAGGCATCCATCGGTAAGCTTAAGTGACTTGCCATGCTTTCAACACGCGGAAGCATGTCCCAAGCGTTCAGCGCTTCAATCTGCTCTTGGCATGTGGCCATGCGATCGAAATCGCCTGTAATCGAGGTCGCGCGGTATTCTGATAATACCTCACCTAATTTCCCGAGGTGATGAACTAAAAAATGGTACACCGTCTCGTGCTTGCTTATGGGCACGTCTTGCATAAGCCCTGCAACACGTAGGCCACTTTGTTTGTTAATTTTCCCGCTATCTTGGGTGAGTTCGCCTTGCAAAAGTTTAATTAGGGTTGATTTTCCTGCGCCATTTCGACCCACGAGTGCAATACGTTCTTTAGGGTGAATTTGCCAATCGACATTATTTAAAATGGTGTTGTTGGCTAGGTGTAGCGTGACTTTATTGAACGATAAAATACTCATGTAAATCTCGGGTAATTTTATGGATGGGGTATCTATGGGATTTCTAATCCCTGCCAGTCAATAAGTTTACCATGTTTATGAACCGTATCGTCGAACAAGACCTTTAAAAAATAATGTGCGGCTTGTTGTGGTGAAAAAAGTTGATCTTCAGGAATGTATTGCTTGAACGGTGCTGATAATTTTGTATCAACCGTTCCGGGATGGTAAGCAAAAACTTGTGATGAAGGTGATTTGATATGCCATTCGATGGCGAGATTTTTGATGAGCATATTCAGCATCGCTTTACTCATGCGATAGCTATACCACCCGCCCTTGCGATTATCGGCAATGCTCGAAACGCGCGCTGAAAAAGCACAAAACTGCAGCGCTTGCTGCTTGGATAGGTGCGGGTTTAAAACTTGTGCTAAATTAATCGTGATGGCAACGTTTGCCTCGATGCTCTCGAGCAGCCACGTGTAATCCAGCTGTTGAATGGTTTTTTCGGGGCCATGGGATGGTTGATGCAACATGCCGCAGGTATTGATCACAAGGCTTGGCAACTCAATATTTGAGGTGAGTACCTGGTTGAGCGCTTGATGGCTTAATAGATCAATACCCCGCTTTCGGCTGAGCACAACAACGTTATATCCCATGCTGGTGAGCTCAGCATCAATTGCGCTGCCTATACCGCCATCACCGACCAACCAGGCAAGTTTCATGACTTTTTGCGTCGGCTACGTTTCATTTTTTCAAAGTGCTTGGCGTCTTTATGGAATTCATAACAGGTTAGGCCGATTCCGATGACTAAAAGCACAAAGGTAAAGATAGCGACTTGAAGCACAAAATCAGGGGCAATTGCTTTCACGATACCAAGTATATTCATGCCTCTTTCCTTTTTTTATACAATGCAATAAAGCTCAGTAATTTAAAATAAATTCCAAATCCAAGAATGCTTGGAACCCAGATGGCCGTAAAAATACCTTCTTGCAGATGACCCGAAAACCATAAATAAGCCGAGACGGTAAAGGCTACGGTGATGGCGAGCAGTATAAAAACATCGGAAGCTTTAATCATATGAGGTCCTTTTATATGAATACTAGAGTTACAGTGTTAAATAAATTTAGGTTATATCTCCCAATAACCCCAGGCCGCAATTAAAAAACAAATCATTGCGCACTGTCCAATAAAGTGTAGCAGATACATGCCTAAAGGTTTAATCTCAAAAGGCGTTACGAGACCGATAAAACAAAGTATTAAATAAAAAAATAATACAAAACCCAGAATGGCAGCAGGAAGTCTTATTTTTTGACGCATATCACCTCTTTTTTTGTATTTTAATTATTTTGAATATATAGCATAGGTTTTAATGCTTTACGAGTTTTAATTATGAGTTCAACAATACTTTGTTATTGTTTTTCGGTAAAAAAGTATTGTTGAAATTGATTTTGTAGAGTATGCTTGTGTTTAATTTTTAATTTATTCTTAAGAGAGGTTGTTCAAAATGGTCACGCAACTAGATTCCGTTCCTGCTATGAGTCGTCGTATGGTTATTATTTTAAATATTTTACTTGTAGTCATACCTGTTATTTATTTAAGTTTATGGAGCTTGGCAGGTACATCTTTTTTCTCGATGATTTCAAACCTATTGGTTTCTGCTGGGCATCAACCGTTAGAAATATTTACATCAGGGGGGATGATCAATCCAGCAAATATCACATGGACACTTACATCTAAAGCTATGATACTGTTGTCGAAAATAATCCAATTAACACCCATGCTGATAGTATTATTTTTATTAAGATTAATTTTTAAAAATTATAAACAAAACAATATATTTGTTGTGAAAAATGCTGAATATTATCGATGGATAGGTGCATTATTGTTGATTGATAATTTTGGCGCAAAGTCGCTTAGCTGCTTTTTTTCAGCGATAGCTGCAGGAGTTTATCATCGCGAGAATTTATCTGGCGTTGGT
Source organism: Legionellaceae bacterium (assembly GCA_029212505.1). Taxonomy (GTDB): domain Bacteria; phylum Pseudomonadota; class Gammaproteobacteria; order Legionellales; family Legionellaceae; genus JAALKW01. The sequence continues at coordinate 10,680 of JARGOS010000007.1, read as the reverse complement.
TTTAGTTTGACTGAAGCGTTGATTGCGATCCTTGTGCTTGTGATTTCTCAGGTTATGCTCGAAGGTAGTCGTTTAGCTGAAGAAAATCAATTAACGGTTTAAGTGAGTTTATATACCATGCCCATTATTATTAATCTTGACGTGATGCTCGCCAAAAGAAAAATGAAGTTGCAAGATCTAGCCGATAAAATACAGATCACACCACAGAACTTATCTGTTTTAAAAACGGGTAAAGCCAAAGCCATTCGTTTTTCTACATTGACCAGCATTTGTGAGCATTTAAATTGTCAGCCGGGTGATATTTTAGAGTTTAATCCCGAATAATTTGCTGAAGTATTTTTTTGAGAGCCTTAAGGCTCTCATCATCTAAATCAACCAGTGGCAAGGTCGCAAGCCCAGCTGCGCAATAAAGATTTTTTGCTTGTTTTGATTGAATCGCATCAAGATGTTTTTGAATAGTTTGTGTGTCCCCTCTAACCAACGGGCCGGTGAGTGCTTGCTTGGGCGTGTCGGTTTGTTTCAAATTATCTAAGCTTGTTTCCATAAGCTGTAAGCAAATTTCCTGAGCGTTTTTTGGAGGCACGCCGGAGATTTCAAATAATTTATTAGCCTCAGAAGCCAACGTAACGAGATAATTTGAGGCCATGACTGCGGCGGCATGGTACGTGGCTTTTTTTTCAGAATTTAAGCTAAAAATATGAGCACCCATCGCTTGCCATAGCGGCGTTAAGATATGTATCACTTTATCATCGCCTTCGATGGCGCAATGCACATCTTGGAATGCGTTTGTATCGGGTGTGCTGGCTTCTCGAAAAGCTTTGAGGGGGTGCAGGCTTGCAATATGTGCTTTCTGCTGTTTCAGCGGGATCAGAATATCTGAACTTAAGATGCCGCTTAGATGCATGACGGTGCTATTAGGTGTAATCACAGCGGCTGCAGCGAGTTTATGAATCAGTGCCGGCATCTCATCATCCGGGCATGTGATAAGCGTTATATCAGCGTGGGGTAGTGCACTTAAGTGATCGACAGCAAGGCCTTGACCCAGTATATCTACGGCTTGTTGTGCGCGTGTCATATTCGGGTGATACACGCCGAGTAGCTCATGTTCGTTGATCGATATCAGCGATGCAGCTAAGGCTTTGCCTAGGCGACCGGGTCCGATGAGGTTGATGCGCATGTGTTGTTCTCGCGTTTTTGATGAAGGCCGTAAATTACGGTGCCGGCTTTTTTGAATTTAAGTGTTTCCCACAGGGCGGGGTTCAGCGTCAGCGCTTCGGATGATTCGGTATAAAGCAAGCCGCCAAGGCGAAGTGCTGATGATTGCTCAAGACAGGTGATGCTATCAAGTAATAATTGAGGCTTGCCAAACGGCGGATCAAGAAATACAAGGTCAAAGCTTGAGTTTGGTGCTTGGTTTTTTAAGTAGCTGATGGCATCGGTGTGAATCACCTGGAGTATGTTGGCATCAAACGCCATCGCTTGTTTTTTTAAATGCTGAGAGGTGGTGCGCGATTGTTCGAGCAACGTCACACTGGATGCGCCGCGTGACCAGGCTTCAAAGCCAAGCGCACCGCTGCCAGCAAACGCGTCAAGGCAGCGGGCGCCACGAACCGTGTGCATCAGCCAGTTAAACAACGTTTCACGAATGCGGCTCGGTGTGGGGCGAAGGCCGAGCGCATCGGGGAACGTAATTTTTTTTCCGCGATGATGCCCCCCGATGATACGAACTTCTTGCTTCATACTTTGCCAACCATCACCTGCAATAAACGCTTCGGTTGAATCTTTTTTTGAAAAGCCGTTTTAATTTGTTCAATATTAACTGCACGAATTTTACTTGTGTAGGTATCTAAATAATCATCGGGCAAGTGATAAAACGTCATTTTAAGCAATAAGCTTGCCATGTTTTGATTGGTTGCAAGCGACAAAGGAAAACTTCCCACAAGGTACTCTTGAGCGGCTTTGAGCTCTTCATCACTCGGGCCTGTATTGATAAATTGCGAGAGCGTTTCACGTGTGAGTGTTTCGGCTGTTTTTGCTTGAGGGCCTTGGGTAGCAAGTCCAATAATAAACGGCCCGCGTTCAGGCAGTGGTAAGAATTGACTGCTTACGCCATAGGTTAAGCCACGTTTTTCACGTAATTCTTCGGCGAGGCGTGACACCAAACTTCCGCCCCCTAGCGTGTAATTTCCAACCATCAAAGGAAAATAATGTGAATCATGATGCGTGATACCTAGCTGCCCTAAACGTAACACGGTTTGGGACGACGGGAACGGTACGCTGATATCCATCGCTTCGCTCAGGGCTTTGGTTGGTTTGATAGGAGGCGCCGCTTTGCCTTTGGGTAATGCTTGGGTGAGTTGCTCTGCAAGTTGCTTGGCCTTGGCTGTATCGAGCGCGCCTACGAGCACGATCGTGGCATTTTGGCTAACAAAATGCGTGCGGTGAAAACGCCGTACATCTTCGACGGTGATGGCGTCGAGGGTTTCTAACTCACCGTTGACGGGGTGCGCGTAGGGGTGGTTTTGATACAGTGCCTTAAAAAAAGTCTGGTTCGCGATGTTTTCGGGTGACTCTAAAGCATGCCGGATGGCCATGCGTTGTTGATTTTTTTCACGCTCAAACGCTTTTTCAGGAAAGTCTGGGTGTGAGGCCATCGATGAAAACGTATCCACCGATTGTTTTAATAACTCGGGTGATGTGAGCGTACGCAAATGCAAGAGCACCATGTCGCGGTTATTTTCATGGCTGTATTGCGCTCCGGTGTCTTCAAGCCGGGTCGCCAGCGTGGTTGCATCCAGTCCGTCGTTACCTTGGTTCATCAAGCGTGCAGTGAGCGTGCTCAGCCCAAAACGAGGGCCGTCATAGGCGGTGCCTGCACGAAAAGCAAGGTTAATATCGAGCATCGGGATTTCCATCGCTTGGTAAAAAACCACGGGTGTGCCTTGGCTCGTTTGCCAGCGCTCAATGTGTAACGGTTTGGTTGTTGCATGGGCTGTGGTGCAAGCCGCAAGTCCTAAGCTGATGAGGGTCAACAGGATTTTCATTGGGAGGCTCCTGGTTGCGATGCTGGTTGTGGTGCTGGTTGCGGTATAAGGCGCGCCTCGGTCAGGCGGTCTTCATCAAAATAACGGTGAGCAACGGCCTGAATGTCGGCGGGTGTCACCGCACGGATGTGTTGTTCGTAAAGCTCAGTCGTCTTCCAGCCTAAACCGACGGTTTCGAGCAAGCCAAGTTCCATGGCTTGTCCAAAGCCTGAGTCTCGTTCAAACGTTTTTTGTGCAATGAGCTGTGTTTGAATGCGCTTAAGCTCGGCATCGGTAACACGTGTTGTTTTTAAATGCTCAAGTTCGTTTTTAAGATCTTGGCTTAAATTATCGAGGGTATGTTGGCTGCTGGGTGTGCCATAGACCGTAAAGAGTGTCGGGTAACGGGCATAGAGATTATAATCGGCACCCACACTGCTGGCGCGCTCGGCTCCTCGAATGAGATTTTTGCTAAAACGGCTGCTGTCACCGGCGTCAAGCAGGCCTGCAATGACCTCGAGAATATAGGGATCTTTTGCGTGCGCGTTATCTGCTGATTTGACCGTAGGCACGATGTATCCTTGCATCAGCATAGGAATTTGAGCCGGCGCTTTGACCGTGATATTTTTTTTCCCGAGCTCTGGAGGTTCGACTTGAGGTTTGCGTTTAATCATGTCGCTTTTAGGTATGGCTCCAAAGTGCTGCTTTGCTAGCGCATGTACATGTGCCGGATCGACATCGCCGACGACAACAAGCGTTGCATTGTTGGGGGCGTAAAAGCGCTGATACCAGGATTTAAGATCGGTAATACGGAGGTGTTTAATATCATCCATCCAGCCAATCACAGGATGGTGGTACGGTGATATGAGATGGGCTGCAGCAAGATAACGTTCAAACGTGAGCGCTTGAGGATTATCATCGGTGCGCATACGTCGCTCTTCTTGAATGACTTTGATTTCTTTATTAAATTCGGTTTCATCGAGCAGAAGATGTTGCATACGATCCGCTTCCAAGGCTAAGCTTGTGGGCAGGTGCTCGGCCGCTATTTTTTCAAAATAAGCCGTATAGTCTGTGCTGGTGAATGCATTTTCTTGCCCGCCCAGGCCTGCGATGGTTTTTGAAAAAACGCCCAGTGGGTACTTGGCCGTGCCTTTAAACATAATATGTTCGAGCGCATGTGAAATACCGGTGAGGCCGCCAGGTTCATCGGCAGAACCCACGTTGTACCATATCATGGTGACGGCAACGGGGGCTCGATGGTCCTCTTTGACCAAGACTTTGAGTCCGTTATCGAGGGTATACGATTGCACTTGGCCAAAGGCTACGTGCGAGATAAAGATGAAGAGCAGAATAAAACGGGTGTGCATGGCTCACCTCAAGATAAAAATGATAGAATTTCACATTTTACTGGATTTGTATACCGTATGAAGAAGTGGTTTAAGCGAAATCAAGCCGAAACGGCAGAGCAGCCTCCTGAAAAACTTGAAAAACAAGGGGTTTGGACGCGTTTTCAACAAGGTCTTGGCAAGACACGCGCGGGCTTAGGTGGAGCGCTTGGACGTTTGTTGCTCGGGAAAAAAGAAATTGATGCGGAGCTACTCGAAGAGCTCGAACAGGTGTTGGTTGCCGCCGATGTGGGTGTTAAAACCACGCAAACCTTATTAGCTGAGCTCACCGACGGCTTGGAACGTAAGCAATTAGAACAGGGTGATGCGGTGCTTGATGCGCTTCAAGCACAGATGGTAGGGCTCTTGTCTTCTGATTCCCCAAAGCTTGTCGATAATATGGCCGAAACCTCGCCGTTTGTTATTTTGATGGTGGGTATTAACGGGGCAGGAAAAACCACGACCATTGGCAAGCTTGCACGTCAATATCAGCAGATGGGTAAGCGTGTGATGATTGCCGCCGGTGATACCTTTCGCGCAGCCGCTGTCGAGCAGTTGCAAGCCTGGGGTGCGCGTAGCGATATTCCTGTGATTGCACAGCATACGGGGGCGGACAGTGCCTCGGTGATTTTTGATGCGTTTCAAGCGGCTAAAGCGCGGGGCATCGATGTGCTGATTGCCGATACAGCCGGACGTTTGCAAACACAACGTCATTTGATGGATGAGTTGAAAAAAATAAAACGCGTGCTGCAAAAAATAGATCCCGATGCGCCGCATGAAACCATGCTGGTCTTAGACGCGGGCATTGGTCAGAATGCTTTAAGTCAGGCCGCTAAGTTTCACGAAGCGCTAGGATTAACCGGTATTACAATGACGAAGTTGGATGGTACGGCGAAAGGTGGTATTTTATTTGCTATTGCTCATGAATTAGGGATCCCTTTTCGCTACATTGGTGTAGGTGAAGGGGTGGATGACTTGCGTCTGTTCGAGCCAGAAGACTTTGTGCGGGCTATTTTTAACGATGATTCAATTCAGGCAAGTAAGTAAGCGTTATCCTGGTGGTTATCAGGCATTAGAATACGTTAATTTTACCTTGGCAAAAGGTGAAATGGCGTTTTTGACCGGCTGTTCAGGTGCGGGAAAAAGCACGTTGCTAAAACTGATTGCGTTGCTTGAACGCCCTTCGGGCGGTGATATTTTAATCAACGGCGCATCGCTTTCTAAGTTTAAAAAAAATGATATCGCGGCACATCGCTCGCGCATTGGTGTGACGTTTCAATCCCCTCATTTATTACAAAATCGCACGGTGTTTGAAAACGTCGCTTTGCCTTTGTATATTCAGGGTATTGCGGGAGCACAACTTGCTAAGCGTGTGCATGCTGCGCTCGATCGCGTCGGGCTTTTATCAAAAGAAAACATGGTGCCGCTTCATCTTTCTGGCGGTGAACAGCAGCGCGTAGGAATTGCGCGCGCGATTGTTCATAAGCCCGATTGGTTGTTAGCAGATGAGCCTACGGGCAATTTGGATCCTGGATTATCCGGCGATATTATTGAGTTATTTGAGCAGTTCAATCAGGCGGGTGTCGGGGTATTAATAGCAACGCATGAGCTTTCGCTTATTGCCGGCATGCAGCATCGCGTGCTTTGGCTTAAGGAGGGGCGCTTGTGTTAATGCGTGGACGTCAATGGGTGAAGCGGCATCTTCAGGCCATAAAGAATAGCGCAAAGACCCTGCGTTCAACGCCTTGGGCAACGGCTGTCACGGTGATTGTTTTGGCCGTAACTTTAATTTTGCCGGTGTTATTTTGGCTTTTGATGGGGCATTTAAAACCGCTCACCAATGAGTGGCGTGAAGGCAACGAAATTGCTTTATACCTTGATTCGCCACTGAGCTCCGCCAATGAGACGGCGTTGTTGGTGCGTGTGCGAGAAACGGAGGGTGTTGGGCATGCAACGTTTGTGAGTGCTGAGGCGAGCCTGAAAGAGCTCGAACAGCAAGAAGGCATGCAAGATATACGGCGTTATTTACCGAATAACCCCTTACCGTCCGTGATTAACGTGATGCCAGCGAGCACGCTTGATACGCCCGAAAAATTAGATAGTTTGTTTGAAAAACTTAAACATTATCCTCATGTTGAGCAGGCAAAATTGAATCGGGATTGGTCAACGCGTCTGTATGCCTTGCTTGGATTTATGACGTATTTGACATGGATTTTAGGCGGCTTGTTTGGCTTGATGGTGGTGTTTATTATTCGAAATCTTTTACGACTTGCAGCGCAAGAGCATCATGAAGAAATCGAAGTGTTAAAATTAATTGGAGCAACGGACAGTTTTATTATCAGGCCTTTTTTATACACGGGCATGTGTTTAGGGGCTGCCGGTGCTTTGCTCGCTTTTTTAGGCGTGCATGCCGTGCTCTATGGTTTGTCGTATGCGCTTCATGGGTTAATCTCAGCAGGCTTTGGGGTGCCTTTGGTGGTTAAGCTTTCGTTAATTGATGCGATAAAGTTTGCTGGGTTTGGATTAATCTTAGGATGGTTAGGAGCATATCTGCCGCTCAAACGACAATTAGCACGTATTGAGCCTTGCCACTGATTTAGAGTATAATACGGCCAGAAATGATGATTTACTGTAGTTTAGCTTTGGAGGACCCGTATGAATTTTCCATTACAGCTTGGCTCCACACATCTTCCTGTGGGAAGTTTAGACGCCTATATTCATCAGGCGAATCAGATACCGATGCTCTCTTCAGAAGAAGAGTTGGATTGTGCGCGACGTTTTCAGGATGAAGATGATATCGAAGGTGCACGTCGTTTGGTGCTTGCTCATTTGCGTTATGTGGTGCGTGTCGCACGCGGTTATTTAGGCTATGGTTTACCCCTCAATGATTTAATTCAAGAGGGTAATGTTGGCTTAATGAAAGCGGTAAAACGTTTTGATCCGACCTTGGGTGTGCGTTTAGTATCGTTTGCGGTGCATTGGATTAAAGCGGAAATTCATGAATTTGTTTTACGCAACTGGCGTATTGTTAAAGTTGCGACGACCAAGGCCCAGCGTAAATTATTTTTTAATCTTCGTCAGATGAAGCAACGCCTTGGGTGGTGTAGTCCCGAAGAAGTGGAAGCGGTCGCCAAAGACTTAGGTGTTACGTCGAAAGATGTTCGTGTAATGGAAGAGCGTTTAAATGCGATGGATGCCTCGTGGGATATGGATGATGCTAACGATGATGCGCCTTATCGCGCTATTCCTGCACGTTATATCAGCGACGAAAAAGCGGATCCTGCGTATTTAATCGAGCAAGAAGACGGCGAAGTTCAAGACGGTGAAAAATTACACCTTGCTATGGCGCGTTTAGATGAACGAAGCCAAGATATTTTAAAACAACGTTGGTTTGCTGATGAAAAAGCCATGACCTTGCATGCATTGGCTGACAAATACAGTATTTCTGCTGAGCGGGTACGTCAGCTTGAGAAAAATGCGATGAAAAAAATGCGCACCTATCTTGAAGCGGGTGTGCCAGCTTAACATCATATTTATTATAAGCAATAAGCTTGATATATTTCCTTAGTGCTGGTTTTTTTGTTTGTCCGTGATACACTATACAGTTTATTTTCATAAATTTATTTAAGAAAGGATAGACTGAATATGCCTTATATTTTAGAAGAGAGACAGCACGTGTTTGATAATATGCTTCAGCGAGTCGCGACGCGTGTAAATCAGCCAGAAGCACAACGAGAAATATTACAAGCCTTTATTGATAGCGAACGTACAGCGTTAGGGATACTTCCTGCAGCTCGTTCAAGGTTTTTTCGAGCGGCACAACAACGACTATGGAGTCTTCAAAATGCAGAATTACCATCTATTGCGCCACAAGCATTATTCTCTCCGAATAATCATGCAATGGAGGTAGATTCGGATGATGAAGCGATGGATTTAACTCGCCCGTTCGAAGAGTTCACTATTGCTCCACAATGAATGCCTTGATTATTGTGCATCAAGGCCCAAAATAGGAGGAGCAAATGATGGCACGAACATTAGAACATTAAATGATAAAATCAATGCGCTACCTAAAGACCGCCAAACGTCAATTCAAAACCGTGCAAATGAATTGTTGGCTGAGGAAATGACCTTACGTGATTTAAGGAAGGCTCTTCAAAAAACACAAGTAGATTTAAGCGCATCATTGCATATGAAACAAGATGGCATCTCTCGACTTGAAGGTCGCTCGGATATGTTAATTTCGACGCTTGCTAAATATATTACTGCTATGGGTGGAACATTAAAATTAACGGCAGAATTTCCAAATAGGCCGCCAGTTATCATACAAAGCCTTAAAGAAATCCACTCCCGCTAGTTAAAGCCCCCTAAAGGTGATAATCAGACTTATCACCTTTAGGGGGCTTTAACTGGCAAGAGCCGCTAATACATGTCTTTGATCTTTGTTAATAGCTCGTAAATATGGGTTTTTATTAAAAAATAATTTTTACCTGATCGTTTGTGTCCTATGTATAATGTCATATATTTTTTTATCAAGTATCGGACTTCAACATGCCCATTTCACGCGATATTTTAGAAAGACTTCGTAACAATGATCCATCACTGGTTCATTTGGATTTAACCTCTCAAATCAATTTATATTCGGGATTTCCAGAAAACAGATATCATATAAGACGCGATGATATCAGTGAGCAACTGACTAACGAGGACATCGTTATGTTGGGAGAGGTGTTAACTCATAATAATTATCTTAAATCGCTTGTATTGAATAAAAACCAAGTAGGACGGCAAGGAGTAAGCATCCTAGCTTCAACACGATTAGAAAAGCTGGCTATTCGCCAAAATGGATTAAACAGTGAATGTATTGATGAGCTGATGTTGAGTGAAACATTATGGATGCTTGATGTCGCCGGTAATTTTTTAAAAGATGAGGATATTGAAAAGCTCGCTCAAAACCCACGATTCACGACATTAGATGTGAGCGATAATTACGTGGGGCCTTTGTCTATGGCAACTTTTGCCTCTAATACAACGCTGACGAAACTTGTTATCCAAGAGACTAGATTTACAGAACACAGACAACAACGCTATATTGATCTTGAACCACTACGATCAAATACAACACTCATATGTTTAGAAATATGTAAGAATTGGATTCCCACTCTGAATCCACTTTCAGGTCATCCTGCGCTGGAGATGCTTAATTTGGAAGGGTGTCGTATAGGAGATCATCAAATTGATGCGTCCAACCTCAGACCTCTTTTGCAAATACCTAAGCTAGCATGGTTGAGTATTTGTAAAACTGAAGATAGAGGACTGATGGACACCGACCACGTAGCCCAGTTGCTTGCAGATCTCCCCCTCTCGTATCTTGATGTTAGTAAGACAGAAATGAGTGCGTTGGGTGCTAAAGCATTGGCCAAAAGCCGGACGCTGACCACATTGATAGCCAGTAATAACTACATCGGTCGATGTGGTCTTATAGCACTTACAGAAAATAAAACTATTGAGAAGCTTGATATTAGTCAAAATAATACCGATATTGCCTCAAGCAAGTTTGTCGCTCGTGAAAGAAATGAAGAAGAAATATGGCAAGGCAGGGATTGCATTGACTACTCCGAAGCTGAGAGTGCGCGAGAACGTATACATGACGCGTTCATGTGTGCTTTTGAACAAAATAAAACATTGAAAGTGTTTAATATGAGTAAGATGCGTTTTGAGCCAGGTTTGTATATTACAGATGAATTCCTAGCAAACATTATTAAAAATACTGTAACGCTTGAGTCTCTTGATATAAGCCATTGGGCGTATGAGGTAAGTTTTCCTATCCTTGATGCGCTTGCTGAAAATAAAACACTTAAAAAAGTGAGTTTTTCTTGTGATTTGAATAGAGAAGACAATCGACTTGCGTTATCTGAAAATTTCAGCTTAAGGACGATTCGGTGTTATAGAGCGTATGATAGAGGATTGATCCAGCAACCATATGCACAAGAGATACAAGAACGGAATAGACATTTTTTTGTTTTTTTCGTTCTGATGTTACATGCAATTGAACCTAAAAAAAGTAAATCCCGCGTTATAGATAATATTGATTTGCTTTGTCATATTGGTTCTTTTCTTGTGCCTAATCATATTCGCGAGTCATATTTACATGCGCTTACCGTGTTTAATCGACGAATAGATCCAATGGAACGCTCTTCAAAAAAAATGCGTATAGAGGACCTGTTGCCTCAAAAGTAAATGTTACCGAAGAAATGATCCGTTGCCTCATAAGT
>JARGOS010000006.1 GCA_029212505.1 Legionellaceae bacterium | reverse complement strand
TTCAATATCGCGACCCTGACACGATGGCAGGCCTCCTTTTTAAACTTTATGAAGCCGGCCTGCTCACCGGCAATGCAGCCCAGGCTAACTTTAATACGGTGATGCAACATCAAGACCCACATAATATTGTACTCAGCCTGATTGAACTCAAGAAGGATGGACTACTTTCAGGAGAAGCAGCCCAGGCGAATCGTGAGGCGGTGGCTCAACATGAAGACCCAGTCAGGGTTGCACGTATCCTGACTAAACTTCATCAAGCCGGCCTGCTCACCGGTGACGCAGCCCAGGCGAATCGGGATGCGGTGGTTCAACACAAAAGCCTACTATATCTTCCATTTGCCTTGGATAAACTTAATGAGGATCATCTGCTAACGGGTGATGCAGCTCAGGCCAATTTTAATGCGGTGTCTCGACATCAAGACCCACAACTGGTCGCAGCCGCTCTGATTGATTTTCATCAAGCCGGCATGCTCACAGGCAACGCAGCTCAGGCGAATCGGGATGCGCTGGTTCAGAGTCAAGAACCATTAAATATTTCACAAGCCCTGCTTAAACTCAATGCTGCTGGTCTACTCGCAGGAGAAACAGCCCAAGCGAATCGTGATGCAGTGGTTCAGAGTCAAAAACCCCACGAAACAGCACGTATTATTTTAATCCAAAATAAATACAAAAAAGGCGTAAGTAACTTGAAGCCATCAAGTGACGACAACAAACCAAACCCGAGCCCCTAAAGCAACAGGCCAACTTAGCTCAAAACAGCATGCCACCCAAACTTGATTACAACCCCTCCATCGATTATCCTAAACAGCCTGTGGCCTAGCCGATGGAGAAAATACACCATGGAGTTTTCATCTTTAATCAATCAACAATCGGTTATCATCACACTTGATGTGGATGCTTCGCTTTTCAATCAATTACAATCCATCGAAGATGCTGGATTTTCAGTCGTTGAACTCAACAACGTCGAGCCAGCTATTTTAAGCGATGCAATTAAAAAACACCCAAGCCTTCGCATGGGCGCCAGCAATATTCTCAACACCGACCAATTAGAAGCCGTTCAAAAAGCAGGGGCTCATTTTGGAAGCAGTCCTGGCTTTATGCCAAGCTTAATCCAAACGGCCAATATTTACGATTTTCATTATCTACCTGGGGTTGCAACGCCGTCGGAGGCTATGCAAGCTGCAGCGCTTGGCTGCCAACATGTTCGCCCCCTACCTGCAACATTATCGTTTTGTAGTTTGCTGAATAAATACCTACCCAACCTTAGATTATTTCCTGCGGATATAACAGAAGAAGAAGCTAAAAAGCTTCTTCTCTTAAATTCGGTCTCAGCGGTGAGCATACTCAGCCCTCAGCTTGAACGGTGCGAAGCGGTGGCTTAACCTTTCCCTCGACCCTGGTTAAGCGGCTCAATAAAGCTCGTATTCTCACTGGTTTCAGCATTCAGCTTCTGCAAAGCATGCTGAGCACGAGGGCAGCCATTATTTTCGGCTTTTTTTAGCCAGGTTTTGGCTTTGCTCATGTTCGCATCACCCAAAGCACCTTGATAATACAACATGGCAAGCTGATACTGCGCATACCCATTGCCTTGCTTCGAGAGCTCTTGATAAAGCTCCGCGGCTTTTTCACTGTTTTGTGCCGTGCCCACACCGTCTTGATGCATGCGCGCTAAGGCAAGTATGGCTTGTGCATCACCTTTATCTGCAGAGGCTTGGTATTGCCGAAAGGCAAATACAGGATCTTTCGATAACCCAAGGCCTTGCTCAGCTAAACGACCAAGGTGATACAACGCATTGCGATCACCTTGCTTAGCCGCTTTTTTATACCATTTGACAGCTTTTCTGTAATTCTGTAAATTTTCATCGTTCATGTAAAGCCCGGCCAACTGCACCATAGCACGTGCATGCCCGCGCTCTGCCGCTGATTGATAAAGTTTTGCTGCTTTACCATGATCAACGGGGCGCCCTTTACCGTACTCATACACAAGGCCCAAATCAAATTCACCGACCACATTAAATTTGTGTGCGGCTAACTCATAAGCGGTAAACGCTTGCTTATAATTATCATCCACAGTTTCATGAATAAAGCCTAAAGCAATCGCTGCAGGTGCATAATTCGTCATCGCACGGCTGTACCATTGCTTGGCCAACACATAATTAGGTGCGCTGCCTAAATGACCGAGTTGATTTAATCGCCCTAATAAATACTGCGCTGTGGCCTGGCCTTGATTGGCTGCAAGTTCATACCAATGCGCGGCTTTTTTCATATCCACTTTGCCACCCAAGCCCTGCTCAAGTAAATAGCCAAGTTTAAGTTGTGCTTTTCTATCTCCACGTTCAGCCAAATCTTGATAAATCGTGCGTGCTTCTTTTACTTGCTCGCTATCTGACGTGCCTACGAGCGAATAATCCGCTAAAAGCAAACTCGCCGTGGTATTGCCTAAGTCATGCGCTTTTTTTAAGTTTGGTAAAAAATCTTGGCCTTGGTTATGCTCCAAAACAGCCAAGTTCAAATCAGCGTACGAAAACCCTGCTGCAGACGCTTGTTTCAACAACGTTGCAGCTTGTTCTTTATCCTGACTGACTTCATGACCTTGGGCATAATACGTTCCTAAGATAAACGCACTGACAGGGTTTGATTCTGCTTGCTTGTACCAATGCACCGCATCGCGTTCATCACGTTCAACCCCTAATCCTCGGTCATATAACATACCTAATAAAAGTGCTGCTTCGGGACTGCCTGATTTTGCTTTTTGTTCTGCAACCAAGTACGCGTGCGCTTGTTTTTCTTTTGAATTACTCATGGCATCAAAAAATGCAAGCGGTAACACAGCCCCTTCAACACCATGAGACGCCGCTTCGCCATACAAGCGTTTCATCAATTCATGGCGTTTGTTTTTTTCTTGAACGCTTAAGACGGTGGCCTGATCTTGCACCAACATTTCAGCCAGGCGATAAGCCCCCTTCGCATCTTGATTAAATGCCGCTAAAGCGTACATCGACATCGCACGATCTCGATTAGGCTTCACCACCCATTCACCTTCGGGTGTTTGATAGCCTCGCTCTAATAAGCGCCCAAGCATGTATTGTGACTCAGGATTACCTTTGAAAGCTGCGTCGTTTAACCAACCTAACGCTTGTTGATAATCGTGCTTGCCGTCTTCGCCATTAAAATAAAACAGCCCCAGTATGTATTCTGCTTTTAAGTCTTGTTGTGCAACCGCGGCCATATAATAATCCACGGCTTTTTTTAAGTCTTTTTTAACGCCATGGCCTTGTTGATACAACTGTCCTAAAGCAAATTGTGCCGTTGGGTCTCCAAGCGTTGCACGCTCTTCTAATAACTCAGACCAGGTTTCTTGGGCTAAAGGATAAGCCGTAAAATCCAAATTTTCTGGTAATAATTTTTGTTCAGAATCAGCCGAGCTTCGAACCAACATGTCATAATAATCCGTTAATGGAATATTATCCGGTTCAACGAGTTTAAAATTGGGTTGATATAAATTTTCTCGACTTATGCCTGCCATTTGAGGCGGCTGATTATACTGATGCTCACGCAATGCGCGCGGATCGTTCCAAGCCGTAAAAATGCCTTCTAAACCATAACCGCTTTCAGACAATGATGACGCTTTTCCACCGGTTAACCAGCGTGCCGCTAAAACCTCTTTGTTTTCTGAAATTTTGGCTTTGGCTTGATCGGCTTTGTCCTGCCATGATTTTTGCATCGCTTCATCGCCTGCCTGTTTAGCCAAATCAGCTAAGCCTTGTAGCGCAGGTGAATAACCTCCTGCGACCGCTAATTCAAATAACTGCCTTGCTTGTTCTGTATCTTTGGGTTCTAATTTTCCCTCGGCATACACCCGCCCAAGCAAGTATTGCGCGGCCGGCTCTTTTTGTTCCGCTGCGCGCTTGGCCCAAATTAAACCTAAATTATTATTTTTACGATGACGGCTTTCTAAAAAATGCTCGGCTAAGCTTGCCTGGGCTAAGCTATTACCTTGTTTAGCCGCTGCAATGTCATAATGCCTGGCTTTGTCTTCACTTTTACGAACACCCAAACCGAAGCGGTAAGCTGCCGCACAATACATTTGCGCTTGAAGATCGCCTTGGTCGGCTGCTTTTTTAAACCATTTGAGCGCCTCAGATAAATCTTTTTCTTGAATCAGCGCATAACGTGCCACAATTTTTTGAGCAGGCAAATAACCACGTGCAGCCGAAGCTCTCAGGCTTTGTAGCGCGCGTTGATTGTTTTTAAGTACGCCATAGCCATAAAGATACATGCGCCCCATATAATCCTCACCCACAGCACTGGGTCTTGATGCATGCATAAGATCTTCTGAAGCCTGAATGTAATGCCCTGAACGGTATGCATTAATGCCCGTACTTGCGTAGGCGAGCGGTGTGTTCACCGCGGCGATAAGACAAAGCCATGGTGTGATTGCTCTTATGGAACTCATATTAGAACGCATGCTAGAACTCATGGAGCTTCTCCTTAACTAATTTTTTATTATTTTATTATTTTATTATTTTATTTTGGAATAATCCCGTAGTACACCACTTCGCGTACGGCTCCGTTCCTCGAGTTACCATGTACAAGCCAGTAATTACCGCGATTGTTCATGCCGTATTTTACATGTGCGTATTCACACACTTTGACGCTATCGGCACAATCAACAATCTTTCCATGACTCGTTTTTCTATCATCCATCGTGCATATGTATTTCATACGTTCACTGCTGGATAAAACAGCCCAGCGATGTGGACGAATGACATGATTTAAATAAACACTTTGACTGCTTTCCGACTGATGCATTTGATATAAATTGATAGCTTTATCAGTCTTGTTATACATGAAGTATAGCGACTGATCGTCCCCCACGCTGCGTGGTAAAATTTGAAGAACGTTTAGATCAAATTTATATCCCACATCTCGACAACCTAATGGGCTTCGAGTTTCATCATCTTTATGACCTGCAAAACAGGAGGTCTCGAAGCCTAGTAACAATGCTGAGGCTATCAAGCACGGAAAAATTAAATTTCGATGAGTGGTTCGCATCATGTTCTCCCTACAGAATTAACCGTCCGAACAATCACTTTGGTGCCTTTTTGATTGTTCTCCTCCGTTGATATCTCAACAAATTCTTCGTTTAACCATTTGGCATCACGTGTGAACATTCTCACGCAGCCATGGCTTGCTCGATAGCCTGGAACATCACTTGAGCCATGCATGGCAAAACCTTTATGAAAGTACATGCAATACGGCATGGGTGCACCCCCGCGCCCAACAGGAAACACATCGGACGAACAGTGCGAGTTTTCTTTACTAAACATCCTATAAATACCCGTCTGCGTACGGCATGATTTATTACTATCGGAGCATTTATCACGACCCGAAGATATTGGCCCCCAATTCAGCAGCTGCCCTTCTTGATTATAGGCACCCCAAGCTAATTTATCTTGGTCAACAATGATTTGTTTTTCACCGGCATCAATTTTTTTAGGAAAAGGCGAGAGGTCAAGTAGCGTGAGTTGTTTTAAATTTTTAGGAATAACAATCACTTTACCTGCCCAAAGTGAGTTATAACTTCGGTTTAAACGCTGTACGAGATCGCGTTCTTGTTCATCTGGAAATAATCGCTTCCATGAATCACCGCGTTGAATTTTAATGCACTCAAACTGTGGTTGATTACAAAGCCCTTTTCCATAATAAGGCGAATCGCCAGCCCAAGCCGTTCCTGTGGCACAGAAGGCACCGAGCAAAACCATGGTATGACTAAACTTCTTCATCCGATTACTCCATCTGATATACATTTACTTAATACTATCGGCTGTGAGGTATAAAAGTTTAGAAAGTTTAATTTATGATTTTTTAGCGATGAAAGTGTTCATAGATGCGCGTCGCAAGTGCATGACTAATGCCCTCCACTTTTGCGATTTCTTCGCGTGAAGCTTTGGCAAGTTCCCGAAATCCCCCAAAGCGATGAAGCAACGCATGGCGACGCTTTTCACCGACCCCAGGTATATCATGCAATGTCGAACCTAACGTTGTTTTTTGACGCTTTTTTCGATGTGCTGTGATCGCAAATCGATGCGATTCATCACGAATATGTTGTAATAGATGAAGTGCAGGCGACTCGGGTGCCCAACTCATTTCTTGCAAATCATCTGCCAGGACTAAACGCTCAAGACCTGCTTTTCGAGCAGGACCTTTAGCAACGCCGAGTATTTTGACATGCTGAATCCCCAGGGCATCGAGGGCAAGCTTCGCCATCGACACCTGCCCTTTACCGCCGTCAATCACCGCAAGCTCCGGCAAAGGCTTGTCATCACGTAATAAGCGCCTAAAATAACGTGTGACCGCTTGCTCCATCGCTGCGTAATCATCGCCAGGCGTAATGCCTTGAATATTTAAACGCCGATACGCTGATTTGCATGGCCCCTGGTTATCAAACACCACACAAGAGGCCACCGTATCTTGCCCTTGCGTATGGCTTATATCAAAACACACCATACGTGAGATTGATTTTAAGCCTAGCGCTTGTTGTAGGGCCTCATAACGCTGTTCGATGAGTAATTTTGATGCGCGTCGTGCGGCAACCGCGCGCGCTAAATTATCGTTCGCAAAATCAAGCCAACGCGCTTTGGCTCCCCGTGGATTAACTTGAATTTTACACGCTTTTTCACGCCGCGCGCGTAGCGCCTCTTCCCATGCAGCTTGTTCTTGCACAGGATGATTAGTCAAAATAAGTGCCGGTATTCGCTCGGGCGTATCAAAATAATAATGCGCAATAAATGCCTCAAACACCGCTTGCTCCAAATCTTCTTGCTCTAAGCCTGCTTTAGGAAGCGTTGGAAAAAACACTTGGCTATCCAGCACTTGACCACCACGCACCCCCACCCATTGCACACAAGCAAAACCAGGACGGACATAACTCACCAGAACATCGGCGTCGCCTTCACGCAAGGTCATGCCCTGTTGTTCTTGAATATGGCGTATATGCTTCATTTGATCACGCAACCTAGCGGCTTCTTCAAACGCCATTTTATCAACGGCCTCGTTCATGCGTTGACCTAACTCGTTCAAAAGCTGCTGCGATTTTCCTCGTAAAAATTGCGTCGTGTCGAGCACGGCTTGATCGTAATCCTGTTTCGAGATTAACCCCACACACGGCGCTCTGCAACGTCCAATCTGATATTGCAAACACGGGCGCGAGCGTGTCGCAAAATCTCCGTCACGGCAGTTTCGTAGCTTAAACACTTTTTGAATTAAGTTCAGCGTTTCTCGCACAGCATTCACGCCAGGATACGGCCCAAAATAACCTTTTTCTTGAGGATTTTTTTTGGTGCGTATCATACTCAAACTGGGATAATCATGTTTTAAACTCACGTATAAATACGGGTATGATTTATCATCGCGCATGAGGACATTGTATTTAGGACGTAAGCTTTTAATCAGTTGACTTTCAAGTAATAAAGCTTCGGTCTCGCTCCGGGTTACGCTTACATCAATACTCACAATTTGACGCACCAACGCGCGTGTTTTACTGCCTTGGCCTGAGGGATTAAAATAACTTTGAACACGTTTTTTTAAACACGTGGCTTTGCCTACATAAATCACCTTATGATCAGCATCGCGCATGCGATAAACACCAGGTTCCAAAGGTAGGTTCGTGAGCGTGGATTGTAATTCAGCTGAGACGTTCATGGTGTTTAAGCGCGCCATGTTTCATGGCCAAATGCGTAAGCTCCACATCATTTTGAATGCCCAGCTTTTCGAACATACGGTAACGATAGGTGCCTATCGTTTTAGGGCTTAAAAACAAACGTTCGGCGATTTGATTCACCGTGAGGCCTTCAATGATCATGAACATCACTTGCATTTCACGTTCAGATAAATCATCAAACGGAGAGAGTTCGGTCGGGTTTAAACTTTCAAGAGCTATTTTTTGAGCGATTTCAGCACTCAAATAACGTTGGCCTTGAAAAACTTTACGTATGGCTGTCACCATTTCTTCGGCAGCTGAATCTTTGGTAAGGTAGCCCATGGCGCCTAATTGTAAAATACGGGTAGGAAGCGGATCGGTGGTTGCGGCGGTTAATACAATAATTTTGATATCTGAATGGCATTTTTTTAAACGTCGGGTCACTTCCCAGCCATCCATGCCGGGCATTTTCATGTCGAGGAGTACCACATCGGGTGAGTGAGTTTTGGCTTGTTTAAGTGCTGCTTCACCGTTTTCAGCCTCTGCGATCACCTGAATATCGGGTAGATTATCCAGCAAACGCCGAATACCCATACGCACTAATTCATGGTCATCAACAATAAGTACTTTGATCAAGCCACACTCCTCATAACGAACGTAGCGTTGTACATGAAAGATGCAGCGATCCTAGCAATTCTTGTGATTGATTACAATGCCAAAAGAACAATCCTCTATGCACCCATGATGCGTGCATTTATGGCTTTATTCTCAAATATAAAATCATCCGATGGCTGACGGCCAAATAAACCGAGCCGACCCAAACCAACCAAGTTGGGGCTGACCACGGTTGCAACCAGTAAAAAACTCGCAACCCCCATAAATCCAAGTTTGAACTCAGGGGATAGTAACGCTAAGTTTTCACTGCACTCATCCATAAAATCATATACAAAATTTTCAAAATTATACGTCGGCTTATCCTCAAAAAGAGGAGCGAGTTCAGGTCGACGAGCCCGTAATGCTGTTTTATCATGCTCAGGAAAATATTTATCTTCTTGCCACTTCAACGAACGAAGTAGAACGTTTAATTTTCTTCCTTCGGCTAAAAACCTAAGATGTACGGACTTGGTTGGTTTTATTAAGTATCCATCGGTTATCAGTGCATTAATTTCCTCAACCCATAAAGGCAGGGGCTTTTTAAAATCCGTATGGGTATGAGCCAGCATTTCCGTTACGTTTTCGACAACATGCTTAAGCTGAACGACTTTATTAAAATCAACGGCATGGCTAGCCTTTGATTCGAGTACACTTAATTTGTTTAAAAAGTTTAATTGATTACGCTGCAATTTTAGCTGAATATTTTTAGCATACTTTTTATTACTAAAATCATCATGGCTAAAGTCATACGCCAGCAGCGATGGTTGAATCAAAAGCTCATTGGACACGTAACTGATTTCTTTTTCACCGTACGTGTTGATTAAGCCCTGCTTGCCTATATCATTATCAAGACGTACCACATGACGCGTTGCTTGAGCACTTGGCGTATCATGTCCGTAAACAAAAATTAAATCACCTTTCGTGCCTCGCATCACCTGATGATTTCTGAGCTGGTTGAGGCTTGGGCCACAAGCATTCGGCGTATCTTCACGCATCCACATCAAAGCATACGCAGCGCTGCCTGCATTTAAAATATGGCCTGTTAATCCATGACGAATGCACACTAAAAACTCATGATTAATCTCATCCAGTGTTCGTTGAAGTCCAGTAACACTGGGCCCTTGATATAAAACACCCAATTGATCAGCTACGTCTTGAATTGAAATTAAATCACACGGTGCATGAGTAAAAATCGTTAATTGGCCGCGCTTATTTAGAGAATAATCCAGGAGCAATAATGATGGAAGATAAATCTCCTGAATGATGATGTTGAGATCTTTTTGTGAAATCCATTGTTCACGAAGTAGCGCGATAAGACCAAAGAAAGATTGTCCTTGCTGGTTAAAACGCATGTTATGGATCGCTTGATTTCTGGCATGCTCACCATGTAAACCTAGCGCATCTAAAAACCAACCATCATGATTCGACATGAGTATGCGTACCTGAACGCCTGCATGATGTAATTTTTGAAGAATGACAAGTGTAAGCCAATCATTTTGACCACGATCAGCCAAGACATCACCGATTAATCGGACTAAAATATCTGTATTAATCACTGTTAATCGCGCTTCAATCAAATCATGAAAGCGATCAAACGCGGTTCTCGTGAGTACAGACGATTGTGCATAAATCTCAACAAGCTCTTGATAGTCTTCCGGTGTGGTTAACGCACAAACGCCATTACGTATTAATACATAAATGAGCTTCATCGCATTGCCATGCAGGTCTCCAACGGTAAATTGAGTGATGGCGTCTGCATGCGGGCTCGGGCAGACGGTTAAATCAATGGGATTTTCTGCAACATCCAACCGAGCAAACGTGGGCCTTGAGGGTGCTGATTTCTTTCTAGGCATACAAATATTTAGACCAAACGTGAAATTATAGACTGAGCGAATGGTCCGAAGAACACACCAAACTACCTAATGCAACCAATCCTGCAAACGCTGCGGCAATCAAAATGGGCACAAGCATAGGGCCTGTACCACAAAGCGCGCAAAAAAACAGCGGCTCAATCGCAAGGTTAAAGCACAATGCCCCCGCATGAGCAGCTAAAAATGCAAGCCCGCCAATTTCAGCAGCAGACAGCACAAACCAAGCTGCACTCAAGCCAAAGTCTCTGCTCTTCCATGCGTCGGTTGCACTTTCTAATGTTGCGTCAACGAGATAGCTACCGCCAAAAAATGTTGCTGCACCTGTAATCGCGCACGCGCCCATAACACCTAAGGTACCACCAGCGGCTGCTGCAGTGGCAGGAAGAATATAAGATCCAATACCGCCAACGAGTGCTCCTGTAAAAAATCCTGTGGGTACTCCCGTGACATCTCTCATGCGCAACACCTCAATAAAAAATAACGTCAACGACAAGCATCATTAGCCATCAATACATCTGCACAACTAAAAGCTGGCACAATACAATATTTCAAACCAAAAGTAAAGCACTAAGATTAAATAAAATACTATCGAGACAGGTTTTCACAAAAAATCAGCACAACAAAACATGATTGATTACCATGCTTGATGCCATAAATTCAAAAACTCAAAATAGCTCTATAATGACTGTCTGTGTCGACCATCAAAAACGGTAACTGTTCACGTAGCACTCCAACTTGACGAACAATCCGCGCAAAATCAATACCAAGTGCCAACACAGAAACCGAGATGACAGGGAGTGCAATTGCACCGGTAAGATAACAGGTGAAAATAGGAAGTGCGTTTGAACCAATGGCAGCGGCGGCAAGCTCACACCCTAAATAAACCCCTAATCCAACTTCGCTCGCTGTTAAAGCATACAGTGCGGCAATCCTCGTCGTTGATTCATCGGGATCATGAGTCGCATCATAGGCCTCTTGAAACGTCATCTTAACAAGGGGCGATGCTGCAACCGCAAAAAAACTACCTGTAAAAGCACACGTCGCGATAGCGCTCGATGCCCCACCTACCGCAGCAGCACTCACCGGTGCAAAAAAAGAACCCACAGCACCATTCATGGAACCGTACACGGCCCCTTTGATCGCTCGCTGCAACACGGCATCGCATGCATTAGCCATAACTTATCTCTCCATCAACACGATTAACACGATTAACACGCTAAAATATGGATGTTTGGATTGCCTTCATCTACAGCAAAATATGGCGCGTATTCGCCTAATTCACGCGCATGAGCAATTAAACCCGTCCAATCGTCTTCAACAAAGTGATATAATGTTTTGTAATCTTCAATCACAAAATATACCGGCTGCAAGGCATCGATACGATACGGCATGCGAAAAATAGCAATCGGATCAAACAACACACGCATGGCGTCATGACTGTCGACGCTGTATGGCGTTTCGCCAATGGACGATAAAATACCACCACCGTAAGCTTTTACGCCTTGGGTTGCCTGAATTAAACCAAACTCCACCGTAAACCAAAAAAAACGTTGCAACAGCGGCCAGTCTGCTTCAGGAAACGTTAACACCCGCTCAGCGTAAGCTTGGATAAAATCAGCATAAACCGGATTCATGAGCATTGGGCAATGCCCAAATAATTCATGAAAAATATCGGGTTCGGTCACGTAATCCAGCTCTTCGCGGGTTCGTATAAACGTGGCAGCTGGAAATTTTTTATGGGCTAATAACTCAAAAAAAGCACGCGCCGATATGAGCGCCTCAACCGGTGCAACCTCCCACCCTGTCGCAGCGCGGAGGTGCGCACTGACCTCAGGCAGTTGAGGAATACGCTCAGACGATAACGGTAATAACGCAAGCCCCTTAAGAAAAGCTTCACACGCATGACCTGGCAACAACGTGGTTTGACGTAAAAATAACGTCTTCCATACATCATTTTCTTCAGGTGAATAGGCAATATGTCCACGTTCGTCGGGTATATGCGCAACATAACGACTTACAAATTCCATACATGCTCCTTATTATTATCATCAGGGTACACGTGAATTCCGCAACATTGAGACAGGAATTGAGGTCTCAATACCTTGCGTGGTTTGACGTGGCTTGCCTTTCCAAGCATGGCCGTACAGCACTTCATACGTCAAAGGATACTTACCTTCCGGTGTACGGGTTGTTTCAACCATCGCTTCAAATTCAGCCCAATGCTGCTTGCCCGTCAAGCCTGGCTTACGTTTAGAATTTATATTACGAACGCCTTGGGTCTTCAACGAGCGTAATAAATCAGGCCATGTTTTATAGCGTAGTACAAGCGGCTCCATATCAACAACAGGATCTAAAAATTGTTCGGCCAGTAAAATATCGCCTACATCATGCATATCTAAAAAAATATTCGCATGCGCATGCTGTTCATCTTCAGATTGGAACCGTAGTTCTTTGAACGTATCAGGCCCAACGGTCGAAAACATTAAGCAGCCCCCGGGGTTCATAACACGATTAATTTCACGTATTAATGCCGGATAATCAGGTGACCAATGAAATGTTTGATTAGAAAAAACTAAATCAAACACACCGTTTGCGAACGGCAACGCATGCATGTCTGCACGAAGCCATTCAGGATGCGAACGCCAGCTTTGATGCGCTTTGGCTTCGCGTACCATCGCCTCGGCAAAATCAACACCCACAACCATGGCATTTGGATAACGTTTTTTTAATTGCTTGGTGAATAAACCCGTGCCACAGCCTAAATCCAACACAAAGCGCGGTTGAATTTTGAGATAAGACAAACGTTCAAATAATTGTTCGCCTATAGTGCGCTGTGCAACAGCCGCCGCTTCGTAGCCAGCAGCGCGTTGATGAAAAGCATTGCAAATTTCTTTAGAAAAACTCATGATACCCATCAGGAAGCAAAACCCAAGATCCAACACCAAACACATCATGGAACGTATGAACGTATGAGTGCGCTAAGCAATAAAATAATCAGTATACCACATCTTTTACGTTTTTTGCGTCTAAAAACACCGTGCGCTTTGTGCCGCTGCTTGCATGACGGACCATATGCTGTATGTTCTTTTTGCGAAGCCATGCTGCCACGCCTTGGCCCGGCCTGCACCCATTGCGCAACGCCGTTAGCTAACACAAAACAACGCCTATGCAGCCCGTGCAGCAAAAAAAAGCCAGCGCTTGATCAGGTGTTTGCCACCTACCGATTTGAAGAGCCTCTACGCACGCTTTTACATGATTTTAAATACCGTGAAAGCCTGCATTTAACCCAATTTTTAACCTCTATTATGAGTAATAATAGCAATCAAATAACGCAAACCGAATGCTTAATACCCGTGCCTTCACATAAAAAACGCTTAAAACAGCGTGGATTTAATCATGCCGTTCTTTTAGCCCAGCATTTAGCAAAAACAATTCAGCGGCCTTGCCTCACATCACACATCCAAAAAATCATCGATACGCCTTCACAAGCTAAGCTGGATGCACCTGAACGCCGCCGTAACCTTCAACAAGCCTTTCGTATCAAACCCGTGCCTTATCAACATGTGACCTTGGTCGATGACTTAATCACCACAGGAAGCACCGCCAACGAGCTTGCCGCCGCACTTAAGGCAGAAGGCGTGACGCGGGTTGATTTATGGTGCATTGCCAAGACCTGCCTTGTGTAATCAAACAAAACAGATGCAAGAGCTATGCATCATCGTGCATGAGCTCCGCAAATTTTGCAGCCATGGTAGGGTTATTTTTGGTGAGCTTCTTCACGGTTAGATCATGGGCTTTGTTATTAGCAAGCCGTAAATTATTTTCAGATCCGAGCAGTGCATCTTTGGTTTTCTGAAGATGGTGAATGGTTTTGTCGATCTCATCGATTGCTGTTTTAAATTTTTTAGATGCTAAATCATAATTACGAGCGAAGCCGTGTTTAAATTCATCAAGTTCGCGCTCAAAATGGGTGATATCAATGCTCTGTTCTTTTACAAGTGCGAGCTCTGTTTTGTATTTGAGTGAGTTCTGCGCCGCATTCCTCAAGAGTGTAATGATAGGGATAAAAAATTGTGGCCGGACGACGTACATTTTAGGGTAACGGTGCGATACATCGACGATACCGGTGTTATAAAGCTCACTATCAGGCTCAAGCAATGAAACCAAGATCGCGTATTCACACCCCTTTTCATGACGATCTTTATCGAGTTCTTTAAAAAAATCTTCGTTCTTCTTTTTAGTTGCTGTTTCATCACTTTCGTTTTTCATCTCAAACATGATTGAAACAATTTCGGTGCCTGCATGATTTAAATCACGAAAAATATAATCGCCTTTGCTACCCGAGCGTGCATCGTTGTCTTTTTCAAAATAGGCTATTGGAAAGGCTGTTGCTCGAAGACGGTTGAACTCAGTTTCGCAATGTTGCTCAAGGGTTTCTCCCACCATTTTTGTTGAAAGACGAGCCTTCATATCACGGAGGCGCTCAATCTCGCCCTCTCGATCTTTGATTTGCGTTTCGTATTTATCTTTGAGCGCTTGCTCATTGAGTTTCTTTTGAAGCTGTTCTTGCATAAGATCGTTTTTTAGCTTATCACGCTCTTTTTCTAGGGCATGAAGGGCTTCGGTCACCGCTAATTTTTGCTTGACTTCACCAGCGGTAAGCTCAGTTTTTAACGCTTTAATCTCAGCATCTTTGGATGCTGCGGCCTTTTCCAAATCACGAGCGACCTTCGTTCTCGCAAGCTCAACAGCATTCACTTTATCTTGCTCAGCCAATTCGAGACGAGCGTGTAATTGCTGTTCAAAATCTTTATCGCGAACCTGCTTGAGAATATCTGCGTATCCGGTTTCGTCAATCTTGAATGCTTTCGTGCAATGCGGGCAAATAATTTCATGCATCATGATGCTTCCTTCTTAAAACTCAACTTAAACTTAAAATTAAACTTTTTTCACAAACTGAGATTTTAGTTTCATAGCGCCCACGCCATCCACTTTACAATCAATATCATGATCACCCTCAACCAGACGAATATTTTTGACTTTGGTACCGACCTTAACAACCGATGAAGAGCCTTTGATCTTTAAATCTTTAATCACCGTCACGGTATCTCCATCATGAAGCACCTGTCCATTGGCATCTTTAATCACAGATTCATGAGGTGTACTGCTTTTTTCTACCGTATCAACCATCCACTCATGCTCACATTCAGGACAAACAAAAAGCGTACTATCTTTATAAGCATAATCTGACTGGCATTTTGGACAGGGAGGAACGGTATTCATGAATTAATCCTATTAATTGATTGATTGTTTAGATACTATAAATTTACATTCGCTCATCATACGCTTTTATTATGCCAACTTTAAGCTTTATTCAGACCCTCGCTGTTTGGATTGTTCCTGTACTGCTTGCCATTACACTGCATGAAGCCGCGCACGCCTGGGCTGCCCATCGTTGTGGCGACAGTACTGCTAAAATGCTTGGTCGCCTTAGCATGAATCCTTTGAGGCACGTTGATCTGG
The DNA here is from genome assembly GCA_029212505.1 of Legionellaceae bacterium. Classification (GTDB taxonomy): domain Bacteria; phylum Pseudomonadota; class Gammaproteobacteria; order Legionellales; family Legionellaceae; genus JAALKW01. The sequence goes on along the minus strand of JARGOS010000006.1, from coordinate 72,401 downwards.
TGGGTACCGTACTGGTGCCGCTTGCCGTAGCCGTGATGAGTAATTTTCAATTTGTGTTTGGATGGGCGAAACCTGTGCCCATTAGCTGGAATAATCTAAATAAACCACGACGTGACATGGCCTTGGTTGCCGCAGCCGGTCCGATGTCTAATTTTGTCATGGCGCTCATGTGGGCTGTATTATTTAAAATAGGACTTGTACTCAATCCAGCGACATCGATACTTGGTTTATACTTCGTGCTGACCGGCCAAGCTGGCATCTTGATTAATCTTGTACTTGCTTTTTTAAACTTGCTGCCTATTCCGCCACTCGATGGTAGTCGTGTTTTAACCGCTTGTCTTTCACCCAGACATGCCTATCAATACAACAAATTAGAACCGTACGGATTTTTTATTCTTCTTGCGTTGTTATTAACCCATATTTTAAGCTGGATACTCAGCCCCTTGATTTATGGAGGCATGAGCATCATCGCCGTTTTGTTTAATTTGAGGTAGTAGGTTATGACATGCCTTGTTGATGAAGTCCCTTGATACGTTTATCGATCAATTGACTGATGCGCTTAGGAATTTTAGCTTTCGGGTGTTTATCCATGACTTGCTCAAGAACGCGCTCTTTATGCTTTAAGATAAGCTGACTCATATCTTTCATTCGCTGGGTAAACGAGCCTTTTTTGATCCCTAATGCTTCCTCAAGAAGCGTAAACTGATTCAGTCCTATTTTTGAAAAAGTATAACGATCACCAATTTTAAAAGAAAAATCTTGATGTAAGCTCTTATAGATCGACGTACATAAAAGATCATAAAATGGTGCAAGCTCGTTTTTATGTTTAACCCATAACAATGAGAGATTCTTAGAGTGACTGTCGTTATTACCAATCAGCAAATTAAAACTCACCCAAGACAGAAGTTGTTGCAACGCATGCATACGTTGAGTTGGGGTAACATGATGAAGTAGTAATTCATAATTTGCCTTGATACTTGGCCCACCTTTAAATTCATATTTTTCCTCGCTAACAATCCCCTGCGCTTGGCAAAAATCCTGTTGGTGTAGTCTGTGTATAATGCCTTCTTTATCTTTGGTGCGATCGTATCGCTCTGTTACAAACAAAGGATATACACCCTCTAAAACTTCACAAGAAGCGACATTCAAACCAACAGCACGAGCTAATTCCATACAATAGAACTCATTATATACAGATTCTTTAATACCGTGGCGAAGAATGGGTGTTTTGATAATATGCGTCGTCGGCGCTCCATGTGACGGTAAAAATATATGGCCGTTTTGTAAAATAGCTGCAAATTTATCTTGTGCACCGGCCAGTGAAAGATATCCCGGTTCCATTTGAGACACCACTTCAACAACCGATCTTTTTTTACTTATTGCCTCATAAATATGTTCGATATCTATTTTTTTTAACGTCGTTTCATGAGGATTATACGAAAAAGCTTCATCTGCTGTAATCGTAACAGCGCCAGCACAATCTTGGCCAAAGTGCTCTACAAATTCAAAAGATCCTTGGATATGATGACTACGTTCCAATGCATCACGCACATCTCCTTCGGGAAGAAGATTTTCAAAAAAAGACAGCGTAATTTTATTATTGAACGTTTGGGTAGATAATGGCATGACCAAACTTAAGGGAAAACTATGCTTACCGATTTGCCATTGCTCATCATAAGAAAAACAAGAAACTAAGTTATCATCACGTGAAAAAATACCTACGCGCTGATTCTCATAAAAAACATAAAGAGATTTCATGATTCCATCTCAAGTACAAGTTTAAAACCGAGTACTTTAGACATTTTTAACAGGGTTGATAGCTGAACATCGGATTGAGCAAGTTCAATACGACTAATACCATTATGAGAAAGATTACAAAAATCAGCCAATGATTTTTGGGTTATTTTTAATTGATGCCGTCGTATTTTAAGTACTTCTGCTAATTCCTTCTTGCTTTGAATAATACGTGTATCCATCCGTAAATCCTAAAAATTCTCACTATAATAAGAATTATAGCCCTTTCGAGCTTTTTTTCAAATTATTCTTATTATAGTGAGAATAATTTCTATTCCTAGGCATCAACCGGAAAATCGGCGTTACTATGCACGTCTTGAACATCATCAAGATCTTCTAAAGCGTCAATCAATTTTTCTAATGTCTCTAATTTATCTTCGGGCAATTCAACCGAAGTTTGTGCACGCATGGTCAGTTGTGATTCTTCAACTTCAAATCCAGCAGCTTCGAACGCCGCCAATACAGCATGGTAGCTATCTGCCGGGGTTACCACTTCAAGCTGATCCCCTTCCAATAGCACATCGTCTGCACCTGCTTCAATCGCCACATCCATCGCGCGTTCATGCTCAGCCGTGGGTGCTAACAAAATTTCGCCTTGTTTATTAAACAAATAAGCAACGGAGCCATCGGTTCCTAAATTACCACCATATTTAGTAAAGGCATGACGTACTTCAGACACCGTGCGGTTTTTATTATCGGATAAACAATCCACCAAAATCGCAACACCTGCAGGACCGTAGCCTTCATAGCGCATCTCAATCATCTCAGCGCCATCAAGATCGCCCACACCACGTTTGATTGAATTATCAATCGTATCGCGCTTCATGTTTGATTTGAGCGCTTTGGTGACCGCATCGCGCAAACGTGAATTCGACGCTTCATCCGGGCCACCTTGACGTGCAGCAACCGTGATCTCACGAATTAACTTAGTAAAAATCTTTCCACGTTTTGCGTCTTGCGCACCTTTTCGATGACGAATATTTGCCCATTTACTATGCCCTGCCACGTACAAACCCCTTAGTTAGAATTAAGATAATTTTTTTGAATTATAGTATGCTTTAAACATAAGATATACATAAGAAGAGTCGATAGACTTGATGGAGCGTAGCATGATGCTTAGCGGATTTGGAAATCACCATTCAACAGAAGCCTCACCCGGCGCCTTGCCCCGCAATCAAAATTCACCTCAACAGTGCCCACAAGGCTTGTTTGCTGAGCAACTGAACGGCAGCGCATTCACCCAAGCGAGGCACGAGAATTTACATAGCTGGCTGTACCGCCTAAAACCTTCGGTCGATCATCATGATTATGGGCTTGCTTCAAATCAACCCATTCACCCCTTTTCGTCAACTCAACCGCCCAACCCAATGCGCTGGTCGCCCCACCCCACAGCTCATAATGATTTTATTGATGGCCTGTTTCATCTTGCAGGTAATAAAAAATTAAATACATTTATTTATCAGTGCTCGCAATCGATGAGTCAAAAACACCGATTTTTTAATAACCGTGACGGTGAATTATTATTCGTGCCTTATCATGGCGAGATTATATTACGTACTGAAATGGGTGTTTTAAACATCAAACCCGGTCAAATTGCGGTGATTCCGCGTGGTATAAGCTTTGCTTTAGATCTATTAGATCAGCATGCCGCCGGTTATCTATGTGAAAACGGAGGTGCGCCGCTCAGACTGCCCGAGCTTGGGCCCATAGGTGCCAACGGCCTGGCCCATCCTCGACATTTTATGTACCCATCGGCATATTTTGATAAGCCTGAAAAAGCCAAAATAACCCATCATGAACTTATCTGTAAATATCAAAATACATTATGGGTATCTCACAATAATACCTCGCCACTCGATGTTGTCGCTTGGCATGGTAATTATGCACCGTATAGCTATGATTTAAGCTTGTTTAATACTCTAGGTACGGTGAGCTTTGATCATCCCGATCCATCAATATTTACCGTACTGACATCCCCGAGTCACACTCCCGGTGTCGCCCATCTGGATTTTGTTATTTTCCCACCTCGTTGGATGGTGGCCGAGCATACGTTTAGACCCCCGTATTTTCATCGTAATATCATGAGCGAGTTTATGGGGCTGATTCGAGGCGAATACGACGCCAAACAACAGGGGTTCTTAGTGGGTGGCGCAAGCATTCATAACTGCATGACACCGCACGGGCCCGATGCGGATACGCACCGCATCGCTACACAAAAAGAACTTAAGCCCGTACGTTATAAAAACACCCTGGCCTTTATGTTTGAATCGCATCAGCCTTGGCTTGTGACGGAGCAAGCCTTGCAGCATCCCGTGCGGCAGCTTGATTACACAGCGTGCTGGAAATTTTAGGATGAGAGGCGAGCGAGAGTGCTGCAAACAATAAGAAAAAATAGCCCGTTCCGGAATATAGCAGCAGAGAGTCCGTCACGTTACCCATCAACATCGGCAACAAAACTGCGCAACCAAGCGCGCGTGTCTCGGACGTGCGCCAACAGCTCGCGCATAAATTCCCCAACATAAAAACAAATAAACATAATCCCGTGATACCCAATTCAGAAGCCACCATCCAATATTGACTGTGAGGCTCTAAAAGCTTGGGCCGAGACGCACTCCATTCAGGCACAGGATTTTCAACTTGAAACAGATGTGAAAAACTGCCCGTTCCGTTGCCAAACCACGGACGACGTTGTACTAAATCATAGGCATAGGTATGAAATTGAAGACGAAAACCAAGCGAGGTGTCTCGTTTATGCTGATGATACAACGTCCAATCATCACGGACTTGGTGTGCTAAAAATTGCATCGTAGGATTCATAGCATAAGCACCCGCCAATAAAATACCTCCTATACTGGCTAAAATCAGTGATTTTCTCCAAGAAAAAATCTGAAAAATCCATAATCCGGCCAAGAGCGCATAAGCAATGTAAGCCATACGCCCTGTGCCCGTAAATAATATTTGATAGCTCATCAAGCATGCTACAGCGCCATAACCCATGCGATGACGCAGGTTTGATGCGTGATAAGCAAAATAAGCCGCAAGATAAGCGGCAAATGCCATCATGTAACCTGTCATGATATGATTACGGAACATTTCACCCGGATCATCGCCCCCGTAATGCACGAATCCAGCCGCTTTTAATAATAAAAGCACGCACGTCATCAACATCGCGAGTAAAAAAGCATGAAGTGCAACACTACGGATGCGTGAATCACGAAACGCAAGCATAAAAAATGGTAAATACAGCAATTTACTGTACTTTTCGAGCACGATCCATTGTTCATGCTGGCTGGCTGGACTCCAAAGGCATGCAAGCATGGTATACATAAAGAAAATATACGCGCTTAAAACAACAGGGTGCTTAAAAAGCTGTTTTAAGTCATGATGACGCGACGCGTCGAGCAGCACTAAAATCACGCTCAAACTAACGCCCACACTCCTAAGCGATGAGCTGATAGGAATCATAAAAGCCGTCATCACAATAAAAAATGACGACCAACATGATAAACTACGCAAGCTTTCTGAGTTTATCTTAACCCGATTGATCAGGGTAAATTTGTTTAATGCCACGATAAAAACTCCCCTGTGCATTTAAAACTGCGAGTATAAAACCTGAACGGCCATCCAAAAAACCACGTTGCAGTACATAACAACGTAAAAACATCCAGCTGGCACTTAAGCATGCACGCGATAAACTCATACGCTTTTTGTTATCTAAACTGATTTGTGCAGAATACGACGAGTAACGATTCATTTTTTGAATGGCATGATGAATATCTAAAAAAGAATCATGCAGCAAAGGCGTTTTTAACTGCCCAACGCGTGCCTCTGCTGGCAATATAATTTTTTCGTGCACCAAATCATCACTAAATTTCGCGCCTGCTCGTTTAAACAACCGAGCATGACGTGTTGGGCTTGATGAATAACGTAATGGCTTGCCATAAAAGCACAAACGAATAGGCACGCGATACGCATCATGCTTATCTTCGTGCATCACTTTAAGAAATAGGATTTTGAGTTTTTCGTCCACCCACTCATCCGCATCCAGATGAAGCACCCAGTCACCGGTGGCTTTGGATAAAGCCCGCTGTTTTTGAACACCGTACCCCTGCCAATCGGTATTGATAAAAACATGCGGTGTAAAGGTTTTTGCAATCTCAACGGTTTCATCCGTACTGCCTGAATCAAGTACAATGATTTCATCAGCCCAACGCACCGATTCTAAACATCGTGAAATACGACGTGCTTCATTTTTTGTAATAATCACAACACTGAGCATAAAAATTTGGGCACATCAAAAAAAATAACCATATCAAGATTCTACATGAACAGGAACAAAATAATAAGATTGACAACAGGTAAAATTTTGGTCGATAGTAGAAGGCATTAAATAACATTCAAGGATGAATGTATGCCTGGAACGCTCGAAGCACGCATGTTACAAATGGCCTATCGTGCGGCCGTTAATCAAAGCCCCGACAGAAATCCGCCCCCTCTCGAGAACATACCCGCCCGAGTCGAAGAGCGTTTTGAAACGTTTAGAGAAGGCGCGATGAGCGTCACATCCATCATTGCACACAATCAAACCGCTGCAGCCATTGTAGCCGGTGGCGTTGTGCTTGGTCTCGCGAGCGCTGTTAATGTGGTGTCTAAAGGTTGGAAAACCGTCGGTGAAAAGCATGCCAAGCTCGAGGAAGAAATCATTGAGCAAGTCTCGATGTTTGGTGTACGTGAAACCGGTGTCACGCCCAGGCCAACGTTTGAGCAAAAATTAATACGAGCCTATTATCTTGAGCTTGAAAAAGAATTATGGCTGATGCGCTACTCGGGCATTCGACGAATTGAAGCCCCAGAGCCCGGTGCAAAAACCATGTATTTTGTTTTGCCGTTTTATACCATGGACACCAAAGTTTTAAAACCGCTGGCGAGCATGAATGCGGTGGACAGAGTACGCACCCTGATTGATACGTTTTTACGTGTTACACTACCCGAAGCTCTGGCAGACATTGAGCGGGCATTTGAATCGTATAAGCAATATACCCTGCTCTCTGCAGGTAAATACGTCGTTCAAAAAGGAAATTTTTTAAATAACTGGCGCTCAGCCCGTTTTATCATGATAACGCTGGGTAACTTGCTATGGAACCTCCAACATCCTGGCGACTTAAGAACAGGGCATCACCTCTCCGTCGATGAATGTGTTAAATACTGTCATCGCGTGCTTATTTTAATTAACTCACTCTTAAACCCTCAAGAAGCACCGTTTTTAGTGCATCGAGATATGTTTGGGCATGTGCACCAAGAGTCAGAACAATTACTCAAATATATTACGTCTGTTCAATTACTGGTTAGAAATTTGCATCAAGCGTATCGCTATGATCAGATGAATACGATTAATCTCGCCGACTTAACCAACACATCACATCGTGTGCTGGGTACGTTGAATACTGCCCTGTTCAAATTACTCTATCAACGTGAAAGTAAAGAAGCGAAAATCCCGGTGCCGGACGATCGTGCAGCCGACCTGCTCTCATCACATTTTAATGAATTAACCTTGGTTCTTCAGGGAAACAATGCCATTGTGGATGTTTTTCAACCGTATATTAAAAAATTTCGAGATATTCCCTTTCTTAATTATAACATCACCACACTGATTGATATTCTGATTATTTTTACGCACTTGCCTTATGCCGATCGTGCAGCGTTAGTCACAGCCTTGCAAGAACGAACCGTATTATACGGTGAACCCAGTTGGAGCAAGTTTGCTGAAGGCCTCGCCTCGCTTGAGAAACGCTTTATCCAACCCATTGCCATGCAGGATCAATCCAATCGTTTTTTTCAAAGCGCACATGCCGCGCGCATCACCGGGCGGCGTTTAATCCCTTTTTTTACCTTATTGATGGCAGCACTTCGAACCGATGTAGATACCGGTAACAGTTATCAACTAGCACTCAACGAACAAAGTATGTCAAGAAGCTCAAATCCTGAGGCGATGTATTATTCACCTCAATCTCAATACGCTCATGCATATGATGATAGTGACGGAAGTATTGATTCTTACGTCACATCACGTTCCACACTCAACATGGAGGTACATCTTAATCCTAACTTAAAAATGCAGCGCTCCGGTCGACAGCAAATTGAAGCCATTAATTTTCAGGCAAGGCAAGCCAATAGCTTGGATTATGTTTATTTTTCCTGGCAAGTTAAACTTTTTACGCGACATATGCCCTTATCATCTCAGGCATTTATGCGCCAAATTTACAAGCTTCCTTTGGAAGAAGATCAACTCATTCAACTCGTAAAAATATTAGATGCCATTGCCGCTGTGCGTGATTTAGATCCTATCTTTTTACAAGAAAAAGCGTTTAAACTTTTTTTTCTACGCTATCTTAATAAAATTAAAAAAGAGTTTAGAACGTTTAATCAAAAACTTGCTCGTGCAGGAGATACGATCTCCAGTCATGAAGGCATTAGCCCTCAAATACAAAGTATTTTTAGTAACATGATGGAAGAGATGGAAGGAAGTTTAGAAGCTGTCGATACGGCAGCAAACACCTTGACGTCGATTGTCGATAACCCCAATTTTATGAATGAAGAAAAACATTCCCTTGCATCGTTAATACGTTATATTGAACATAGTTATACTCAATTATTTCCTCAAGATAAATCACCCGGTATTACCGCGTTATTATCAATTAACGATGAAGCAATAGGTGGTCACAAACGACATTACGAAACGCGCGAAACACAATTTACCGAAGAGATGGCTAAAAAATCGAGAGCGCGTAGGATGATGTCCGTGCTCATGCATACCATCAAACCTAAATATTATGATGCCGAGGTGCAAACCACAGACGATAACCCAAGCTTTGTTGCATTACCACCTCCCAATGCATTAGACCATGATGAGCATAAAGATGATGAGCCTCACCTATATCAATCACCCAATCGCACCATGATGTTTTACGATCGTTCGAATGCTTCGCAAAATAACAATGAAGCACAAACCGTAGCATTAAAAATGTGGATGGAGCAATGTCTTGAGCATATGTCTTCGCTGAGTCGCTATGAGTATTCAAGTAGTTATATACCCTACCTAAGTTTTGGAGGAGAAAAAGGTCGCTTACTCAATAAATTAATCGAAGACGTATCGTATAAATCAGTCTTGAATGATGACGAACTTGACTTTTATTTTTTAAATCTTGTGCGTATCGTCGGCAGCTATCGCGTAACACCTTTGGGTTTCTTTCAAGCCGCATGGGGTGAAACACGCGCCATGGAACCGATCTTGAAAGCCATAAAAAACCCAAATTACAATCAAATGTTTCCGTTTAAACGCATACTTTTTCAAAATAAAAATTTGGATTTAGATTGCCTAACGCAGGATGAATTACTCGACGAACTGATTGATGTCAGTGATGAATATAATTGGGAATTATCTGTTCATGAAATTGAAGCTTCATCCCTGGATTATGAAGCTTCATAAATATTTTTTTTCTGCGGCTACAACCGTTTGTTGCATGAGCATGGCAATCGTCATGGGTCCAACACCACCCGGCACGGGTGTATAAGCAAAGCAACGATCTTTAATGGTTTCTAACGCAATGTCACCGGTGTTAGATGCAGGATGATAGCCTGCGTCAATGACGACCGCACCATCTTTGATCCAGCTACCTTGAATAAACTCAGGCCTTCCAACAGCACCAATGACAAGATCAGCTTGATTAATCATCGCGGGTAAATTTTGAGTTTTTGAATGGCAAACGGTAATCGTGGCATCTTTGTTTAATAGCATGGCCGCCATCGGTTTACCTAAAATAGGGCTACGACCAACGATCACCGCGTGTTTGCCGGCAAGCGCTATATTATAATATTCAAGTAGCGTCATAATGCCCGCGGGTGTTGCTGAAGCATAGGCAGCCTCCCCCATAGCTAATCGACCAAATCCAGCTGTTGTTACACCATCCACGTCTTTTGAGATATCAATAGCATCAAAGCAGGCACGTTCGTTAATATGGGCTGGGACGGGGTGCTGCAATAAAATACCATCAACGTCAACATCATTATTTAATTGTTCTATCGTTCGTATAATATCTTCCGTAGTCAATCCTCTCGCATCAGAGAATTGGAGTTGCCTTGATAACATTCCAACACGCTCACATGCTTTGATTTTCATATTAACATAGGTTGTTGAAGCAGGATCATCACCTACTTGAATGGTCACCAACAAAGGTAATCGCTGAGCTTTTTCATTCACGCTTTGGATACGTTCTCGCAATTCGGCCTCAACAAGCGTCGCTAACGTTTTGCCATTAAGTATCATCATGTAAGCTCTCTTGACGTTTAAAAAATAAAGTATGTTATCACAAAAAAAATACCCCGCAAGATACGGGGTATGGTGGTACGACGTGGAGTAAAAAATAACCGCTTAGCATACCCCTTCACGGTAACTGTTCGTTTCACAATGCAGCTTTTTGTCTTTCAACGTCAACTTCGCATGACCACCGTTGGTCAATTTACCGAAGAGTAACTCTTCAGCCAACGGTTGTTTGATTTCATCCTGAATCAAACGGGCCATAGGACGTGCACCCATGTGTTTATCATACCCATGTTCAACTAACCATGCGCGTGCTGCTTTATCCACGCTGAGCGAGACATTTTTTTGGCTCAACTGCTCTTCTAACTCCATGATAAACTTATCAACCACAAGCCCAATGGTGCTTGTATCCAAGGTTGTAAAGTTAATAATTGCATCCAAACGATTCCTGAACTCCGGTGTAAATTGTCGTTTAAGAACCTCTGCACCGTCTAGTACATTATTTTGTTCAGAAAAGCCCAAGGAGTTTCGACTGATTTCTTGAGCACCTACATTACTGGTCATAACGAGTACAATATTTTTAAAGTTCGCTTCTCGACCATTGGTATCCGTCAACGTGCCGTGATCCATAATCTGCAATAACAAATTAAAGACATCGGGATGGGCTTTTTCAATTTCATCCAGCAGCAAGATAGCATGAGGATGTTTATGAATCTCTTCGGTTAATAACCCCCCTTGGTCATAACCTACATACCCTGGAGGTGCGCCAATTAAACGAGATACGGTATGCTTTTCCATGTACTCTGACATATCAAAGCGTATCAGCTCAATACCCAAGACTTTCGCGAGTTGCTGCGTGACTTCGGTTTTACCCACCCCCGTTGGCCCGGTAAACAAAAAGCTTCCCACCGGTTTTTCTTCGGCGCGCAAACCCGAGCGCCCCAATCGTATGGCTGAAGACAACGCGGTGATGGCTTCGTTTTGTCCATATACCAGCAGCTTCAAATCACGTTCCAAATTTTTAAGCACGTCTTTATCACGTGCCGATACGGTCTTAACGGGTACGCGTGCGATTTTAGCCACCACCTCTTCTATCTCCGTCACGCTAATAATTTTTTTACGCTTGGCCACCGTCAATAAATTTTGATAAGCCCCAGCTTCATCAACCACATCAATCGCTTTATCTGGTAAGAAACGGTCATGGATATACTTATCAGACAGTTCTGCTGCAAGTCGCAACGAGGGCACCGAGAATTTAACACCATGATGTTTTTCAAGACGTCCTTTAAGGCCTTTTAGAATTTCAAACGTTTCATCAACTGTGGGCTCTTTCACATCAATTTTTTGGAAGCGTCGAGCTAACGCACGGTCTTTCTCAAAAATACCGCGATATTCTTGATAGGTGGTTGATCCCATGCATTTAAGTTCGCCGTTGGCAAGCAGCGGCTTAATCAAATTTGAAGCGTCCATCACGCCACCTGAGGCAGCACCTGCACCAATGATGGTATGAATCTCATCAATAAATAAAATACCGCCATCTTGTTCGCTGAGTTGCTTGAGTACAGATTTTAAGCGTTTTTCAAAATCACCGCGGTATTTTGTACCTGCAAGCAACGCACCCAAATCAAGTGCATACACGATGCAGTGCTGAATCACTTCGGGCACTTCTTTATTCACAATACGTCGCGCCAAGCCTTCTGCAATCGCGGTTTTACCCACACCAGCCTCACCGACTAAGAGAGGATTATTTTTTCTACGTCGACAAAGCACCTGAATGCTACGTTGCACCTCTTCTTCACGTCCAATCAAGGGATCGATTTTTCCCGCTTGCGCACGTTTATTCAAATTTAAGCAATAACTTTCAAGCGGTGATTCTTGACCTTCGCCACCCATCATTTCTTCATCGAAGGCAACACCCATATTATCATTCAAATTATCGCGCTGTTGCTTAGAAATACCATGAGAAATATAATTAATCACATCCAATCGTGTGATGTTCTCGCGCCTTAAAAAATACACCGCTTGGCTTTCTTGTTCACTAAAAATAGCCGCTAGCACATTGGCGCCACTCACTTCGCTTTTACCGGCCGATTGCACATGAAACACCGCGCGCTGTAGCACGCGTTGAAATCCTAGCGTAGGCTGGGTTTCACGCTCAAGCTCAATTTCTGGAATTTTAGGTGTGGTTTCATCGATAAACTCAATCAAATCACGTCGAAGAATATCGATGTTTGTGTCACAGGCTTGCAATACATTGCCTGCAGCTGGATTGTCTAACAAAGAAAGAAGTAAATGCTCAACGGTCATAAATTCGTGACGTTTTTCGCGGGCTTCTTTGAAAGCTAAGTTTAGCGTGAATTCCAGTTCTTTATTTAACATAGTCGTTGCTCCTATATGGCTATGGCTTAAGCTTCGTCAGCTTCCAAAACACACAACAACGGATACTGATTTTGTCTTGAACAATCATTAACCAATTCAACGATCGTTTCGGCCACATCACGTGTATATACTCCACAAACGGCACGTCCCTTTTTATGTATTTCCATCATCACCTGCGTTGCCTTTTCGTCGGTTAATAATAAAAATCTTTTTAAAACTTCAACCACAAAACCCATTGGCGTGTAATCATCGTTATACATAACTACGTTGTACTTTCTGGGTGCTTCAAGTACCGAAACAACCGATGATTCCAAGACGAGTCGCTCAACAGATTCTGTCGTTATTTCCTTTGGCATCACAAACTCCTCTTACTATTTTTATAGTATCCCCCGGGTAATTTAGCCAGCAAAACCTTGCTTTTATTTAAAATAAATTAAAAAACAAAACACAAAAAAAAGGGATAAAGCCAGTCTACGCGCTTTATCCCCCTCATGTGTATCAAAAAATTAATTAATCCATATATTGAATCATCGCATCAGCAAACTCAGAACAACTTAAACGTGTTGCATCCGGCATTAAACGCTCTAAATCATACGTCACAGTTTTTGCTTTGATTGCATGCTCCATGCCTTGAATAATTAAATCTGCCGCTTCATGCCACCCTAAATGACGTAACATCATTTCTGCAGACAAAATCAGCGAACCTGGGTTCACTTTATCTTGACCGGCGTATTTAGGCGCCGTTCCGTGCGTTGCTTCAAACACAGCAACACCATCACCTAAGTTCGCACCCGGTGCAATACCTATACCACCGACCTGCGCTGCCAACGCATCAGAAATATAATCACCGTTCAAATTCAACGTCGCAATCACATCATAATCTTCTGGTCGCAATAAAATCTGCTGCAAAAATGCATCGGCAATCACATCTTTGATCATAATTTTTCGGCCTGTTTTAGGATTTTTAAACGACATCCAAGGCCCGCCTTCATAAAGCTCTGCACCAAAATGCTCACGTGCAACATCATATCCCCAGTCTTTAAAAGCACCTTCGGTGAACTTCATAATATTACCTTTATGAACCAACGTCACTGAATCACGATCTTGATCAATCGCGTATTGAATTGCCGCTTTAACCAAACGTGTGGTGCCTTCTTGTGACACAGGCTTAATACCGATACCGCAATGCTCAGGGAAACGAATTTTTGTAGCACCCATGGTGTTTTGTAAAAAATCAATCACCTGTTTTGCTTCGGCTGTATCGGCTTGATACTCAATACCCGCATAAATATCTTCTGAGTTTTCACGGAAAATCACCATGTTGGTTTTCCATGGCTCGCGTAATGGGCTTGGCGTACCCTCAAAATAACGTACCGGACGCAAGCACGTGTACAAATCAAGTTGCTGACGAATCGCGACGTTCAACGACCGAATACCACCCCCCACCGGTGTGGTTAAAGGCCCTTTAATTGAAACAACAAAGGCCTTAATCGCCTCTAACGTTTCTTTGGGTAACCAGTCATCTGAACCATAATGCTTGGTTGCTTTCTCGCCTGCAAAAATCTCCATCCATGCAATACGTTTTTCATCGCCGTAAGCTTTAGCCACCGCAGCATCCACAACATTGAGCATCGCAGGGGTAACATCAACGCCAATACCATCCCCTTCAATATATGGAATAATCGGATGATTCGGGATATTTAATGACCCATCGGCCTGAACTGTAATCGCTGTACCCGCATCAGGCACTTGAATTTTCTCAAACATGGCTTGCTCCGTATGCATAATCTAAAATAAAAAACCATCATAGCATGTGCTGCACCGGCTTCCCAAATGCTAATTTTGTCCAAGCGTCCAAAGATCTTAACAAACGTATAAATAAACGTGATATTTGATTTAATCAAGGCATTTGCTTCTGATTTCAAACAACTCGAATGATGTTTTTCCCAGCTGAACCAAGATTAAAACACACGCAAAACCCGCATAAAACCTAGCTACTAACGACCTATACACATCTTTACCCACAGATCCTGTGGATTAAATGTCGGTGTCGCGAAATAGGCCTTGTTTTTGTTGATAATTTTCTAACGCTTGGTCTATTTCGCGACACCGATGTAAACTCAACATATGCTACCGCTTAGACAGAGCAAAGCATATCAGGTTGAGATAACTCGTTAACAACGACCGCGGCATTCAGGGGACGATGACGCGCCTCTTTTGCGCGGCATTGCGAAATTAATGTTGCAAACTTTAACGGCGTTGTTTCAGGAACCTCCTCAAGTTCGCCTTGACTAATCCATTCCATGATTAATTCGGGGCAAGCACGAATTTCATCTTGAAAAGGCTCTTTTCGGCTACTCATTTCCCAAAAGGTCATGCCAAGTGCGTAAATATCAGAAGCAATCGTACATTTTTCGCCACGACTAACCAGTTCAGGCGCCATCCAACATAAGGTACCCGACGCTTGCTCACTTGACGGCGGATCTATTTCAGCCTTCACCGTAGATAAACCGAAGTCCGCTAATTTTGCGTTTCCATGCGCATCAAGAAGTACATTCATGCTTTTTAAATCACAATGAATAATTTGATGTTCATGCAAATAATATAGGCCGATGGTAATGTGTTTGGCAATGGATAAACGCATCGTCCATGGTAAATCCGTTGTGCTATGCAAAAGACGGTGCAACGACCCTGCCATTAATTCCATGACCATACTGTAATTGCCTGGCTCTACACATACCCCCCACAAAGTCACAATGTTGGGATGATGTAAGGGTGCGTGACACTCAGCTTCAGCTCGAAAACTCGTGAGTGCCTCAGGCGATAATTCCGTCGCATGTAATTTTTTTATGGCTACATCCGTGAATTTCTGCCACTTCCCTTGGTAAACAACGCCAAAACCACCCGAGCCTAGGCGTTTGCTATAATCAACTTGTAAATTTTCAGATGCAATCAGTGCGGCCTGGACCTGCCCCATGCTAGCAACACATTCAGCAGAAACATGAACATCAGGTGATGGAGGTATTGCTTGATTGAGTACTAACAAAAGTTCATGTGCATTGTCGCGAATATCGCTATTGCTACTGGTTTGGGATAATTCGTCTACAATAGCCCGTGCGCCTGCATGAATCATGGCTTGTATATTCTCGACATTATCACGACTTAACATCATCAGCGCATCGGAAACAGCTTTATTAATCTGTTCTTCCGTTCGCTTTAGCAACGCTACCAGAATAGGAATCGCATGATGTTCTCGCATGATATTTTGGCCACGCTGATTAACCCATACCGTTTTCCAACCTGCTAGACTAGACAGAGCACCTGCAGCATAGACCACAATTTTATCATTGGGATGCTGTAGTAAATCCATTATTTTTGGCACTGAACCAGGTATATCAAGTATGATATTTTGGTTAACTTCATGATTACGAATAAAATTTCTTAAGGCACCAATGGCCGACTTTTGCACTAACATACTTTCATCATTAAGCAAGTTCACCAACGCCACAAGACCATCCGCATCTCTTATCGCATTCTTGTTAGCTAAATGATCGGATAAATATCCCACAGCCGCTGAAGCATTTTCTTTCACGATTGCATCATGGTCACCAAGCGACCTCACTAAGGCCCTAAATCCATCTGTTTCTCGTAAGGCATCTTCGTTTGTGGTGTTATAAAAAACGAGATTTTTCAAAGCACCCGAAGCATTTTGTCTCACTGTTTTATCGTTGTTCTCGAGCAACGCCACCAAGGGTACAAATCCACCGACTTCTCGTATGGCATCCTTGTTCGCGGTATTCGAGGCTAATTTTGCCAGAGCACCGGACGCCCGTCGATTCATCATCAAGTCATCGCCCCCAAGCGACGTCACCAAGGGCAGAAGCCCACCCACTTCTCGTATGGCATCTTGATTAGCCGCTTTCGTGGCTAGGTTTTCTAACACACCCGCCGCCCGTCTCCTCACAATTGCATTATTATCACCGAGCAACATGACCAGGGGTTCAATCCCACCGACTTCTCGTATCTTATCTTGGTTTGTAACGTTTTTGGCTAAGCTTCGCAAAGCTGAGGTGGCATTTTGTTTCACGGTTCTATCGCGATCACCAAGCAGCATGACCAGGGGCAGAAGTCCACCGGCTTCTCTCACGGCATCCTGGTTCGCTCTGTTCGAGGCTAATTTTGCCAGAGCACCTGCCGCCCGTCGTTTCACCACCACCTCATGACTGCCGAGCAACGTCACCAAGGGCAAAATTCCATCTGCTGCGCGTATCTCATCTTGGTTGATGACGTTCAAGGCTAAATTTTCTAAAGCACCCAAAGCATTCTGCATAACGATTGCATCGCTATCACCAAGCCGCTTAACTAAAGGTATCAGTCCACCGGCTTCTCGCACGGCTTCCTGGTTTCTTGTGTTTTGTGCTAGTTGCAGTAACGCTTGAGTAGCATTTTTTCGTAGATCAACATATTGGCTATCCAGGAGCTGTATGAGGGAATTAAGTCCACCAGCATCACGAATAATGTCTTGACCTTTCTTGGTTTCAGCTAATTTCAATATGACCAATACAGCATTTTGTCGAACGTTAATATCCTTATCAATCAACAGATTCAATAACGCGGTTATGCATTCAACATCGCATACCAGCGCTTGATTCAATTCATTTTCAATTAGATTTAATAACACACCCGCTGCATGTTTTCGTACGACAAAATATTCATCACGAAGAAGCGCTACTAGCCGTGGAATGCCCCCATTTTCACGTATGACATCTTGATTAACTGCGTTTGTAGATAGGCTTAATAATACGCTAGCTGCGTTTTCTCGTACAAACTTATCCAAATCACTCAGTAATGTTACTAGATAAGTCATTCCACCAGCATCACGAATAACGTCCTGACCTTTCTTGGTTTCAGCTAATTTCAATATGACCAATACAGCATTTTGTCGAACGTTAATATCCTTATCAATCAACAGATTCAATAACGCGGTTATGCATTCAACATCGCATACCAGCGCTTGATTCAATTCATTTTCAATTAGATTTAATAACACACCCGCTGCATGTTTTCGTACGACAAAATATTCATCACGAAGAAGCGCTACTAGCCGTGGAATGCCCCCATTTTCACGTATGACATCTTGATTAACTGCGTTTGTAGATAGGCTTAATAATACGCTAGCTGCGTTTTCTCGTACAAACTTATCCAAATCACTCAGTAATGTTACTAGATAAGTCATTCCACCAGCATCACGAATAACGTCCTGACCTTTCTTGGTTTCAGCTAATTTCAATATGACCAATACAGCATTTTGTCGAACGTTAATATCCTTATCAATCAACAGATTCAATAACGCGGTTATGCATTCAACATCGCATACCAGCGCTTGATTCAATTCATTTTCAATTAGATTTAATAACACACCCGCTGCATGTTTTCGTACGACAAAATATTCATCACGAAGAAGCGCTACTAGCCGTGGAATGCCCCCATTTTCACGTATGACATCTTGATTAACTGCGTTTGTAGATAGGCTTAATAATGCACTAGCTGCGTTTTCTCGTACAAACTTATCCAAATCACCCAGTGATTTGACCAGAGAAGTAATACCACCGGCTTCTCGTATAGCAGGTTCTGATTGAGTAGGCCCAGCTATAGAAGCATCAACACGAGGCGTATACGTCATGGTTTGTAACAGACGAGAAATATCTCTTGCAACAGGACGTGCTGCTGGATCCGCGGACCAACAGGATTGAATAAGCCTATCAAGTTCTAGTGGAATATCCGTGGGTATTGTTTCGCGAAATCCTCGTTTTACTTCTGACATAACGTTGCGAGATGGTATGGAGGCATACGGCATCTTGCTTGTTATGAGTGTCCACAATAACAATCCAAAACTGTAAATATCAGAAGCCTTCGTTAACTCTGCACGACGCTTCCAGCTTTCTGGCGCTTGCCAACGGACTTCTGGACTGAACGCCGCAACACTGGCCAAACTCATCGCCCGTGTCTTAACCAAACCAAAATCGGTCCATTTCGCTTGTTGGTACTGATTAATACCAATATGATCCGGTTTAATATCACCATGAATAACATCTTGATCATGTAAATACGTCAGGCCTCGCGCCAAATCTTGCGCCATACGAAAACGTTCGTGCGCGCTTAACGTGGTCAGCACTTGACTTAAATTACCGTTCTCCATCACGCCCATTAACAAGCACAAGCCTGTTTTTTCAAATGAAGCTCCATAAAATGGGGTGATATAGTCATTATGCAATCGACTCATAACTTTGGCTTCACGTATAAAATGATGACGTTCATGTTCTGCTTCTAAACGTTCTAGCCATTTGATGGTGACCGGTTGATCACGCCACGTGCCATGATAAAGTGCACCTAGAGCGCTTTGACAAATTTTTTCATGGAAAACAATATCCGAAAAGTTAACCATCAATTCTTTAGGTAATAAAAATTGATCCGTTGTTGCAGGAGGCTGTGTTAATTGCACGATACGTTCTTCTAGTGACCTTATTTGTTGATAAACAATCATGCTTGAATCGAGTTGATTAAAATGAGCCCCTTGAAGTTCATAAAAATACGCTGCTTGTTGAGCAAGCAATTCTTGATGATCCAGTACTTCATGGCGACGATCCCGGTCGAGATCCATTAATGATTGTGAAGTAAGCCCAATATGTAATATAGGAGCGATCTCAAGAAGTTTTGCTTTGAACGACTCAATTTGCTCAGCATACTTTCCGGCATATATAAAACGTTCCAAGCGACCTTTTGACGAAGTTTTTTCAACAAAAGCGATGGTTTCATCACAGCACTCCTTCAAATCCAGTAAACTATGTTTGAATTGATCAGTGTCAGGTAAACTACTCAGACCTTTTAGTGAGGTAACAATACGATCAATCATTTTAATCAACGAACGGAATTTCAACTTATTGTTCTCGACCAAAGCAACTTGATTTTGGATAATTTGTGCAACTTTAATAACATCTTGTAAAATTTCTAATGGTGTCATAATAATTTTTTATCTACATGGTTGAAGTTAAAAATAGGCTTTTACATTATTTAGTAAACACATGCAAAATCCCCAGGGGTTAATTTGAACATAAGTTAAATTAAATATTATTCTTACGTCCCGCGGCTTGTCCGCGGGATCCAGTCTTCATCAAAAATGCAAGCCTATAGATATTTATCTACCAGGAAAAAAATCTTTTACATCAGCATCACCCGTGATTAAACCTATGGCATTATCAGCGTCATTTAATGCCCTATGAGCAAAGTTATTAACAGATTTTATTTGTGTTGCAGCACCTTTATTAATCAATCCCAGTCGATTAAAGCCATCAACAACTCTATTCATAAAACTAGGATCCGTATCGTGTGTTGCATCTTCTTCTTCCGCTTCCTCTTCTTCTTCTATTTCATCTTCTTCGTAATCTTCGTCACCTTGGCGCTTGTCATGACCACCAATGGCTTCAAGCTCATCCATTAGCCCACCAAAACCACCTTTAGAGCTAGGCGAAGGATCATGCTGTTCATCTTCGGTGTATTCCGTCGCTACCCCATTAAGATCAAGCGGCTGAACGTGTGATCTTGATCCGAATTCAAACCTATTATCTTTGAATGCACTTTTAGGCTTGGTGTCTTGTGTAGCATGTTTTTCTATCTTTTCCGTTCTATCCTCGTCGCTCTCTTCGTCGTATTGATTATCCGCGTTGGTATCATGACCGCCAATGGCTTGAAGCTCATCCATTAGCCCACCAAAACCACCTTTAGAGCTAGGTGAAGCACGATCATGCTGTTCATTTTCATAAGATGGAGGGGATGGATGAGTATCATTCCAAAAATTACTACGATTACTGCCATAAGCACTTCGGTTTGAAGTCCTATCAGTGCTTTCTTTGGGGTCATATGAATCAGGTTGGCTATATTTCTCCTCTTCTATTTCAGCCCGTGCAATAGCATCTAATTCGTCTTCAGTATATTTCGTGGCCGTATCACCAAATCCAAAAGGCTGAATGTGTGCTCTGGATCCGAATTCAAACATATTATCTTCAAAGGCACCATCTGGTAGACCCTTATTTATTCCAAAATTTTTGGCAAATAAATCATCCATCTGATTTGTTGAATTAGCGGAATTTTCGGCATCTAGCTCTTCTTGTGCAATCGCATCAAGCTGTTCATCTGTTAAAGAGCTATAGTCGTTCTCTTCGGCATCTAGCTCTTCTTGTGCAATCGCATCGAGCTGCTCATCTGTTAAAGAGCTATAATCGTTCTCTTCGGCATCTAGCTCTTCGGGCCCGTCCAATGATGCAATACTTTCTAACGATGCGATACTATCTAACGATACAACACTGCCTAACGATACAACATCATCCAAATCTTCAGGTCCATCCAGTGATACCACGCTATCTAACGATTGAACCTCATCCAATGCTAGCGCTTCCTCTAGCTCAAGCTTTGCATCATCAAGCTCATCGTTTAATTGCTCTAGGTGAGATTCAATCTCAAGCTCCTCCTGCTCAGCAGCGTCAACATCACACTGCATCTCATTTTCAAGCTGTTGTTGTATATCAACATCATGATTTGCTTTTTCCAAATCATCTCGTGCAGAAGACATCCCATGTTCACTTTCCTCTAAGACTTGTTGCGCCTCATGCATCGCCTCTTCTTTTAATGCTAAATCTTGTGTTTCTTCATCTAATGCTTCATCAAGTTCTTGGTAAGCATCATCGAGTTCACGCACATCATCCATGGCATCTACATCCACAGAGTTCTGCTCCACTTCATAAATTTCACGTTCAAGGAATGATTCATTGCCACCTATTTCTTCGATATCATGAGCATCATTATCTTCATAGCCATCATCAACATCGCCTCCGTCATCACCAAGGTAGACATTATTGTCTTTTGTTTTATCACGTAAACGATTCAGCACATTCCATGCCTGTTGCAAACGGTAAGCCTGCTTTTGAACGATGGATGGATTATTACCACGTTGAGTTTGTTCTAAATGAAGGCAGCTATATGCATGGTTCACGCCCTGCTCAGCGGCAGCGATTGCTTTGCTAGGTAAGCCAGTATTTAAATGATGTCTAATCCACGCTTTATTAACCATGCGCCATTGCTGCTCATTTCTTCGATACCCTCTAATTTCAATCGCTTTTTGTTGCTTTGCTTCACGTTCTTGTTTTAATTTCGCCTTCTCTGCTTTGACTTTAGCTAACTGAGCTTTTTTTTCCTGAATCAGACGTTGTTTTTCTGCTAATTTTTTATTTTTTAAATTAGCCAACGTTCGTTGTGCTTGCTCTTTTTTTTGAGAAACCTGCTTGGCCCGCTTCTGTTGATCTTCAGCCTTGTGCTTTGCTACGCTAAATTTATGAGCATTATGTGAATGATGACTTTCGGCTTCAATTAGATGTGATCCACAACTTTCTTGTTTAGATATAGATGCACTGAGTTTTACTTCTTGTTCCCCTAATTTTTTATGTGCTGCATTTTTTCTTTCGTGTGCCCTGACCAGACTATCTTCTGCAGTCTTCAGTGACTGCGTAATTTCATTGACACGTTCCGTTAAGCGCTCAAACTCGAATGAACCTGAGCCTAATTTTGGGGTTGATTTAAAACGACGATCCATGACATAACTCCTATCAAGTTTGACTCATGCTTTTTTTCTCGGCTTTTCTTGCATCGATAGCCGCTCTTTGAGCAGGGGTAAATTTTCTCGTTGATGCTGAAGCTTCCGGTGGCGCTACTTTGTCACTGGGTGTTTGTTTAAACATGCCTTGTGACGGCAATGCCTGCGTTGAAGCTTTCAAGCTACCAGCCTCCATTCGCGCCGAAACATCTTCATGCCGTTGTGCAGCATCTTCATCGAGAGGGTCTAAATTCACTGCTTTTTCATACAGAGGTAATGCTTTGCTATACATTGTCTGCATTTGTAATGTACGCGTGGACTTTTCAGCGAGATAAACATAAAAATCACCCAATTCTCGATAATTAATGCCTTCTTTCGGCGCTTCTTTAATTAAATTTTTATAGGAGGATAACGTTGTTCTTGCATCGGCTGTTGCCCACGCGGCTCTCAAGGCATGTCTAACACGGCTAGAACCCGCTGCTTTTTCTTCCTCAATCGCGGCTTCATTATCATCCAATAAGCTTAATAATTTTTGATCAAACAAGCCTAACGCTTCGCTCGGCTCTTTACTTTGGACACGAGCAATATCTTGACGAGCTTGTTTGAGATATATGTTTTTTTGAGACAGTAACGGCTCACTGAGTGATAACATGTGATACATATTCGCCCGCATAACATGCAGACTTAATACCATCGACGTAACTTCGATTCGCGCATTGATCGCCTCTAAGGCATGCGATATATTCGCGGGCTCCCCTAAGAGCAACAGCATCAAAGGTTGCTTCGTACGTTGTGCTAACTCAGCAGGCGTATAACCTTCTTTGTTTTTTACCTCGGTTGATGCCCAACGCTTTAATAACTCGATCACCACCTCAGGCCGACCATGATAAACGGCTAAGTGAAGCAAGGTACCATACGGTGAATCAGGTAATAAGGCATCAGGGTGTTTAATCTCTTGGACTAACCTCATGAATCTTCGATAATCATCCTGAATAATTTGCTCACCCACAGCCTGAAGTTGTCCTGCTTCAGCTTGAATCTCAGCTTCTAATTTAGCTTTGGCTACTGCTTCTGCCCGCGCTTTCTCTCGAGCTTCTGCTTCTTTTCTGGCTTTAGCTTCTGCTTCTTTTTTAGCTCGAGCTTCTGCTTCTTCGCGAGCTTTGGTTTCAGCTTCTAAGCGCTGTATGTACGGCGAACACCGATCAAGTGTCAACTGAGCTTTAGATGCAATAACACCATCGCTGTCGGTACACAAGCTTTGCAAGATACTTTGTGCTCCACTGTTGATAATTTTAGCGTGGTTTTCTATATTTTTTGATGTATAGCACAGCAATAACAAAGCGTTTTTTCGTAGATTTTTATCTTCATCACGTCGTAATATATTGACTAAAGGTCTAATACATTCTGTTTTGCGAAACTCCTCTCTAATCTTTTGATCTAACGCAAGGTTATACAACGTCTGTAAGGCGTATTGTTGCGTTTTAACATGATCATCACTGAGCCGTCTAACTAAATGAAGAACACCACCAGCTTTGGAAATATCAGTTCGATATGCATTATCTAGTGATAAACTTAAGAGTGTCGCAGTAATATTGTGACGCGTATCATCAGGAACATAACCCATGCATCTCAGTAACTCAGGAATCGCCCCAGCTTCGCAGACTGCTTCTCTGTTGGCCTGATGCGCAGAAAGATTCCGAATCAAGTGAACTAGCTCAGGCAGTGCATCTGAATGCAATCTAGCGCTTTGAGGATCCTTGGGACGACCCAAGAACCGATTCGGTCCTAGACTCTTGACTGGAAGACGAAAGGCAGCAATGGCAACGTGGAAATAATTTACCAGAGCCGGTATACCCCCAGCTTCACGAACGGCATAGCCATTTTTTACCCCAATACCGGTGTTCTGAACGAGTATATCGAGGCCTTTTAATCCATTTCTTTTTTTTTCTTCATTACTTCCACGTAGATCTCTCACATAGCTAATGATTTTCTCCGCATCAACTAAAGAGCATCCGGTTAATGTGGAAATTCTGGCGGGTTCAGATGGTGTATTGCTCACAGGAGTACGTTTATAAGAACAACGTCCAGCAACTGCAGTGGTGCTACCATCACTATCACTATCGCTATGCCAAACAGCTATATTACTCTTTTCGCTATCGCTATCGCTATCACCATCGCTTTTACGAGAGCGACGCTCTTGACTACGAGCATTTTTAGAACTTTTCATGCATTAAACCCTTAATTAAAACAATATGGATAGCAACCGAATAGATTGATCTTGACAAGTATTAACTCAATATTATAAAGCGCAGAATAATAACAGTCTGAAAGACTTATGCAAGAGATTTGAGCAAGTCAAGAGACGTAGGACATGGTGGACAAACGTCTATTTCGCGACAGCGATTTAAATTCGGTATGACATCTCATCATGATCATCATGATCATCATGATCATCATGATCATCATTTCGATGCACTGGACCTGAAGGACGGATTATCTTTTGATATCGCTCTCGAAAATCAGAAAGAACAGGTGGGCTTGAAAGCGCATGAGTCAAAGCCTCATCATCATTTTTTAATCTTTTTGCCTCATTGAGCCATGGGTGTGTGTGTGTTACAACGCCTCGCTCTTGGACGCTCTGAAGTACATGAGCTATGCTATTGATCGTTTGAGCATTCTGTAAATTTCCCACGGCTTGTTGTGCCCAATCATGTTGACTATATTGACGTGTATCTTGAATAAATTGATCTATAATTTTCTGTTTGTACCCCAAAACCTCCAGTACCATACTTTGCCGACTCATCCACGGGAAACCCACCAACGACTTATGAGGATGAGTAGAACGAGGAAAAGATTGGACCGATAACCGACCTGAAGCACGATCCACATGAAAGCGATTGCCCCCTTCTTCAACCGATTGAATAAAACAGCCTGGAGGCGGGCAAAAACCAATGCCATCATATGCTTTTGCTTTATAAGTACCGGTATGATGTGAAGTAAAGCCACCTTCCCGTGCATCATAATTTGTCGCCTGAGTATAATCACCCGTTAAACCCTGAATAAGATGACCTGGCGTATGGTTAGTATCGCCTCCCCAAATATACATGGCTCCTTCTGCTGCTTTTTCAGCTGATCGTGCTCGAAGTGAAGTCGAGTAATTTCCTTCAAAATCTAAATGAGCTGAGGCTAAAATAACCTTTTGACCCGTTGATCTATGTTGCATTTGGGCCTCAAACAGCGTGTTTCTTGGATCTTGACCCCCAACGTGGGTTCCGGGCATAAGCGGGGTCAAGGGTGTGCTCCCATCTAATTGCAACGTATGAGCGTTATAAATAATGGCTTGGGGTTTTGCATTCATGCGATCATCTGTCATCACCAACGCAAAACCTGCATCACGTAATTTGGATTCAAAGGCGTTTTTT
This sequence comes from Legionellaceae bacterium, assembly GCA_029212505.1. Taxonomy (GTDB): domain Bacteria; phylum Pseudomonadota; class Gammaproteobacteria; order Legionellales; family Legionellaceae; genus JAALKW01. Next base: position 46,846 of record JARGOS010000006.1, on the reverse strand, counting down.
AAATCTAATTTTTTTTGTTTGTCCCAATCATTTGGATGCGGATCTTTTAAAAAATCAATTTCTTGTAAGAACATGGCATCTGCTCGATTGTTTGGCGCAGTGAGGTGCGCCATGATTTGATCTATTTGCGTGTATTTTCTCTCCAGATATTGCTCAAGGGTTTCATCCAAATCTTGTTCAGGTGTATTTGCATAAGGCTTGCCTGCAGCCAAAGCTCGTTGATCTTTGCAGCTCGCAACGGAATGCGCCTTATTCATTAAGTTCCATGTAAGAATTCTTAACGATACAGGCGGTTTAGAACGGTCATGAGCATGATGCAAGCTGACTTGATTACCTACGGGCATATGATCTGAGGTGATAGGTGTTGATGCACCGCGCTCCTGCCATCGCTCGATATACGAACGACTTCTTTTCGCGAGGAAGTCAGTAAATGGACGCTGTCTATTTAAAAAACCCCATAATTGCGCATGTGCTTGTTTTACTCTTAGAGGAGCCTTTTCAGAAACTTTATCCCACTTAAATTCAGGATGATTTCTTGCTAACTCAAAACAAGCTTTAAGCCGATCTGATTCATCTCGAATGTTCATCAAGGCACTAAAATCTATTATTGGCTTTGGCATACGCCCCCACAAGAACTATATAAAATCAATTGGTTTATTTATAGACCACAAATGCGTGTGCGTCAACTGACTCTCGTATGCCCTTCGGGTATTTTCATGATAAATAATTTTTAGATCGCAAATTAAGCCCCAGGGGTTCCAAAGCTATTCGGCTCAGGTTCCAGTGATAATTGAACTGGGGGCACTTCAGTCGAAGAATACATGCCCCCCACTCTCGCGTCATTAGTGCACTGACGTTTTGGTGGCGGTGTTTCAAAGCACGTTGTGACACCGGCTTGTGATGGCGCCTCGCTTGCTTCTGCTGGTTCGACTAAAACAGTCGTTTCCTGCACGACTTTATCGATGAGATCTTGGGATAGGCACGCCCCTTTTATTCTTTTACCTGGTCCAGAATTAAAAGCGCCTGATACAAAGGCATATTCTATTTTATTCGAATCATTTAACCTTAAGGCAAATCCGCCCCACTCTGACGGTCGTGTTTGTCGACATTTTTGTTTGAACAATAATTGATGGGACGATTTATCATCGTCCGGTGAGGTGCACGTAACAGCCATTCTTGGCACATGATTTTGTTCTAACAAGGCATTAATATCACCCAACTGCTTACCATTTATAGCTGTGCCATCACTCATGTGTGTACCTGACTGTGCTGCTCCGTTTTCATCGAGTTCAAGCGATACTTTTTGAGGTATACAAGGAGCAAAGACAATCTTGCTATTTTGTTTATGAATCAATCCAACCATCGGTTTGCCTTTGTGTGAACAGACCAATTCTTTTTCAATAGTATCGATGGGCATGATAAAAATATATTCCTAGTTAATAGTTAATAGTTAATGCAATCAAATTAAAAATAAAAGAATTTTACAGGAAAAACATAGGAAACGCAACAAATAAACATGGTGACTTAAAATAGAGCATCAATAACATCCAACTTCACGACCAATCAATGCGTTCAACCCGCAATCATTTGAAGCTTGGATCCGTATTTGGACCGCTAGATTCACCCTTGCTTTCATCATCTTCGATAGATTGATAGGCTATCTTAAACGCATCAAATTTACGTTTACCCCCCCCATCAACAGCCACCTGCATCTGACTTCGCACAATTGAGCCATCATCATGCTTATCAAAGCTTTTGACGAGGAAATTTTTAGCAAGATCTGAGCCCAGCTCCTCAGCATGCTGTAAAGCAGAAATGACTTTTTCTAAACTTTCTTGAATCATCTCATCAGGCAAAGCATCAACGTGCTTGAGCACAGCCAAGCTATAATGAAACCAGGCCTCACCTGATCGTACCTCTTTAGGTATCGATTCAAAATAACTCAAGGCTTCTTCTGGAACACCGCCGCTAAGTAGAGTATAAAATTTAAAATGCATGGATAGTGTTGATAACTCCGCTTCTGGATTCATAAAAATGCTATCCATCATCGATACCGGCTCCATCACTTTGTATGCCTCCCTTAAGTACCGAGAGGATGGTTCACTTAGATTATCTATCTCAAGATGATAAAGTAAATCACAGCAGGCTTCATGACTCAGCATCTCTTCTGGCACGCGTTTTTGAGCATAAAAATAAATTAAGCATGCTTTTGTGTTATCAAGAACCCCTGAATCAACCTCGAGTATATTTTCTTTGTCACAGCATGTTTGCGGAATACTACGCGTAAGATACTTTAATGCTTTCGGCATATCAGCTTCAGCATTCTCCTCACCAACGCCCCATCGAGCAACCTGAGTCTGCCAAAGCAGCATCTGCTCTTCGGAGACATGCTCAGAGCTATACTGCATTAATGCACGCACAATCGCACTCAGTCCTGCACGATTTTCAGGTACAGATATATGCTGCGTTTCCATTAAATAAAATATCCTATCAATCAGTTCGTGGCTAAGCGAATCCATAACCTTGCCAGGATTTTGCTGAACAAAATAATTTAATACTTGAAAATCTCCTGTAGATAGAGCTTGTTCCACATAAGGCTTGAACGTAGACGCGTTTTTAAATATGACTCGATGTACCGACGACATGTTTAATATACTTACGTGATTGTACTCAATTAACGTTTGAATCACGTTGTAATTAGCTACTTGATTGGACCGTGCACGATCAGTATCCATACAACTAAGAGGAAAGCCAAGTTCACATAAGACCTCATTATCGCCTAATGCGGCAGCTAAACAGGCCGCAGCATTCGAGGGTGGCTGTGTAAAGATATAATTATCAAACGCAGGATCAGCTACATCACCGTCCACAATCATTTGCGTGAGTATTGGCCCTATATCGGCTTCAGAAGCGGCAATAAGCTCATCCATGGTTTTCATCTAAGTTATTCCCCCAAATTATATCCTTAAATTATAGCCCTACGGCCTTAAAATCACTAGACTCATGCCGAACGCAAGCTTTGGAGAGCACGATGATAAAAAAAATAGGTTGGTTTTTTATAATTTTATCGGTATTACTCGCATGTTTTGTCGTGTCCAAACGACTTCATGTATCTGCGCCTGATTTTAGAGCATGTCATACGACAAAAGAAAAAAAAGAAGCTTTTTTCGCTTATATGCTTCCTTTAGCACAAAAATCAAATCATCACGTTCTTGCTCAGAGACGTAAGCTGCTTTTTCTGCAAAAAAAACGTCACTTAACCAAACAAGAAAAGCGCTGGCTTACACGCGTCGCCAAACAATACGCATTAGATCCATCCATTGTTTTACAAAACATTCAACCCTTGCTCGACCGCGTAGACATGGTTCCAACATCGTTAATTTTAGCGCAGGCCGCCAACGAGTCATCATGGGGCACCTCAAAATTTGCTCGACTGGGTCATAATTATTTTGGCCAATGGTGCTTCACACCCCGTTGTGGCATGGTGCCCTCACAACGCGCAAGCCATAAGCACCATGAAGTTCAAACCTTTGCTTCCCCTTACGATTCTGTTCGCGCCTATCTGCTCAATATTAACACAAATAATCACTATGCCTTATTAAGAAGCATACGAGCTGATTTACGAAAAAAACATAAAACTTTACGCGGTGATTTGCTGGCGATGGGCCTCACAAGCTACTCAGAACGAGGCCAAGATTATATTCATGATATACAAGCCATGATTAGCGTAAATAAGTTAGAACGCGATGATGTTGGATAAAAAAAATTTAATAACACAAGCTCACAGCATCTGTATCAAATAATGCTGTTAACGCCTCTAATAAACCATCTTCGGGAAGCACGCCCCAACGTGGTGGCAACGGTACGATTTTTTCGGCGTCACCGTTGACATACTTAAGCCGAACCGGGCATCGCCCTGGATATTGCTCAAGCAATGCTTTGAGTTGTTCAAACTGGCTGGCATTATCAGGCGTTAAATCCAACGATAAATTTTTCGAAAAGCGTGCGCGCGCTTCAGCAACCGAATACACCGCGGTTGCCGTGACACGCACCCCACCGGTAAAATTATCTTCGCCGATTTCACCCTCTAAACAAATAATATCACCGGACGCCGGCGGCGTGGGAGCCGCTTCAAACACTTCAGAAAACACCACGGCATCCAACGTTCCACTGTCGTCTTCTAATGCCATAATCACCAATTGCTTGCCGCGCTTTGTCATGATACGACGCAAACCACGTATCAAAGCACAGATACGCGCTTTTTTTAGATGATTTTTTCCTAAATCAGCAATCGGTACAACATGCTCGCCCAGCTCAACACGATAAGATTCCGCCGGATGGCCACTTAAATAAAAACCTAAGGTATCTTTTTCGCCTTGCAAGCGCTGCTTCACAGTCCAAGGCAACGCCTCTGCATAAGGTGGTGTATCATCTTGTTCACCAAACAAACCGAACAAATCAGCCTGGCCGCTGTTTTGGCTGGAATGGTATTCTAGCCCGCGCTTCATCGCTGAATCTAACGACGCATGCAGAACCGAACGCTCAATACCCCAATCATCGAAGCTTCCGCTTTTAATCAAAGCCTCGAACACGCGCCGATTGGTACGGCGTAAATCTACTTGGCGACAAAAATCAAATAAATCTTGAGCAGCACCTTGTTCATCTCGTGTTTGAATTAACGCTTCAATCACGGCCTCACCCACGCCTTTCAGTGCGCCCAGGCCGTAAATCAGTGTTTTATCATCAGCCACCGTAAATTCATATTGCCCATGAACAACCGACGGCAGTCGCACCTCCAGTTCCATCTCTTTGCATTCACGTAATAACATATCCACTTTATCGGTATTATCCATATCCACCGAGATAACCGATGCCATAAATGCTGCAGGATAATGCGCTTTAAGCCAAGCGGTCTGATACGCGACGAGTGCATAGGCCGCCGAATGCGATTTATTAAATCCGTAGCCTGCGAATTTTTCCATTAAATCAAACATCGCGGTGCTAATTTTTTTATCAACACCCCGGGCTGTAGCGCCTTCGGTAAAAATTACACGCTGCTTAGCCATTTCTTCAGGCTTTTTCTTACCCATCGCGCGACGTAATAAATCCGCCGCGCCAAGCGTATAATTTGCCAGGACCTGAGCAATTTGCATCACCTGCTCTTGATATAAAATAACCCCGTACGTTGGCTGTAAAATAGGCTCTAAATCTGGATGCAAATACACAATGGGCGAGCGGCCATGCTTTCGTTCAACAAAGTCATCGACCATGCCCGACTGCAACGGGCCAGGCCGGTAGAGTGCAACTAAAGCAATAATATCTTCAAACGAATCGGGTTGAAGGCGGTGAATTAAGTCTTTCATACCGCGTGACTCAAGCTGAAACACCGAGGTGGTTTGACATGCCTGCAATAATTCAAACGTTTTTTTATCATCCAGCGGAATAGTTTCAATCGCGAGCGGCGCTAACGCCTGTTTTGACCGCGTTTTATTCACGGTTTGCAATGCGCAATCAATCACCGTGAGTGTTTTAAGCCCTAAAAAGTCGAACTTAACAAGCCCCACGGCTTCAACATCATCTTTATCAAACTGACTCACCCACTGCGTAGAGCCTTGCTCACAATACACCGCTGTAAAATCAGTTAATACCGAAGGTGCGATCACCACACCCCCCGCATGTTTACCTGCGTTACGTGTGATTCCCTCAAGCGATAAAGCTAAATCAATCAAACTTCTGACTTCTTCTTCATCTTCGTAACGCCGCTCAAGCTCAGGCTCCATTTCCAAAGCTTTGGTGAGTGTGATCCCCAATTCAAACGGAATAAGTTTCGCAAGCTTATCGACAAAGCCATACGGATGACCCAATACACGGCCTACATCACGAATCACGGCTTTGGCTGCCATGGTACCAAACGTGATGATCTGCGATACACTTTGGCGCCCATAACGCTCAGCCACATAATCAATCACGCGATCGCGACCGTACATACAAAAGTCGATATCAAAATCGGGCATCGATACCCGCTCGGGGTTCAAAAATCGCTCAAACAGCAAATCATATTCAAGCGGATCTAAATCTGTGATAAGTAAAACATACGCCACCAACGAGCCCGCACCCGAGCCACGCCCAGGCCCCACAGGAATCGCTTGCTTTTTAGCCCATTGAATAAAATCAGCAACAATCAAAAAATAACCCGCAAAACCCATCTGATTAATCACGCCCAGCTCAATCTCAAGACGCGCTCGATACGCAGGCGGCGCTTCGGATACATGGGCTACACCTAGGCGCTTTGCGAGCCCTTCTTCTGACATGTGTGTTAAATAGGTTTTTTCAGAGAATTGTTCTGGTACAGGAAAATTCGGTAAATAAACATTGCCGAGCTCTAAATTCACCGTACAACGCTTGGCGATTTCGTGCGTATTTTCAATCGCTTGAGGCAAATCAGAAAATAATTCACACATCTCATCCGCTGAACGTAAATATTGTTCGGGGCTGTAACGCTTTTCGCGTCTTGGATCGGCGAGCGTATACCCATCATGAATACACACACGCGCTTCGTGCGCATCAAACTCACTGGAGTCAATAAAGCGCACATCATTGGTTGCTACTAACGGCAGGTTTAATTTATCGGCTAAACGCACGGCGCGTTCGTTATAGGCTTCTTCACCGGGGCGACCTGTACGCTGAATTTCTAAATAAAATCGCTCAGGAAATAACGCGCACCAACGCTTCGCCACGTCCTCGGCCAACACGTCATTTTCTTCTGCTAAAGCGCGTCCTATTTCGCCGCTTAATCCGCCAGATAAGGCAATTAAACCCTCCGCTTCTTCAGCAATCCAAGCATACTGAATACGTGGTTGTCCTTGATGTTGCCCTTCAAAATAAGCGCGAGACACCAAACGCGTTAAATTTTTATACCCAATCATGTTTTGGCATAACAAAACAACCGACGTGATTTCATCCGGCTTATCAGGATTATGACACGGCAGTTCAGCACCAAAAATAGGCTTAACACCCATTTTCATGGCTGCTGTGAACATTTTGAGCGCTGCGAATTGATTACAAAAATCAGTGACGGCCACAGCATTCATGCCGCGATCAGTCACGGTATTCATCAACGGCTTGATACGCACCAAACCATCCACCAATGAAAATTCACTGTGCACTCTTAAATGAACAAAACGAGAACGACCCATGTCTTACCTATCAATAGCTAATATAATATTTTATGTTTAATATTTTTCTGAGGTGAATTGTACCTGGTTCTAAGAAGCCTGTCTTTTATGATTCATTATCGCGAGCATGTTATTCGTCCACAGCAAGAAGTTTCAGTTTTTCATAACTTAATTCAAATTCACCATAATAGCATTCTATGATTCGTTTAATAATTTTGTCACGAATCACATCATTATACGTATGCGATGTCAGATTTCGACTTTTAATCATATCCATCCAGACATCCCCATGCTCGATTAAACCTAATTTAAATGCTTCGCGTGCAGTATCTTTTGAACCAAATAAATTATCGACGCCTCGAGACACCAAAAAATCTTTTTTAGTTTTCCAGGCAAGCTCATGCGTATATTCAAACGCCTGTATTAAACCCTGCTCTTCTAATTCGTTGAGATTATCTTTTTGTAAAAATTTACTCAATTGAGCTAAAGCTTTTCCGTAATTATCAAGCCTCTGTTTCCAGCGAACATCATGCATTTTTTTCTTTCCTCATACATAACAAGCATTTTGAAACAATAGCTCCTAAAATATTTTGTGTCCATAAGCATAACTGACACCACCTATTCGAGCACACATGATTCATATAATAAATTTTTCTAAACGTACGTATCCAATTATTTTTGGCCGGAATTTTCCCTATTTTAATACGCTTTTGTAAACATGCGCGGCGCTTTTTAAGCCTTTCAAATGCATCGCTTGTGGTAAGCGAAATACCAAGCCATTGCTGAGCTAAAAGAATCGCCTCGTCCACAACAGGACCAATATGACACGCTTTAGCCAAGACTTGTAAACGCGCTACATCTATTTTTTTTACCTGTATCAACGCCACGATATCAACCAGCCATATAAGTCTAGACCAACCATGTTTCGCAGCATGTAAGCATAAATAAAGCGCGTATTCTTCGTCAGCTAAATGAAGTGACTTATTTGATGTTACAATAAACTCTGTAGCACTTGTTTTCCAATGCAGCTCCAACGCCTGAGGCAGATCGGCTCGTCGATACACCACATCTTTTCTAATGCTTAAACGCTGAAAGATTTGATGTATTCGGATGAATTTATGGGATAATGCATGCGTAAACTTTAATGTTTGAAGCACCGCCTCCGCTTTAAAAATATCTTTCGGTTGAATTAATAGATCCAAATCACCCGAATAACGCATCATCTGTCGCCCCCATAAGATTTGATTTAAAGCCGGGCCCTTTAAAAAAATATGTTCAATTTGATGCGCTTCAAACGCATGATGAAGTTCTTTTGAAACACGCATTAAGCCTAATTGCTGCTTTAGAATATGCTGCGATTTTTGTTGCAAGACACGCATAAAATCCGGTGCAACATACGCATCGAAATCTTTTGAAAGCACCTGGTACACCAATAAATATAACCGATGCTCATGCAATAAATCCAAACAATGCGTTTCATCCATCGCATGCTCTAAATATGGTAAACAATTTGCCACGCTCATATGCCCTAAAGCATAGCGACAGATAGCACGAATCCATAATTCTTCAGCTGATACATCAGCCCCATTCCACATCACACCAGGGCCTCGATCGTGATGTTATTAGCAATTTTAGCTTCCTCATAAAACCCTAAATGCTTTAATGCATCAAAAATCATATCAACAGCCTCCACAATCGATAGATGAGCCGTATCAATAACTAATTCAGGATTATTGGGTATTTCATACGGATCGTCTACACCTGTAAATCCTGTGATTAAGCCCGCTTCTGCTTTTTGATACAAGCCTTTGACATCACGTGATTTACATACATTGATATCTGCTGCGACATAAATCTCAATAAAGCCCCCGTATTGTTCAATTTGCATTCGCGCACGGCGACGTGCCTCGGCATAAGGCGCTATGGCCGCACAAATTGCAATGCCTTGATGTTTGGTAATCTCAGACGCAACATAGCCTAAGCGATGAATATTTGTATCTCTGTCTTTTTTTGAAAAACCAAGTCCTGCTGATAAATGATGGCGCACCACATCACCATCCAATAAACTCACGTGACGGCGATTGTCCTCCAACAATCTTGCTTGCACCGCTTTAGCCAGTGTTGATTTTCCTGCACCCGATAATCCTGTGAAAAATAAGGCAAAGCCTTGTTCATGCTTGGGCGGGTAGGCTGCTTGTAGGGTTTGAATCACTTCAGGAAACGAAAACCACTCCGGAAGCTGTTTTCGATATTGCAGTGCCTGCCGCAAGGCCGTTCCTGAAATATTTTCAACCACATCATCCGCACTCAGCTCATCGGTACTCAAAAAAGCCTGTTTTTGCTTAACATAAACAATCGCCGGAGATGCCATGATATTTAATTCAATTTCGTCTGCATGGGCAAGCAAAAGCGTTTGCGCCGCATAAGGCTCATAGAACGCTTGATTTTGGCTGTTATTTCCAGGCCCCGCATGGTCACGCCCCACAATAAAATGAGTCGCCCCATAATTTTTACGAATGATGGCGTGCCACACCGCTTCACGCGGCCCACCCATGCGCATCGCCAACGGTAGCAAACTCAACATCGCGTGCTGCGTGCTCGGGTAGCGCTTGATCACATGCTCATAGCATTTAACACGTAAAACATAATCAATATCGCCAGGCTTAGTCATGCCAACAACCGGATGAATCAATAAGTTTGCATTGGCCTTACGCGCCGCGCGTTGTGTTAATTCAAAATGCGCGCGATGAATCGGGTTACGCGTTTGAAAAGCGAGCACGCGTGACCAACCGTAGAGCTTAAATAATTGCTTTAACTCTGCAGGCGTGTGCCGATACTGAAGAAAATCATAATGCACGGGCGTAGACAGCGCTGTCACGCGCCCGCCAATATACCAAGCACCCGCTTCATCATATAAATATTTCACACCCGGATGAAGCTTATCGTTTGTTCCAAACACCTGCAGCGCTTCTCGGTCTTTATTGGGTTGCCATAGAGAACTTATTTTTAAGCTTGCCAAGGGCGTATTTTCATCATCCACGCAGACAATTTCATCCCCTAAAACGCACTGCTCAGCAAACGCTTGAGGCACATCAAGTGTGATGGGCATAGGCCACAAGCGGCCATCTTGCAGGCGCATGGTGTCACACACGCTGTCATAATCATCTTCATCTAAAAAACCATTCAACGGTGCAAAAGCGCCGTTTAATAAGCACTCAAGATCACACTGCTGCCGCTTGCTTAACGTCCAATAATGCATGGCTTTTTTTCTCTCTCGCTTGAAGTTTAATTTTTTGATCGGCAAACGCCCACATACCCTCTTGATGTGAAATAATCACGATGGTCATGGTACCGCGTAAGGCCGCGAGTGCGGCTTGGATATGCTTTAAATTTTGGGTATCGAGTGCATTCGTGCTTTCGTCTAATACCAATAATTTTGGTTTCATCAATAACGCACGTGCAAGCGCAATACGTTGACGTTCGCCGCCAGATAAACGCACACCGCGATCGCCCAGTATCGTATCGAGTCCTTCATCTAAATCATGCACAAAATCAGCAGAAGCCGCCTTTAATACCTGCCAAAGTGCGTCGTCTGTATAATCATCATGACCAAACCAAGTTAAATTATCACGTACCGAGGCATGAAATAAGAAAACATCTTGGGTTACATAAGCAATATGACGCTGCCAAGCTGTATGATTGGAGGCATCCAATCGCATTCCATCAATATAAATTTCTCCTGAGCTTGGTGTAAGCAAACCTACCATTAAATCCGCTAACGTCGATTTTCCTGCACCAGATGGGCCGATGAAAGCCGTCGTGCTATTTTTAGTAAGTTTTAACGAAAGATGGTGAATAATATACGTATCTGGCTTGGCTGGATAGGCAAAACTGACTGAGTTAAATTCTATCTGTGATTCAAATTTTACGGTCTGGACAGTTGGCTGAGATAAAACTTGCTCCACTTGACATGCTTGTACTAAGCCTTGGATACCAAGATACGCTGGCAATTGATGTAAAATACGTTGATACGTTTGTTGAGCCGTTGATACCATGGGTAACGTACGTGCAAACACAATCAAAAGCAATAATAAGCTTGCGGGCGGCATATGCATCACCCCGATGGCTAAATAGAGCAACGCACTCAATACCATGACCGAACCACAGGTATACACCAAACGGCTTCGCGCCGTCATCACAGTCACACGTTGATTTTGATATTCAAGTGACGCATTCACATCTACAAGCTTATCGATAAAGCGTGTTTCAAGCCCTGAGCCTTTGAGCATTTTAAGCGCGGAAAATTGCTCCTGAATCGCTTGGAATATGCATTGATTTTTATGCAAGTGGTCTCGTCCTGCTTTGGATGTGAGACGATGCAACGGCAGCATCAGGCATAGCAAAAGCAAAGCACACCCCATGGCCGCCATGGTCATTTTCCAAGAGAGCAAACAGGCAAGGCCCGTGTACACCATCACAAGAAACAGCGTATTAATCAAACTTAATAACTGATAATTACACGTAGCCACCCCTTGCACTTGCGTGGTCAAGCTGTACAACACATCTGACATTTTACGCTTTAAAAAAAAGGACCATGGGGTCATCAGTAGCGTTCGATGCAAGCTTGCACGTAGGTAGCGCGTGTAGCTTTGTTGCAGGACTACTCCCATCACTTGCTCTACATAAGCAAGCAGCGCAATCAAACTTATCATCACGGTATATACAGCAAGTACACTCACCAACGTCATGGGAATATGCAAGTGATCAAGCATTGCATTAAATTGGGTGAGTATCCCTTGACTCGCTACTGCCCCTAACGAAATACCAATCAGCTGCAAGAGCGGTAAAATAAGCAGCAGTCCAACGCCCGATGTCACACTTTTTAAAAACATCAAACACAACGTCATACTTGAACGTCGGGCATCAAATTTAAAAAGGTCGCGCAACAAACAGCTTAATACACGAAGATTGCTTAGATTAAAGCCCATTTTAATCCGCAGTCACCACAAGAAATTCTTTTGCTAGCAACGCATCGACAAACGCTCCAACATCCGTTGTCGCGGTTTGCTCGTCAAGCGCATATTCTTTTTGTAAGTAGCTCACCATATCATCATGGTTCATCGGTTTTTCATCCAAAGCATTCCAGAGCTCAGCCCCTACTGTATTTAGGCCATGATATTCCCCAGAATTTGGATCCATCATCACGATATCTTCATCGATTTGTGTAAACACCACATCTTGATTAATTGCTAGCATGCTATCCCGCTCCTAAATATATCTATATCAATATAACCATTAAATATAACCATGGGTCGCCATCACCTCACCATGATCATGAATAATCGTGTCAATTTGCTTTGAGGTCAGTACGTTCTTCCAATCACCGACCATACCTTTTCTAAAAAACTGCTTCACTTTGGGCGGCTTTTCTTTAAATCCATCCGATTGCTCTAAATTTTGCAAGCGATCAATATGCGCGTGCTCTAATGCTCGCTGAATTCGTTGTTCAGACGTATCCAGCTTCAAATAATTTGCTGCACGCGTAAACGTCTCCATCGGCTCTTGCTTCATGTCTTCATATCGCAACACCAGGCAATTCATGTCTTTTGCCTCACACCAGCTTTTGACATGCATCGACCACGATAATAATTGCTGTCGTAATTGATCGTGCAATTTTTTATTACCTTTACAGAACGAAAAATCAGGTTGTCGCATCGACTCAATGCTCTTATCAATTGAGCAATTCATATGATTGGCAAACGATACGGCGACATCTAAAGGATTACGTACAAAATAGACAGCACCCAGTGAGTGTTGAGCAGGAATCAACGCTTCGCCATTCGGTAAATAGGTGTAGGCATCATGCGTTTTATGATGCTCGGCTGTGGTTGCTTGCTCGGCATGCCATCGATAAACCGCAGGTCGCAGGGCATCTAAATCATCATGCGTGAAATTCGCGCTATCAAACCCCAGGGCTTCATCTATCCAGCCTCGCCCACTGGCAATCGCTCCGGTATGAATACTATCTAAATCTAAACCTTCATCCGATTCAGCCAGCATATGCGCCAAAAAAACACGAAACCACGTATTGCCTGATTTGGGATACGACGCAAGCCAATAAATTCCTTTCTGTTCAGACACCGACCACGCCTCGCTCTAACAAATCTTTTTGTATTAAATCCACCAGCTCATCCAGCTGAAACCCAGCGCGAGGCCGTGTGATACGTACCACATCCACCTGTGAGGCTAAACTGCCAACATGTTTTAAATGCTTTTTGGTTTTACCTAAGCCTTTTAAATACTGAGAACGATACGTATTATTTTTAAGTGGCAGCATTTTATGCATGCCTTCAATCGCTTCAAATTCAAACGTCTCTTGATTATGCGAGTTTAAAATATACAAAACTTTCAACGGCAAGTTGGCTGAATAAAACTGCTGATTAAGCGGCACGGCGAATTTTTCGATCTTTGGCCGAATGCGTCTAAGCTCATCCGTTTTAATCTCTAATTTATAGCTTGAGTCTGCCCATAATTTAACGTGAGGGAAGCTTGGCATCACTTGCCCCGCTTGGTTAACCGCGCACACATCATCGGCAAGCACCGAGTAACCACGACGCATAAAGGCCGCTGATAAAGTTGATTTTCCCGCCCCCGAGTTTCCTGAAAACGAAACACAGGCATCACCCATTTTAATCGCATTCGCATGCAATAAAAACAAATCGCGTTGCATCAACAATGCCCCCATACCGGAGCCAAGCAAAAATACCCGAATGCTGTCTTCGTCCGCTTGTTCATACGGATCTATCGTGATGCAATTGCCATGGGTTATGAGATAACGTGCAACGTTGGGTACATCGAGCCAAAGTTCATCATGATTGGCTTGATAAAATGCGCCACCAGCCATCACTTCTGATAAACCTGTTTTGGCAACATCCCCAAACTGAATGGTCACATCGGGATTAATATTAGTGTTATTTGGACAAGCCAATAATTCCGGTAGGTTAAGTGCGCTTTGAATGTTTAATCCAAACGCATGGTAAAGATACATATCACTCCGTCCCTGAGTGCGGTTTTATTATTGCTTGATTGTGCCAGATATCTGACCCAAGTCAAAGCGCAGCATCAAAAAATTTATAACAATAACCCTATAGGTAACGCAAAAAATGTATATCCCTGATATGTAACTGGCAGAACCGCTTGTCCTGAATAAAAAAACACCTCCTTTGCAAACGTAGCGCTTGCAAAAACACCTATTTTCATAAAGAATATTTATCAAAAAGGACTTTTAATGATAGCTGTCATCAAAAGAAAAACACATCTATTTTTAAATTGCTACGACATTTGTAAACCAAGCTATAACGTCATACCTACTATATCATCGGCTTCTTCTAGCAAATATTCGCACCGTGCTCTAACCAAAGATTGATAGCACTGTACATAACGAATCTCTTCATCATGATTCACCACGTGTTTAATTTCAGCAGGCCAAGGCATGAGCAATTTTTTTATCATATGCTTTAATCGTTTAACTACGAGCAAACGAGGCAGTTGACACGTATCAGCAAAGTCAGCTAACTGATATGCATGAACCTGGCCCATGTCAAACTCATCCCCTAGCCCCATAGCCATCTCTTGATCAAAATCAGGATACATTTTTATATTCACAAGATCATAAAATGGAGCTAGAGTAACCCCCTGAGGTCCTACAAAAAAACTAATGTTCTTACCATGCGCATCGCAATTAAAAATCATGAGATTAAACAAGACCCAATCTAGCATTTGCTGTTTAACCAAGGCTGGGGTAAGGCATTGCTCAGCAAACTTAAATAACCGTACTAAACTCGCTCCGTCTCGGATGTGCGCTACATCCTGACCACTTCCAAAATTTCTTTCATACTTATCATCCGGTGACACATTTAGAGCCTGACAGCCATCAATTACATGACGACGTTTAACATCTCCCATCGAAATAAACTTCCTATCAAAACGCTCAACTAAGAGTGCTTGATGTTGTCCGTAGCGTTTTAGCTCTACATTGGCTACATCTAAGCCGCAATATTTAGCAAGCTTCATCGAAATAAATTCATTTAATACTAAATGAGTATATTTATGCTTTTCAAATTTAAGCAGATGGGTCGAGCATAATCCTCCTTCACCAAAACCCAGTTGATTTTTGTTATTGAGTATTACGTTTATTTTGGCTTGCACACCGGCAACAGAAAGACGTGGCTTTTGGTCCCAGACAAGCATGTTAAATTCATTTCGTGTATTTAAACGCTCTTCTAGCTCAGCATCAGAAATTTCTCGAAAAAGATGTGTAAGAGGCATATGTTGCGTGGGCATGAGCATAATCAATGCGCCTGGCATATCTAAACCTAACGCTCGAACCAACCCAAAAGTATTATATTTACTCAAATGAAACGTATGAAGCAATGCTTCCAAACCCTGCCCTTCAGGCAGATAATTACGCAAAAGCCGCTGCACATGGAGTGATGGAATATTGCCTGTAAGCGGGAGATGAGGTGAGATCGCATAGCCTGTTTGTCGCCAGGTATCGGTATAATGCCAATTAAACTGTTCTTCTATGAGCATTAATCTAGCGATGACTTGCGTGCCTAAATAAACATCTAAGCAGGGTTTATTGCCAGACATTGAACACCTCATCGTCAAGCTGCCACGATTGAATTAATATTTTGACGCCCAAAGCTGAGCAAACTTTTAATATTGTAGCTAATTGACTCGTGTGTTGGCCATGCTCTATATTCATGAACGTTTGTTTTGCAACACCACAGAGCCCCGCGGCATCTTCGATGCTTAAATTACTTTGTGTGCGCTTTGCTTTAATCACCTGGCCTAATAACTCTGGCGTTAATGATTGGTCTAAATTAGGTGTAACTGCTTTTTTTATATTTTTTGCCATCATAAATCCTATTACACTAGGTTTTATTTAATCCATGTATTTCATAACTCCTATAATCCTACTGTAGTAGTATAATACGAAAATTACAAAGGGATACATAGTAAGGCCCCTGGGATAGCCTTTATTTCCCTCACTTCGTAGCAATTAGCCTAGACCTAACATCCCAAAGCCGTTTAAGACTATCGACCCGTAGAAGCGTATGCACACCGCCGTGGGCGTCAGTCCTGAAGCTTGGTCCGCCAAGCATTGTCCTAGTATCCGTAGTAACAAAGTACTGACGTGTTCTAATTGATTATGACAACCCAATTAAGCGATAATTAAGCTTAACTGGAGTAAATATAGCTAATACGGCAAAGTTTCCCTGATTGATTAAGTTATGGCATCTCTAAAATCATCACATTTTTTATTATGCGCCGGAGGTTCCGGCCGTGGTTATTTATGGTTAGCCATAAAATCTAAAGCAGCATCTGTTAGAAAGGCAGATCTGTTTTTTATCGCATGGCTTTTTCCGTAAAGGTCAATCAGGTTTAAAACACGTTCGGGCAAAGTAATATTTACACGCTTCACTTTTCCAGAAATTTGCGCCAAATCCACATCAACCATAGCCCATACACCACCTAAATAATCTTGATTATTAATCCAGTTATCAATAGACGAAGCAACAGGTAAGGATTCGTTATCTAAAAGCAACCCCTCAAGGTGACACTGAATTGCCTCGATTGCATTCTGTAGAGCCTCATCATAACTATCCCCAGCAGAAAAACATCCAGGGATGTCGGGTACAGTTACACCAAAATCACTACTTTCGTCTTTGTGGATCACAATGGGATAACGCATGTTAAGCCCTCCTATCTATATTAGCTTGTTTAAAAATGCTGTTGACCGTTTTGATAGGCAAATCTTTTTTGGGGTGAGGTACCGTCACCCGGCCTTTTTTCTCCGGGTGCTTGAATTGGCAGTGGCTACCTTTTTGGTGGCACATGACCCAACCTTCACGCTTAAGTATTTTTATTATTTCAGCACTTTTTATATCTTAACTATACACACGATGTGTACTTTTGTCAAAAAGTAGGACACAAGAGGCTCACACGCAATCTCATGAAATTCAGTTGTCGCGGACGAACACTCCTCCAAAGAGAAGTATCACACGAGTGTCGTTGTGCTCGATATCGGGTTTTATTTTACCAAATGAAGCATACTAGCGATTTAGACAAAAATACTTTATAAATAGGTTTGCCCCCTAATTTTCCGTTCGCGTCGGCGCTGTCCCCATGTACCCTCGTATTAGCTGTGGTCCCGTTGTCAGCAGGTGGCCCGTGGGCTAGCAAATCG
Source organism: Legionellaceae bacterium (assembly GCA_029212505.1). GTDB lineage: Bacteria > Pseudomonadota > Gammaproteobacteria > Legionellales > Legionellaceae > JAALKW01. Next base: position 29,419 of record JARGOS010000006.1, on the reverse strand, counting down.
ATTGAGGGCTCGCCGCGCCCCGAGTCGTGCTGGCAGGGCAGCGCTTCGATGCGGTTCGCCGTTAGCCCCAGGCCCTTCGCGGTTAAGCGATACCAGCGTCGGCGGCGTATAAGTTCTGCAGCTTTTAGTCGAAGACGAACGTTCGTCCACGACAGGTTGTGTTTTGATGTCCTTCATAAACGTGCTCCTGATTTATATCCGGAGGCTGTTTACATTGGGACCTCAGGGCCTCCACGGATTGATAAAAAGTTTTGGTCCCACCACAACAACTGCGTAATACACTTATACACCACGATGTCCATCGTTCTATATAGGCACCAATGCAAGCTTCGCTTGCACCTTGCGCGTAACGCTGGGCTAGTTTAGCACGATGTTTTTCATGGGTTACTTCTGAAATTTTGGGAATATCACCACAATACACCCCTAAAAAATCAAAACCTTTTTTTATACGCCCAATAAATGTTTTATCGGGATGCATTTTGAGTTTTAATTTATTTAATATTTGATGGGTTAACTTGATGACCTTACGCAACTGATGCTTGGTTTTTACCATAATAACCCAGTCATCCATAAACCTGACATAGCATCCATAACGACTTAGCACATCAAGAGGTTTTAAATACAGTGCCGCCATTAAAGGCGATAAAGGACAGCCTTTTGGAATGCCTCGCGTAAAATGGAAATAATGACCATCGCGTATTTCAACCCGCTCGCAATATTGAGTAACAAGTCGAAGCAAGCCAGGGCAACTGATTTTTTCTTTTAAAGCATCCAATAATACATCATGGTCCATTGAATCATAATATTGGTAAGCATCGCTTTTTAAAATATGTTGATAACACGCCTTATTGTCGTTGACGTGCTGAAGTGCACGATGAATACCCCCACCTTCTTTTAAATGGGTGCAATCTGGATAAGCTTGGTTAGAAAACAATGATTGTAAGGTGATACTCAACGCTTTAAGCAGTATCGAATCAAGAGCATCCCAACTTGCGACAGACTCACCGTTTATCACATAACGTCGCAGGGGTGAGAGGGTATAGGTATTTTTTTTAACTTGCGATTTCAAACGCTCTTTTTCAAGCTTCCAGTTAAACCTCAGGTCCCAAATGCTATTATTATGCGAACGGTTCATACGTTGTTTACACGCCCATACATACGCGTATTCTAAAACCTCGTCGGATAGCATGGTTTCAATCGAAACCTGATATGTTGATATCGTATTGTTGCTCAACCCATTTCCCACGGTTTGATCAAATCCCTTTATTAATAAATGAGCGTACTGAAAAAACACCTCCTTTGCAAACTTAGCGCTTGCAAACACACCTATTTTCATAAAGAATATTTATCAAAAAGGATTTTATTATGATCGCTGTACTCAAAAGAAAAACTCATGTTTTTTTAAACATGCGTTTTAAATTAAAATGCCTGTTTGTCATCAACTTTATGCTCTGTGGCATCGCACGTGCTTTTATCAATCTCTTTCCCTTAAAATACCTCACCCCCTATTTTGGTACACTTCATAAAAATATTATGTTCTCAACCATAATTACGCCTCAGCAACGCAATCACGCCATTCAATTACGTCGTTCCATTGCACTCACCGCAAAATACACGCCCTGGGATTCTAATTGCTTAACGCAGGCCATGGTCGCCAAGTTTTGGTGTTCCTGCTTAAATATCCCGTATATCTTATACATTGGTTTTACAAAAAATGCTGATAAACCCAGTGGGTATGCATCGCACGCTTGGCTTACCGCAGGACCTGTCGCTATTACGGGCCAACATAGTTTTACAAGTTTTAAAGTTGTTTCTAGTTATGCATCTAAACAACTTCTGCTAGAGAACGCTTTATAACTCATGGTTTATTGAAGCGACACAGAAAATTGTAATATCTAAAATTAATACTTATACTAAATTTATTCTCATAAAAATCAAAAGGATTTAATATTATTATGGATAACAACGAAACATCCGAGAATAAAAATTATGTTACTCCTAAGCTTATAGAGCTTGAAAAAATTCAGCCCAAAAACGGTGACACCACTAGTAATCCGGAAAATACTAGCGGAACAATCAGTTAAATACAAAAGATAACATAATACGCAAACTAAAAAGCAAAAATGCCTTGTATTCAATCAATTCACGCTTTCGCCTATTGCATTAAAGATTAAATAATGTACAATACAACCACTTAAGTGGGTCGTTTTCACTTCAGCATACATCCATACTGACCAATTCCCAACCAGAAAATACATCAAGGTAAGGGGAAAAAGAAAAAAACACCCAGGAAATGTACAATAGTCCAACATTAAGGAACTTACATATGGATTTTTTTGGCGCATCAAAAAAAATCGCATTAGGATTGCTTGCTTTATTGCCAAAAACAACAAGCAGCCAATCAAATTCCAATTCCTGGGTAAGTCTTCAGGGGAGACTTAATGAAAAAGATGCGGGGGTAAGCATAACGTTCGCTGATGACGGATCAATTATTGCATCCGGAAACCATAATAGAGGACATCCCAATTATGATGGCGAGGTTATCGTATTAAACTCCGATGGTGAACTTACAAGTAATATCCAAGTTGCCGCCGGTACAAGCACTTATTTTCAGGGTTCGGCTTGGTATAATGAGACTGCTTTTTCTACAGGTCACATCATCAAGGAAGGAATAACCCATGGGTTTTTATGTGGCACAACGTTAAATGGCACCTTACTTAATAGTTTTGAATTAAGTGGGCTACCAGAAGCTACTGAATTTTCGGGTATACTTGCTTCAAGTGACAACACATTAGTCCTGGCCGGCAAAGATGCCGTGGTTATGAGTATTTATCCCAACGGCACATCAAAATTCAGATACCAATACCCCATATCAGACACTGTTTCGCTAACCGCTATCTTAGAAACGGATGATAAAAATTATGTTACGAGCGGTTTCATCAGTAGAAGCCCAAGCGAATCTTTTGTCGCAAAAATTGATAATAATGGGGGTTTAATCTGGGCTCGAGAATTACAATCAAGCATTAATATTAAGTGCCAAATTAATTCTATTCACAAAAAAAACGACATTCTATTTGCCGTCGGGAACTTAGATAACAACGGTGTCATACTGCAATTAAATGCTACAACTGGAAGCACTTTAAATGTAACAACACTTGAGGGTAGTAGCACAACTTCTTTTTTTAGCGGTTCTTTTGTCGATAATCAATTTGTAGCGGCTGGATTTAGCCTAACAAGCTCGCCTGGTAGTAGAGGTTCTATCGTGTTCAACGGACAAGATGTAGAAATGCTTGCCGGAACTCAATTGGATTTTTTTAAAGCAGCAGCCACAGACAAAAAGGGCCAAGTTGTTAACACAGGTACGACTAGAAGTTACAACGGCGATTTTAACAAGGATAAATTCATGACCGTTAAATTTGGCCCCGATTTCACCCTTGACGATTCTGATATCCCCTCAGGATTAAGCTTTTATAGCGTTACAAATGATTTTACCATTAATTATAATGCCGGCATCATTAATCATGATATTACTGGCAGCATCACTCCTATCGATGTCACCTTAATCACCAACTTCACTGATATTACAGATGAAATTACGGTAACACACCCACTTACAGCTGAGTTTTTATCAACCAACTCACCGAGTAGCAATCCAAGTGGTAACCCTACAGGTTTTCCAACGGCATCGCCCAGCGCCTGGCCGAGCAGCTGGCCTTCCGCCATGCCCAGTGGTTACCCTTCGTCGGACCCAAGTGTTACGCCAACAGGCGACCCTACCAGCGAACCCAGTGCATGGCCTACCTCTTATCCAACATCTGAGCCCAGTGGCTACCCAACATCCGAACCTTCGGAATTACCCAGTGGATCTCCCACAGCAGGACCGAGTGCATGGCCAACAAGCGAACCTAGCAGCGAGCCTTCAAGCAACCCAACCTGGATCCCAAGCGCTGGACCCACAGGTGAGCCCACGTGGCTACCCACAGGCGACCCTACCAGCGAACCCAGTGCATGGCCGACCAGTTACCCAACATCCGAGCCCAGTGGCTACCCAACATCTGAACCTTCAGAATTACCCAGTGGGTATCCCACAGCAGGACCGACGGGATGGCCTACAAGCGAACCGACCAGCGAGCCTTCAAGCAACCCAACCTGGATCCCAAGCGCTGGACCCACAGGTGAGCCCACGTGGCTACCCACAGGCGACCCTACCAGCGAACCCAGTGCATGGCCGACCAGTTACCCAACATCCGAGCCCAGTGGCTACCCAACATCTGAACCTTCAGAATTACCCAGTGGGTATCCCACAGCAGGACCGACGGGATGGCCTACAAGCGAACCGACCAGCGAGCCTTCAAGCAACCCAACCTGGATCCCAAGCGCTGGACCCACAGGTGAGCCCACGTGGCTACCCACAGGCGACCCTACCAGCGAACCCAGTGCATGGCCGACCAGTTACCCAACATCCGAGCCCAGTGGCTACCCAACATCTGAACCTTCAGAATTACCCAGTGGGTATCCCACAGCAGGACCGACGGGATGGCCAACAAGCGAACCGACCAGCGAGCCTTCAAGCAACCCAACTTGGATCCCAAGCGCTGGACCCACAGGTGAGCCCACATGGCTACCCACCGGTGATCCGACCGCGGAACCCAGTGCATGGCCGACCAGCTACCCAACATCTGAGCCCAGTGGCTACCCAACATCTGAGCCCAGTGGCTACCCAACATCTGAACCTTCGGAATTACCCAGTGGGTATCCTACAGCAGGACCCAGTGCATGGCCGACCAGTTACCCAACATCCGAGCCCAGTGGCTACCCAACATCTGAACCTTCAGAATTACCCAGTGGGTATCCCACAGCAGGACCGACGGGATGGCCTACAAGCGAACCGACCAGCGAGCCTTCAAGCAACCCAACCTGGATCCCAAGCGCTGGACCCACAGGTGAGCCCACGTGGCTACCCACAGGCGACCCTACCAGCGAACCCAGTGCATGGCCGTCCACAAGCATACCAACACTTGATGCCGTACTTGATTGGTCAGCCATGATTGGCGATAGCCGCATTAAAAACTATGCCTATGATTTGGTTAGCCTCAACGACAAAATCATTGCGTGTGGTGCTACTTATTCAACACAAACTGAAGCCAGTTGCTTTTTCTTTCATAAATTTACAGGTGAACTTTTATCCAGTTACACCATGCCTTCGTGGACTAAAAATGTCGCTATAGACACGTTAGATGACCACCTTGTCTTACTGGGTGATGCGGAAAATGGGCCTATGCTTTCTAAATTTGATGTCGATCATCACGCTTTATCTTGGGTACAAAGCCTTCCTAAACTTAATGTTAAATTTTTAGACGTAGCAAGTAATCAAGACAAGCAAAGCATGATCGCGGCAGGCTATGACTGGCTTACTGGAAAAATGATTGCAACGGCCTTAAACACCACGTCAGGTGCCTTACTTTGGGGGAATACCTACGCGCATACAATGCATCGCATCAAAGCTGAATCCCTGGTGCCTTCACCTCATGATGACACAACTTATATGCTCGGACGTGGAACAGATAACCGTGGTTATGGTACCAACATCTATACCTTGCACTTAAATCCCAACGGAGATGTTATCAGCACGCGTACGCTGACCCGCCCAAAGGATGTAGGTATTCAGGTGAATGTAGGCACGTCACTTGCTATCGAACCAACAACCCAAAATCCTGTTGTTGTCGGCAACCTTTTACATACTGATCAACGGGGATTTGATGCCTTGATTGCGCGCATGAGCGATACCACACTTTCTTGGGCACTTGAACTCAGTGGAGCCGGAGACGATCGCTTGACGCATGTTTTGATTCAAGATGATGCCATCTTTGCAGCAGGCTACTCAACCAGTTTTGATCAAAGCTCGGCAGATGTGATGGTCGTTAAATTGAGTTTGGATGGTGATATTTTAAAAGCCGTTCGATTAAGCAACGCCGCCAATACACATGATACATGCAGTGGTATGACCTGGGTAAAAGGTGGTATCAGGATCGCGATCAATTCTGCTTCGGGTGGCGATGGTGTTGCTTTATTATTTCTTGACCAAGCGAACTTATCACCCGGTGACTTACCCCCCGGCTTCTCATGGCATGAAGATATGCTCAATATCTTAAGCGTACGAACAAGCGATCTTATCATGTCGAGCGAAACAAGCATCACCAACAGCCCCTGGACATCGAACTTCATACCGGGTAATCAAACCCTCGTATCATCACAGACACATCAGCGATGGCCCGCCTACCCAACATCGTCACCCAGTTCTGCGCCAAACGCCGAACCTTCATCCAGGCCAACTTCAAGTCCATCGTTACAACAAAGCCAGGCGTTCACTGCCATGCCAACATCAGAAACTACATCAGAAACCACATCACAAACAACACAGACGCACACACCGCATCCGAGCTCAGAACCCACGGCTAAGCAAACACATACCGAAAACACCTCTTCGCCTAGCTATGCACCATCTATACATGGCTCAAATGCACCAAATGCGCCAAGTGTAGGGGCGAAGCCTTCAACGTCTCCGCCCTCTGTGCCAACGACCTTGCAACCCACGTCGACGGAGCGACAGCCATCCATTCAGCCGAGTCAGACTCCCAGTGCGCATTCAGGCGCATCGGCTCCGCGTCCTAGCGAACAACCCACGTATACAAAACCTGTGAACAGTGTGCCACCGTCATTCGCGCCCAGTCAGGATGATGTGCCACAACCCACGATACGCCCTCACAAAGGAGCTTCAACAGCGGGGCATCATACCAATGTCACAGAAGTTGTCTGGTATGGCTTTCTAACGTTGATGGGTATCGTTAACCTTTATATATTCAGAGATGTCATCGAGGATTGCATGTCAATGGACTTGAGTCGTCGTAAAGTTAAGCCAGAAAACATGAAGCCCAAGGTTGAACTTGAACATGATGATATTGAAAAACAAATCCATCCTGCTTCTGAACAAAAACAAAGCATACGTTTTTTTGACTCAAATAAAGTGCAACCTGAAAATGAAGTAGCACTCCAATCAATTGCTTCAATCGGATTTATTGATTTCTTAAGTCGCCGAAGTGATTTTAACTTTGACGACCCGATTAAACATGAAGACTTGACTGATTTTGCATCGTATTTACGAGAAAGCGACACGTTAATGCATTATGGTTTATCGCACGCTTGCACCGAGGAAGCGGTTGAAAAAATTCTCTCAATTCTTAAAAAAGATTTCATGGATGACAGTCAATCAAACACGTTTTGATGGATAGCCAGCTAACCCTCTTGTCGTGGGTCAAACGCATCACGCACGGCATCAGCAAAAACATTGCTGGATAAAACCAGCATAAACATAAAACTAAACGCGGCCAAAATAGGCCACCAAACCACGGGCTCGCGTGAAAGCTCTAACCGTGCCGCGTTAATCATGTTTCCCCAACTGATGGTCATGGGCGAAACGCCCACACCGATGTAGGCAAGCACGGCTTCTGCTAAGACTAAAAAGCTAAAATCTAACACCATGGTCACCAACACAATATGCATCACGTTCGGTAATAAATGCTTGGTCATAATTTTTAAACGGCTGGTGCCTAACGCTTTGGCCGCCAATACAAAATCAATTTCACGTAATTTTAAGACTTCGGCACGAATCAAACGACACAACGTCGTCCAGCTGGTGAGGCCTAAAATAAAACATAACGCCAACAAACGCGCATCGGCATCATCGGCTAAATTCGAGATCAAATGGGGATGATTAACTAAATAAGTTTGTATCGAAAGCACCGAGGCCGTAATCAGCAACACGCCCGGTATCGAGCTCAGCGTGGTATAAACATACTGCACAACATCATCAACCCACCCTCCCAAATAACCGGACATCACACCCAACGAAAGCGCCAAAGGCATCATAAACACCGTGGTTAGCAACCCTATCACCAAACCCGTGCGTACACTTTTGATTGCATGATAAAAAATATCTTGCCCTATTTTTCCGGTACCAAACACATGCAGTTCACGTGATATATCATAAAAAATAAGCACCATGCTTAGGCATACAAACAACGTCACCAAGGCTGAAAAAAAAGACATGCTGGGCACCATGCTCTGGCCTTTTTCTTGTGTTAAAACACGACGCACGCCCCAAGCAATCACCGAAAAAGCAAACACCCATAAAAAACTATCTAATAAGGATTTCTCAATCACATGCACACAAAATACACCGACATCCGCCTTATTTTTAAACTTGCCAGACGGATAACGCAAACGTGGGTAACGCTGCTCTGCTACACCGTTGACCCAAACCGTTTTACTGACATAAGACGTGAGTGCTAGCGGCGCTGAGTAAGTCGTTTCACCTTTGATACCCACCGGTGCAAGAACCTTATCCAATAATGTCATGTGGTGCATGGCTTGTGTTACGTGGCCTTGCGTTTGAGTCTTTGACTCAGGAATGGAATCGATTACGCCAATCATTAAAAAAAATGAAAGAAAAACGGCCGCACTCACAGCCACCGGTTTTTCAAACAAACGTTTAAATGCCATGCGGTGATGTGGCTTACGCATGCTCCAAAATATACAAAGCACGCTCACCAACAAAATACCTAAAAAGCAACCATCACTCCAAAGCCAATCACGGTTCATGCAAGCCTCACACGGGGATCAAGCCACACATAAGAAACATCCGTTAATAATAATCCCAGCAAATACAACACCGAACCTAAAAACACCATCGCACGTACAATTGCAAAATCTTGCTGATAAATCGCGTCGATTAAATAGCTGCCAAGCCCTGGAATACCAAAAAAAGATTCCAACACCAAGCTTCCCATAAATAAAGTCGGGATAATCACCACCACACCCGTTAAAATAGGTAGCATGGCGTTTTTAAGCACATGACGAAAAAGCACACGTCGTTCAGACAACCCTTTTGCACGGGCTGTTTTTACGTAGTCTTTATGCATTTCTTCAATAAACAACGTTCGGTACCAGCGCCCTCCTCCCCCTAAACCACTGATCACCGAGACCATCACCGGCAAAATAATAAATTTGATGCTATTCAACCCGTAATCATAACCTGAGATAGGAACAAGCCGTAACACTTTTCCAAACAAATATTGCCCACCCATGATGTAAAATAAACTCGAAATCGACATCAGAATAATACAAAAAATAACCCCGCTTAAATCTAAATACGTACCTCTAAAAAAAACCATCAGCATGGCAAACGTAATGTTCACAAGCAAACCCAACACCAGCGAAGGCAAGGCAATGGCAAAACTTGGCCACATGCGTGTCGAAACATCTTGCTTGATATCACGTCCTGCATCAGAAAATCCAAAATCAAACACAAACAATCGTAATGATTTTTTAAAAAACAGTGTATCTCGAATTTTATTCACGCCTTGGGCTTCATGATTATAAAATAACGGGTAATCATACCCGCGCTCAATCTTCCATTCGGTGATGGCCTGCTCGGTAATATGTTTTTGACCTAATTGCATACGTGCCATATCATCAGGCGAATTAACCATAAAAAACAGTGCAAACGTTAAAACATTAATACCCATAAGAATAGGCATGGCATACATCACACGCCGTAAAAAATATCCCATCATGATTGCATTCTCAAAGCAGCACGCCGTTGTTGTTTAGCGTAAGCATGCACAAACGGAAGTAAAAATAAAAGCCCCAACAACACAAACAAACCGAGAGGCCACCACATCGGTTGATTCCATGCCGCACGCAAACGATTACGCTCAGGCACATCAATATCAATGTATTTTAAAATATCATCGACTAATAAATCTGATTTCATCGGGGAAGTCCATTGCTGACTCAACATCATGCTTTTACCATGCAATCCAAACACCCAAGGAGCATCGCGTCGAATCATCTCGAGCATTTGATCAATCAAAGCTTGACGTTTAGGGCCATTGGGCTCGTTTTTCATGGCTAAAAATAGCTTATCATACGCTGGGTTATGATAATTACTCACGTTTTCGCCGCCATACGGATGGCGTGCATTTGGGCCATAAAATAAAAACATAAAATTTTCTGGATCGGGATAATCAGCTATCCAACCCCAGGTAAATATCTGGGCATTTCCTGCCTGTACTTTTTCCTGAAAACGATTGAAATGGGTTGCACGCACATCCAGTGCAATCCCTAGTTTTTTAAATTGTTTACGCATCCAATTAAGCGAGGCTTTTTCTTCAGGACCGCCGGTGGATGCCACATCATAATGCAAAATAAGCGCCTGCCCGGTTTTAGGATCACGACCACCGGGATATCCCGCCTCAATCATCAAAGCCTTGGCCTCTTCAATTGGACGACGTGTCATCCCATGCTCGCCCCAGGTATACACATAAGGATTAAGCCCATCTTTTCCTTCCAGGTGCCCAAAAATACTGGGTGGAATAGGACCTTGGGCAGCCACACCACGACCGTTTAAAAAAATGGCAATATGCTCGTTATAATCAATGGCAATCGAGATCGCTTGCCTTAATTTTTTTGCACGTTCACTGTAGCCTCCCACCACAGGATCGAGCATATTAAAGCCAAGATACTGAATCGTTGGTTCATTGACTTCAGTCAAACGAATACCGCGCTGCTTCATCTCGGGCGTGAGCACCGGCTCACCTTCACGTGTAATTTGAATGGCTGAATCAAAGCTATCAGCAGTTAATCCCGAAAAATCATAATAGCCTTGTAAAAATTTAATCCAGCGCGGAATAGCTTCTTTTTCAAGGGTATAAACCGCTTGATCAATAAACGGCACGGGTTGACCGGCATTTTTTAAAAAGCCTTTAGCTTTGTCGCTCTCTGAACCATGCGTTGGATAAAACATATCACGGTAATTTGGATTTTTTTTCAGAACCATGCGGCGGCTTGGGTTATTTTCAACCAGCATAAACGGCCCTGTTCCAACGGGATACCAGCCAAAACTTAAATTATGATCCGCCATACTTTCTTGAGCATAAAAGCGATCCGCTTCCCAAGGTATAGGTGCAAAAAAAGGCATCGCGAGCCAAAACATAAATTGCGTATACTGGCCTTTAAGACGCACCTCATACGTATAACGATCAAGCGCATAAGCGCCTTCCAAAGGATAATCCCGCAAATCTAAATACCCGGACACATGGCCTCTTTGAGGTAATTTGTCGCCATACGTATTTAAACCCAGAATATATTCGCTCATGAGGCCATAAATCGGCGAATTGACAGCAGGATTCGCAATACGCTTAATTTCGTACACATAATCTTCGGCCGTAAGCTCACGCGTTCCCACATGCTTAAAGTCAGCCAATGTTTTTATCGCATGCTTTTTCAAAAAACGAGGGGGTAATGGATAATATTCAAATGCTCCTGTTGCTGTTTTAGCAAAGGCTGGGTGGGGTTGGTATAAAATACCGGGCGTTACATGAACCGTATAAATACTGTAAGCAACGTTGGTTGCATCTATACGACTTTGTTCTATGATTTCACCCGCTTGATTGTAATACCGCACTTCAGGCACGCTGGTTATGGTACGGGGCACAAGTTGATACGGACGTGTTAAATAATCATATTTTAAAATAGGCTCATAGATTTGTGCTGTAAATAGCGACTCATTGGATACGTATGAACGGGCGGGATCCAACGTTTTTGGACGTTCAGTAAACGAGCTATAATAAATTTTCTCAGATGACTCTTGTGTCGGATAAGGATCATTCATCACCGCATGCAAAGGCGTAGCATAAGACGTGCTCACGCAGCTCATGAATAATACGATTGAAATCAAGCGCACATTTGGCATTCAACTCTCTTATTTTTATATTTAGAGCACAAAAGGCTTTATTCATCATCGCGACAAAAACACAAAAGATCAAGATATTATAAAAAAATACACATCAAATTTGCAATATAAAAAACATATTGTATACTTAAAATACAAATATACATGCATAGGATAATTTATGAAAACATTACGATATGTGTTACTTGTGGGTGTTTGTTTCTCGTTTTTAGGTGGGTGCTGCGCGACTCAAGGCTCCTGCAACAACCTAACAGCTGTTGGCTGTTGCTCAACCTGCGATTATTGCAGCTCAAATCAAAACATGTGGTATTAGATATATAAATAATTTACTTAGTTCGCTCTATTTTTTTCTAACCCTTGAGCAAGCAAAGTAATGGTTAATGTATTTAAACTTACCCCTTCTTCCTTTGCTCTAGCGGCTAATGCAGCATGTAATGATTTTGGAGCACGCATTCTCCATTGGCCACTATACCTTGAAGGCGGGCTAGGCGTTGGGATTTTATCTTCAAATTCCTCGGCGGTTTTTATCCAAGCAATCATTGCATCTTCTGCTTGATGAAATGCTTCTTCTGGCGTAGATCCATCAGCCATACATCCCGGAAGGTCAGGAAAAGTTACTAAATAACCACCACCATCTGCATAAGAAAGTGGCTGTATGGTTGCAGGATAATTATATTTACTCATCCAAAAATCACCCTTCATCCAGTAATTCTAAAAATTGTTTAATATAAACAGGCTTGATTGGTTTTCGCGCAGGAACGGTGAGCTTGGAGGCATTTGGAAACCTAAATGTAAGTAATGCCTAATCTTTCAGAAACCGCTTGCAAGTCATTAATACGCCAATCACGAGGATTCGAACGCATTTTTATTATTAATTTATCGAACTTACTCATACCTAACATGGCACCATATGCGGAACCTATGTCAACCCTGCTTTCTTTCGACTAACAAATAACTCATCGCCGTGCCCGCAAAGTCAGGACATCAATCGGAGCTTGCTCCACCAGACTGCGGGCGGTGCTGCCCATCAATTCAGATAAATCATGCGATGTATGACTTCCAATAATCAGTAAGTCACATCCAAGCGCCGCGGATATTTCAAGGACGTTAGTTTTGACCGAACCTGACTCAACCAATAACTGCTCTTTGGGTAAATTAAGTGCGTCACCCAACGTCGCCATCACCGCTTCGGCATCGTCTTTGATAGGCAGAGCAATTTCTGCAAAACCTAGCCCTTGCGCAAGCTGCAGTGCTGCAGGAGATTCAAGCACATGGATCACATACAAGCGCGCATCAAAATGCTTGGCTAGATTGGCCGCTTGCTCACATAAATCAAAATGTGCCTCGCTTAAGTCCGTTGCATGTAAAATTGTTTTATACATAATCTACCCCTTTGAACTCAATAGATTGCCATCATCTTATCATTAAGCATAGCAGCAAATACGCATAAAAATCATCGCTCCCAAACTTGCGTTCTACCTAAAAGTGAAAATCCAACATAGCCACGCACATAGAGCTTATCACCTCGTTGAAGAATTTTGGCACGGTAAATTTTGCCACTTTTAGGATCTAAAATTTCGCCATCGATCCATGCACCATGCTTATCTTCTTTCAGTCCCCATAAAAACTTTAGGCCTTGTATGGGCTGATTTTTAAATTGACCAGGGCAGGTTTTACACACGCCGGTATCGCCCTCTTGTGCGTAAACACGAATAATTTGACCGGATAACTCATGGTTTTTGATACTCAAGCGCACTTCAGACCGTTTTTTACCTGTTTTATCATCAATCGTTGTCCAAACACCTTCGAGCGATTTTGCTAAAGCAATAGATGTCACACACATCATAAGCAGTAAAGTGATTGCAGTTGACCAGGTTCGCATAGCTAAAAATCCTTAGTAAGTAATCTAAAAATAAAAAAACAAGAGCATAAGCCACAACTCTAAAATTGTCGAGGTTTTACAATAGGATAGGTGCTTCTCTTAAACGGGTATGTTACGCTTGATTGCAGAAGCATAGGACGGCATCGATTTATGACTCAAGTTACGACTCAAGATACAATTTGTTTTCAATTGGGTACACAGTACCTATCAAAAATAGCGCTACAAATTGAGCGACTGCTATTAACCATAGATGAAGCCTGTCACGAACAACATCCCGTGATTCACCACTCGGCGCTGAATCATGTGTTTGAAATCATCAAACTCGCTGAAAAACCCGAACTCAAAGGACGTTTTCTTAAAGAGTTTATGCGACTTGAGCATCTTAACAATAAAGCACTTCCCCATGAGCTGTCTGGCGTAAGTTTCACGCAACTTTTAGCGCATATTCCCGTGCTGAGCCAGCTAACCGGACGTTTTGGCGAAGCAATTCATGCTGATCCATTTATTCAATCCGTTGGACTCACTTCAACCGGCCACATCAACGATATTGAGCTTTGTTCTCCTCAGCTATGGTTTTGGTTAGAAGACAGCGCTAAAACTCGCCAAGATGATCTAACCCGTTGGCTCGAACAACTGCGCCCTCTGTATGATACTGTCAAACTATATTTAGCGCTTTTACGAGAAGCATGCCACTTTGAGCGCATTATTCCAGAAAAAGGCTTTTATCAGTGCTCGCTTCCCTACAGCAACAAAACGGCCTGTCATCTGGTGATGATTCGTATGAACAAACAAGAAGCGCTCATTCCCAAAGTACAGATTGGAAATCATGGATTAAGCTTACGACTCTGCGAAGCTAAATCCATGCGTGAAGTGTATGATAGAACCGCACCGATTGAACTGGCGATGTGTAAGCTTTAAGGCGCGTCGGTAAGTTTGTTGACGGAGGGTAAGAAATCTTTGCGATCAAGCCCCATACTCACAGCCAATGCCCCCGCCACATAAATCGATGAGTACGTTCCAACAATAATACCAATCATTAAAGCCATCGAAAACGCATGAATCGTCTCTCCACCGTAAATAAATAACGCCACCACCACAAACAGTGTTAATACAGAGGTCATGATGGTTCGCGATAACGTTTGATTGATCGAAATATTCATAATTTCGACCGGTGTTTTACGTCGAAGTTTCACAAAATTTTCACGTACCCTATCAAACACAACAATGGTATCGTTTAACGAGTATCCAATCACCGCAAGCAAACCAGCAAGCGCTTTTAAATCAAAATCAATTTTGAGCAAGGCAAACACTCCCAAAATCAGCACGGGATCGTGAATTAACGCAACCGCTGAACTAAAGGCTAAGCGATATTCAAAACGCAACGCAATATAAATCATGGTCGCAAGCAACGAGATAAAAATAGCCAGGGCACCCTTGGTGGCAAGTTCAGCCCCTACCTGTGGCCCTACAAATTCAACCCGCTGTTTTTCGGCGCCTGGAAGCACATGCATGACATGTTCAACCAGCATCGATGCATCTTCTTTTGCTCGGGGTGCAATGCTGATTAAAACATCTTTCGATGTGCCATAACGCACCACTTGCGCTTCTTTAAAGCCAGCTTCCGATAAATTATGACGAATTAACGGCAAATCTGCTGGTTTTTTATACGTAATTTCAATTTGTGTGCCTCCGGTAAAGTCCAGGCCCCACTTCAAGCCATTAATGCACAATCCAGCAATCGAAATCACAAAAATCAACCCGGACAACATCGCTGTCCAACGACGCGCGCCCATAAAATCAACGTTTGAATTTGGGTTAAATAACTCCATGACAATAATCCCCTATTAAATACCGTTTAAATACTATTTAAATACCGATTGAGAGTTTTTTTAAGTTACGCCCACCATACATCAAATTAATCATGGCGCGCGTATACGTAACCCCTGTGAGCATCGACGTTAACAACCCAAGCGATAACGTGACTGCAAACCCACGCACAGGACCTGTTCCAACCGAGAACAGTACAATCGCAACAATCAAGGTCGTAATGTTGGCATCCAAAATGGTCGAAAAAGCACGCTCATACCCAGCATAAATTGCCCGATCGGGTGAGAGCCCCGCACGAAGCTCTTCTCGAATACGCTCGTAAATCAAAACATTCGCATCCACCGCCATCCCCACGGTTAGAACAATACCGGCAATGCCAGGCAACGTTAACGTTGCACCGAGCATCGAGAGCAGCGCACTTAATAAAATTAAATTAAGCACCAAAGCGATATTAGCAACCAAACCAAACACACGGTAATACACCACCATGGCAATTAAAATAAGCAGCATGCCTATCTCAAGCGATACAATACCTCGATGAATATTTTCTTGTCCCAGTGTCGGCCCAACGGTACGCTCTTCAACCGAATAAATCGCTGCAGGCAAAGCACCCGCTCGAAGTAATAAAGCTAAGTCTGCACCTTCTTTTGCGTCATGTAAGCCTGTGATTTGGAAACTATTCCCGAGCGCACTTTGAATCACCGGCGCACTGATCACACGTTCGGAATGATGCGTGATACGCTTGGTTTCGCCATCTATCGTTTGCATGGTTGTTTTTGATTCTACAAACACAATCGCCATACGCTTACCAATATTTTCACGCGTAACTTTGGTAAAAAACGACTCACCCCCGCCGCCCAATTGAATCGATACAGCAGGTGATGCTGATTGTTGATCAAACGTCGACATCGCACTGGTGATTGAATCACCACTTAAAACCACTTGACGCATCAGCAAAATAGGTTGACCGTCCATGACATAAAACTTCGTGCCGACAGGTACCGCTCCTGTTTGTTTTGCAACAGCGGGATCGTGCTCAGAGTCCACCAAGTGAAACTCAAGGGTTGCCGTGCCACCCAAAATTTGTTTTGCACGTGCCGCGTCTTGTATACCAGGCAAGTCAACCGCAACCCGTGTCGCCCCCTGCTGCTGAACCACCGCTTCACCCACACCGAGTTCGTTGACGCGATTTCTTAAAATACTCATGGTCTGATCAATCGTATTTTGACGAATCTTTGATAAATCCATTTCAGATAACGACACAAGCAATTCAGGCGTTTTTGCATCACCTTGACCGTCTTGGCTTGTTTTGAAGATAAAATCTGAAAACTCTGGTTTTAATGCCGTAAACGCTTTTTGTTGCAATTCAAGCGTTCGAAAACGTATTTCAACGCCCCGCTCAGGAACGTAACGAATACCGGCATAGCGTATGCCTGCATCGCGCAAACTACGCCCCATATTTTTCATCAGGCCTTCGTAGCGTCGCGTTAAAACACTGTCCACATCCACTTCTAATAAAAAATGCACGCCACCACGTAAATCAAGCCCTTGTTTCATCGGCTCAGCACCAATGGCTGCAAGCCACTTAGGCGTCGAGGGCACTAAATTTAGAGCTACGGTATAATCAGGCCCCAGTCCTGCTTTCATGACATCTTGCGCAAGCAACTGAACATCGGTGGTTGCAAAACGTACTTCAAGATGCTCAGCATCGGCCGAAACGTTCCTATACGGAAGATGCGCGGCTTGCAGCAGACCTTCCACTTTCTCTTTGAGTGCTTTTGGAAGTAAAGCTTTCTGCGAAGAGACTTGGACCACCGGCTCTTCGGTATAAATATTTGGAATGGCATAAACAAGTCCCACTACAATCAGCAGGATAAGAGCCATATTCTTCCATAGTGGGAACTTATTATGCATAACAATTCTCTATATTATTTAAGCAAGGACGTTAACGTACCTTTAGGCAAAACAGCGGTGACAGCGCTTCGTTGTATTGTAATATCCATACCTTCAGCAACCGACAACTTAATATACTGCTCATCCAAGCTCACAACACGACCTAAAATACCGGAGGATGTCGTAATCTCATCACCTTTAGCCAACTTATTCACAAGCTCAGCATGTGCTTTTGCGCGCTTGTTTTGCGGACGAATAAGCATGAAATAAAACAAAACAAAAATAACCCCAATCATCACCAACGAAAAACCACCGTCAGCCTGTGCCGGCATGCTCGCTTCTGCTGCCATTGCATTTTGGATAAAAAATCCCATGCGTTTCTCCTCGTAAATTTTAATTCAAGCCAAAAGCATCAAGCGCCTCAGCTGCGAGACATCATATCGATATTTAACACTGCCGTAAATGCATTCCCGGTAAGCTTTTCTCCAAGCTTTCGTGACACCCAGGCCTGATTTTCTTATAATGCTTTTTTTTCAGACGAAAATAAGGCAGAACAAGCATGTCAAATGCGTTGGTTATCTTGATGGCTCAAATCAACCCTACCGTTGGCGCAATTGAAGCAAATGCCCAAAAAATCATTCAAATCATTCAAGCGCATCAAGCAAGCCATGATTTAATTGTTTTTCCTGAACTTGCTTTAGTGGGCTACCCACCGGAAGATTTACTGCTTCGTCCTGAGCTCACACAACGTGTCAAGCAAGCCTTGGATTTAATATGCCGTGCAACGGACCATAATCAACGTACTTATATTGCTTTAGGCCACCCTCATCAAGAGCAAGGCCTGTGCTTTAATTCACTCAGCATGATTCATTATGGGAAAATTATTGCACAGTATGATAAACATCATTTACCTAATACCGGCGTATTTGATGAACGACGTTATTTTACACCCGGCGCAAATACCCCATGCTTGCTGAATATCAATCATCATTCGATTGGATTTTGTATTTGTGAAGATATTTGGCAACCCGGCCCCGTTGAGCAAGCGCTTGAAGCCGGCGCCGAATTATTGGTCTGCCTCAACGCCTCACCGTTTGAAATCGGTAAGTCTGAAAAACGACTTGAGTTACTTCGATCCCATGCCAAAAAAGGTTTATCGCTAATTTATGTCAATATCGTGGGTGGGCAAGATGAATTGGTGTTTGATGGTCGCTCGTTGGCTTTAGACAACCTGGGAAGAATACAAGCTCAGGCACCTGTATTCACCGAGCATCTACAGACCGTACATGTTCAAAATCATCACATACACTCTGAACTAGCCCCTGAAATCGAAGAAAACGCGCTGATTTATCAAGCTTTATGCACGGGCGTACGTGAGTATATCAACAAAAACGGTTTTCCTGGCGTCGTACTCGGACTCTCCGGCGGCCTGGATTCAGCCCTCACGCTCGCCATCGCTGTGGATGCCTTAGGTGCTGATCGCGTGCACGCACTGGCCTTGCCTTCACGTTATACCTCAGACATGAGCACCGAAGATATTGATAAAATCCTCGCGCTTCAAGGCGTATCGCATCATACCCTATCGATTGATCCTGGGTTTAAAGCCATGCTTGAAACGCTTCAGCCGGTATTTAGTGAGCAGGGCGCTCCTGAAATAACTCAGCAAAATCTTCAGGCCCGCCTGCGTGGCATGTTGCTCATGGCCTATTCCAACAGCCATGGTCTGCTTGTTCTTACGACCAGTAACAAAAGTGAAAGCGCTGTCGGTTACACCACACTCTATGGCGATATGTGTGGTGGCTTTGCCCCGATCAAAGACGTGCCCAAAACACGTGCTTATGCTTTGGCCCACTACCGTAATACCTTAGGTCGCGTGATTCCTGAACGCGTGCTCACCCGAGCACCGTCCGCTGAACTGGCCGACAATCAAACCGATCAAGACAGCTTACCTGACTATCCCGAACTTGATGCCATCATTGCGTATCATATGGATGAAAAACTAAGTTCTGCCGATATTATCAATCAAGGCCATGCGCCTGAGGTGGTTCATCATGTCATCAAACTGATCAAACGTAATGAATATAAACGACGCCAAGCCGCCCCCGGCACAAAAATCACACCGAGGGCGTTTGGACGGGACTGGCGCTATCCGATTACATCAGGGTTTTGAGAACATCTTAATTTGAGATGAGCTAACACGAATAAAAAACTTAATGTGTATTTTTTTTAAGCATAAGATGTGTTATAATTGCCTGCTAACTTTTATTACAAACCGTACGTGCCTATTACTATGGAATCAAATTCTTTTTTAGATAGTCCAACTATTCCTCGATCACTTGGCTACCGCACGCCAAAAAAAAAGCAAGCTTCTACCACAGGCGATCGATTTATTCCAACACGGCAAACAGATCCAAGCCTACCCGAGCCTTCTTTGGAGCCGAGAACACCCAAAGCCCTCGCCTTCCAAGAACGCTTAAATACTGCGACATCGAAATTAACCCCTTACGCATCAGCATCACCCACGCCAAAAAACTTGCTCTTTTTTGGAAGTCCTCAAAAACACCGCGTGTTTAACCAGGTAGAAAGACAAGGTTTTCATGACGCCCCAAGAAAAAAAGGACGGCACCTGTATTTAGATAGCTTTCGGGTTCTTGATGCCCCGGATGTCGATAACAATTTTTATAATCAAGTCTTAACATGGTCTAAAACAGACCATCTATCCATTGCTTTAAACCACGATGATGGCAGCGTTATTTATAGCGTGGCCACCAACGCGACTGAAGCGAACGTGACGTTTCGAAGCACGAAGCAATTGGAAAATAGTAACGTATACTCTTTAGCATCGCTGGATGAAGAATATACGATTTCAGGTTGGCATACGGGTTACATTCGATTACATCAAACGCACGTAGATAATTGTGACTATCATTATACAAACCTCGTTAGTTCAAGTCCCATCCATTCTATAGCCGTTACAAGCCCTTATACGGTGATGTGCGGCAACGCAACCGACTCACTTACCGCGGTTGATTTTAGACAGCAACGGCCTGTTAGATCACGTGTTCGCGTTGGTCAACATGCCGTAGATCCTGAGATGCAAGTACCTGGGCTTACCTACGATGGTGGGGTTTATCTCGCCAGCGGTTCAAATGGAGGCGAAGTTAGCCTTTGGGATATGCGAGCATTGGGCTATGGCCCGGTGCATACCCACACGACACATACAGCCGCAATCAAAGCCCTTGAATTTTTGCCCTACAATACACGATACCTGATTTCAGGTGGTGGCACAGCCTGCAAACACTTAGCACTTTGGGATACCACCACCCATCAAATCAAAGACACCATCGATACAGGCGGACAAGTCACCGGTATACATTGTCTTCGTTCCGCGCCACGCTATTTTGTCACCAGTCATGGCTATAGCGATTTTTCGATAAAATTATGGCGTATAGAAAAGTCAAAAATGGTCCTGAAGTCTAGCTTTCGTGAGTTCGGCCGACGTGACTCATCAAGTCGTGCATTTTGCTTAGCTGGATCACCCAACACACATAATTTTGCGACCGTGACATCTAACGAAACGCTGCACTTTTTTAACACGCGCGGCTTGCCTGATGAGAAAAAACAAAGCTACCAAGTGATGCCCGGTTTTTCGCAAGAATTTTCAGGTGCGTTAGTGATACGTTAACTAAAAAAACCACAGGTAATCAAAAAAAAGATTATATGCTATAATAAAGAACATGTAAAATACCGAGGTAAATATTATGTCTAAATCTCATTTGATTCAAATAAAAGATTTATTAAAGAAAAAACCACTGGAGCAAGATCAAGTCAAAGACATTGAAAGCCACTTTCGAGACATGTCGAATAGTGAAAGTATCGTAGATAAAAGACAGGAAGCCTTTGATGAATTTAAACAAAAAGTAGAAAATGAGGGAACATGTGTTATCACGTTAACGCCTGAAGAGCTCTTAACTAAAGGCATTGTGTACAAAAAATCACTTACAAAGCAAGCAACGGAGGCTGTGCAAGCGGTGAGTGCATGGGTCCAAGCCACAGCAAATTGGTATACAGATTTGTCCTACATGATGTCAGAAGAATTATTCGACGACTACGCCGGACCAACAGAGCCAGGACAAGAACAAGGATCTTCAGAAGAAAGCGTTACTCCGGCGATCGAAGATGAAGGCCTACCATTATCAACTGAAGTACGTTTGCGCTCAAGTAGCGTACTTTCGCTGCAATCATCCGCTGAACCAGACTCAAATAATATAGACAATTTAACATCCACGATAAAAAAAGCCCACGGGCAGCTGCGAGCATATTTAATGGACGATGATAAAGCAGCGTTCGACCGACTCTATATGGACATGATGCATGTGATTGATCATTTATCACCTAAACCAGGTAACGTAGGCATAGGTAAAAACAAATTGATGGAACGTATTACTGCATTAAAAAATGAATTAGAACCCCAAAAATTCAACTTTGAAGGACAGGGTGGATTAAAAGAAGATCAAGTAACCCTATGGTTTACGGTGAAATTTTGGTTATGCTCAACGTTTAAAGCAATCTTGAATGCTGTTGGTTTACGTTCTGCAGCGAATTTTTTTACACCTGCCCAATCCGATGAGGAGCGAGTGATAATCGGCATAAATTTACAGAATCTTACAGATGCTGTGGATCAATTTGAGAATACGTTAAAAAATACATATCCTGATCCTGATTCTGAGTCTGAGTCTGGGTATGATTCAGATATCCGTATCTTATAAGTTGGACATAGGAATCTAAATGATTTTAAAGTAAGATGTTATGACATCATTACAGTCCGAGAATTGACATTGAAACACGTACTTATGACGTCCCTGCTGTTGCTCGCATCGCCCATCACGCATGCGGCAACGCCTATTGATGGTTGGTATTCGAATGTTTTTGGCGGTTATGCCTATGTTCCTGCGAACATCAGCACAACCCGTGGGAGCACAACCTATACCAACGCTAATTATGAATCCGAATACAACGCAGGCGGGAGCTTTGGTTTTAAAAGTAATCCCATGCGTTACGAAGGTCAAGTAACCTATCTTAATGCAACGTTAAGTCATGTGTACGAGAATGGCCTAAAACAAACCAAAGTCCGCGGCAATAATAACGCCGTTTTTGGTCTGGTTAATGTTTATTATGATTTTCCTGATGTGATTCAAACCATCTCCCCGTTTCTTGGCCTGGGCCTCGGTTACGGTTGGATAGATATGAAAATTGATAACAAACTTCTGACGGATGTACCCGATTTTAGTGATGCTGGTAGCGCGTTTGCTTATCAAGGCTCTGCTGGACTCACGTTTAATTTTGCAGAAAACTACGCCTTAAACATTGGTTACCGATATATTGGAACCAACCGCGTGTTTGCATTTGGCCGAGTTTTTCAAGCACACTTAGCTAATATTAGTGCGATTTACCGCTACGACGGAGCACGTTACAAATAATATTAATTAGATTAGGATAAGATTTCCGATGAACATGAAATGGATATCACAAACGCTCATCACAAGCTGCCTTGCGGTTGCCACCACAGCGCATGCTGTTAATCCTGAGCCCGGTTGGTATGGTGGCCTGATTGTTGGCGCAAACTATGCAGCTAACTTTCCGTTCAACTACCTCAACCTCGAGGGAGAACTCCAACCCGGTCAACTTGGCCACAACATCATGGCAACGATTGGTGGGCAAGTAGGACATCGCTGGTGTGATAATTATCGCGCAGAAGTAGAGTTGGTTTATAACAACAGCCCCTACAGTTATTTACGGTTAGGCGATGTGAGCATTCATGCGCCCAAAACAAGCACGGGGCTCAGGCTGAATGGACAAACCGAGTCTGGGATCGGCACAGTTAACTTTTTCTATGATATTTTTGCTGATTTTTCTTCTGACTTTGTGCCTTATCTTGGTGTCGGCGCAGGATATGCCTACCTCAAAAGTAATATAAAATTTTACCAGAACGACGTGCAAGTCAGCCCCAGTGAGTATGAAAATATTGTGGGAGTTATTCCAACCAACAAAAGCAAATCGGGCCCGGTCGGTCAAGCCATTGCCGGTTTGAGTTATTACATGGATGATTTTTCCTATTTTGCCCTGGATTTTAGATACCTCGTATCGGCCAGTCAAACCCTTGTCCAGCAGCAAGTGGATGGCACAAGCAATACGATCAATGCACGTTATCAATTGTATACATTAAATATTATTTTTAATGGAGCGTTTGATGCCGTCACCTAAAATTAGCCAAGCGATGACGCAAGATAAAACGCACGATATTATCTTTCCGTCGTTACTCGCAGCCGATAGCTTGCGATTAGGTGAAGAAATAGCGGCCGTAGCAAGCGCCGGCATTCGCACGTTACATCTTGATATTATGGATAATCATTATGTGCCCAACTTAAGTTTTGGACCTCATGTTGCCCAACAGATCAAGCAGCAATATCCTGAGCTTGCGCTCGATGTACACCTGATGGCCTCACCGGTCGATGCCTTGATTGAAGCGTTTGCCGAAGCCGGTGCTGCACGTATCAGCATTCATCCCGAAGCAACCCGACACCTTGACCGAAGCCTTGCGCGCATTCAAGCTCTCGGCTGCAAAGCCGGTCTTGTCTTGAACCCAGCCACATCCATCGAGTCTATGCGTTGGTGCCTGCACCGTCTTGATTTTGTTTTGCTCATGACCGTGAATCCAGGATTTGGAAACCAGGCTTTTATTTCTGAAATGCTGGCTAAAATTAAAATTCTACACGAAACCTACCCCACCCTTCCCATCACCGTCGATGGTGGTGTGTCTGAGCAGAACATCGCCGCACTTCATCGCGCGGGCGTTACGCAATTTGTTATCGGCTCTGCTATATTCAAAACTAAGGATTATTTAAAAACGATAACCCATATGCAAAAGCAGATTGAAAAATAACATGAGAAAAATTACGCGCATACTTTGTGGGGTCTGCCTCGCGATGACAACTTGTGCGAGTTCGCTGCACGAGCCTTCCTATCTCGAGCGGTTCATGGCCTATTTAAGTTGGAAGAATCATCTTCCGACGGAGGCTAGCCCTGCATTTTTGGCCTTTATCGATCATAAGGCCCCGCTTTCTCGAAAATTACGTGAAAAATGGCTCTATGCTTTAGCTAAAGAAGAACAATGGGATACGTTTGTCGCGCATTATCAACCCTCTAAAGATACAACATTACAATGTTACGAACAATTTGCGCTGTATCAAGAAGGTCAGCACGAACAAGCCATTGCCGGTGCTAAATCACTTTGGCTCACAGGAAAAAATCAACCCGATGCTTGCGATAAAATTTTTGATGTATTAATTCAAGAAAAAATTATTGATAACGATTTGATTTTAGAACGCGTCAAACTCGCGCTCGAAAAGCACCATGTTGCACTGGCTAAATATTTAATCACAAAAGCAGATTTACCCAATCCACACGAAAAACGTGCCCTTGAAATTATTCAACGCCAGCCTTCACGCATTGCTTCGCTTGAGCCCAGCAAGTTGCACAGTCATTATTATCTTTACGGCCTTAAACGCTTGGTATCATCCAACCCTAAAAAAGCGCTTAAACTCTGGGAAGAAGCCAAGCGTAGAAATTTGCTTGATGCCGACCAAAAACAAACGTTTTTAAGCCATCTCGCACTCTACCGAGCTTTACGTAATCAGCCGGATTCATCGGCATGGTTTGCTCAAGTCGAACCGGCGTCGTACAGCGAAGGCCTGCTCGATTGGCAAATTCGATATTCACTCCGGCAACACGAATGGGCACGTGTTAAACATCTTATTCAGCGCTCAACCAATCAAGACAACCCGGCCTGGCAATATTGGCTTGCCCGTGCCGATGAAGCACTCGGGAATCCAGAAGAGGCACGGGTATTGTATCAAAAACTCGCCCAACAACGGCATTATTATGGTTTTCTTGCCAGTGTGCGCTTAAAGCAACCCATGGCATTTGAACATGAGCCCGTATCAACGGCACCTCATCTGCTTGAGCCTTATCATGCGATTACCGATCACATCAAGCAACTCTATTCGGATAATCAACGTCTTGAAGCCTCGCGCATCGCAAACGACTTTATCAGTGAACTCCCTAAAGAGAAAAAAAGTGCTTTTGTCGCATGGCTTGCCGATGATTTGCACTGGACTGGTAAGTCGGTGTATCTGAGCGGTGAAAAAGAGTTAGCCAATCAACTCAACTTACGTTTTCCTTTAGCGCACCGAACACTTGTCAAACAATATTCTAAGCAGTTTAACATTCCAGAAGCCTTGATTTACGCCATGATACGTCAAGAAAGTGCTTTTCGAGAAGATGTGATCTCGCCTGTGGGTGCGCATGGTTTGATGCAACTCATGCCAAAAACCGCCAAACAAGTCGCACGACGAGAACATATTACGTATACAAACCGTCAAGCCTTATTTTCCCCAAACATGAATATTAACCTGGGTACCGCTTATTTAAATCATCTTGCTAAGCGATTTGATCGTAATCCTTTGCTTATGGTCGCCGCTTATAACGCAGGCCCTCATCAAGTGAACCGCTGGATTAAAACGCATCCTATTCACGAGATTGATGTATGGATTGATACGTTACCGTGGGCTGAAACACGTAATTATTTAAAAGCCGTGATGGCCTTTTATGCCGTTTATCAGCATCGCTTGCACCAACCACCGAGTTTATCGCCTTTTATGCAGCAAAAAATGATTTAATTAAACGCATCATGATCATTCTAGTCTATACTATAGAATACTAAAAACAAATCGGGCAAATACTATGCCTCGTGAATTCAATACATCTCAAGAAGAGCAAGCCGTTCTTGACAATATTCGAGATTTGCTACAAGACAACCTAGAAAGCATTCACGCTGATGCAGGTGTTCAGCTCTATCATGACGTTAAGCGTAAAATGATTGAGTTTGCACACAGAGAAACACGTATATCTCATACCAAAAATCTATCTCCGATTTTGCGGCTTAGTATGCTTAAAGAGACGTTAGATACGGTTCATAAAGCGAAAAACACCATCACTGTTGTCTTACTTAATTTTTTATTAGCTGATACAACCAACCTAGAAGAAATTAAAGTCTTACTAACCTATCTTCGCAGAACAAATAAACTTAATCCAGAAACACGATCTTGGGTGATGTTTCACCCTGAATATGCCACCCTCTTCGCCGACAGTTTAAGGCATATTAAATCTATTCTTACATCAGAACTTAGGTTAAAAACACTTGATAAAAAACAAGTACAAGTCATCTTAAACGATCATGTGAGCAAAATTTTAGATATCTATTTGCATTGCCCCATCAAAAACCGTAAGTTACGCGAGTTTAATACAGCTTTAAACAATGCATCCACCAAAGGCGCTATCAGTGAGGCTATCCATCAATTTCATTGCCCTGAATATGAAAATACTCTCCCACCCTATCACAACCCAGACGACTTGGCTGGTGAAGAAGAAACAAAAGACCCCGAGCAGCATCGACAAAATGCATTGTCTCACGAAATAAAAGATCATCACATCGACATTATAAATATGCTTGATGCTTTAAAAGGTCTCTGCGATGGAGCCAAAAACGTT
Source organism: Legionellaceae bacterium (assembly GCA_029212505.1). Taxonomy (GTDB): domain Bacteria; phylum Pseudomonadota; class Gammaproteobacteria; order Legionellales; family Legionellaceae; genus JAALKW01. The sequence continues at coordinate 2,396 of JARGOS010000006.1, read as the reverse complement.
CATGCTGCTTATTGTTCTGAATTTGATGCTTTGTATCAAGTTTGTGATGCCATGATCGAGACAAACGCAATCATCCAACCTCATACCTTACCTGATTTAATCACATTGTACCAAGCAAGCTTACAGTCCATCACAACAAAAGTCGATGCCATAAGCTCAAAACCTAAATCCTGGGAGGCATGCAAAACACTCGGAGAACAGGTCAGGTACATCATGCATGCAATTGAAGGTGTGATACGTTCGTTTTTAAACGTACTTTCTTTAGGGTATGTAAATGCAGACAGTCATACTCACTATTTTTTTAATACACCTTATCATGAAAAGCCCCATGTAAAACAATTTGAAGTCTTGTTAGTAGAGCTAAATGACCATATTGCAAAAATACAACAACTGCTGCTTCCAGACAACGGTAACACGCCCGCCCGATCGTCATGATTCATGTGCCCGCTATCTTCACCCTCGCAGGCACAGAGGGACACAGCTTATTTCTTCGCAAGAACTATCTTAATATCGTGCCATATTGAACCACTAATCCTATGCAATTAAGCCATAATGCTCAAAATCGTGCTTAACTGCCGCATGCGATAATACGTCGGTTTGCGTCAAAACCCTCAATACATTTTTGACAATGGGAAGATCTGGCGAAATTTCAAACCCATGATAAAGCTTGCCAACCAAAACTTTTGCTTTTTCAGCGTCATCAAGAGCCCACGACAAAACATGAGTGTTATGGTCAATATCTGCCTGAACATTCAAATACAGAGTGACAAACTCACCCAATTTTGAACCAATATTTTGTCTAAAATCTTCAGGCATGTTCGCCCAGGTATACCCCAGAAGCTCATGAAAAAATCCAAAATGCCTAGATTCATCATTCATATGGTCATTAATATAATATTTAATGCTCGGATGTATGTTTTCAGAATCAAAATAAGTCACGAGCTCGCGTATCAATGTAGTTTCGAAAATACACACGGCTAGAATCTCAAAAATATCATGATATTCTTGAGGCAAAGCTTCTTTAATGGTCTGCATAGCATGCCCTGCATCTGAAAAATGACTATCCACATCAGGTAAGTGCGGGTATTGCTCTCGAAGCTGGCTTAGTAAATCATAAGCAATATAAACATGATAATACTCATCAACAATCACCGTACTTGCGTTGCGTTTAATCACGTCTGTATACACAACGGGCAAGTTTTTATGCATCATGCTATGGCATGCACGGTGAATAAAATGCGTTTCTAACTGAATAATATCGTTTAAGTACTTAATAAACGACAACAAAAGAATGTCTTGCTTTTTATCATCTAAAGCGCGCACTTCAGGCAATAAAAATAAAACTTGTTTATCTAGGGGGAAAAAATCACCGGATAGACTAAAGTCTATGGGTTTACGTGGCCGCGTTCGAACTGAACTTCTGGACTCCCATTTATCCTGATATTTTTGTGCTGCTGTAAAATCCATATGATAACACTCAAAACTGACTAAAATAAAAAAATACTGCCTTGCATCCTGTTCAAAACAAAGCAGTTCAATATTAAACCCGAACAACCGAAGCAATCTCCCCTTTTATGACAGAACAAATCTGATTCACAATCTCAGGTTTTTTAACCCAATTATCGTGCGACGCTTGCATAGGTATAATTTCAATAGAAGCATCACATATATCGGAGAGATGGTTATCTTCTGTAGAATTCACATAATGCGAAAAAATTTTTACATCAAATCCATCGAGGCCCACAGCACGCTCTGATGGTGCGTGTAATGCTTTAAATAAGATAATGTTTGTTTTCATGCAGCGTATTTTATTCGGTTGATAATTATAATTAATCTCAAATAACATTTTTTCTGGCAGCTTTAATTGATGACGAACGCATACGCTTTTCACCGCTTTTTTATGATTAAAATGTGCATCCATCAAGATTACATCAGACACAACATCACCGATAGCATTTAATTGATTTAATATTTCTACAGCCAACACGCCGCCAAAACTCCAGCCAAATAGCCTATAAGGACCTTGCTTTTGAATACGTTTCATCTGTTGAATATAATAGGAAGCTAACGCTTCATACCGTAAGTATTGATTCGCACGAGGTCCATATACTTCATTTAATTCATGATAAAAATTATTAAAAACAACCATTTTTTTATCAGACAAACCTGTCACGATATTATGATAATAACATTCAGCACCCGCATGACCCGGTGGGAAGATAAAAACAGGGTCTTCGTTTAATTCAAAATTAATCTTCTCATACGGAATAAAATCAGGTAAATCGCTTGGCGTGTATTGCTTGACGCCCTCATTGAGCTGCGTGGCGCAATGCTGAATCACCTGGATTAAGTGCACTTTAAAGCTTGATGCAAACTTATCATGTAACTTAGGATTT
>JARGOS010000005.1 GCA_029212505.1 Legionellaceae bacterium | reverse complement strand
TAACGCTGCGTAGGTCGCAAGAAGCCCCCACCAGAACGGGTTAGCCGTTTGGTGGGGGGAGTATGTCACTTTCAAAAGCAGAATTAGACACGGGTTTGGTTGATGATTATAAGTTTGAAGATTAAGCAAACGACTCAATTTAAAATACATCATCAACAATATTTATCGGGATATTAAGACCTAAACAAGCGAATCAACGTGCTGTCATCATGCTAAAATACCCAAAATAGGTGGCGAGAATTTTGTACGGTATCAAAAAAAGAAAGGTGGTGAAGGCGTATAAACGCAGGTTGATTTGTGTCAGCCCAAAGCCATAATTGACCAAACTAAATGGCGCCGGGGTTAAACGCATCACCGCCACAGACTTCCAGCCATGATGCTCAATACGTTGACTCAAGCGTCTAAGCGCCGCGCTTTTCTTCGGTGATAACCAATCTGTACCGAAATATCGACTGATAAGAAATGCACCGATGGCGCCAAGGGTTGCGCTCACAATATTAAAAACGGTTCCCCACACAGGGCCAAAAATAGCACCGCCGGCTAATACAAACGGTACAGCTGGTAAAAAAAGAAGCGTACTTAAGCTAAAAAGCACGATAAAACAAATGGGTGCTAACCAGCCTAAGCTTTGTATCCAAACAATCATCATGGCAAGCTTGGCATGAAACGTCCAAGCCGTGGCAATAAGGGTGATGAATGCAGAGATTTGGCTGATTTTTTTCATGATTAATGTTTCGTAAATAATCGATTAATTTCATCGTGATTAAATTGAAATTGGTTTTTGCAATATTCACACGTTACTTCAATATAGCGATGGGTTTCGAGCACTTCAAGTGCTTCTTTTTCGCCAAGCAGCGTAATGGAGTGAAGCATTTTTTTAGCATCACATGGGCAATGAAATTGGACGGGGTGGGGTTCAAAAAGCTGAATCGTTTCTTCATGAAATAAGTTATGGAGCAGCGTTGTATTATCCCAGTTTAAAAGTTCTTGATGGGTCAACGTATTGGCTAAGGTCTGAATATGTTGCCAGGTTTTTTCTGATGCTTGGTTTTTTTCTGTCGGCAATTTCTGAAGCAGTAAGCCTGCAGCTTGTTGCTTGGTATGATCATACGCAAGCCACAAGCGCGTTTCTAATTGCTCGGACTGTAAAAAATAGTTTTCCAGAGATTCTGCAATGGACTGATGGTTAATCGCGACAATGCTTTGATAATTTTGGTTGGTTTGGTTGTTTTGAATGGTAATCACCAAGTTACCGTCTTCAAAATCAGCGTGCAGTTTGCTCGGTAGGCTTTCGTCGTCCCACTGGGCGGTTGCGCGCATGCGATAGTGATTATCACATTTCGCCACCAGCATTTTGATGGGGCCTGTGCCTTGAAATTGCAGCGTAAGTTGACCGTCATATTTGAGTATGCCTGAGAGTAGACTCGTTGCACAGAGCGTTTGACTCAGTAAGTCACACAGCTCCGGTGGAAAATTATTTTGCTTGAGAATCACGTCGAGGGTGTTATCCAGTCGAATAATCTCACCTCGAACACAGGTATCTTGAAATAGAAATCGTTGTAAGCTATCAGTCATGTGTTGTATACGCCTAATTATGTTGGTTTAAATTAAGATGCTGCTCATAGAGTTTATTTATTTTTTTAGGATCATATCCCCAGTGATATAAGCCTTTGATCAGCTGGTTTAGAAAAAATTGCTTGAAAATACCTCGATCTAAAAATCGAACGGCTGATGTGGTCGCGCTTTGACTCAGCAGTTGTGGTTTGCCGTAGGATTGTAAATGATGGGAGAGGGCGGTGTCTTCAAATATAGCAATGTCGGGTATTGCGTACGCGTCTAAATACGCTTTTTTTATGATGATACAATGATCTAAATAAACAATATTTTTTTTAAGAACACGTACATGATTGGAATACCAGGAAATATAGTTTAAAAAAAAGTGCGCATGATCAAATTGATGGGTGAACGCTGCCCAATCGGGTAGAACAGGGTTAGTTTTTAAAAATTTGAGGGCCTGAGGTGAAAGCAGCGACCGCGGGTGATGCAGCAAGACATGAGGATGGGTTGCGTGTTGTATACCGAGGTTTAAACGCGCTGCACGGGTTGAGTTTTCTAAAATATGTAGCATAGCATTGTGCTTGCGCACAAGCGCTTGCGTGTTATCGGTGGAGCCACCGTCCACACAAATGAGCTCAAAATCTGGCTCATGTTCAAATTGCGTTAACAGTGTGCTTAAATATGGATTTTTCTCTTCATTAAAAATAGAAACAATCACAGATAGCATGTCATAAGCCCTTGTTTTTCCGGCGGATGAACGGGAGGTTAAATCACCGCAAGATTACCTTTGTCTTCAAGCCATGCTTTACGATCTGACGCACGCTTTTTAGCGAGTAACATATCCATAATCGCCATAGCCCCCGGCTCGTCGTCGAGCGTGAGCTGCACCAAGCGCCGGGTGTTTGGATCCATGGTGGTTTCACGTAGTTGAACCGGGTTCATCTCACCGAGACCTTTGAAGCGTTGTACGTTGATTTTCGTTCGGCCTTTTTTGTTCAGTATTTTGATGATGCTGTCTCTTTCGTCGTTATCTAAGGCATATTGCACAATATTACCTGCGTCGATACGATAAAGCGGTGGCATAGCAACATAAACATGGCCTGATTTAACCAGTGATTTAAAATGCCTGAGAAATAAGGCGCAAATGAGTGTTGCGATGTGAGCTCCGTCGGAGTCGGCATCGGCTAAAATGCAAATTTTACCGTAACGTAAGCCACTTAAATCATCCGAGCCTGGGTCAATTCCCATGGCAACGGCGATATCATGAATTTCTTGTGACGCCAGCACGTGCGATGAATCCACTTCCCATGAGTTTAAAATTTTACCACGGAGTGGAAGAATCGCTTGAAAATCTTTGCTGCGTGCTTGTTTTGCAGAGCCACCAGCCGAGTCTCCCTCAACTAAGAATAACTCGGCTTGACTTAAATCTTGTTGCAAGCAATCCGCGAGCTTTCCTGGAAGCGCTGGGCCTTGGGTTAAACGTTTTCTTGTGACTTGCTTGGATTGACGTAAACGTTTTTGCGCACGTTCAATGGCGAGTGCTGCAATTTGTTCACCGGTGCTGCGGTGTTGGTTGAGCCAAAGCGCAAACGCATCTTTGACCACGTTATTCACCAGCGATGCGACCGTGCGCGAGGTCAGGCGCTCTTTGGTTTGACCTGCAAATTGTGCCTCTTGCATTTTAAGCGATAGCACGTATTGGCAAGGCTCCCACAAATCATCGGCAGTAAGCTTAACCCCGCGAGGAAGTAAATTACGAAGCGTGCAAAAATCAGAAAGCGCATCAAACAAACCCGAACGCAGACCGTTGACGTGAGTACCGCCTTGAATGGTCGGAATTAAATTCACATAACTTTCGGTGAGCGGTGTCGCCGGTGCGCTTTCCCAAACCAGCGCCCACTCAACCACGGTTTCTTTTGATTTAAACTCACCGGTAAACGGCTCGCGAGGCAGATGCGCTTCACTGTTTAAGGTTTGTGATAAATAATCTCGGAGACCATGTTCAAAGCACCAGGTGGTGGTTTCGTTATTAAGATGATTAATCAATGTGATGGTTAAACCGGGGCATAACACGGCTTTTGCACGCAATAAATGACTGAGGGGTTTGATGGCCACACGCGTGGTATCAAAATAGCTCTCGTCCGGTGTAAAACGAATGGTTGTTCCGGTATCACGCTTTCTTGCGGTGCCTATTTCTTCGAGTTCGGAGGCTTTATGCCCGTTGGCAAAGCGCATATGATAATGCACGCCGTTACGTTTAATATTGACATCGAGTTGGTGTGACAAGGCATTGACCACCGAGACGCCCACGCCGTGAAGCCCTCCGGCAAAGGTGTAATTTTTGCTGGAGAATTTTCCGCCGGCATGCAGTTTGGTCATGATCACTTCAACACCGCTGACGTTGAGTTTTGGATGCAAATCAACCGGCATACCGCGACCGTTGTCTTCAACTTCGATCGAGCCGTCTTCATGTAATGTCACGGTGACTTTGTCCGCAAAGCCTGCAAGCACTTCATCGACACTGTTATCAATAATTTCTTGCGCTAAATGATTGGGGCGTGTGGTATCGGTGTACATTCCTGGACGACGACGAACGGGATCCAGGCCGCTTAAGACTTCGATGGCATCAGCTGTGTATTGTTCAGACATAATCAGTGGGTTCCTCTAGGCTATGGGATCCAGTTTAACATGAGAAACGGCCTGCGTCGTCGTGTGAATGGTTATTTAAAGTTGTATTGGTAAGACGGTTTAGCTGCTCATAATCAGAATCGGCATCTAAGAGCGCTGTAATAAAATCTTTAAAACGATGTTTTGCAAAGAGGGTCAATGTACAGGATCCTTCGGACACAAGCTCTTGAATACTTGCGCGTGATGATGCTTTTACCAAACGATAGCATTCAGTATAGTTTTTTTCGGGGTTATCTTTGATGGTGTCAGATAACGCGGTTAAAAACTCAAATTTACGACTGATTCGTCGCGATAATGACACGTTATGCTCGTTATCATAACAAACTAAGAGCTTATCTAATTGGGACTGAAGATGCTCGGGTAACGGTTGTGTGATGCGAATTTGGCATTGCTTCAGGTAATGCTGTAAGGTGTTTGCTTGGGGTGATGGATTGATCTTAAGATGTTCTAATAGATATTTGTCTAAATATTCAATAAGCCTATCAAATTGCACGTAAGGTAAGTTTTTAGCGTTTGATAGATGTTCACGAAATCCTGCAAAATAATGATGAACGCTCGACGGTCTTGCAGCTAATATTCTATCTAATCGATGTTTTAAATTTTTTTTGTAGGCTTCATGAGGGCTGATTAAGGGGCTATTTTGCTCTTGTACGCTGTCAAATAATATTGCACCGAGCTTAAAAAGCTCGGCATTCATGATTGCAATTTTCATGTCAAGATATGCACGTTCTTTTTTGTGATCGATATGTCGCCAGTAGCGAGCATGAATAGGCGTATGAGTTTGTTGATGAATCAGCTGAAAGAAAACATCACGTGCATGCGTCTTAAGCGCGTTCTGGTGTTCTGTCATGCAATCGAGTGTGAGCAATTGTTTGATATGCGTTAGATATTTTCGAATGATTGCTGGCTGTAAAGTGCTGAGATGAGACGTGGTATTGTGGATTTGACGGATGATATGCGTCAGTGTGTCTTGTTCTCTCGACGTTGCGGTAATCGAAAGCCTGAGTAAAAAATTGGGACGAAAGGGAATGCTTATCCATTGAGATTGTAAAAACGCCTCGTCAGAAAACCTTACCTTTTTTGCATGCTTACTCATCGCTTATCTCATCAGGTGGTCTTCAAAAAGTATGCTGTAACCTGAATTTGATTGCAAGGTGGGTATATTTGCTTAATATATTCCCGTTGCGACATTGTACAAAATACTGAAGTCCGTGTATGATATGGGCCATTGATTTTGATATAGAACCTCATAGGTACTATATTGATGGTGATGAGATGGTAGGCTTATGTTACGTATCAGTAAATTAGCGGATTATGGAACGGTGGTGATGGTTTTTTTAGCCGGATGCACCGGGCTTGCCAGTGCGCGTGATATTGCTGAGCATACCCACGTAAGCTTACCGACGGTGAGTAAAATTTTGAAGCGGCTTACCGTGGCAGGTTTATTGGTTTCAACACGTGGGACCACCGGAGGCTATCGCCTGAAACGTCCGGCGGCTGACATATCAATCGGCCAAATTTTACAAGCATTTGATGACGCGCAGGGGCTGACTTCATGCAACACAAATCCCGATGCTTGTGCGCTTCATCAGGTGTGCCATGTGCAGGATAATTGGCGTTTAATCAGTCAATCCATCGAGGCCGCACTGAACAGTGTGCGTTTAGATGCGTTGGCCCAGCCGGTTATTCCTGCGAATGATCTTGAACATATGAAACAGGTTGTGATGGGAGTTAATCGTGTCAAATGAAGATGAACCGCTCAGTGCGTTATTAGACGGTGATTATCAACACGGGTTTATTACTGATGTTGAGTCAGAAACGTTTGATCCAGGTCTTGATGAAGATGTGATTCGTCGTATCTCTGCGATGAAAAATGAGCCTGAGTTTTTATTGGAATGGCGTCTCAAGGCGTTTGAGCACTGGAAAACCATGCCAACACCGGAATGGTCCAGCGTGCATTATCCTAAAATAGATTATCAGGAAATTTCGTATTATTCAGCGCCCAAAAGTATCGAAGATAGGCCTAAAAGCTTAGACGAGGTCGATCCGGAATTACTTCGAACCTATGAAAAACTCGGCATTCCACTGCGTGAGCAAGAAATGCTGGCGGGCGTTGCGGTTGATGCGGTGTTTGATAGTGTCTCGGTTGCCACCACGTTTAAAGCCAAGCTTGCTGAAAAAGGCGTGATTTTTTGCTCGTTTTCAGAGGCGGTTCATGAGCACCCTGAATTAATTAAGCAATATTTAGGCTCGGTCGTACCGTATCGCGATAATTTTTATGCGGCGTTAAATTCAGCCGTATTTACGGATGGATCGTTTGTTTATATTCCTAAAGGCGTGCGTTGCCCGATGGAGTTATCAACGTATTTTCGAATTAACGCCGCGTCAACTGGGCAATTTGAACGGACGTTGATTGTTGCCGATGATGATAGCTATGTATCTTATTTAGAAGGCTGCACAGCACCTCAGCGTGATGAAAATCAGCTGCATGCTGCGGTGGTCGAGTTGGTTGCTTTAGATAACGCGACGATTAAATACTCAACCGTTCAAAACTGGTACCCCGGAGACAAAGACGGCAAAGGCGGTATTTATAATTTTGTGACTAAGCGAGGCGCATGCCGTGGCACGCGCTCTAAAATTTCGTGGACACAGGTCGAAACGGGCTCAGCAATTACCTGGAAATACCCCAGTGTGATTCTCAAAGGGGATGATTCGGTCGGTGAGTTTTACTCGGTGGCGGTGACGAATAATCATCAACAAGCCGATACCGGCAGTAAAATGATTCATTTGGGCAAAAATACACGCTCGACGATTATTTCAAAAGGCATCAGTGCCGGTCGTTCACATAATGCGTATCGAGGTTTGGTACGTATCACGCCGATGGCGGTTGGCGCACGTAATTACACCCAATGCGATTCGATGCTGATGGGCAGTGATTGCTCGGCACATACGTTTCCGTACATCGAATCGAAGCAAGCACAAAGCCAAATCGAACATGAAGCAACCACGTCAAAAATCAGTGAAGATCAATTGTTTTATTGTGAGCAACGCGGGATTGATCCAGAAGAAGCGGTCTCGATGATTGTGAGTGGCTTTTGTAAGCAAGTACTTAAAGAATTGCCGATGGAGTTTGCGGTTGAAGCAACCAAATTACTCGGTATTAGTTTAGAGGGGGCAGTAGGATAATATGTTATCAATTAAAAATTTACAGGCATCGGTTAACGGGACAGCGGTACTCAAAGGCATTGATTTAGAGATTAAACCCGGTGAAATACATGCCATCATGGGGCCCAACGGCTCGGGTAAAAGTACGTTATCTAAAATTCTTGCAGGTCATCCTGCTTATGAAGTCACCGGTGGCAGTATTGCGTATTGTGGTGAAGATATCACGCCTTTATCACCGGCAGAGCGTGCACAAGCCGGCGTTTTTTTGTCGTTCCAATACCCAGTTGAAATACCCGGTGTGGCCAATGTGAGCTTTTTAAAATCGTCTGTGAACTCGATTCGTAAAGCGCAAGGCAAAGAGCCGATGGATGCGATGGATTTTTTAAGTTTTATCCGTGAAAAATGTCAGCAACTTGAAATTGACGAAAGCTTTTTGTATCGCAACGTCAACGAAGGCTTTTCTGGCGGTGAGAAAAAACGCAATGAGATCTTACAATTATTTGCACTCGAGCCAAAACTTGCGATTCTCGATGAAACCGATTCAGGCTTAGATATTGATGCATTAGGTGTGATTGCCGGCGGAATTAATGCCATGCGTTCGCCTGAACGCGGTATTATTATGGTCACGCACTATCAGCGTTTGTTGAACTATGTTCAGCCTGATTATATTCATGTGCTCGCTGACGGTAAAATTATTAAATCGGGTGATAAATCACTGGCTTTAATTTTAGAAGAAAAAGGGTATAGCTGGCTTGAAAAAATGGAGCAAGCATGATTTCAGAAGCATGGTTGGTTGATTTAAAAACAAAGGCCGCATCTGATTTAAACACGTTGGGTTTTCCGACACGTCGTGATGAAGACTGGAAATATTCAGCGACCGATGCATTTTCAACGCAGGCTTTACCGAAGGCAGGTGCCTCGAGCTTTGTGCCTGATACAACGCATGCGTATCCTGCGGGTGTGCTTGTGATGCCGTTGCTGGACGCGTGTGTTCATCATGCCGATAAGATTAAGCCTTATTTGAATAATATCATGCAGCAGACGCATGGTTTTCATGCGTTTAATACCGCAGAATTTCATGACGGTATGTTTGTTTATGTTCCTGAAGGCGTGCAGGTTGATGAACCGATACGTTTGTTGTACACACAAACAGAAGCCGGGGTAGCACGCTGTTTAAGGCATCTGGTCATTGCCGAGGCGAACAGCCGCCTGGTGTTGGTTGAAGATTACGGCAGCGACGTTCATAACGCACCGTATTACACCAGTGTGAATACCGAAATTAAGCTTGCAGCCAACGCGCACGTCACGCATTGTAAAATTCAGCGTGAAGGTGACCAAGCGTTTCATGTGGGTGAAGTTGCCGTCGAGCAAGCGGCCAACAGTCGATTTGAGAGCCATAGTGTGAGCTTAGGTGGGCAGTGGACACGAAGTGATACGGTGATTAACTTAGCTGAGTCGGGCGCATCGTGCGTGATGAACGGCTTGTATACTCCGACGGATAGTCAGCACGTGGATCATCACACCGTTGTTAAGCATGCGGTACCTGATTGCACCAGTGAACAAGATTACAAAGGCATTCTAAACGGCTCGGCACGAGCGGTGTTTAACGGCAAAGTGCAGGTGGCGCATGGTGCTCAAAAAACCGAAGCGAAGCAGTATAATAAAAATATATTATTATCGTCGAAAGCCGAAGTTGATACTAAGCCGCAATTAGAAATTTATGCCGATGATGTGGTGTGTGCGCATGGTGCTACGGTTGGGCAATTAGACGAAGATGCTTTGTTTTATTTGGCGACGCGCGGTATCGATGCTGAGCTTGCACAGCATTATCTGGTTCAAGCGTTTTTAACGGATAATATTCGTAAAATTACACCGGCCTGTGTTCAAGAACGTGTGGCCAGTCTTTTGGTTCAACATGTGGAGCAGGTTGCATGAATAATACGCCGGTAGGATTTGATGTAAAAAGCATTCGACGTGATTTTCCGGTGTTAGATCAAGCCGTTCATGGTCATCCTCTGGCGTATTTAGATAATGCCGCCACCACGCAAAAACCTCAGGCTGTCATTGACGCTATCGCGCATTATTATCAGCATGATAATGCGAACGTGCATCGAGGCGTGCACGCTTTAAGCATGCGTGCGACAGCGCAATTTGAAGCCGTACGTGAAAAAATTCGCGCGTATATTCATGCGACATCGGTGAGTGAGTGCATTTTTGTACGTGGCGCGACGGAAGCGATTAATTTAGTGGCAAATAGCTTTGCTCGGGTGAATTTACGCGAAGGTGATGAGGTTTTAATCACTTACATGGAACATCACGCCAACATTGTGCCGTGGCAAATGGCGTGTGACGCGGTAGGGGCGACCCTTCGTGTGGTGCCCATGAACGTGCATGGGGATATTTCGCTGCAAGTGTTCGAAGAAAAATTATCAAAACATACACGTTTGGTCGCGATAACCCATGCATCGAATGCCATTGGGGTGATTAATCCCATCAAGCAAATGGTTCAAGCCGCTAAGGCTTATGACGCGGTGGTATTAGTCGATGGAGCACAAGCGGCCGCGCATTTGCCGGTTGATGTGCAGGATTTAGGCTGTGATTTTTATGTTTTTTCGGCGCATAAGATGTACGGCCCTACAGGTATCGGTGTGCTTTGGGGGCGAGAAGCGCTCTTAGATGCCATGCCGCCTTACCAAGGGGGCGGAGACATGATTGAAACGGTGCATATCAGTCACAGTACTTACGCGCCCCTGCCGGGTAAGTTTGAAGCAGGCACGCCTAATATATCCGGTGTGATTGGTTTTGGCGCCGCGTTGGATTATTTAAGTGCGCTAGATAGCACCGCAGTCAAAGCATATGAGTCAGCTTTATTAACCTATGCGACGCAAGCCATTGAGCAATTACCTGGCTTTCGTATTATTGGGCATGTTGATAATAAACTGCCGATTATTTCATTTGTGCACGAACGTGTGCATGCGCATGATATCGGTACCATTTTAGATAGTTTAGGCCTTGCACTACGCAGTGGGCATCATTGTGCTATGCCGCTGATGGAGTTTTTTGGCGTGCCGGCGACCACACGTTTGTCGTTGTCTTTTTATAATACTGAGCAAGAAATCGATCGCTGCATTGAGGGCTTGCAACAAATCAATAGGATGTTTGCCTAATCATGGATTTACAAGCGTTATATCAAGAAGTGATTCTCGATCACAACCGAACCCCACGCAATCATCATGCCATGCCGTGTGCAACGTGCGAAGCACGTGGTGTGAATCCGTTATGCGGCGACCAGCTGATGGTGTACGTTAAGCTTGAAGCAGGCGTGATTCAAGACGTGAGTTTTGTAGGCGAAGGCTGTGCTATTTCTCAAGCTTCGGCGTCGCTGATGACGGAGGCTTTAAAAGGCAAAACGGAGGCTGAAGCGCATGCATTGTTTGAGCAGTTTCATGCATTATTAACCGAAGATGATGCTGTGTCAGATACGGTGATGCTAGGTAAGCTGAGTGTGTTTGAAGGTGTTCGTGCGTTTCCTGCACGGGTTAAATGCGCAACGCTTGCCTGGCATGCTTTAGACGCCGCATTAAATAAAGATGTTAATAAAAATTTAGTGAGCACGGAGTAGGGTTATGCTTGGGTTTAATAAACAAAAAAAAGAACAAGCCGCGCTCAAAGAAGCGGTGATTGCAGCCTTAAAAACGGTGTTTGATCCTGAAATACCCGTCAATATTTATGATTTGGGTTTAATTTATGATGTGGCGATTGATGAGAGTAAGCATGTGCATATTCAAATGACGCTGACATCGCCAGGCTGCCCGGTTGCACAAACGTTTCCTGGCACGGTGGAGCAAGCGGTGCTTCCCGTCGAAGGCGTTCGTGAATGTACGGTTGAACTCATTTGGGAGCCACCGTGGTCGAATGATCGTATGAGTGAAGCCGCACGGCTTGAGCTGGGTATGTTTTATTGATGCTTTGGAAACCTTCAGCTTCGATTCAGGCACTTAAGCAGCGTGCAGGTATTATGGCGCAAATACGCGCCTTTTTTAATGCACGTGATTATCTCGAAGTTGAAACGCCGGTGATGGCTGCGCATGGCGTGACCGATGTTTATCTTGAAGCGATACACGCGCGTTGCTCGGGTAAAACCTACGCATTACAAACCTCACCTGAATATCACATGAAGCGCTTGCTTGCCGCTGGAAGCGGGCCGATTTTTCAACTGGCACGTGCTTTTCGAGATGATGAGTGCGGGCGTTGGCATAATCCTGAATTTACGATGCTTGAATGGTATCGCCCAGGTTTTAATCACCATGAATTACTGGCCGAAGTCGGTGATTTTTTGCAGGTGATTTTAGCTTGTGATCCGCTGGTTATTATCAGCTACCAAGAAGCGTTTTTGAAAGCCTGCCAACTTGATCCATTTAATACTTCACAAGCTGAGTTAAAAGCATGCTTGCAGCGTTTTGATCTCGCCAAAGTTTTACCTGATGACGAAATAGATCCTGATCAATATTTATTTTTACTGATGAGCCATGTGGTTGAGCCTTATTTGGCGAACGACTCAGGGCCTGTCGGTGTGATTGATTTTCCCGTATCGCAAGCGGCTTTGGCCTGTGTAAACAACGGTGTTGCCGAGCGCTTTGAAGTGTATTACGGTGGGGTTGAGCTTGCGAATGGGTTCCATGAACTCACCGATGCAAGCATTCAAGCCGCGCGGTTTGAGAGCGATATACAAACACGCCAAGCACGCGGTCTTGGCATACCTGAACCGGATGTTTATTTGTTAGATGCGTTGAAGCATGGCTTGCCGCCATCTTCTGGCGTCGCACTCGGGATTGATCGTTTGATTGCTTTGGCGCTTGGGCATTCGAGCATTCAAGAGAGTATTGCATTTGATATCTCAAGGGCTTAAAAAATTATGATGAGAGAAGAAGCAAGCCGTGCCCCGTTAGCTGAATTACTAAGACCTCGCGAACTGTCTGAGGTGATTGGTCAAAAGCACTTATTAGGTCCAGGCAAGCCGTTAAACATCGCGTTTGAAAGCGGGAAAATGCATTCCATGATTTTATGGGGGCCGCCCGGCGTCGGTAAAACGACGCTTGCAAGCTTGATGGCTAAAGCGTTTGGCTGCGAATGGATTGCACTATCTGCCGTATTCTCTGGGGTAAAAGATATTCGTGCGGCGATGGATTTAGCTAAGAAAAATCAAGCACTTCAGCTCAAAACTATTTTGTTTATTGATGAAATCCATCGTTTTAATAAATCTCAGCAAGATGCGTTATTGCCCTATACCGAATCAGGCTTGGTGACGCTTATAGGCGCCACAACTGAAAACCCTTCGTTTGAAGTCAATAACGCGCTGTTATCACGAACACAGACCCATGTTTTACAGTCGCTGAGTCATGATGAACTGAAGCTGTTATTAGAGCGTGCACAACAGGAAAAACTCGGGCATTTAAATTTTGATGATGAAGCAAAAACTCTATTAATAAACCATGCCGATGGTGATGCCCGGCGCTTACTGAATAGCTTAGAGCAAGTTCATGTGTTTGCAACGCATCAAGATATTCATGCATTTTCTGCAGAGATTCTGGGCGAAATTTTAAGCACAGCAACGCGACGCTTTGATAAAGGCGGGGATTGTTTTTACGATCAAATTTCAGCATTACATAAATCCGTGCGTGGCTCAAATCCCGATGCTGCCGTGTATTGGTTATGCCGTATGTTGGATGGGGGTGTTGATCCCAGCTATTTGGTGCGGCGCATTGTACGCATGGCTTGGGAGGACATCGGTCTTGCTGATCCACGAGCGATGCAACTCGTGAACGATGCGGCACAAACGTATGAGCGTTTAGGCTCACCCGAAGGTGAGTTGGCGTTAGCGCAAGTGGTGATTTATTTGGCTGTGGCACCTAAGAGCAATGCGGGATATCTGGCTTATAATCAAGCCAAAGCGTTTGTGAAACGTGATAAATCACGTGATGTACCGATGCATTTGCGTAATGCTCCGACGAAGCTCATGAAAAAATTAGGGCATGGTAAAGATTATCGCTATGCGCATGATGAGCCGGGTGGTTTTGCAGCCGGTGAGCAGTATTTTCCTGATGGGATGACCGATCCGCATTGGTATCAACCGGTTGAACGTGGGTTAGAAATTAAAATTGCTGAAAAGCTCAAAAAATTGCGTGATACGTGCAACGGCCTTTAATTCAAATCCAACGAGACATCATCGCAAAAAAGAATTTGATTAATAATAATATCCAAATACCCTTTTTGTAACGCATGTTCGATTAACTGATGTCTAGAATCGCAGCGCATCTTTTGCTTGATTGCCACGACTTTTCCTTCTACGGTCCGGCAAGACAAGTTTAAGATTTGAGAAATTTCTTTATTGCTTTTGCCGCGAACAATGTAAAATAAACACATGGACTCTTTTTGGGTAAGTAAGTCACCAGGATAGGTGTCATGGAAAACATAAGTAGCTGCTTTTTTTTCATCAACCGATAAAAAATTACCGTCACTTTTGAGTAGCAAAATAAACTTGTTCGCAAGATTGCCTAAATGCGTTAAATCTTGAGCGGTGATATTTAAGCCTACAACTTCGTTATCAAATATTAAAGGCTTTTTTTCGCCGTACATGACGACTTTCTTTCCATCGGCATAGGTATAAATATTAATGGACTTGTTTTCTCCTCGAATGAAGGCGTCTTTGTCTTGGGCAATAAATTTATCTGCGCCACTCACCGCGTCACAACGCATATCAAAGTCTGTCATGCCCTGTATTTCCTCTGGGTTTTTATATCCCACGAGCTGAGCGAATTGAGGTGAGCAGGCTTGTATCACAGACTGTTTGTCTTTAATGCAAATCAAGCCAGGGGCTTGATTGATGTAATCAACAAGACTGTAGCGATTCATAGTAACACCCCTTTGGTAATAAATTTATGCAGTTTGTTTATAATATCACATATCTAATCTTAAAGAAATGCTTTTTTGCTGCATTGGTAAGCAAAGCACGTAGTTATTACGCTTGTTTATAAATCAACCAGATGAAACAATTAACCAACTAATTACCGTTGGAGAGTAAGCATGCGATTTAATTCTGAAGCTGAGCGAATGGAGCACCCACAGGCGCGATTGATTCCTTTGAGTGTATGGGAGCGTGATGATTTGTTTAATCAAGAGCTTTCGGATTATGAGCTTACGCTGATGAAAACAGCACCAAGTGATCTTGATGATGACTTGGCTAGCTTTACGCGTGAGAAAAAATACACCGCTTGGCTCGCGCTTGCTTACGCTCATCCAGACATGGATGATGCTTTATTACTTCGCTTTGCTGATCGTTTAGGTCTGTCCAATGATGATTGTTTTAAGCTTACGGTGATTGTTGGTAAGCTAAGTTTGTTGCATAAGATGATTGAGACTAACGGCCGTCAGATCCAAAGCATGATAGCAGCAGGGCGGTATGGCGTTTTTCTAGATGCTGTCAAACATGGTCATCTTGATGTCGTGAATTGCCTCATAGACAAGCTTACGGAGCTTGCACCTGATGAAGTGCAGGCAATGATTTCAATCCATGGCGATCGAGGATTTATCTCTGCTATGTCTCGTGGGTTTTTACCGATCATGGAGCGTCTTTTAGAACTTGAACCCGCGATTATGGATCGGGTTACATATGAGTGGATTCAAAAAGCGGTCATCAACGGACACTTACCTGTGATTGAGCGAGTTTTTTTTATTTTTTCTAGACAAAGTGTGCCGAGTCCGAAAGCAATGATTCAAGCAGAAAATTATCAGCTTTGTCATGATGCTGCATTTATGGGGCACTTGCCTCTTTTGAAATATTTGATGGGATATGAACAACATCATGCACAAGATATGCTTCGCACGCATGGAGTGAGTATTTTACGAGCAGCTTTCAGGGGTGAAGAGCAAAGCAGAAGAAAAAATATTAACCATGCATATGCTTGTCGTGATGCACACTTAATCGCTATAGCTAACGAGAGCAATTCACTTACGCATACGCATGTCATCCATCACCTGCTTTCATTCCCCCAAATTTTTGCTTATGCTGAGCTCCGTGAAAAAGAACATTGGGCTCCATATATTCCTCCTGTTATTGATGCGAAGCTCAGAATTTTGCAGGAAAGACGTGCGGCTTTCGAGGCGAATAACCCCCAAGCTGTCTTTGAAATCACAGACCCAGAAGAAGCGAAGCTTTGTTTTTATATCTTAGGCAATCTTATTCGAAGAAATGACCCCGCGCTACTGGATGATATTCGGTTTTTAGTTGATACGCTCGTAGCCAAAACAACCCGTCAGGAGCTCGACCTGAGCGATATTAATCTTGGGCCTGAAGGCGCTTCAAGGGTTGCCGAGGCGCTTAAATATAACTATTCGTTATTGACGTTAGATGGCGTGATAAATGAAGAAATAACACGCTATCTCGAGCGAAATAACGCGATTTATCGCTGCTTATCGCCGCTATTTGCATTCAGTGCGCAGGATGAATTAGATTTTGATGAATTGGAGGCATGCATCGATCAATTTATCATATTAGCACCTGAGTTAATGAGCGGGGAGCATTCACTACCTGACACACATTGTCTGGCTGAATGCGACCGATTGCTCATGGCTTTATCTCATCTAATACACTTGAACCCTGATGAAGCTATCCAACATCTTGTCGTTGCTTTTGAAAACAAGCAGCTACACATGCTGGCTGATAAAGCTTTAACCGATGCATTACAAAGCACGGTGGCGTTGGATGACGCAGGCCCTGATATTCGAAAGGCGCGCAACCAATGGTTCGCTTATCAATATCGAAATCAACCTGAAAATCCGTTTTATAAATTAGCTATGTATGAATTAAAACACCCTGAAGAAAAAGTTACGCTCGATAAGCTTTATCTCGAGTCTCAAGTGATAGACAATCCGTTCTTTTTTAGAGATGCTACAGAACAAGACTTAGAAGAAAAAATAAAAATAATAAAAACAATAATTGCTGGTTATTTTCACTCACCGGATGAAACAACGTTAGATAGTACTGCAGTTATGACCGGAGGGCTTTTCTTTTTCCACAGGCCCGTGACGCCACTCAATGCACAAGAAAAGGTGAGTTCAGAACTTGAAAATATAACGGATAAAGATGCAGGGCCTGAAATTTAAATAAACAGGTCGGTTTCCGAGGAACATCATGTTCTAATATGTGCTAAATTGGTTATTAAGTGTTGAGAAATAAAGAATCGGAGTTTGAATATGAGATTTAATACTGAACCTGAACGTATGGCGCATCCAGAAGCGTGTTTAATCCCCAAGCGTGTCTGGTTTGATGAAGCTTTATTCAACGGCGAGATTTCAGATAATCATCTTAAGGTCATGCGTAGTGCATCACAGCATGGCGATGAAGCGATCGCTGAATTTGATGATGTTTTTCTGCAATCGTTGGGAACCGAGTCGCAAAAAGAAACGGCATGGCTTGCCTTGGCTTACAGTCATCCGGGGATTGCTCCTGACGTATTGATACATTTTGCTGAGCGATTAGATCTTAAGGTTGAGCAGGTTTTTAAACTTTCGGCAATATTAGATCATCAAACACTTTTGGAAACGCTGGTTGCTGCATACCCTGCCCAGCTTCAACGTATGATACGTGATGGGGGCTATTTTGTTTTTCGAAGGGCGGCGTTCAATGGTCATCTTTCGTTGATGAAGTTTTTAATGAATCACGTATCTGAAGATGAGCAAGAGAACATGATTTTGGCGATGGACTTTGGTGCATTTAGAAATGCTGCGTACAACGGTTATTTTGATGTGATGGCGTATTTGATTGAACGTGTGCCTGAAGATGAATTACAAGAGATGATTTCAGTGGAGAATTTTGCTGCTTTTCGCAATGCTGCTGAGCAGGGTCATTCAGCGGTCGTGGAGCGTCTTCTTGTGCTTTTGAGTCCAGAACAGCAAAGCATACTTACAGAAAGGCTTTTAGAAGCGTTTCGTACTGCGGTTCGTCATGGTGATCATGCCGTGGCTCAGGTTTTCCTTATGTTCGAAGTTGTGTATGAACGCGCAAGGGCGAATAATTTCTATCAGCGTGAAGCGCGGGGTAGTTTGAACTTAGAAACCTTGGTGCGCGATCGTGAGTCATCGATGACGGCTTTGTCTCGTGGCGAGCAGAAGCGCTTGGAGGAAGTCCGTCAAATCTATGAACCGAAGGTTATGAGGCTTGGTGGGCCTCTTGTTGTTGTTCAGGCCTTGCGAGATAAGCTTAAGGCGCGTTATGAGGGACTTCCGGCGAAGGTGGTGACAGAAAATGGTCATGTGCTGGTATTGCCGTTTGGTTGGGATGATTGGTGTGCGCTCTCTTCAGAGCTTTCTCCCAATCTACGCAAGCAAGCATGCGAAGCTTATTATCAACATGAAGACCATACGGCTTGGCGATATTTAAGCAAACCTAATCCTTGGATGGCAGAGGATGCCCCTTATGTGAATCGGAGCAATATCGGTGGATGGTCGACCTTTGAAAAATACCAGCCGTTGATTGCCATGTTTTATCTTGGTGTGATGGATGAAGAGATACAGCCCTGTGATGGGCATACGTTTGCATCTCGGTTAACCTATTTTATTACGGAGCTTGCGTCTATTGGGCGTGCCCATAATTGGGATAAAAAACGTGTTAAACAAGATACATCCGGTTCTCCGTGTTTCAATAAGCAGGGTGAGGAGATAACGGAAGAATATGATGATTTAGAAGGGGATAAACCGTCCTGCTACTCAGGGGTGAAGCGTCGTTTATTTCAGTCTGTTCAGGGGCACCCCATGTTTAAGATACTCACATTAGATGATATCAAACAGGAACTTCGTGCTTTTGTTCGTGAACAGTTTAAGCAAGCTATTCAAAAAGATCCTATACAAGCATGTCAATGGAAACAAGCTTGGGATACTGTATGTGAAACGGGGATGGGCGGCGAGAGGCTTGCGGAGATGAATGTTTCAGAAGAGGCCCAAATGGCTTTTCTTGAAGCATTACGTGAAAAATATCCATCTCAATTTGATGAAGACCCGAGTTTTAATGTTTATATTCAAGGTTGCTTTCAGTTGAATGAGCAGGTAACCACCCATGCCGCACGTTTTGGTGGTGAAGTGGATTTAGTGGCGTTGCTCGCACCCTGTGGTCAACTTGAAACGCGTCAGGGTCGTCGGCACGGTATGTTTGACACGACATCGCCGACGCCATCGACGGAAGACAAGCGTTCAAATGATCCTCATCGTTGAAACATAATCGATAGCGTATTTAAAAGAGCATCTTCTGTTAGCTTGTCGACACGGCGTATATACTGAAAATCAAGTTGATTAAAGTCATGCTCTTTGACACACGTGCTTTGGATAACGTAATCTACGATAACAAACCAGGCACGTTGTTAATTACCAGGACGGTATCGATCATGCAAACCACGTTGTATCCTATGTCTAAAACATTTTCTGAAACAGCGCGTATTAAGCCCAATGATTATGAGGCCATGCATCAAGCCTCGCTCGAAAATCCTGATGATTTTTGGGACGAGCAAGCGAAGCGTTATGTGACCTGGGCTACGCCCTGGGAGCAAACCATGCAAGGTGATTTTGAACAGGCGAACATTGCTTGGTTTGTTGGGGCTAAGCTGAACGCTTGTTATAACTGTGTCGACAGGCATCTTGCTAAACATGCCGATAAAATTGCTGTGCGTTGGGAAGGTAATCAAGCTTCTGAGCAGCGATGTTTGACGTATGCTGAATTACATGAGGCCGTATGTCGCCTGGCCAATGTTTTAAAAGCCGAGGGCGTGCAAGCCGGCGATAGGGTCGGGATTTATTTACCGATGATACCTGAGGCGGTGATTGCGATGCTCGCATGCGCGCGGCTGGGTGCAATTCATTCGGTGATATTTGGTGGTTTTTCTGCTGATGCGCTCACGAACCGTCTTAACGATGCACAATGTCGTTTATTAATTACGGCCGATGGTAGTTATCGTGGTGAAAAAAGTGTTGTATTTAAAAATCAGGTGGATGAAGCATTGCTCAACTCCCCTTCGGTCGAGCGCGTGTTGGTGGTGCAGCGTACGGGTAAGCACATTGCTTGGAATCCTGCACGGGATAGGTGGTATCACGAAGCCGTTGCTGAAGCTTCGCCTCTTTGTGAGCCGGTGTGGATGGATGCCAACGCACCGCTATTTATATTGTATACCTCAGGTTCTACGGGTAAACCCAAAGGTGTGGTGCATGCCACGGGTGGTTATTTGGTGTATGCCGCGATGACGTACGCCTGTGTGTTTGATCATCAAGAAAATAATACACATGATGTGTATTGGTGCACGGCGGATGTCGGGTGGATTACGGGTCATACGTACGGCGTGTATGGGCCGCTCGCAAACGGCGCCAGTATTTTAATTTACGAAGGCCTACCGAATTATCCTGATTATGCGCGCTTTTGGGAGATGATCGATAGGCATCAAGTGAGTATATTTTATACCGCACCGACGGCTTTACGAAGTTTAAGGCGTGAGGGTGATGCCTGGTTGAACAAAAGTTCACGTACCTCGCTTAGATTATTAGGAACGGTCGGCGAGCCTATTAATCCGGATGTGTGGGTGTGGTTTCATGAGGTGGTGGGGCAGAGCCGTTGTCCGATTGTGAACACCTGGTGGCAAACCGAGACCGGTGGTGTGTTACTCACGCCTTTACCCGGTGCGATGCAGCTTGCCCCAGGAGCTGTTGGCCAAGCTTTTTTTGGAATTGTTCCTGAAGTTGTGCGTGAGACGGGGGAGGTATGTGAGGCAGGAGAAAAAGGTCGCTTAGTGATTAAAAAACCCTGGCCTGGCATGATGCAAGGTATTTATGGTGACAAGCAGCGGTTTATTGATACGTATTTGCATGAGGTGCCTGGGGCGTATTTAACCGGTGATTTGGCGCATGTGGATGCGTCAGGAAATTATTGGATTGCCGGGCGAAGTGATGATGTGATTCAAGTGTCGGGGCATCGCTTAGGGACGGAGGAGCTTGAAAGTGCCTTGGTGTCGCATCCACGTGTGTCTGAGGCGGCGGTCGTGGGCGTGCCGGATGAAATCAAGGGTGAGCATCTGTATGCGTTTGTGACGCTTCAGGTAAGTGTGCAATCTACGGATGAACTTAAGCAAGCATTGATTAAGCATGTACGTGAGGTGATTGGGCCGATTGCAACGCTTGAGTGCATTCAATGGGCCGATGCGTTACCCAAAACACGCTCGGGGAAAATCATGCGTCGCTTGTTACGCAAAATTGCGCAGGGTGATGTATCAAATTTAGGCGATCTATCGACCCTTGCAGAACCGGCTATAATACAACCATTGATTATCGATGCACGAGCATTATGCTCTCTTATAATCTAGCGAGGTTTTATGAATCAGCATGTTTTTGTTAATCGAATTTTGAATTTGAAAAAAGTAAAATATATTGGTTTAGACATGGATCATACCCTGATTCGCTATCAAACCGAACATTTTGAAGCGTTGGTGTATGAGCTGGTGGTTGAGGCGTTAATACGCACCAAGCATTATCCTGAAAGTTTGCGGGGTTTAAAATTTAGCATGGAAGGGGCCATTCGTGGGCTTGTGATTGATAGCGAGAATGGCAATATTTTAAAACTCAACCGTTATGCCGCCATTCGTCAAAGTTCTCATGGAACCAAGCCGATGGATTTTAAAGCGCAACAAGCGTTTTATGGCAGTGTGTATATTGATCTCAATCAGCCCAATTATCAGGTGATTGATACCTCGTTTTCAATTGCTTTTTGTGTGCTCTATGGGCAATTGGTTGATCTAAAAGATGAGGGTGAGCAAAATTTACCCAGTTATCGCGTACTTGCAGACGATGTGCTTCGTATGGTGGATCACGTGCATGGTGACGGAAGTTTAAAGCAAAAGATAAAAGATAATTTAGATTATTTTGTGATTAAAGAGCCGGATTTAGTGCAAGGGATCGAGCGCTTTATTCGGCATGGAAAAAAGGTGTTTATTGCGACCAACTCAGAATATAGCTATACCAAAGTTTTGCTTGATTATGCGATGAATCCATTTTTAACGGACGGACGGACTTGGGAAGATGTGTTCGAATATGTGATCACGTTTACGCATAAACCTCGCTTTTTTTATGATGATTTACGTTTTCTAAAAATTGATGGCCAAACCGGGGCCATGACCAATGCTGAAGGGGCCATTACACCTGGGATATATCAAGGTGGAAGTGCAGCCCAGTTTAGCAAAGATTTAGATTTAAACGGTGATGATATTTTATACATTGGCGATCATATTTATGGGGATATACTGCAGTTAAAAAAAGCTTGTAATTGGCGTACAGCGTTGGTGGTGGATGAATTGGGTGCAGAAATTGAGGCGCAAAGAGCGTCAGCATCTATTCAGGAAAAAATTCTTGAAAAGATGGGGGTGAAGCGTGAACGCGAAGCCAAGCATTTGATGTATTCTACAGCTCGATTGGATGAAAAAACCTCTGAATATGATGAAAAAATAAAAGCCCTACAAGTCGAAATCGAAGCGCTGGATAAGCAGTTATCTACGTTATTAACCGAAGAAGGTGCGTTTTTTAACCCGACGTGGGGGCGCGTGTTTCGTGCCGGTGCCGAAGAAAGTTACTTTGCTCAGCAAGTGGACCGCTATGCGTGTATTTATATGGAAAAATTGGTTGATTTATTTGAATGCTCGCCACTCACGTATTTTAGGGCCAATCGACGTGCTTTGCCGCATGATGATCTAAGTTAGAATAGTAGCTAAGTATGGCAGATTAACCTATGGTTAATATAAATCAATAAATAAATAAATAGAAAGAGAAAGATTTTGAACGCAGGGAGCGTGATGAAAAAGTTAAGTACGGGAATAAACGGGCTGGATAGTATTTTAGGCGGGGGGTACCCCGAAGGGCTCCCGACGTTAATTAAAGGAGGGCCTGGCTCGGGGAAAACCATTTTTTCTCAAATCTTCGCACATACCTGCATCAACCAAGGCCATGATGTGACGTTTGTTACGTGTGATGAGTTGCCCGATCGTATTATTCAGAATATGGATGGTTTAGGTCTTGAAGCCTCACAAGCAATCAAACAAAAAAAATTACATCTCTTAGATTTTTCACCGACGCTGTCCGATCAAGTGGTTGGAGAGTTTGAGTTGGATGCGATTTTATTCCGCTTAAAAACAAGCTTGGTTGGCAAGCATCCACTTTTAATCATTGATTCTCTGCAAAATTTGTTCATGACGCTTAAAGCAGGGAATGCGTTAATGTGTTTATCCATGCTGTTTAATTGGTGTCGTGAGCAAAAAATTACGTTATTGATCACGGCCGGCGAAGGTTTTTTTCAAGACAAAGATAACTATTTTGAAGAATATGCGGCCGATTGTGTGATTTTTATCAATCAAGCCATGGATAAACGCTTAATGACACGCTATTTGCGTGTACTCAAATATCGCGGTACGTCCCATGGTACCAATGATTACCCGTTTTTATTAACACAACACGGCGTATCATTGTTACCAATTACAGAAGCAAGGCTCAATCGCGCACAAGAAAAGCAGCGATTAAACACCGGTATTGCTAAATTGGATGATATGTTGGGGGGTGGTTATCTGGAATCATCCTCGATTATGATCAGTGGGGAATCAGGTACAGCCAAATCACTCTTGGCGGCAACACTGGCTCATACCTGTTGTGCGGCTCAAAAAAAAGTTGTGTATATTTCCTATGAAGAATCTGGCGTTGATTATCTTGAAAATATTGCTTCGATTGGCATTCATTTAGACCAAGCTATTGAAAAAAATCAGTTTGTGCTCAAAGCCATGCGCTCTTATGAGATGGGGCTAGAAGAGCATCTAATTACCATGATTAACTTGGTACAAGATGCTCAAGCCGATGTGCTCATTGTTGATCCAATTTCTTCGTTATTAGATATGGGTACAAGCTCACAGGTGAAGTCGTTTCTTGTGCGCTTTTTATCGTATTTAAAAGGCAAAAACATCACGATTATTTTAAACGAATTACTTAAAGGAGCAGGTGAGCACGATGCAAGAAGTTCCATGGCGATATCAAGTCTCGTGGATACATGGATTCAGTTACGACGCGATGCCTCGAACGGTGAGTTTAATCGTACGTTGCATGTGGTGAAAGCCCGTGGTAGTAAAACCTCCAATCAACTTAAAGAATTCAGCATTTCGAATGATGGACTGAGTATCGAAGATCCTTATATTGGTCGTGGTGGAATGGTGTTTGGTAGTGCGAAACAAGAAAAAATACTGCTTGACCAACAAGCTCATGCATTTATTCAAGAAGAACTCGCTGAAATTAATCAAGAACTGGAAGTGATGGGTACGCATACGTATGCACCCCACACGCAAGAATATATCAAGTATAAAAAATTCAATTTTTATCTTTTGGAGAAAAAGCGAAAACTTGAGCGTGAACTCAACGATATCAAGGCCTATTTGGTGGACAATAAGCTATCCAGGGAGGCATAAAGTGAGTAAATATAAACTTAAGCTTTATATTTTAGGTGAAACGGTGCTCGCGAAGCGTGCCATTAAAAATTTAGAAATCATTTGTGAATCACCTGAATTACAAGATCAGTATGAAATGGAGGTGATTAATTTATTAGATCATCCTACCTTGGCGGAATCTGAAAAAATTATTGCCACACCCGTGTTAATCAAATCATTGCCTTCGCCGATGCGACGGATTATTGGTGATTTGTCGGATCATCAGAAAGTGCTTGTGGGTCTTGATCTCCATGAACTCTAAACAGCAAAAACCAACGGATTATTGGGAAGCATTTGTTGATGCGTTGGCGGAGGCTGTGCTGATTTTAGATAAAAATGGCGTGATTGCGTATGCTAATCAAGCGGCGTGTGATTTATTAGGGAAAAAATTGTCTCATATTATGGGAGACTATTTTAGTTATCCGTTTGAGTCGGATGAAGAAGAAAAACATGCCCTCGAAATTGAAATCATGACACCAGATAATTCCTTACGTCATGCCGAGGTGAGGGTACGGGCTGGAAAATGGAAAAGAAAAAATGCTTGGATTATCACTCTACATGATATTACGTTTAGAAAAAGTGTTGAGCATGAGCTAAAGATTGCGGCGAATGTGTTTAATCATGCAAAAGAAGGCATTGTGATCACCGATCCCAAAGGGGTGATTATCAATGTCAATCAAGAATTCTCACGTATCACACAATATTCCAAAGATGAGGTGATAGGGCAGACCATGCGTGTGATTCAGTCGGGGAAATATGATTCTGCTTTTTATCAAGACTTGTGGTCCAGTCTCAAAACAAAAGGCTATTGGTATGGCCTGATTTGGAATAAGCGAAAAAACGGTGAAATTTACCCGCAACTGGAAGCGATTTCGTCGGTTAAAGATGAGGCCGGCGACGTGAGCCACTACGTGAGTGTGTTTCATGATCGAACCGAAGAGGAGAAGCAACAAAAACGGTTAGAATACATGGCCAATTACGATGAGCTCACCGGTTTGCCCAACCGAGCTTTAGTGATTGATAGGCTTGAGCAAGCGATGCTTGCGACCAAGCGAACAAAAAATTTCATCGCCATTTTATTTATTGATTTAGATAAATTTAAAAAAATGAACGATGACTTTGGGCATCACTTTGGTGATTTGGTTTTAAAAAAATTTTCCAGTGTGATCAAGGCTTATATTCGCGATTCAGATACTTTGGCCAGGTACGGTGGTGATGAGTTTATTTTACTGCTCACCGAAATCAAACACCAAAATCAGTACCTGTCTTTGCTTAAGCGTCTTGATGAGCAATTACAAAAGCCGATGATGATAGAATCACATAAGATTAATATGGCAGCAAGCATTGGTGTGACGTTGTATCCTCAAAAACATCCTGTGTCGGCCGAGCAGCTGATTCGACAGGCCGATCAAGCCATGTACGAAAGTAAATTGAAAGGGCATGGAGGGTATACAATTTTTGATACAGACAATGAGCTCCATCAAAAAGATGATAATCAGTTCATTCATGAATTAAAAACAGCGATGCACGACCAAAAGCTGGAGATGTATTATCAGCCTCAGGTCAACATGTTGACACGCAAAATTTTGGGCGTTGAAGGGTTAATACGCTGGCATCATCCTGAGCATGGGTTACTGTTGCCGAATGATTTTTTACCGAAGGTAAGAAGTGATGAGTTTTTGAGTGAGCTGAGTGATTGGACGATAAAGCAAGCCCTGCGACAACTCAACGCGTGGCATCAAGCAGGTATCAAGCTTTCGATCAGCGTGAATATTAATCCATTTGAGTTTGATCGCGAAGATTTTGTTCAGCATATCACAAGATTGATTGCGCCTTATCCTAAAAAACTGATTCAATATTTAGAGTTTGAAATTTTAGAATCCAGCACGCTTTCAGATATGACCCAAGCTTCACAATTTGTGGCTCAATGCAAAGCGTTAGGCATTAAATTTGCTCTCGATGATTTTGGAGCGGGCTATTCATCCATTACGCAATTGTTAGCGTTGCCTTTTGATTACATGAAAATAGACATGAATTTTATAAAAAATATTTTAGATAATCCGCGTGATATTCAAATTTTGCAAGCGATCTTAGATATTGCACGCGCTGTTGAGATCGATGTGATTGCTGAGGGGGTTGAAACGCCTCAGCATCAAGCGCTTTTATTAAAATTAGGATGTGTTTTTGGCCAGGGGTATGCGTTCAGTGAGGCGCTTGGTATTGACGATTTTAATCAATGGTATAAAGACTGGATTAAGCACTAATCTGTTGTTTTAGAACGATGCGTGATGTACCGTAAGGTCCATACACCAAGTCCTACAATCACCATAACACTGAGTAATACACCGTAGGGCTCCCAAGCTTTGCCAACCAGGCTGAGGGCGTCGGCACTGTGCATGAGTGAGAAGGGTACAGCAACCAACACATCCATGAGCGCAGAACCCGCGACGAGACCACAGGCAATTAAGGTGCCTATTTGGCGGCGCGTGTTGGTTGCATGCGCGTCTAAATTTAAGCCTTTAAGCCTATGCTCCATTAACAGCGCAAGTATCCCGCCCAAAAACAGGGGAAAAGAGGATGCGAGGGGCAAGTACATACCGATGGCAAAGCCTAAAACAGACAAACGGAAAAAACGTTGAATTTTAAGCCGGTGATTGAGTGCGATTAAGCTTAAAATAATAACCGCACCTGCAAGCATCATGTTCCATGGAAGGGTTTCTCGAAACATGGCTTCGGTGATGGCGGCAAGCATGGCGGCGGTGGGGGCCGGTAAGCTATGGCTTATATCCATTCCGGGGCGTGGCATGATGCCGGCGATCCCATACACATCAAATAAGAGCTGCATAATCGGTGGAATAATCAGTGCCGAAACAACCACACCTAAGAGCAGCATCAGTTGTTGTTTCCAAGGCGTTGCGCCAACCAAATAACCGACTTTGAGATCTTGCGAATTATCGTTAGCAATGGCGGCAATGCCGGTCACAATCGAGCCAATGATGATGGTGATGGCTTCGGCCGCTTTGAGTTGTTCGGAGGATAGTGTGTGCGATGATAAAAGATGAATCGCGGATAAAAGTAACCAGGCGGCAAATAAAATGCCGGCAATCACCACAGCACTCCCAGGGCTTGCAGTCACACCGACCATGCCTGAAAAATAAGCGGTAATAACTGAAAAAAGAAAACCAAAAATGAGAACATACAAAACAGATATGGTAATTATGGTGGGTGCATACGTTCCACCGAGTCCGAGTGTATTCAGCGGAAAAATAAGCTGGAAAAAGAAAAATAAAGCAACAGCTGAAAGGAGCGTTCCGAATAAGATAAGCGGCAGTGGCAAGTCATGTTCAACGCGATGCGTAAGTTTTGATGCATGCTGATTGACAGAGCCTTGAAATGAGTGATAAATATTTTTTGCCAGCGGTTTGGCCAGTTGCATAAAGGTCCAAAGGCCTGCAAATAACATACCGCCGATGCCAATATAACGTATATGACCGTTCCATAAGAGTGCTAAGGCATGGTCTGCCGTATGGTGAAGTAAAATATTTGGGTGAAATAAACTTAATGCTGGCACAGCGAAACCCCAAGCCAGAAGGGCGCCTAAAAAAATACTGATGGCCATGTCGCGGCCAATCAAAAATCCAGCGCCAATCATGGTTGCGGAAAAGCCTACACCTACGCCAATCAGCGTTTTTTTAACAACGATCCAGTGACTCCAGCTGCTGGCTAAAAGCTTAAAGCCGGCTTGTGCGAGTTCGATGAGTGCACCGATTGCACCACCGTAAACGATAGGACGAAGGCGAGTTTTTTGATGCGACGTTTTAAGAACTTCGGCAATAGCCCGGCCTTCAGGAAATTTCAAACTCGCGTCATGGACCAAAACACGTCGAAGCGGAATAGAAAACAGTACACCCAGCACGCCACCGACCAGCGCAATAAAAAAGTTGGTCCAGTAGTCAAATTGATGCCAATACTCAATAATAATTAAAGCCGGAATCGTATAAACAATGCCGCCTGCAACCGCCTCGCCTGCCGAGGCTGCTGTTTGTACGGCGTTATTTTCAAGTATGCTGGGGTTTTTGAAAAAACGTAAAATTCCCATTGAAAGAATCGCTGCCGGAATGGATGCTGAGGTTAATATGCCAAGTTTTAAAGCAAGAAAAGCGTTGGACATAGCAAGAATAAGCGTCAGAAAAATCGCGAGCAGTACGCTGCGTAAGGTCAATTCAGCCAAAGATTGTTCTTGAATCATACGTACCATGTGTGATGATAAAATTATTTTTGAGTATTGGAACACGATGAGGCGCAAAAAGCCATTGACTGTTCGGTGATTACGTTCTATTTTTATTTAAACATCGGATGTTTTATTCACTCAGGATGACGCCATGCTTTTATTGGACACAGCAGATATTCATGCCATGATTAAAAGCGAGGGTTTATCAAGCTTTTATTTGCAACTTATCGCGCAATTAGAACAAGATTTTAGACAATGGGAAGCATTCGAAAAATCGCCACGCCATGCGATTCATGTCAAAGGTGGTGTGATGGAGCTGATGCCCATCTCTGATGACACGCATTACAGTTTTAAATATGTAAACGGTCATCCAGGTAATCCTTTGCAAGGCCGGCTTAATATTGTCGCGCTGGGTATGCTTGCCGAGGTCGCGCATGGCCATCCGGTGATGCTTGCCTCCATGACGGTACTTACGGCCATCAGAACGGCAGCAGTTGCTGCACTGTCATCACAATATTGTGCTAAACAATCCTCAAAAAAAATAGCGATTATTGGCTGTGGTGCGCAAAGTGAATTTCAAATTTTAGCGCATCATGCGGTGTTTGATTTAGATGAAGTCCGGTGTTTTGATTTATCATCGGATGCAATGAATCGCTTGGCGCGTAACTTAGCATCGGAATCGTTTGATCTTACTTTAGCCAATACATGCTTAGAAGCGATTAAAGATGCGGATATTATTATTACGTCGACCTCGGTTAAAGGCAAACATCAAGTATTACATGCCAAAGATATACAACCCGGTCAGCATATTTGTGCAGTTGGCGGCGACTCGCCCGGTAAAACAGAACTCGATCCTAATTTATTAAAGCAAGCTAAAATCGTGATTGAATATCTTCCGCAAACCCTTGAGGAAGGAGAAATTCAGAACCTCAAACCCAATGCTGCTGACTATATTTATGCTGAGCTTTGGGAGCTGATTTGTAAACTAAAGCCCGGGCGCGAGGATGATCACGAGATCACCGTATTTGATGCCGTGGGTTTTGCTTTAGAAGATTTGAGCGTTTTAAAATTATGTTATGCCTTGGCAAAAAAACTTCAGCTTGGCGTACAATTTAATCTTGCGGGTGAGGCGTTAGAAGACCCTAAAGATTTATATGGACTCTTTTTGAGGGAATAGCATGAAGCTGATCGGTTATGCCTCAGGTATGGCGGCAAATCGTATTGATTGCGCTTTGGGCCCATGGTATTTGTACTATCATCAACAGCTGTTTAGCCAAATCGGTTTTCAGGTTGAATGGGAGGCGATGATTCAGGCAGCGTCGCCCAAAAAAGGTATGGATGTGCTGCCTCTCGTGATGCAAAGCATCACGGAGCTCGGTTTAGCGGTGCTATCGTGTGTTAAAAAAAACAAGCCGTTTTGTGTTTTTGGCGGCGATCATTCGTGTGCTATGGGAACGTGGAATGCGGTGGCGCATGCCGAACGTCATCGCGGTGATATTGGCTTGCTCTGGATTGATGCGCATATGGATTGCCATACGCCCGAGACATCTAAAACTAAAAATATTCATGGCATGCCACTCGCACATTTATTAGGTCAAGGCCATCCTGATTTAATCAATTTATTTGAGAATAAGCCGGCTTTGCGGCCTGAAAATGTGTGTTTAATTGGGATTCGTAGTTACCAGCCAGAAGAAAAGGCCATGTTGGATCGCCTAGGTGTCACGGTGTTTTATATGGATGATATCAAGACATACGGGCTAGATAATATCTTAAAAAAAGCGTATGCACATGTAAGTCAATCCACCTGCGGTGTGGGTATAAGTCTAGACCTCGATGCGATTGATCCGGGTGATGCGCCCGGTGTGAGCTGTCCTGCTCGGCATGGTATTTCAGGTACGGAGCTTGTGGGTGCATTAAGAAACTTGATATTAGATAAAAATTTTTTAGGGTTAGAACTTGCTGAATATAATCCTATGCGAGATATAGATAATAAAACGACTGCCTTAATGATGGATGTGTTTGCGTCGGTTTATAAAAAACATCAAAAAACTTTATCAAGGAGATCTCATGGTTCAACCGTATAATGCAAAAAATTGTGCTGCCGCGATTGTCAAAATTTTGGAAAATCATGGCGTGACCCACGTTTTTGGTGTGCCGGGTGCTAAAATTGATAGTTTATTTATTGCCTTGAAGCACTCAAACATTAAACTCGTGCTTTGTCGCCATGAACAAAACGCAGCCTTTATGGCGGCGGCCTTCGGTCGATTAACGGGGACGATCGGCGTGTGTCTTGCGACATCAGGCCCTGGGATTACCAATTTAACCACGGGTTTGGCCACGGCAACCAGTGAAGGTGATCCTGTTTTGGCGATCGGCGGCGAAGTGCCTCTTGATGAGCGTCTTAAAAAAACACATCAGTCGCTTGATGCAGTTGATTTGATGAAAGCGGTGACAAAATACTCGGCCGAGGTGGTGACGGCGCATCAATTAGGTGAAATCATCGGGAATGCGATTCGTGTGGCAGAGTCTGGTCGTCCGGGCGCTGTGTTTGTTTCTTTGCCTAAAGATATCGGCTTAAGCGATTTTGATGGGGATGCAACAGCGAGCTGGGGTAAAAAATTACTTCAGGGGCCGGGTAATCCGACAGCCATGGCTGAGGCTGCTGAAGCACTGCATGCGAGCAAGCGCCCTATTGTGATTTTAGGGATGCAGTCCTCTTCAAATACGTGTTCAGAAGCGTTGATTGAATTTTTAAAAAAAACGCAAATTCCCTATATTTCAACGTTTCAAGGTGCAGGTGCTTGGGTTGAAAAGCAAGGCGCTTCTATTTATGGGGGGCGTATAGGACTCTTTCGTAATCAGCCCACGGATAAGCTACTTGATCAAGCGGATTTGGTGATAACCATAGGGTATGATCCAATTGAATATGATCCCGCGCTTTGGAATGCGAACAACACGCGTCCTATCATATGCATTGATACCATTCGTGCAGATCAAGATAATAGCTTTATACCTACGGCTGAGCTTATCGGTGATCTTGGTCATGTTTTGATGCAATTAAGTGATGCAGTAAGGCTTAGCCTAGCGCCAGACTATATTGAAACTGCAAAGCACGCGTTTCGCGAGGTGCAATCGACGATGGATGAAGGCAAGGCCATGGATGGTTTTCCTGTTCAGCCTTTACGCTTGGTTCACGAATTACAAAAACACATGACGGATGATACACATGTGGCGCTCGATGTTGGGTCGAATTACATTTGGACCAACCGTTACTGTGTCACGCATCATGCACGTCAAGTGTTGGTGAGCAATGGTCAACAAACGTTGGGTGTTTCGGTTCCTTGGGCGATTGCTTTATCGTTGTTGTATCCTGAGCAACGTGTGCTTTCTGTATCGGGCGATGGTGGATTTTTGTTTTCGTCGATGGAGCTGGAGACGGCGGTGCGTGTTGGAGCCAAATTTGTGCATGTGATTTGGGACAGTTGTTCTTACGATATGGTGGCGTTTCAAGAAATGGCGCATTACGGTGAAAGCGCCGGGGTAAAATTAGGAAGTTATGATGTCGTCAACATGGCCGAATCGTTTGGCTGCAAAGGCTACAGCATCAAATCTGCGGATGAATTGCCTCATGTTTTCGAAGAGGCATTCAAAGCGGAGGTTCCGGTGCTCATTCATGTTCCGGTTGATTACAGTCTGAACGAGCGTTTAATGGAAGATATTCACCAAAGCTTTATTAATTAATTTAATTTAAAGTAAAGTAAGGTCTATGATGATGAAGCAGCCACATACGTTGTATCAACTATCGACCTCTTCTGCGTTAGTGCAAGGGGTGTATCAAGGATGTGCCACGGTGGCGCAGGTCAAGACGCAGGGTGATTTTGGTCTCGGGACGTATGAAGCATTGAATGGCGAAGGGCTGATGTTGGATGGGCATGTGTTTCAAGCACGGAGTGATGGCGCCGTGCTTGAGCCGAATGATGCATGTCAGGTACCGTTTTGGGTGAGCACGTGGTTTGTTTCTGACAGAACAGCTGATTTAAGTAAAATAAAGAATTGGGGCGCGTTGTGTGCTCAAATCGACAAGCACCGTCGTTCTAATAATTTATGTTATGCCATACGCATCGACGGCATGTTTGATAGCATGCTTTATCGTGTCGCGTGTCAAGCTTCACCAGGCACTGATCTGGTCTCAGCGACCAACCAGCAGGCTGAATTTAGGTTAGAGCATGTTGAGGGGACGTTGCTTGGCTTTTGGTCGCCTGAGTATGCCAAGTCGTTTAATATTCCAGGCTATCATCTGCATTTTCTTTCATCGGATCATCAGCATGCCGGGCATGTGCTCGATGTTTCTGCGAAAAATTTACAGTTACAAATCATGGATATCAACAAAATGCTCATCACGCTACCAGAAACTGAGGCGTTTTTACACGCTGATTTATCGATTGATCCGGCGAAGGCTTTGAGCCAGGCGGAAGGTGTTAAGCCTAAAAATTCATCTTCTCATGATGAAGGTAACTAGATAAAAAATAGTTAAGATTTTCTTAAGTTTTTAGGTGTATAATTAATATACTTTTAAATTTTATAAGTTCCCAATGAAAGAATTGAAAGCATTTTTTACTGATTCATGGCGTTGGTACCATAGTATACTAACGATATTTTTTGCTATGGGGTGTGTGCTTTGCACAGGTGTTATGCCCCTATCGCCAGCTATTTTTGGAATTGCATGCGGTATAACGGAGCTACTAGCTTGTGTTGTTGTGCCATTCTTAACAATAAAAATCATAGATTTTTTTCGTGGAGAACCCGTGTTGCCGCGTGCAAGAACATCGCAAAGGATCTCAGAAAAGGAAATATTTAATTGTATCGTTGAGAATTATGGCAAAGAACGTGTACGTGCCCTTCGCGATATGACACATCAACCACCACATGTATGTATTTTAGGGATGGGGCCAACAGGCTTGATTACTGCTTTACGAGCATATGCGGCTGGGGCCACAATAACAATAATTGAAAAGCGAGCTGACTACACAAGAGATAGTATCCTACGAGTATCTGATAAGTTTCTATTTTCTGGGAAGGAGAATGTCTTACCACACAATATAATCAATAGTCTCTTTTTGGCTGATAAATTGGATGAAGACAAGCGAGCGACTTTTCAATCAATACTCCTTAGAAAATTTTCAGGTGTTGGTTTTGTTGAGGATACACTCGATGAAGTTTTTAGCAAAGATCGAGGAAATATTTTCCATACCATTACAACGATGGATTTTGAAAAGCTTCTTTGTGATTTGTTGATTAAATTACAACAACATGACCCAGTAAATATTAAGATTCTTAGGCCATGTGAACTGATTCGTATTGAAGCCGAGCATGGCAAAGTATGGGTACAGCAAGGAGAATCTGAGATAAACGTGCTTGCAAGTCACATAATTAATGCTTCAGGTTCTCATGGTCGGCTCCAATCTAACATGCCTTTGGTTCGAGCGATGTTTCCAGCGCATTCTAGTGGGCAAGACAATATACCTATATATCAACCTGCGCCTTATCTTGCAGCAACACTTGAAACGAAGGATACTGGTCTTGCAGGTCGCGTCTTGATTGGAACAGAAACGAGAAACACTTTACCGGCTGGATTTAAACATGGCGCAATCTTACGGTCTCGATGTACAAATGATCCTGATTTGAAATTAAAAATTCAACGAAGAATAGCTGATTTTGAATCAACCTCACGACAACGCAAGAGAATAATTAAAACGAATACTTTATTAGAGCAAGCTGTGGTTGCCGGTTACCATGAGAGAAGTACGTATTATAATGATGGGCCTTCAGGTGCAGGCCGAAATCCAATGCAAGAAGATTTAGCGTTAGATTTAAGTTGTGCTGAGCTGGGCATTAAAAGCAATATCGGGCGTATGCAACGAGAGTTTTCTTGGCATCATGACAATCGTTTGCCGCTTATACGTTTGTTTAGTACACGCAACACCATTTATGTTGGTATGGAAATACCAGCGAATTTGTATGCACATGTGAGCGATGTAACAAAATCTGAAGAGGAGCGAGATCAATTATTACTAACTTGGATTCACCTATGTCTTGAGCAGTTTTTTCCGCAGCGTTTGATTGATCAACTTGTTGTACGCAACAAGAGTGTTTTTAATTTGCAAATAAACCTGTCTAAGAACATCATGCATCTCTATGAAGATTCTGGCGTGCAGGTTTTTAATTTGGGCGATGCTTTGGTAACACCTCACTTTTTAACGGGTTCAGGACTTGAATCAGCAGCAATATCTGTGGATCGTTGGGTGCGATATATGAAAGGGGAATTTAGCCAAGAAGAATATGTTCATGTCATCCGCGAGGATGTTCAAGCTCGCGCGCTTAATAAGCTACAAGGTCTTCGTAAGCTTAATATGTTTCAGCCAAGAGAAGATGAGGACAGTTGTGATCTTGATGAGCAATCTATCCTGACACAGGGGGCTACCTTAGTGTCTAGACAGGCAGCGTAGGTGCCGGTGAGCTATCAGGCAACCACTCAGCATGATGTGAGGCATCATAAATATCCCACTCGTGAGAGACATAGCGTTCTGAATCAATATCCAAAAGCAGCCACGTTAGAAACGCCGCGACGGTTTCGGGCGATACGAGCTGGTTGTTGTTTTTGAGATCGTGAAAAAACTGATGTTTCTCGGGTGCTAAATGCTCAGAATCACGTATCACGTCTTGCATGGTGGTGTCAGCAATACCGGGCATGACACTTGTGGATGGAATGTTAGGGCACTCGGTTTGCCAGCAACGTGTCAGCATCGATAAACCCGCTTTCGATACACAATAAGGCGCCCAACCGGCGACAGGAAAATGCGCGGCGGCAGAGCTTATATGAAGCACGCGTCCAGATTTAAGTTGATGAAGCAGTTTTTGTGTGAGAAAAAAAGGCGCATCAAGATTGATGCTCATGATTGAACGCCACGTTTGCTCATCTAAGTCGCGCATCGGTTGTATGGGCTCAATGCTGCCTGCGTTGTGTATCAGGCCTTGTATGCCCGTAATTTGGTTGATTTTGAGGTAGGATAGGATGGCATCACGGCCTGTAGATGTCGCCACATCGCCACAAACAAAATTGATATATGATGATGTTGATGCCATGCTTTGGAGCGCTTGTTGATTGCGGCTTATGATGAGCACAGCCTGTTTTCTTGATGCCAGTGCTTTCGCTAATGCAGCGCCTATACCACGACTCCCACCTGTAATAATAAACATGTTGTTATTGCCCTAAAAAATTTTTTTGATACTGTAAAGTGCTAAGCACAAGCGTGCAAGTTTGTTTGACTAGACTCTAGTTTCTCACGATAACAGGCTTTATACTTTAGAATAATTTTTTGTTATTTTGATAAACTTAGGGCGTTCATATGGATTTGGTCGTTGATAACACGCCGTTTAAGGCATTATTTGAGCCGTTAGATTTAGGCTTTACCCAACTCAAAAACCGTTTACTGATGGGCTCGATGCATACCGGCCTTGAAGAAGAGTCCGGGAGTTTGGAGCGCTTGGCCGCGTTTTATCGTGAGCGCGCTCAGGGTGGGGTAGGGCTGATTGTGACTGGGGGTATATCACCCAATCGCTTGGGGCGCTTAGCACCTGCCGCAGCCAAATTAACCTCGTCTAAAGAACAGCAAAAACACGAGCTTGTGACACACACGGTGCATGAGTCGGGTGGAAAAATTGCCTTGCAAATCCTGCACGCCGGTCGTTACGGTTACCATCCATTTATTGTGGCACCCAGTCGACAAAAAGCGCCGATTACACCGTTTACCCCATGGCCATTGAGTAAGCGCGGTGTCTTAAAAACCATTGAGCAATTTGCACGTTGTGCCAAGCTCGCGCAAGCAGCTGGGTATGATGGCGTTGAGATCATGGGCAGTGAAGGCTATTTAATTAATCAGTTTATTGTTGCGCACACCAATCATCGAAAAGATCAATGGGGTGGGAGTTATGCTAATCGCATGCGTTTTCCTGTTGAAATTATTCGTGCAGTGCGAGAAGCGGTGGGTGAGCAATTTATTATTATCTATCGGCTATCGATGTTGGATTTAATTGCAGACGGTAGCAGTTGGGAAGAGGTTGTGCTTTTAGCCAAAGCAGTTGAAGCTGCTGGAGCGACGATGATTAATACAGGCATTGGTTGGCATGAAGCGCGTGTACCGACGATTGCGACCATGGTGCCTGCCGCAGGTTTTACCAACGTCACGAAGCAACTGAAGCCTGAAGTTAATATTCCCGTGATAACGTCTAATCGTATTAACACACCTGAGATGGCGAATGCTTTATTAGAAGAGGGTGTGGCGGATATGGTATCGATGGCACGCCCGTTTTTAGCCGATCCGAATTTTGCTGAAAAAGCGCGCGTGGGCGAATCACGTGCCATTAATGTATGCATTGCGTGTAACCAAGCGTGTCTTGATCAAATTTTCGCACAAAAAACAGCGTCGTGTTTAGTCAATCCTCGCGCCTGTCATGAAACAAAATTAGTCTATGAAACGACAAGTCAGCCAAAACGTATGGCGGTGGTGGGTGGGGGTCCTGCCGGTCTTGCCTTTGCCACGGTAGCGGCGGAACGTGGTCATGAGGTGACGTTATTTGAGCAATCAAATGCATTGGGTGGACAATTTAATTTTGCGATGCGTATTCCGGGCAAAGAAGAATTTAAGCATACGATTGATTATTTTACGGGGCAACTTGAGAAATATGAGGTTAAAATCAAATTAAATACCGAGGTGACGCCTGCGTGTGTACGAGATTTTGATGAGATTATTTTAGCCACAGGTGTGACGCCTCGTATGCCAAAAATACCCGGTATTGAGCATGCATCCGTGATGACCTATGCTGAGTTGCTTCAGGATGTGAATCAAGCCGGCAAACGTGTTGCGGTGATTGGTGCGGGCGGGATTGGCTTTGATGTGGCCGAAGCGCTGATGCATGATTACGCCGGTGATGAAAGCACGGCTTTTTATCGTGAGTGGGGGATTGATGTGAGTATGCATCATCGAGGTGGCGTGGTTCCCCCTGAAAAGCCTCGTGTAGCCCGCGAAGTTTATTTGCTGCAACGTAAAAAAGATAAAATGGGTGGGCGCTTAGGAAAAACAACCGGTTGGATTCATCGCATGAGTTTAAAGCATCGAGACGTTAAGATGATGTCGGGTGTTAGCTACCAGCGTATTGATGATGATGGATTGCATATTATGATTGATAATGAACCTAAATTATTAGCGGTTGATTCGGTGATTGTATGTGCAGGTCAGGAAGAAAAAAATGCTTTGTACCAGCCATTAAAGCAGGCGGGTCGCTCGGTACACCTGATTGGTGGGTCGTTTAAAGCGTTGGAATTGGATGCGCGACATGCAATCAATCAAGCCTCTCGCTTAGCTGCGGTGCTGTGATTGAAGTAATTCGCATAAAATGAGTGCATTCCGCTAGAAATTTTGCTATCATATCGACCTTGTCTTTATTTATGTTTTTTATTCTTCCAGGTAGACTATGACGAATCCAATAGAAGTAGCACCAACGCAACCAACAGAAACCGCATCATTCGCGGATCTTAATTTATCCGAATTTCTTCTTCAGGCGACCCGAGAACTGGGCTATGAATCGCCTTCGCCCATTCAACAGCAAACCATTCCTTTATTATTGGATGGTCGTGATGTGATTGGTAAATCACACACAGGCTCAGGAAAAACAGCGGCATTTTTATTGCCAGCCCTTGAGCAACTTGATACAGCTCAAATGTACCCACAAACGTTAATTATTACGCCCACGCGTGAATTAGCCCTGCAAATTGAAGCGCATGCAAATAAATTAAGCAAGCATTTGCGTGGAACGCGTGTGGTGGCGTTATGTGGTGGGCAAGATTACCACCCTCAGTTGAAAAAATTACGTGACGGTGCGCAAGTCGTTGTAGGTACACCGGGCCGTATGTTGGATCATATTCAACGCGGTACATTAAAACTCGATCAATTACGAACATTTGTGTTGGATGAAGCCGATGAGATGCTTCGTATGGGCTTTATTGATGATGTTGAAAGCATTCTTTCAAATCTACCTGAAGAGCGTCAAATTGCCCTGTTCTCTGCAACCATGCCAGCGCCGATTCGACGTATTGCTAATCGCTATTTGCGAGAGCCTGCCGCGGTTGAGATTCAAGAAAAAACAGCCACAGTTTCAACGATTGAACAGCGCTTTTTGATTGCTTCGCCGTATCAAAAACCTGATGCATTGTTGCGTGTGTTAGCCGTCGAAGATCATCAAGGTGTGATTGTATTTACACGGACTAAAAACGGGGCAGAAGAAGTCTCAACGTTCTTGCAAGAAAATGGTCATCGAACCGTCGCAATTCACGGTGATATTTCACAAGCACTGCGTGAGCGAGCGATTGTGCAATTCAAACAAGGTGCGGTGAATATTTTGGTTGCAACCGATGTTGCTGCACGTGGTTTAGATGTTGATCGCGTCACACACGTGATTAATTATGATATGGCACACGATTCAGAAACCTATGTGCATCGTATTGGTCGTACAGGACGTGCTGGACGAAGTGGTGTGACCATTTTGTTTGTAGCGCCACGCGAAACACGTATGGTCAGCGTGATTGAACGCCATACGCGCCAAACCATTCAAAAAATTGCTGTGCCAAGTGATCAAATGATTCAAGAAGTGAAACAAAAGCAGTTTATGGCAAGTATTGATGCTCGCCTAGAACACAAAAATCTTGAAGATTACAAAAAAGTGATTAAAACGTATTTAGAAGAAACAGAGGTGTCTGCCGAAGATATGGCTGCCGTGCTTGCACTGCAACTTCATCGAGATAAACCTTGGAAACCTGAGCCTACACGTATCGCAAGAACTGAGCGTACAGACAAAGGTCCACGTCCAGCACGTGGTCCACGCTCCTCTGACAATGCACGTTTTTCTTCACGTGAACGCCGTTCAGAAGGTGCGCGCAGTAGCTCACACCAAGAA
The DNA here is from genome assembly GCA_029212505.1 of Legionellaceae bacterium. GTDB lineage: Bacteria > Pseudomonadota > Gammaproteobacteria > Legionellales > Legionellaceae > JAALKW01. The sequence goes on along the minus strand of JARGOS010000005.1, from coordinate 58,267 downwards.
GAACTGTTTCGCTTAGATGTGGGGCGTATACATGGCGTTAAACCCGCGAATATTGTGGGTGCTATTGCTAACGAAGGTGGCTTGCAAAGTCGTTTTATTACAGGCCTTAAAATTAATGAAGATCATTCAACCGTCAGGTTACCCAGCAGCATGCCGAAAGAAGCCGTGAGTGGCTTAAAGCGTGCTTGGGTGTGTGGCCGTCCCCTCAAGTTAAAGTCGATGGGTGTTGTTTGATTTTTTAGCACGAGGATGATGCCACGATGGTAAAATCAAGTCTGAAAGCGATGTTGACCGGGTTTTTGCTATGTGTGACCGCTGTGTCTGCCATGGCGACACCACTCAATCAGTTCGTTGTATTTGGTGATAGTTTATCAGATAACGGAAATTTATATGAATACATGAAGCATCAGCTTCCGCTTTCACCGCCTTATTATCAAGGGCGGTTTTCAAACGGGCCGGTGTGGGTTGAGCACTTGGTGGCTTCGTATTACCCTGCCGATCCGTCATCGCATATGCTGAATTACGCTTTTGGTGGTTCGGGTGTGGCAGAAGAAGATGATGATGAGATGTACGATGAGGCGATGCTCACACTCGGTAGTCAAGTCGATAGCTATTTGCTTGCGCATGATCATCAAGCACGCGACTCCAGTTTGTATATCATATGGACAGGCGCTAATAATTATTTAGCGCTACCCGATGAAGTTGAGCCAGAAGTCCGTTTTGTTGTGGGTGGTATTCGGCGTAATGCTGAAAAGCTGATTGCTCAAGGTGCAAAACATATCATGTTGATTGGCTTACCCGATTTAGGGCGTGTTCCTATGGCGGCTGAGTTTGAAGCAACCGAGGAGTTAACCCAACTTGCACTCACGCATAACGCCATGCTGGAAGCTGAAGTCAAAAAGCTCCAGAGCGATTATCCAGACGTTGAGTGGGTATTTTTCTCGGTCAACAGCATGTTTAATGATGCTCTAGATTATCCTGAGCGTTATGGTTTTACGAATACGACCGGTACATGCAACGAAACGCTTGAGTCGATTCCTTCACCACAATCGGTTTTGAGTATGGCCGCACGCATCAAGCCACGCGCAACGCGTTCGCATACCTGTGATGAGTATTTGTTTTTTGATCCGGTGCATCCTTCTGCGCGAGGGCATGAATACATTGGACTTGAAGCACGTAAGTTGTTGGATGGCGCAGGTGTGCAATTTGAATAAATTGCACGGACTTAACTTTATGCGCCTTTAACTTCACATATATGCTCATATGCTTTACGTATGGCTTGGGTTTTTTCATTTGCGGCTTTAATGCGTTGCTCCGACATACCCGCTGCAATGCATTTATCAGGATGATGTTTGCTGATTAAGCGGCGGTAGGCGCGTTTAACGTCTTGCTGGCTTGCTGAAGACGAAAGCCCAAGTAATCGATACGATGACTCAAGGGTTTGTGAGGTATAAAATTCTTGGTGTGGTGCTTGCTGTGTTTGCTCTGTATATTCGGATTGATGCTTATATTGATTATATTTTTGATGAAATTGAGCATGATAATCACGTTGCGCATGGGGTTGGTGATGGAGCGGCGCCAAACCGAGTTCGTTTAGGATCATATTAAGCGACGTCACTTTTTCGGGTGATAGTCCATCAATTTTCGCCATGCGATAGAGAAGCTGCATAAACGCGTGCAAAAGCTTGGGTTTCTCGTACAAGAGATTTTTCAAGTGCGTCAGTGACTGAGTAACTCGAAACTGGGTTTGTTTACCTTCCTGAAAAAAACGCTTAGCTGCCGTTTGCTCACTTTTATTTAAATGCAGCTCGTTCATGATTTGTTTCGCCAGATGAATTTCTGCTTCTGAAACACGCCCATCTATTTTGGCAATATGCCCAAGATTTAAAAAGGTAGCGTGCAAAAAAGCTTGCTTAATGGCCGGATCTTTTTCGATACGATACGTGTTATTGGTTTTGAGAAGGTGCTCGTTGAGTCCTTTGTCAAATAAATTACCAACAAAAACACCCATCAAAGCACCCAGAGGACCTGCTGTTAAAAAGCCAAGTAGGGCGCCCATGAGTTTTCCCCAAAAAAAATAGCGTGGCGCATGTGCTCTAAAAATCATAAAAAATCTCAAGCTGAAGATAGGTAGCGTTACATAATATACTTAGTGTACGAAGAGGCTTAGGCATTGTCTATGACTCTAAATTGATCCATCGATGACATGTTGTGATTATCGGTATAAATCGACGTATCGCTCTCGTTTTGATTCTTTTGGCATACATAAATAATATTCGATGGCGTACGGTAATTCAAAGGGTGTTTCATGCAATTTTTAAAAACAGCACTCAAGGTATTATCCACGCGTTTTGAATAGGCATCACGTAAAAAAGGATCGGCAATAATATTAAAAACAGCGTAGCCATTGAGTTTGATATGTTGCTTTAAGTTCTCAAAATATTCTTGGGTGAGTAACGACGAAGGAATATTATGTTTATTATACGGATCTGAAAAAATTAAATCATAATCATGCCGCTGTTGATTAAAGAAAATACGCGCATCAACAGCAACAAATTGGCCTTTGATAGGTTGGTGCAAAAAATATTTTTCAGTCAGTTGTTGAATATTTTTATCAATATCGATGTAGGTAAAATGATTGTTAAACGTGTTTTCATGGGAGAACGAAAATCCACCCGCGCCTACCACAAGAATCTCTTTGTTTTTGAAGCCTAAGTCGTGAAAAACAAGTTGCTTCACGTATTCAATATAGTCAGCGCTTTTGTTTTTATTATCAATACGCGACATCAGTGCATTGTTAACCCATAAATAGGACGTATTAACTTGCTGTTGTGCTGTTTGCTGTACACGGTAATTGCCGTAGTTATTGGTTAAATTAAACAGGTGCCGTTCATGATTAATATTTAATTGATATAAGCATCCCAGAGCTAACGTAACAAAAAGTACTTGGATCACGCGACGCTGTTTACGCTTGAATGCCATCATCAGTGAAAGCATGAAGAGCAAACAGATGTTGAAGAAAATGCTTTCGGCCACACCCCAGTAATTGAGTAACACTAAGCTGGTTAAAATAGCGCCTAAGAACGATCCTAAGGTGCTTAGAAATAAGGTGTGACTGCTGATTTTATTGACGGTGTCAGATTGTTTAAAAAAATGAGTTGTAATGGGGATGGTTTGACCCAGCAATAAAACAACCGGCGCTAATACGATGAGTAAATAGAGCAGTAAGCTCACCAAGCGCTGCTGAGTAAAAATATGATCACCCATAAAAAAGAAGACGTGGCAAAAGGCATATGAGAGCCCAATACCCGTAAAACATGCCGCCACACTAAAGTTGAGTTGCAATTTTTCAAAATGCTTGGTGTTGCAGCGACCACCCAGATAATATCCAAACGAAAGAAAGAGCAAAAATACACCAATAATTAAACTCGTCACAATTACGCTACTGCCCACAAAAGGTAATAATTGACGAATGGATAATATTTCTAAAGAAATGGTAATAAACCCTTCAATAAGTAACAGCAGAAAAATAAATGCGCATGAGTTTTCTGTTTTTTTCAAGTTTAAATCGTTTATCACAATCATGATCCTTGTATTTTATCATCTAGCCTACATTTTTTTAGTCTAAGACAAAAGCAATATTGTATACTCGTTTATCTTATTTATCTTTGTTTTGAAGGATGGTTTGAATGCGTTATGTGTATACGGTTTTATTTTATTTAGCACTACCGTTTATTTTAGCTCGATTGTATTGGAAAGGCCGTAAAAACCCGGCGTATACACAACGTATCAGCGAGCGTTTTGGGTGGGGGCCTCAGCATGCATCACATGTTGATGTTTGGGTTCATGCCGTTTCATTGGGTGAGGTGGTGGCTGCAAAAACGTTGGTGGAGCAATTGCTTGCAGAGCATCAACGCGTTTTAGTCACGACCATGACGCCGACGGGCTCGGAGCAAGTGTTACGTCAGTTTGGTGGGCGTGTGTCGCATCAATATATACCTTATGATTTTCCTTGGGCATTACGCCGTTTTTTTATGGCAGCCAAGCCGCGTGTTGGCATCATCATGGAAACAGAACTGTGGCCTAACATGATAGCCGAAGCGCGTTTGTGTGGTGTAACGTTGTTTCTTGCCAATGCGCGTATTTCAGATGGTGCGTTTAAAGCTTATCTGCCGGTTAAATATTTTTTCAAGCAATTTTTGGCACAATTTACCGGTATTTTGGCGCAGAGTGCCGAGGATGCCAAGCGATTTTGTGCTTTGGGAGCCCCAAATAACCATGTTCGTATTATGGGTAATATGAAAAGCGATCTTCAGATATCAATCGATGGGTTAGGTGCGTTATCTGCTCTTAAGCAAGCCTGGGGTGAGGCCCGTCCTGTGATGATTTTAGGCAGTACGCATGAAGGTGAAGAGCAACTGATGTTTTCAGCATTTCGAGCGTTACAGCAAGCGCTGCCTCAGGTTATTTTATTGGTTGCTCCCCGTCATCCTGAGCGCTTTGACAGCGTTTATCAGCTTGCTGGCACGCATGGTTTAAAAATAGCGCGTCGTAGCCAGCACGCCTCCATTCAGCCGCATACCGAAGTTGTGGTGCTGGATTGCCTCGGTGAGCTCTTAGACTTTTATGCACTCAGTGATTATGCGTTTGTAGGCGGAAGTTGGGTGCCTGTTGGGGGGCATAATGTGCTTGAGCCCATGGCCTTAGGAGTGCCCGTTTTTTGTGGGATGTTCATGCATAATTCAAAATCATTATGTGAAGATCTCTTGCGTGCACGTGCGATGCAGCAGGTTGAATCTGCCGAGGCGATGGTGAAGCAAATCAGGCATTTTCATCAAAATTCAGATGAACGAGAAGCACAAATCAAACGTGCAAACGAAGCGCTTAAAGCAAGCCAGGGTGCTGTTGCACGTCATCTTGAGGTGATTAAGCCATATCTTAAAGGGCATGCAGAGGCGTGATAACACCTCTGCAGTGATAGGATTAGCCTTGATTTTGGCGTTCTTTGATTTCTGAGAGGGTTTTACAATCGATGCATAAGGTTGCGGTAGGGCGGGCTTCGAGGCGTTTTAAGCCAATTTCGATACCGCAGGCTTCACAGTAACCAAAATCGGGATCAGAAAGACGCTCAAGGCCGTCTTCAATTTTTTTGATGAGTCGGCGTTCACGATCACGTGAGCGAAGCTCGAGGCTAAACTCTTCTTCTTGACTTGCTCTATCGGCGGGGTCGGGAAAGTTTGCTGCCTCATCTTTCATGAGCGTCACCGTGCGGTCCACTTCTTCCATAAGGGATTTTCGCCAAGCCAACAGGATGGATTCAATGTGTTTCTTTTGGTTGTCGCACATGTATTCTTCGTCTTTTTTTTCGACGTAAGGGGCGATTTGTATGCTACCGATCGTATCGTTATTCACTGTGAGTTCACTCTCGCGATTAATGTTGATGGTTACAGCCCTGTCCCTGGGTTTTAAGGCTGCAAGTGAAGACGCTAGATATATCAAAAAACCAAGGGTGCTTCAACTATAATAGCTGATAATTTTATTTTTGTGGAGTGCGGTGTCGATTTTGTAGCATGGATTGAAGTGCTTGTCGTTCGGGTTCACTGAGTGTTTCATGCCGCGCTTTTTCGATGAGCGCTTCAATGTCCCGGAGTTCGCTTTGTTTAACCAAAAAATTCACGATTTCGGTAAATTCAGCCGCGAGATTATCTGAAGGTACCTGATGCTCCCAAGCAGCGAGTTGGTTGAGTGCTTCAAACAGTGGTGTTTCACGAAAGAGCTCAATTAAATGTGCGGTCTTGCTTTCAGGGCGTGTGTGAAGGTGTTCTAACAGGCGTCGTAGTACCCGTTGATTGGCTTCGGTAAATTGATCGGCCGGAGGAATGTTGTCTTCTACTGAGGCATAAATTTCAGGATGTTGAAGCAAAAGTGCTGTGGCCAGACGAATCGGGGTGCGTTTGGTATGGCTTGGCTTAGGTGCTTGGGGTTTAGGCGCAAGCTCGGGGGCTGCTTTATCTGATGTTAAAAGCTGCTCGACACGTTGATATTCTAGGTGTGTGAGTCGAGCCAATTCGTCGAGTAAAAGTTGTTTGTATGAGCCATCGGGAATTTTTTTCCAATACGGTTTAAATGCCGTGAGCAGTTGCCCGCGACCGGCCAAGCTATGCATGTCGAGCGATTGAGACAGCGTATTGAGTAAATACGTGTGCAGCGGTAAGGCTTGTTTTAAACGGGCCTCAAAGGCCGCTTTGCCTTCTTCGCGCACCAGGCTGTCGGGATCGTGTCCATCAGGTAAGAAAATAAATTGCGCGTTGAGTTTGCCATCCATCGAAGGCAGTGTGCTGTCGAGTGCCCGCAAGGCGGCTTTTTTTCCGGCAGCATCACCATCAAAACAAAAAATAACGGTGGGGGTGTGTTTGCTCAAAAGCTGAATATGGTAGGTGCTGGTGGCGGTACCTAAAGTTGCGACGGCATAGTTTAGGCCATGTTGCGCAAGTGCAATAACGTCCATGTAGCCCTCAACGACAAGAATCGTGTCAATCGAGGTGGAGCGTTGATGGATAATTTGATGCAGGCCATAGAGTTCACGGTTTTTATGAAAAACCACCGTTTCAGGTGAGTTTAAATATTTAGGTTTTTGGTCGGCATCAATCGCGCGACCGCCAAAGCCAATGATGCGACCATGCCTATCATGAATCGGGAACATCACGCGATGGCGATAGCGATCGTAAGTATTTGAGCTTGCATCCTCTTTTTGTATGAGCATGCCCGTTGTAATTAAACCTTCTTTATGGGCTTTAAAGGCTTGCTCAAGCGCTCGCCAGGCGTCGGGTGCGTAACCGAGTTGGTAGTGCTTTAAAACATCGCCTTGCACGTCACGTGCGGCGAGGTAGCTTGCTGCAGCTTGACCTGAGGGCTGGGCTAACTGCTTTTGGTAAAATGCAGCCACTTGCTCTAAAAGATCGTACAAAGGCAGGGTTTGGGTTTTAGGCGCGTGGTTTGATTTGCCATCGTGAGGAACTTCGAGGCCTACGCGTGCCGCCAGGGTCTCGATGGCTTCAGGAAAATCCTGATGCAAATAATTCATGGCAAAGCTGATCACGTTGCCACTCGCGCCACAACCAAAGCAATGATAAAACTGCTTTTTTGCAATCACGTTAAACGAGGGGGTTTTTTCATCATGAAACGGGCAGCACGCGGCATGCGTTAAGCCCATTTTTTTTAGCGGTACGTAGCTATCAATAAACGTGATGATATCAACTTTTGCAAGCAATTCATCGATGAACGGCTGAGGAATGAGGCCTGCCATGGTGTATTACCTAAGCAAGTTTCGCTTTAATCAGCGCACTTACCGAACCCATGTCGGCGCGTCCTTGGAGTTGCGGTTTTAAATAAGCAACCACTTTACCCATGTCACGCATGCTGGTCGCACCCGTTTCAGTAAAGGCTTCTACAATGAGGGCATCAATCGCTTCTTGGGATAGCGGCTCAGGAAGGTAGTGTTTTATGAGTGAGAGCTCAAACACTTCTTGTTCTTCTAACTCAGGCCGGTTGGCCGCTTGATATTGCGCAATAGACTCTTGGCGTTGCTTGGCAAGTTTATCAAGCACAGCAAGAATACGTGCATCATCAAGCTCAATGCGCTCATCAACTTCTATTTGCTTAAAGGCAGATGTAAGAAGACGAAGCGCACCTACGGTACGCTTATCACGAGCAAGCATGGCTTTTTTAAGATCAGCATGAATGCTTACTTTAATAGACATGATTAACGGCGACGCTTGTTGATTTTTTTAGACAAGGTTTCGCGAGAAATCTTTTTAAGATGACGTTTAACAGCCGCAGCTTGTTTACGTTTACGTTCAGCCGTTGGCTTTTCGTAAAATTCACGACGTCGTAATTCAGTTAAGATTCCAGCTTTTTCACAAGAACGTTTAAAACGGCGAAGAGCGTATTCTGGGTTTTCGCCTTCTTTTACACGAACGGTAGGCATTAATGATCCTTTGGTTAAAAAATTATAATCGGCAGCACAATTAGGTCCGGTATTTTAGTGGCAGTCGTAGCTCGAGTCAAGGTTTATACAGGCATAAATTTGAAAGAAAATCACGCCTGAGCAAAGTGGCTCATTCCTGCTATAGTCATGAAAGATGTTTCTGATCCAGTTGATGATACTTTTATGGAGATATAGTATGCAAAATGTATCTGTTGCTGTATATGTTGCGCAGCGTTTATCTGATCTTGGTCTTGATCATGTATTTGGCGTACCGGGGGACTATGCATTTCCATTTGATGATGCGATTGAGGTTGTTTCAAAACTTACATGGGTTGCTTGTGCAAATGAGCTTAACGCGGCTTATGCAGCGGATGGTTATGGTCGCCGGTTTGGTGCAGCGATTCTCAGCACCACCTATGGGGTTGGAGAGTTGAGTGCTTTGAATGGCGTCATGGGTTGTTTAGCTCACCGAGTGCCTGTGTTTCATATTGTTGGTGCACCATCTCGTCGTATTGTTCATCAAGGTATCATAACACACCATACACTTGGCGATGGTGTTTATGGAAATTTTGAGGCATTGTCGGGATCAGCTTGTTGTGTTTCGACGGTTTTAACCCCTGAAAATACAATCAGAGAAATGGAGCGGGTGATTGAAGAAGCCATCGGTCAAAGCAAACCTGCCTATATTGTTATACCTGAAGACTATGGCAAAATGGCCGTGATTGGCAAACCTATCCAAGGCAAGCCTCTGTCACAGATTGTACGTCGTGAATCAATTCAAGTTGAGGTTGATGTTGCCGTTGATGCATTAATCAAGGCGATGCAGTCTGCGAAAAACGTTGTGGTACTACCTTCGATGCTTGTGAAACGTTTTGGCTTAGAGACTCAATTGGTTGAATTTCTGACGAAATCAAAACTTTCGTTTGCTTTGACGCCCATGGACAAGGGCGTTGTGAGCGAGACGCTCCCTGGCTATATGGGTATTTATAATGGTTTTAGTTCCTACCCAGCAGAGGTCTCAAGTGCGGTTGAATCAGCTGATTTAATTCTTGATCTTGGGGGCGTGATATTTGAAGATCTTAATACCGGATTTTGGTCAGATAAAATATCGCAAGATCGTATTGTTCGAATTCGAGATACATGGGTTCAAATTGGAGATAAAGTTTGGGTGGGTACATGTCTTCATGATGTGCTCAATGGCTTGATTGCTAAGGTTTCTTCGGTGAACACCATCTACACAACGTTAAAACCTCAGGCTCTTGAGATGATTGGGGTGGAAAATGATTTAACCGGTTCAGCTGTTTTTTATCCTCGGATTCAAAACATGCTACGTGCCGGTGATGTCCTGGTTGCCGAAACAGGAACATGCATGCTTCATTTGGGGCCTTTGTTGCTACCGGAGGGGGTTGGGTACGAATCTCAGGTTTTGTGGGGCTCCATTGGGTGGGCTACCCCTGCTGCACTGGGTGTTGCCATGGCAAATAAAAAGGGACGCACAGTGCTTGTGACGGGCGATGGTTCACATCAGCTTACGTACAATGAAGTCGCGGTGATGGGACGCTATCAACCTAAAATTGCGATATTTGTGCTCAATAACGGTATTTTCGGTATTGAAGATGTGCTAAGCGAAATGGGGCATGAATACGATAATCTTGCTGCGGTGAAGTATCACCTGATTCCGGATGCGATGGGTTGCCAGGGCTGGATTACGGGGCGAGTGACCACGGTTGCAGAATTGGATGAGGCGATTAAGCGCATTGAAACATCCGATGCACCCGCTTACATCGAAGTTATGATTCCAGCAGAAGAAAGTCAGCCGATTTCAGGTGATAAAAAAGATCAGCTTTATAAGCTGCAAACGCCTAAGGCTTAAGCCTTAAAGCGTTTAAAATTAACCCGTTCTTAAAATATCATTTATTTTAAGAACGGGTTGGTATGTGTTGGTTCTGGTAATTCTTCATACGCTTTAGGCAATCCCAAAAAAGAAGCCCTTCGTTTAAATTGATGTTTTTTGGATGTTTGTGATTCGGGTGGTTGACCGCTCGCTTCAATGGTTAGTAATCGCGCACCTTTGGATTGCAGCAACGCCACCATTTCGGGGTATTTTTTTTGTTGTGCAAAATACAGTAATGAATGATTTCCCCATGGTTTATCATCTGCTAGGAGTGTGGAACTGTTTCGTATAGGTACGTGTACCAAGGTGTCATCTTGAGCAAGTAAGAAATTTACCAAGGTATGTTTTTCGAGCGACATGCAGGTCATGATAAAATGACCTAAAAAAGGTTTAATCGCGCGATCAATACTTATTTGAGATGAGGTTTGTTTCAGCTCTTCGTCTAGGCTTGCGGCCAGTGCTTCGGTGAAGTGCCATAATGCATCGGTCGGTTGATGCGCGAGTGCTTGCCAGTGCTCTTCAAATTGTTCTATACAATAATCAAATAATTGCGCTTTGTTTGTGAGGCTAAATGCGCGCATGTTTTCTGAAGAAATAAGATGGTGTAACTTCGGTATGTCAAGTTCGATGGCATTTTGCACAATCGCTTGCATGAACTCAGAACCGAAGGGGGACGGAGCAACATAGCGCATATAGCCTTCAACATAATACGGCCCGTGTCTTGTGAGCCAACCGAGCCATTGCATCCGCTCTAGATCCGAAAGCATCGTCACAAATCGCGTTTTAAATAAGTTTATTTTTCTAAAAAAATAGTGTTCAAAATCAAGATTGCTTTGCTTAACTATTGCTTGTCCGAGATGTTCTAGCATTGATGTAGGGGTTAAAAATATACGTAACGCTGTTTCAAAAATCTCAAGCTGAAAGATTTGATTCATATGAATATCTTCTTGAACAGCGCTTTGCCACCATGCCGCATGCGCATCGTTATGCGTTGATAGACTACGCGTTAACGCTTGCTCTAACGAGCGCTCCGTAGTTAAAAAATCATGATGCAGAGAGGGGGTATGATAATCAGCCCAAAAGGAGCCTGCTCGCTGCGTAAAATAAAAATCGTTTGTTTCTAAATGGAGAAGTACGCCAAGCGATTCAGGGATGGTTGGATTGGCTAGCAGCATGTTCAAGAAGGCGAGTGCCCCTAAGTTTTTCGATTGGCCGTCTTTGAATTGATGATGAACTGTGCGTGGCGATAGGCTGTAAAAATCTAACGTCTGCCATGCGACGTCGCATCGTGCTTGAGCTGACGCATCGCCTGATGTCCAGAGTTGAATGAGTGCACGGGCGAAATTATCCGCACTTTTTTTAAATTGCATGGTTTGTGCGTGATTAAAATCGGGTAAAGTCAAACCTCTATTTTGAGGGAGCTGGGCATAAAAAGTAGCGGCGCTGCTTTTAAGTAAGGAAGATTTTGCTTGAGTTTTCATGACATCTTATCCGTAAGTATCTTAACGTAGGCTATTGAAGCGGCTTATCTTGGTGATAGTTCAAGTTAGGATCAATCATCACGCGGCGGTTTAAGGCTTCGCGTCCAAGTAACAAGCGAAACCTGAGAGGATCTCTGTTCGACAGGGTTAATTCGATCGGCCATGTTTTTGTCCCAAGTGACAACGAGGTCGAAATAACATAACGATTTTCTTTGTGCCCATTAGAACTCATGATCATACGTTGATCAATCACCAAAGAGGTGCATCGAACAATCACGTCATCATTGCCTTGAATGGGATGAATATCATAATGCACGCGTGCTTGACCATCGGCATGGTCGCATTCAATATTAAACGCATGTAGAGCCGACGTTTTAGCCCCTGTATCTATTTTGGCTTTAATCAGCGGTACATTAAGTAATGGCAGTGCGCACCACTCCGAGCGACCAATCAATAATTTTTTTTGGATCTCAATCATTTTTTTCATCGCATAAATGCCTTAGATTAGTATTTAGTATATATGCTGCGGATCTGAATCAATATCTGAGTCAATATAAGATTCTTTATGTAAGTCGACTTGTTCTTCGACCCGATCCAATTTATTAAAGCTCGCAATATTAAAAATCGCCGCACCTTCATAAATCATTGGCATATTACTTTTGCCAATAATAATACCATCTAAAGGCGAAAGTACTTTATATTCTTCTTGACCCATCGGGTTACAAATTTTTGCTAATAATTCGCCTTTTTTCACAAACTTTCCTGGTTGCTTAAACGGGATGAGTAGACCGCTACGAGGTGATCGTACCCAATACGTTTCTCGTGCAATCGCAGGCTCAACGTTACGATGAAACGTTTTTTTCAAAGTAATCATATCTAATTGATGCATCACGTTTAAGATGCCGTGTACACCCGCTTTAATTGATAGCTCATCAAATCGTAGCGATTCACCGGCTTCGTATAACAAAAAAGGAATCGCTTTATCATTAGCAAATTGCCTCATCGAGCCATCGCGTAGCTTCGCATGCAAAATTACTGGCGCACTGAACGCTTGGGCCAACGGCAACAGGCCTTCCATGTCGAGATCGGCACGAATTTGAGGTAAGTTTGTGCGCTGCAATGATCCTGAGTGTAAATCAATGCAGTGGGTCACGTGAGATAAAATCTCGGTCGAAATAAGATGCGCCAAACGTGACGCCGGCGATCCTTTGGATGAACCAGGAAATGAGCGATTTAAGTCTTTTCTATCCATCAAATAACGATCTTGATACAAAAAACCATACACATTTACGATTGGAATGGCGATGAGGGTGCCCGCAATTTTTTTAAGCACGCTTTTTTTGACAAGCCGCCGTACAATTTCAACCCCGTTGACTTCATCGCCATGAATAGCCGCGGTCACGCATAGGCAAGGTCCAGGTTTTTTTCCCCGAAAAATGTGAACCGGCATGGTGATGGGCGTGCAATCATAAAGGCTTGGCATCGGCAAAAAAAGAGTCTTATGCTCGCCCCGTTGAATGCGAATGTTATTGATTTCGAGAATATCGCTCATGCATTTATCCTTGATAGCGGCTTTTAGGTCCTATGGGTTTGGCATGTTTTTCAATATGCTGAATAATTAATCCGGCAATATCTTTGTTGGTTGCAGCTTCTATGCCTTCTAAGCCTGGTGATGAATTGATTTCAAGCACGAGCGGTCCTCGATTTGAGCGCAGCAAATCAACGCCAGCCATGGTAAGCCCCATCACTTTGGCCGCTTTAACAGCCACTTCACGCTCTTGTTTGGTAATCTTGACTAAGTGAGCGCTACCGCCTTGGTGAATATTGGCACGGAACTCGCCGGGTGCGGCTTTGCGCTCCATCGCGGCAATCACTTTATCGCCTACAACAAAGCAACGAATATCAGCACCACCGGACTCTTCGATGTATTCTTGAATAATAATATTTTCTTTGAGGCTCATGAGCATTTGGATCACACTTTCTGCCGCTTTTTTTGTTTTAGCCAAAACCACGCCCACCCCTTGGGTTCCCTCGGTGAGTTTAATTACCAGCGGTGCTCCGCCGACGGTTTGAATTAAACCATCCACATCGCCGGGTACGCTCGCAATACCGGTGATCGGCATATCAATCCCTTTCATCACCAAAAGTTGCTGTGAGCGTAATTTATCACGCGAGCGTGTAATCGCCAGCGATGAGTTTAACGAGTAGGTTCCTAACGTTTCAAATTGTCTTACAATCGCAGTGCCATAAAACGTATGACTCGCACCAATTCTAGGAATAATGGCATCAAATGCAGGAAGCTTTTCGCCTTGATAATGGATTGATGGCTTTTTAGCGGTAATGTTCATGTAGCATCGAATGTAGTCAAGCACACGAACTTCATGCCCGCGTTCCTCAGCCGCTTCAATCAGTCGTTTGGTTGAATAGAGTTTTGTATTTCTTGATAAAATAGCTATTTTCATGTGCCCAACCTTAAAAAATCAAACCTGCTAACTCGATAGTTATATTCTATACGTATATCAAGATTTCTTCTTTAAAAAATTATACAAGTTATCAATAAGCGCGATAGATGCTTTTTCATGGTCTATAATAAAGCTAATAGTTTTTTTAGGAGCTTTATGATGGGAAAAGAAACTCAGGTTGCTATTCAACAAGCTCGTGATATGCAGGCATTACTGGAGGCTGCTTGGGATAAAGCAGAGAAACAAAAGCTAAAAGACGTGCGCGGGTCTTTGTTGGTGCCTGTTGATATTGAGGGAGCCTCAAGCTTGGTGCGTTTAGATTTAAGCGAAACTAATTCTGGGAAAGAAAGCGGCCGCGTGATTCCACTTCAAGACGAATTTGCGTTTCATTTAATGCTCGCCACACGTGTTTATCGCCAAATTGCTGACGAGCTTTATCCCAAGGTAGATCCTAAGCGCTTAGAAATAGCCCGTAAGTCAGCGATGAACCGCGTAAATCATTATATTGAGCATGCTTATCGTGATGCTTATAAAGTAGCGGCAAAAAAAGATGGAGATATTGATCTTGCCAAGTTTAATGCCGCCCTTGATAAAGCACGAAAAAAACTTGCTCCTATGGCGCATACGGTTTTAATGGAAAAAATTATTGAAAAAACCGGCATTATTTTTACCGAAAAAGACTTAAAAAAAGCGAAAGATCTTGCAGAAAAAACCCCTGCAACGGATGACGATATATTATACGTGAATCAAACAGAAGGGTTAGCGACGCTAATAAAAGGTTCTAAACACACCGCACATCATCGTGTTGCGGGGAAAGATCAGTTTGCGCATCGGCAAATGATCACATGTCGCATGGATGAAGACGGAAATATAACGCCTGGATTACATCCACGTATTCAAATACGTACACCATCGCCTGTGGTTAAAAAGAAATCTGAAAATTTTGGTGAGGCTGAGATTATTTCAGATGTTTCTAAAAAATTATCAGAAATTACTGAACGTTATGGTTTGGAACAAGCGTTTGTTTACAACCGCTATACAGCAATAAACGATACGCTTGATGAGTTGAGAGGTGTAAATTTACAAACACAGAGTGCGCGTCATATTTTACTGGGTGCGCATGAATATAATGCTCATCATATAGATGATGGTGTTTTTTGTTTTGTTCAAAATATTTCTGTGAATGGTTTTGGTGATACGTTGGGGTATGAGAGTTCTGATCCGCTGGTGCGAGAATCAACGTTGATGGCTGAAATGGCGTTAATGCATACGTTGTGTGAGCCCGCAGAGCAAGGGCAATTAAAAATAATCATTGGCCATTATAAAAATTATTTAAAAACTTTGCCTCGAGCACTTTATTTTTCAGATACGAAGCCTGATAGCCCAGGAAACAAGGCTAGAGTCCATATGCTTGTGCTCAAAAATATGTGGAAAGATAAATCAACAAAACCGTACACAGCCAATGATCCTGTTTCTGCCGTTAACATGAGCTTAAAAAAGCTTGTAGCACACGATCTTCATTTTACCCATGAATACGCAAAGCTTGTTCAAACACTCTCGGTTTTTGCAGAGAAAGCCTCGATCGGGGGCTGTAAAAGCGGTAATGAACGAGCGCAAGCGATTAATGGTCGAGTGTTGATGTTGGATGCCATGAAAAAACCAGACGATAAGATTGCTAAGGCTCTTGCTGCATTAGCGAATGCTCCAGAAGATGGGGATGCAACAATAGCAGCAGCCAAAGCATTAAATACATGCATCAATCAAGAATATAATGCACGAGGTTTGTATGCCGCGGCATCGGTGATTAGTTTAGTGGACCAAGGGGCGGCCGCCAAAGTCGAACCCAAACCCAAGCCCAACCCTAAAGATTGGAATATCTTGCCTATTTCGAGAAATTTTGCGGAAGAATCTGCTGAGGTCATGACGAATTTAAAGCAAAGCAAAGCGGGTAAATTGCAGGCACATAAAGGCCTGACAAAATACATGCGCGGGGCTTGGTCTGAACATACGCTGTCAGATTGGGCTTATTTGAATTCAAGCGCCTTAGGGGTGTTTGGTGCTGTGGCCGCCGTTGTTACGGTGGTTCCTGCCATCATCGCGGTTCTAAATCATCGCATTAAAAAACAACATAAAATAGAAGCTAGAGAAAGGCAAAATAAACGTATTCAAGACCTAGCACATCGTCCGCCAGAGCAAAGAGTCCAGGTGCAAGGCTGGCTTAAACAAATAGGGCGTTATGGTGTGACACAAGATTCCAATGCCACCGAACTTCAGTTAACAAGTGCAGAAAAGAAAGCATTGTATCGTGGTGTACACCAAGGTAAAACGCCCAAAGGTGCACGTGAAGACTTTCTTCGCTTTTTAGCTCTTAAGTTTTTAGCTAATGGGGCCCTTGATGATGCTGAAAAAAATAAAGGTCAGGCCGTTAAGTTAAAAGATTTACTCGGTACAGAAGGGTTTCTTTTGTATAAACGCGCAATTAAAGAAGAAGGTAAGAGCGTATCGTTTAGGCGAGCTGTTTTTGAAAAAGCACTCGAGGATGTTGATGACTCCTGTGATTTAAAAATTGAGCACGAAATATCACAAATACAACAAAGAGTCCGTGATTGTGCAAATTTATTAGGTTATGAAGATATCGAAGATTTACAGGATCATAGTCAAGCACTCATCGTTAAAAAGTATCTTAAAGAAACGGTGTCGTCGAGCGAACGATTTCATAACTTTAAGATGAAGTATAAAAAACACAGTGAGGATAAAGAAGAGACGAAAACAGGACATGAGTGTGATGATAAGTCGGAGCGCAATAACAGGATTTACTAATCTATCTATTTATATTTAATAGATTTTTTTAGGAGCTTTATGATGGGAAAAGAAACTCAGGTTGCTATTCAACAAGCTCGTCTAATGCAGGCATTACTGGAAGCTGCTCGGGCTAAAGCAGATGAGCAAGAATTAAAAGACGTGCGCGGGTCTTTGTTGGTGCCTGTTGATCTTGAGGGAGCCACGAGCACTTTAGTGCGTTTAGATTCGCCTGAGTCAAAGAGCGGCCGCGTGATTCCACTTCAAGACGAATTTGCGTTTCATTTAATGCTCGCAACACGTGTTTATAGCAAAATTGCTACTGATTTAAAGTTATCTAATAAGTCAGAGGAAGAGCTGCATAAGCAAATAGAAATAGCCCGTCAATCAGCAATGAACCGCGTGAATCATTATATTGAGCATGCTTATCGTGATGCTTATAAAGTAGCGGCAAAAAAAGATGGAGATATTGATCTTGCCAAGTTTAATGCCGCCCTTGATAAAGCACGAAAAAAACTTGCTCCTATGGCGCATACGGTTTTAATGGAAAAAATTATTGAAAAAACCGGCATTATTTTTACCGAAAAAGACTTAAAAAAAGCGAAAGATCTTGCAGAAAAAACCCCTGCAACGGATGACGATATATTATACGTGAATCAAACAGAAGGGTTAGCGACGCTAATAAAAGGTTCTAAACACACCGCACATCATCGTGTTGCGGGGAAAGATCAGTTTGCGCATCGGCAAATGATCACATGTCGCATGGATGAAGACGGAAATATAACGCCTGGATTACATCCACGTATTCAAATACGTACACCATCGCCTGTGGTTAAAAAGAAATCTGAAAATTTTGGTGAGGCTGAGATTATTTCAGATGTTTCTAAAAAATTATCAGAAATTACTGAACGTTATGGTTTGGAACAAGCGTTTGTTTACAACCGCTATACAGCAATAAACGATACGCTTGATGAGTTGAGAGGTGTAAATTTACAAACACAGAGTGCGCGTCATATTTTACTGGGTGCGCATGAATATAATGCTCATCATATAGATGATGGTGTTTTTTGTTTTGTTCAAAATATTTCTGTGAATGGTTTTGGTGATACGTTGGGGTATGAGAGTTCTGATCCGCTGGTGCAAGAATCAACGTTGATGGCTGAAATGGCGTTAATGCATACGCTGCTTGATGAAGGTACGTTTGATATTTTAATTAAAAATTATAAAAATTATTTAAAAACTTCGCCTCGAGCACCTTATTTTTCAGACACGAAGCCTGATAGCCCAGGAAACAACGCTAGAGTTCACATGGGTGTGCTCAAAAATATGTGGAAAAGCGATACTAATACAGCACAGGATCCTGTTTCTTTGGCTAAAATGAGCTTAAAAAAGCTTGTAGCACACGATCTTCATTTTACCCATGAATACGCAAAGCTTGTTCAAACACTCTCGGTTTTTGCAGAGAAAGCCTCGATCGGGGGCTGTAAAAGCGGTAATGAACGAGCGCAAGCGATTAATGGTCGAGTGTTGATGTTGGATGCCATGAAAAAACCAGACGATAAGATTGCTAAGGCTCTTGCTGCATTAGCGAATGCTCCAGAAGATGGGGATGCAACAATAGCAGCAGCCAAAGCATTAAATACATGCATCAATCAAGAATATAATGCACGAGGTTTGTATGCCGCGGCATCGGTGATTAGTTTAGTGGACCAAGGGGCGGCCGCCAAAGTCGAACCCAAACCCAAGCCCAACCCTAAAGATTGGAATATCTTGCCTATTTCGAGAAATTTTGCGGAAGAATCTGCTGAGGTCATGACGAATTTAAAGCAAAGCAAAGCGGGTAAATTGCAGGCACATAAAGGCCTGACAAAATACATGCGCGGGGCTTGGTCTGAGCATACCCTGTCAGATTGGGCTTATTTGAATTCAAGTGCCCTAGGAGTCTTTGGTGCTGTGGCCGCGATTGTTACGGTGGTGCCTGCCATCATCGCTGTTTTAAATCATCGTATTAAAAAACAACATAAAATAGAAGCCAGACAAAGGCAAAACGAACGTATTAAAGCGATAGAAAAAGCTTCTCAAGATAAAAAAGAGAAGATCAAGGGTTGGATTAAACAAATTGGGCGTTATGATGTAGAAAAAGATCCTAAAGCCCCTGAACTTCATTTAACAACCGAAGAAAAGAAAGCATTGTATCGTGCCACTCATCAAGGTAAGACACCCAAAGGTGCACGCGAAGATTTTATTCGTTTTTTAGGTCTCAAGTTTATAGGTGATGGTACGCTTGACGTTACTATAGCAAATAGCGGTAAAACGGTTACGTTAAAAAAGCTGTTAGGTGATGAAGGGTTTAATTTATATACACGCGCAATTAAAGAAGAAGGTAAAAGTAAGTCGTTTAGACGCGCCGTTTTTGAAGCATCACTGAAGCATGTGGAAGGATCACCCTGGGCAAGCCGATTGATTTTATGGATAGGTGGCCCTTCAAGTTCAGGTAAAACGTTTTCTGCTAATCATGTACTGAAGAAGTTAAGCAACGAGCATTCAGAGCTTTTAGGTGTAAAACCAGGTGGCTCAAAACAGGGGAATGATGTGGTTTTTGCCGATGGTAGCTTTGAACGTGAAGTATCACAAATGCGACAAATGGTGCTTCAGTATGCTTTGGCGAAAGGATATGCAGGAATCGAGGATTTGCACAAACATAGCAGCGAATTAAGCGTCAAAAAGTATCTTAAAGCTACGGTGTTAGCGAGTGACCGATTCAGTATGGTGATTCCTGATACGTTTGTACGTGAGGGTGCGCTAGACGAAGCGAAACATTATGAAGAATTAACCAAACAAGGTAAATTTAAACAAATTTTTAGTGAAGTTAAAGGAGAAAAAAGTAAAATTCAAGATGAAGAGGAAAGAAAAAAAATAAACGCTCAATATCTCAACCGTTTTAAGACAGCTGTAAAGCATATGGGCGAATTACGAGCATGGCGTACTGATACCAAGCCATTTGATGTTAAAAATATTGCAATGAATAATAGAGATATTGGTTGTGAATCGAAAGTTTATCAACCACAACACTTTTGGAAAGGTCGATGGAGTTCTAAATCTTATAAGTGGTTATATAAGCAGGGGAGTCAAATGAAGGTGACCCTTAAAATTACCAATGATTTAATATCTTTAACAAAAGAACCGTCTGGAAAATGGCGGGAATGTGGGCTTGAGGAAGATATTACAGAAAAAGAGAAAGGTAAAGATTTTCTTATTATACCTGCAAGAGATTATCACGCTTGGATGAGTTCAAAAAAAGAAAATCCAGATTTAGAAGATTTAGCCGACTGGTATGAGGATAAGAAAAGAAAGAATGAATTACAAAATCCTTTGATTGACTTTAAGAAGAACGATAACAGCAGATCAAGTAGCTTGAGGTCAATAAATTCAGGCAGTTCAAAAAGCCTAGGAAGTAGCAGCTTCAGCATGTTTTACTCAAAACACTCAGAAGAAACGCTTGAAGAAAAACGACAGCCTAAGCCAGGATTTAACCCTGGTCATGATGACAGCGGTTAATCATCATTGTAACGAAGACAAATAAATACATATTATACGAGGTTTGGACCTTCATCTTGTTCGGGTTCTGCTTCATCGTTTGGCTCTTGATTTTCTCTTCGAGCTTGGGCTTCTTGTTTATACGCCTGTTGAAGTTTTTTTGCGTCATCTAAATTTAGCGGTTCAGGCCGGTCAGAAAATAAGCGTTTACAGGTATCAAATGCATGGGGTAAAAAAGACAATAAGGCGGCACCAATATCAACACTTAATCCGATCGCTGTACCCGGTCCTGGAGCGATAACCGTCAGCACAACGCTTGCAAGCAGGGCTATTTTTGTGAGTAACTCAATGAGTGCTTGCGTCACAGTGTTTTGGTTTTGAGCTGGGGGTTGAGTTTTTAATTGGGCATTAGCATGATTTAACGCGATGATTTTTTCAACTTTTTTTCGAGGTATGGGCGTTTTCTCGCTGACATGGCGCGCGATGTCATGAGCGCGCTCTATAATATCATCGGTTACCTCATCATCGACGGTTTGATGTTCATGTGCATCGCTTAATTGCTCACAAAGCTCAGTTGCTGTTGAAACAAATTCGTTTTCTAATGTTTTGAGATCGGCTTTTTTTTGTTTGCTCAGCTTGTTCGGTTCTTTAAATACAGTTTGGCATTGCGCTAAAGTGTTTTCTAGGGCTTTTATTTTTGATGGTGTATTTTCTGGTTGATTAGACGGCATGATGGTCACCCTATAGTCGGTTCGGTGTCGAGTATAGGGTTAATTTTAGTCGGGATTTTTGATTATTCAAATGTAGCTGAATATCTGGGAACACTAAATCAGCGCGTGCCTCAATTTTTTGATAAGCTCGAAGGCTTGTGGTTGATTTAATCTCGGATCGAGTAAGCTGCGATACGCGGTGTTTAAATCAGCTTCTGAAATAGCGATTTCGCCGCCCAAGCACTCGGTGACGGCGTCGGGTGTCATTTCAAGATGCAGGCCGCCGAGGTGGCTTTGCTGCGCTTGGTGAATTTTTAAAGTAAGGCTTAGTTCTTGCCAAATGCTATCCATGTGGCGTGTTTTGATGCCCGATGCGGTAAGTTGGTTATTACCATGCATTGGATCGCAGGCCCAGGTGACCGGGTGATGATGCTTGTGTGTGGCTTGAATCAGTCCAGGTAATAAGTGCTCTACTTGCTGTGCACCAAGCCGGGTGATTAACAAAATTCTGCCTTCTTCGCGCTGCGGATTAAGGCGATGAATTAAGCTCATTAACCAATCAGGCGTGGCAGCAGGACCTATCTTGATACCGATAGGGTTTGCAATACCCCGTAAGAACTCAACATGGGCACTGTCCAGTTGCGACGTGCGTATACCAAGCCAGGGAAGATGGGTTGAAAAATTATACCAGCGGCCTTGCTCACAGCGCCGGGTGAGTGCCGATTCATAATGAAGATGAAGCGCTTCGTGTGAGGTATAAAACGGGATGTTTTTTGTTTTTTTACGAATCAACTCGAGTGTTCTGGCTGCCGAGCGGTAGCCTTGGAGCAAGCGTTCGGGGTTGGGTACGCGGGCTTGTGCATTAAATTGTACGGCATTGATCAAATCGCCACGATAACTGGGTAGCGTGATACCGTTTTGTGTTTCTTCAGATGACGAGCGCGGTTTAGCGTATTGACCGGCTATGCGCCCAATAGGAACAACCGGGCCATGCGTATGAGCCGCGAGTATATTAGCCATGTTTAATATTAACGTGAGCTGCGCTCGAATCATGGCTGGGCGGCAGTTGTTGAATGATTCGGCGCAATCACCGCCTTGAAGAATAAACGCCTGGCCGTGACGTGCTTTGGCTAGTAATGTTTTTAATTGATTAATTTGACGGTGCGGGACCAGCGCTTTTTTTTGTTTAAGCAGGCCTACAACACGCGCTAGATGCAAAGCATGAGGATAGCTTGCCGCTTGCGCATAAGGGTGGTTTAACCATGATGTTGGGGTCCAGGTATCTGGCATATACAATACGAGCTGATATTTAATAGGGCTAATTATCAACGTTATTGCGTCAATGAACAATCAAAAACAGTCAAAAATAATCAAAAACAGTCAAAAATCGCAGAAAACTAAGTAAAATTTACATAATTAACTAGAATCCCTTGAATTTTATACTCAAGATCCCCATCTCAGAACTAGCTTTTTTGTTCAATGCGAGGAATTTAATCATGAGTAAACAAGAAAAAGATTGGGGCAAATTTAAAGAAGAATTAGAATCAGCAGATATGTCTGTGGAAGAGATCATGGAAGATAAGGTGGTTGAAGGCGAGCAGCATGCTGATGCACTAGAACATCCATCGTATGAAGTGCTTGAGCAAAAATTGACGGATGCTGAAAAACAAGCACACGAAAACTGGGAAAAAGTGGTTCGTGTGACGGCCGAAATGGATAATTTACGTCGTCGTTCCGAGCGTGATGTGACCAATGCTCATCGTTACGGTCTCGAAAAATTTATTAAAACGCTCTTACCTGTGGTTGATAGCCTCGAGCAAGCTGAGCTTTTAGCTGAAAAACATGGTGATGTGGCCATGCACGAAGGCATTCAGCTGACCATGAAATTATTATTAGATATGTTAGCTAAGGCAGATGTCGAGCAGATTAATCCTATGGGTGAGGTGTTTAATCCTGAATTGCACGAAGCGATGACCATGCAGGAGTCACCCGATGCTGCATCTAATACGGTGATTACGGTGTTTCAAAAAGGTTACAAGCTGAATGATCGGGTGATTCGAGCAGCTCGTGTGGTCGTGGCAAAATAAAAAACAAACGAAACCCTTGAAATGCAAAAATTACCCCTTATATAAGTAAGCCATAGGGGTAATTAATTTTAGATAACTCAATTATAACTCAATTGGAGTATAAAATATGTCAGCATCAAACGTTATTATTGGAATTGACTTAGGTACCACAAACTCATGTGTTGCCATCATGGAAGGTAAAAATCCACGCGTGATTGAAAATGCGGAAGGTCATCGCACCACGCCTTCGATTGTTGCTTTTACGAATGATGATGAAGTGTTGGTTGGACCCGCTGCAAAACGTCAAGCGGTCACCAACCCAGAAAATACATTGTTTGCGATTAAGCGTCTGATTGGTCGTACATTCAACGATAAAATCGTACAAAAAGATATAAAAATGGTTCCGTACAAAATCGTCAAAGCCGATAACGGTGACGCATGGGTACGTGTTAAAAATGAAGATAAAGCACCGCCACAAATCTCTGCTGAAATTCTCAAAAAAATGAAAAAAACAGCTGAAGATTATTTAGGTAAAGACGTAACTGAAGCGGTGATTACCGTACCTGCGTATTTTAACGATTCACAACGTCAAGCAACCAAAGACGCGGGTCGTATTGCAGGGCTTGACGTGAAGCGTATTATCAATGAGCCAACTGCGGCAGCGCTTGCCTATGGTATGGATAAAAAACGTGGTGACTCAACCGTTGCCGTGTTTGACTTAGGTGGTGGTACATTTGATGTATCGATCATTGAAATTGCGGAAGTAGACGGTGAGCATCAATTTGAAGTGTTGTCGACCAACGGTGACACGTTCTTGGGTGGTGAAGATTTTGACTTAGCTTTAATTGAATATTTAGCGGCTGAATTCAAAAAAGATGCGGGCATTGATTTGCATAGCGATCCACTTGCACTTCAACGTTTGAAAGAAGCAGCAGAAAAAGCAAAAATCGAATTATCATCATCACAACAAACGGATGTTAACTTGCCTTATATTACGGCAGATGCAAGTGGTCCTAAGCATTTAAACATTAAGTTGACCCGTGCGAAGCTTGAGTCGTTGGTTGAAGATTTGGTTAAACGCACGATTGCTCCATGTAAAACAGCATTAAAAGACGCGGGTTTGAGTGTTTCAAAAATTGACGAAGTGATTTTGGTTGGTGGTCAAACACGTATGCCGTTGGTTCAAAAAACGGTTGAAGAGTTTTTTGGTAAAGAGCCACGACGTGATGTGAACCCTGATGAAGCTGTTGCTGTGGGTGCTGCAATTCAAGCGGCCGTATTGTCTGGTGATGTGAAAGATATTTTATTGTTAGATGTAACACCGTTATCACTGGGTATTGAAACCATGGGTGGCGTGATGACTAAGCTGATTGATAAAAACACCACGATTCCAACTAAAGCAAATCAAGTGTTTTCAACGGCTGAAAACAATCAAACAGCGGTCACGGTTCATGTATTGCAAGGTGAGCGTGAGCAAGCGTCTGCCAATAAATCATTGGGACGTTTTGATTTAGCGGATATACCTGCTGCCCCACGTGGTGTGCCACAAATTGAAGTGACGTTTGATATTGATGCCAACGGTATTTTGAATGTATCAGCCGCAGATAAAGCGACAGGTAAAGCGCAATCGATTGTGATTAAAGCTTCCAGTGGTTTAAGTGATGAAGAAGTGGAAGCGATGGTTAAAGACGCTGAAGCACATGCTGATGATGATAAAAAATTCAAAGAGTTGGTTGAATTACGCAACCAGGCCGATAGCTTGATTCATAGCAGCGAAACATCGTTGAAAGATTTAGCTGACGACATGGCAGATGATGAGAAGAAAAGCATTGAAGAAGCAATCTCTGAGTTAAAAGAAGCGGTGAAAGGTAGCGATAAAGCTGAAATTGAAGCGAAGCTTGAAGTGCTCAATAAAGCATCAGCATCCATGGCTGAACGTGTGTACGCTAAAAAATCAGCAGAAGGTCAAGCGGCTGATGGCGCGGCCGATACAGCTGAAGCAGCTGACGCAGGTGATGCAGTACAAGACGATAGTGTTGTTGATGCTGAATTTGAAGAAGTTAAAGAAGACGACGCTAAGAAGTAAGTCACGCACCGAGAGAGCGATTCATGCAGCAAAAAGATTATTATGAGCTTCTCGGTGTCACGCGTGACACCAGTGATGCTGATATTAAAAAAGCCTATCGTAAGTTAGCGATGAAACATCATCCGGATCGAAATCCGGATGATAAATCGGCTGAAGAAAAATTCAAAGAAATTCAAAAAGCCTATGCGGTGTTGTCGGATAAAGACAAACGCGCAGCCTACGACCAATTTGGACATGCGGGTGTCGATGGTGCAGCCGGGGGTGGTCCTGGCGGCTTTGGCGGCGGCGGTTTCGGCGGCGGCGGGGGTGGTTTTGGTGGTTTCGAAGATATTTTTGAAAACATCTTTACCGGAGGAGGGCGTCGAGGCGGCGGTCAGCAATCACGCGCACAGCGGGGTTCCGATCTGCAGATGAACGTCCAAGTCACGCTTGAAGAAGCGGCTTCGGGTAAGTCTGTTGAAATTAAAGTACCGCGGCATGTGACCTGTAAGGTCTGCAGTGGCTCGGGCGGTAAGAAAGGAACTAAGCCGGTTACGTGCGAAACGTGTGCGGGTGTCGGGCAAGTTCGTATTCAACAAGGCTTTTTCTCAATACAACAAACCTGTCCAAATTGTCATGGTGAAGGTCAAACGATATCTGATCCATGCACCGACTGTCATGGTAACGGTCGTGTACGTGAAACCAAGACACTGACGGTTAAAATACCGGCCGGTATCGATGAAGGTGATCGCGTTCGCTTGAGTGGTGAAGGTGAAGCAGGTTTACATGGTGGACCGGCAGGTGATTTGTATGTTCAAGTCTCTGTCAAAAAGCATGCAATTTTTGAGCGTGAAGGCAAAGATCTGCATTGTGAAGTGCCTATTGCGTTTACCACGGCGGTGTTGGGTGGTTCTATCGACGTGCCAACGCTCGAAGGCCGTGTGGCCTTAAAAATACCGCCCGAAACACAAACAGGCAAATCGTTTCGTTTACGTGGTAAAGGCATGAAGTCGGTACGTGCGCATGGTTCGGGTGATTTATTATGCCGTGTGGTGTTAGAAACGCCGGTCAAATTATCACGTGAACAAAAAGACATGCTCACAAGCTTTCAAGCATCGTTGGATGAAAACCCAGGTGCTCACGCACCACGTTCGGACTCTTGGTTTGGTCGGGTCAAGCAATTTTTTGAGGATATGTAACCACGCATGAATAACATACCGGCTCGACTTGTTCTCGCGGATGGCTCAATATTTGAGGGTATCTCGGTTGGCGCATCAGGACGAGCCGTCGGTGAGCTCGTGTTCAACACGGGCATGACCGGATATCAAGAAATTTTGACCGATCCCTCCTATGCGCATCAAATCGTGATGCTAACCACAGCGCATGTCGGTAACACCGGCTGCAACCAAGACGATATGGAGTCGTCGAGGGCGTGGGCTTCCGGCCTTGTACTTCAACATGATATTTCACTTTCGAGTAATTATCGTGCCGAAATGACGCTTCCCGATTGGCTAAAAAAACATGATGTGGTGGCCATTGCAGGTGTTGATACGCGTGCGCTCACACATCATTTACGTGAGCATGGTGCGATTGCTGCGTGCATAGTGACAGGTACCGTCGATACCGATGAAGCGTTCGCTGCAGCAAAAGCATGTCCTGGACTGGCTGGTGTCGATTTAGCACGTGTGGTGTCACGACAGACGGTGGAGCGATGGCATGCCGGACAAGGGGTTTGGGCTTCAGAATCCAAACCCGAACGGTTTCATGTGGTGGTGTATGATTTTGGTGTAAAACACAGTATTTTACGTCGCTTGCGTGACAAAGGTTGTCATTTGACGCTGGTGCCAGCACAAACCTCGGCTGCTGAAGTGATGGAGATGAATCCTGATGGGGTTGTATTATCTAACGGTCCTGGCGATCCGGCCGCGTGTGATTATGCGATTCGAGCCACACAAGCATTATTAGATCACGGTATGCCGCTGTTGGGTATTTGTTTGGGTTTTCAAATACTAGGTCTTGCTTGCGGTGCAAAAGCGGTCAAAATGAAGTTTGGGCACCATGGTTCGAATCATCCTGTGGGTGAATTGGCTGTACCGGGCGAAAAACAACGTGTCTTGATCACCAGTCAAAATCATGGGTTTGCCTTAGATGAGGCAAGCTTGCCGGATTGTTTACGTGTGACGCATCGTTCCTTGTTTGATGAAAGCCTTCAAGGTATGATTCATCAAAGTAAACCTGCGTTTGGATTTCAGGGACATCCGGAAGCAGGGCCCGGGCCACATGATGCGGCGTGTCTATTTAATAACTTTATTGAACTTATGTGTAACAGGGAGTTATCGTTGTGAATTCGAATTATATGTTTACGTCTGAATCGGTGTCTGAAGGTCATCCTGATAAAATTGCGGATCAAATTTCAGATGCCATTCTTGATGAAATTTTAAAGCAAGATAAGCATGCACGTGTTGCCTGTGAGGCATTTGTTAAAACCGGTATGGTGTTGGTCGGTGGCGAAATCACCACCGAAGCCTGGGTGGATGTTGAAGAAGTCACCCGGGGTGTGATTCGTGATATTGGTTACAACAGCTCAGCGATGGGGTTTGACTGGGAGTCCTGTGCGGTACTGTCAGCGATTGGTAAGCAATCGGTTGATATTGCACAAGGTGTTGACCAAGTGGATAAAGCGATTCTAGGTGCGGGCGATCAAGGCTTGATGTTTGGTTATGCAACAATCGAAACAGATGAACTCATGCCGGCGCCGCTTGCGTATTCTCATCGTTTGATGGCAAAACAAGCTGAACTAAGAAAAAGTGGCGAATTAGCTTGGCTTCGTCCTGATGCAAAATGTCAGTTGACGTTACGTTATGAGCATGGCAAGCCTGTGGCTGTTGATACGGTGGTGTTCTCAACGCAACATACGCCTGAGGTGAGTCAAGAACAGATTATTGCTGATGTTAAAGAAGCGATGATTCATCAAGTGATTCCAAAAGCATGGCTCAATAATAATACACGCTATTTAATTAACCCAACCGGTCGGTTTGTGATTGGTGGGCCTTTGGGTGATTGTGGGTTAACAGGTCGTAAAATTATTGTTGATACGTACGGCGGTATGGCACGACATGGTGGCGGATGTTTCTCAGGCAAAGATCCATCTAAAGTTGACCGTTCCGGTGCTTATGCAGCACGGCATGTGGCCAAGAATTTGGTAGCCGCCGGCATTGCTGATAAATGCGAAATTCAGGTATCGTATGCGATTGGTGTTGCAGAACCTACGTCGATTTTTGTTGATACATTTGGAACAGGACGTTTAGAATCGCAAGCAATTATTGAGTTAATTAAAACGCATTTTGATTTAACACCCGCAGGTATTATTAAGCATCATGATTTGTTACGTCCTATTTATCGCCAAACAGCAACCTTGGGTCATTATGGACGTGATGAATTCCCATGGGAGCGTTTGGATAAAGTAGATGTCTTACGTTCGGCTATTTCTACATCGAAGGTCAAGGAGAGCATGCATGAGGGAACGCAATGATGTTACGGATTCCAGTGATTCACATGATTACCGGGTTGCGGATATAACACTTGCCGAATGGGGCAGAAAAGAAATTGCCATTGCTGAGACCGAAATGCCGGGTCTCATGGCACTTCGTGATGAGTTTTCTGCCTCCCAACCTTTAGCCGGCGCACGCATTGCCGGCTGCCTTCACATGACCATTCAGACCGCTGTTCTCATTGAGACACTAGAAGCCTTAGGTGCCGAAGTTCGGTGGTCGTCCTGTAATATTTTTTCCACCCAAGATCAAGCCGCTGCCGCCATGGCTGCCGCTGGTGTCCCGGTGTTTGCCTGGAAAGGTGAAACCGAAGATGAAGCGTTATGGTGTATTCAGCAAACCATCCAAGGTCCCAATAACTGGACGCCGAATTTATTATTGGATGATGGTGGCGATTTAACGGCGCTGGTGCATGTGGATTATCCTGAGTTATTACCTGAAATTTATGGTCTATCTGAAGAAACCACCACCGGTGTGGCACGCCTGCATGAAATGGCTAAACGCGGCACGTTAAGAACCCCGGCAATCAATGTCAATGATTCGGTGACGAAATCAAAATTTGATAATCTATACGGCTGTCGCGAGTCTCTTTTGGATGGTATTAAACGTGCAACCGATGTGATGATTGCCGGTAAAGTGGCATTAATTTTAGGCTACGGCGATGTTGGTAAAGGCTGCGCTCAAGCTTTGCGTGGCCAAGGTGCGACCGTATGTATTGCAGAAATTGACCCAATTTGTGCCCTGCAAGCGGCGATGGAAGGGTATCGGGTGGTTCGGCTCGAAGATGTGGTTGAGCGTATCGATATTTTGGTTACAGCAACGGGTAATCACCATGTGGTTTCACATGAGCACATGAAGCGTATGAAAGACCAGGCGATTTTATGTAATATCGGGCATTTTGATTCTGAAATTGATATTGCAAGCTTACGGCAATACACGTGGGATAATATTAAACCGCAAGTGGATCATGTGATTTTTCCTGACGGTAAGCGGCTCACGGTATTAGCAGAAGGCCGTTTAGTCAATTTGGGTTGTGCGACGGGGCATCCAAGTTTCGTGATGTCGGCATCGTTTACTAATCAAGTACTGGCACAAATCGAGCTTTTTCAGCATCGTGATAAGTACCAGCATCAAGTCTATACCTTGCCTAAAATACTCGATGAAAAAGTTGCACGTTTGCATCTAGAGCGCATTGGTGCAGACTTAACGCAGCTTACACCTCTGCAGGCTGAGTATTTGAATTTATCTATCGAGGGTCCGTATAAGCCAACGTACTATCGGTATTGACGGTATTGCTACTTAAAACGTGCTTTTTCGTCGCAAAAAAAGATTGGTATATCGCCCGATCAAGCACGTTTAAATTGACTTGAAAAAGATCGATAAATTCATGTAATCCATGAGCCAAAATGTGTTCGATGTTGGTTGTTAGTAATAAATTTTTTATTTTTTTCATTTCATTGTGTGCCGGCACATCAACATCAAAATCAATATCAATAATCGTGATAATTTTTTGTAATGATACCGCCGCAGCGTCCATACAATATTTTATGGCTCGTGGAAAATCAGGATCAAGAATTAAAAATTTAGTTACGTTTTGATAGCTGATACGGTGAAATTGTTTTTGGTACATTTCAAACGCACTCGCTGATTGTAAAACGGCACCCCATTCAATAATATCGTGAAGCGAATTAATTTCATCAGGATGCGATGAAAGTAAAAAATATTTGACATCGAGCAGGCGTGCCGTTTTATCTGCGCGCTCCAGCATTTGTCCTAGACGTATAAAATGCCACGCTTCATTGTGTGAAATCGAGTCTTGCTGAATACCCACAATTAGGTTATTAAACGCGTTTATTTCGGTATAAAATGCTTGTAAATTATGTATTTTGCGTTTTTTACTGTTTTTATTCACAAAATGATAAAATTCGTTGATACATTTCCACAAGTCAGACGAGATCATTTCTCGAATGGTTCGCGCATTTTCACGCGCACTGTGAACACAAGCAATAATCGAGTTAGGATTATGGGTATCAAACGTTAAAAATTTGACAACGTTTTCTTCGTTAAAGGCAGCATAATGCTTTAAAAACTCAGCATGTTGACCGGTTGTCTGAATTAACGGCTCCCACTGCGTTTGCTCGTGGTTCACCCGCATATCAAGAATCAGCAGTAAATTAACATCAATAAATCGTGCAATATTATTTGCGCGCTCTAAATATCGACTCATCCAGTATAAAGAATTGGCAACACGACTGAGCATATGATTATCCTATATTTTATTCTAAAACCCAGGTATCTTTACTTCCACCGCCCTGAGATGAGTTGACGACCAACGAACCTTTTTTTAATGCAACGCGCGTGAGTCCACCGGGAATCACCTCGATGGATTCTCCGTACAACGAGTAGGGGCGCATATCCACATGCCGACCTTCAATCGATTCGCCGACCATGGTTGGGCTGCGGGACAATGCAAGTGTAGGTTGAGCAATATAATTACGTGGAGAAGCCTTAATTTTTTCAGCAAATTGTTTTCGTTCTGCGTCCGTGGCATGTGGCCCGATGAGCATGCCATAACCGCCAGATAAATTAACCGCTTTAACCACCAGCGAATCCAAATTGGCCAGAACATGCTTACGCTGCTGCTCATCATCACAAAGAAACGTCGGTACGTTGGGTAAAATCGGATCTTGATCCAGATAATATTTAATAATCTGAGGAATGTACGCATAAACCGCTTTATCATCAGCAACCCCGGTTCCTGGAGCATTGGCCAAAGCAACATGGCCTTTTCTTAAGCAATTCATGATCCCCGGTACACCCAACAGCGAATCTTGACGAAACTCGAGAGGGTCTAGAAAATCATCATCAATACGACGATAAATCACGTCGACTTTTTCAAAGCCTTGGGTTGTTTTTAGCATCACGTGATCATCAATCACCACTAAATCCGAACCTTGTGCTAACGGCACACCCATCTGTCGTGCAAGATACGCATGTTCATAATAAGCCGAATTATAAATACCGGGTGTGAGCACAATGACATTGGGTGTATTATCTTGATGTTTGGCTAAATAACATAACGCATCGTACAGACGATTACTGTAATCAGAGACGGGCTGCACATCCAGCGTTTCGAATAAACCAGGGAACGTACGTTTTAAGATCATACGATTTTCTAAAAGATAAGACGCGCCCGATGGGCAACGCAAATTATCTTCAAGAACATAAAACTGACCGTCATGATCGCGTATTAAGTCGAGGCCCGAGATATGAATCCATATATCCTGTGGCGGACGCAAGCCAATGCATTGTTTTGAATAGCCCTCGGATTCCAGAATAAGCGCTTTTGGAATAATCTTGTCTTTTATTATTTTTTGATCATGATAAACATCGTGAATAAATAAATTCAGGGCTTCAACGCGTTGTTTTAAACCGCGCTCTAATTCACGCCACTCTTTACCAGGAATCACGCGGGGAATCAGATCAAACGGGAATATTTTCTCAATGGCTTTTTTATTATTGTAGACGTTAAATGTAATGCCCTGTTGATACAGTGCGAGTTCAGCTGCTTTTTGACGGCGTTTGAGTTCATGCTTTGGAAAGCTGTTGATTTGATCAATTAAGGCGGATATTTGTTGGCGTGGGAGGCCATCGGGCATAAAAAATTCATCATAAAAATGGTCTGTTTTATAATTATCAAAATTCATTTAAATTCTCACTTCGATGAGTTTGACGTCGACGCTAAGTGACTCTTCACCGCCTCCCTTAAAAATCGTGCCTGAGGTTGGGGTTGCGTCTCGGTAGTTTCGGCCACAGGCTACGCGAATATGGTCTTGTTTAACTAAACATCCGTTGGTGGGATCAAAGCCTCGCCAGCCTAAATAAGGTAAATAAAGCTCAACCCAGGCATGCGATGCATCCGATTGCAACTTATTCTCATATTGATTCCCGGTATGAATATAGCCCATACGATAACGGGCAGGAATGCCGAGCAATCGCGCTAAACAAATGAATAAATTCGCAAAATCTTGACACACGCCTTCTCGGTTTGTAAAACAATCAAAGGCGGTGCTACGTAACGACGTACTGCCTTGAACATAGGTATAATCTTGATAAATGCTGATATTCATGTCTTCGAGCGTGTTTAACAAATGATAATCATTACGTTCAACAAAGCTCATTGCATAATCCGTCAAGACGATGAGTTGAGTTTCAGGTAATTCTGCAGGCAATAAATAAGCCATCATCATTTGTTGCTGCCACGGCATCCAACGTAGTGGAATCGACGACTGCCGAAGCGATAAACTATGATCGTCGGGTGTTGCTGCATAAATTTTGACGCGACTGATGTTTTCAATGATGAGCTGATCGTATGGTGTGTCAATGGTGTAATGGGTTACGCCGTTACCAAACACATCTTCGTAGACGATCGATTCACCATCAACGGATATATTAAGTGTGGAGCTGATCACTTCTTGCAAGGCATCTTCCGTAGGTTGAAGACGAAACATATGGGTGCTGTGTTCAACACGGCTGTTATATTTATAAACTGTACTATGCGTGACATCCATGATGCGATACGTCAAAGGTGTGCCATCGGCTGCTTGCAAGATGGCACGAGGATTCATAATCATTGGTTGCGTTTTATTTTTTTCATACGCCAATTCGGGCAGTTCTGTTTGGGGTGGCTCGTGATTAGACTGTGCAAAATAACTGTTCCAAACAATCGCTGCGCGTCGCGTGATGATCAATTGTTTGGGTTGCAATATCTGCCATTGCTCATCATGCTGAAAGCTGATGTTGCTAAAAATAAAAGCCGTATGATATTGATCACGCGGATCATCGAGGGCTATATCTAGGCTTGTTCCGTAATAAGAGGTTTCGGATGTCGGTGGCGTTATGCGCTTATATTTGAAGGGTTTCGAGGTGTCTGAGCCTTGGTAACAAAACACCGAAAGGCCGTCGCTCATGATAAAGCTCACAGGGTTACATGCATCAATGGCATGGCACCACATTAATAATTCATCAGGCTTTAGATCAGATAGTTTTCGGGCATTTGCATTTTTAATTTGATTGAGTAAATAACAAAAAATCAGTTCAGAACCACTGGTACCTATAGGCTCGATACTGTCTGAGCTTGTGTGCCGTAACAATGAAAGTTTATTTTTATTCAATTTACCGACAAGCGTAAATAGCCAGTTTTTGGCCGCATAGCTACGTGAAAATGGCTCAACCGTATGGTGGTCATTGCCTTTGCAGCCGGCTTTCATATGCGTAAAAAAAAGGGTTGAACGAAAGTCTCTTGCCTGATCAAGTTCATGACAATCAATGGTCGATTCACGTGACACCGGATCTTTGGTGACAATCGCACTGGGGCCGTCCATGGGGTACCAGGCAAGTCCCCAGCTCATGCTGCTGGCGTGGGGCGCGGCTTCTTGTGGTTTCAGCGTCAGCGATGGTGAGCTGACCACATCAAAGTTTAATACAAATACATCACCCATAAACACGCCCTCCTGGCAGAGTTTTTTTGAATCTATCTATGCTAGTATTTTAGTTTATATTAGCTGGAGATGGGTTTAATACACAAGGATTCTATGTGAGCAAAATAATAGCACTTACCCACAGGACGCATTATCAGTACGATAGAGCCATTCAATTGGAACCACAATTGATTCGCTTGCGTCCTGCACCACACACGCAAGCACGTATTCAATCTTATTCTCTGCGTGTTCAGCCTAAAAAGCATTTTATCAATTGGCAACAAGATGCGTTTAGTAATTATCAGGCACGCATTGTGGTGCCTGAACCATGCACTGAATTTTTAGTCGACGTGGATTTGGTGTTTGAGCTTAAAATTTTTAATCCGTTTGATTTTTTTATTGAAAAGCAGGCAGAGCAATTTCCGTTTTCGTATGAGCCTGAGTTAAAGCAATCACTGTTGCCTTATTTAGAAATCAAAGAGCAAGGGAGTTATTTAGAAAAGTTTATCGCCACGGTCAATACCAAAGCCCAAAATACACTGGATTTTTTAGTCGCGATCAATAGCCTTGTGCATCAGCATTTGTCGTATAATATTCGCATGGATCATGGCATTCAAACGTGTGAAGAAACATTAAGCTTAAAAACCGGTTCGTGCCGTGATATGGCCTGGTTATTGTGCCAAATACTGCGCCATTTTTCGCTCGCCACGCGCTTTGTGTCGGGGTATTTGGTGCAATTAAAAGCCGATGTTAAATCGCTTGATGGCCCATCAGGTGCCGAAGAAGATTTTACTGACTTACACGCTTGGACTGAGGTTTATGTGCCAGGTGCCGGCTGGGTAGGGCTTGATCCAACCTCAGGTTTATTTGCAGGCGAGGGCCATATTCCTTTATCGTGCACCCCAAACCCTGCAAGCGCTGCACCCATCAGTGGAGAGATAGAGGTCTGTGAGAGCACCATGCATCATGAGATGTCGGTGGTGCGCGTGCACGAAGATCGGCGTGTCACCAAGCCTTATACCCCGAGTGAATGGGAAGCCATCGATGCCTTAGGTCATCACGTGGATGCAAGCCTCAAAAAACATGACGTGAAGTTAACCATGGGCGGTGAGCCGACGTTTGTATCACGCGATAATCCTTCGGGTGATGCATGGAATTTTACGGCCTTAAGTGAAGAAAAATACGCGCTAGGCCAGCAGTTGCATCAACGGCTTAGGCAGGCGTTTGCACCGAAGGGCTTAATTCAAGCCTCACAAGGCAAATGGTACCCCGGTGAAGTGCTACCCAGGTGGGCTCTGCATTGCCATTGGCGTAAAGATGGTGAACCTTTATGGCAAGCGAACCCACGTGTGCGTAGCAAAAGCACCCTAAGCGAAGCGAAGGTTTTGATTCAGCACGTGGCCGAAGCGTTGGGCATTCCGAAATCTTACGTGATACCCGCTTATGAAAATAACGCGTGTGATGAGCCTGTGGGCTTTGTTTTACCGCTCGCCTATTCTGCAACACGTGAAACTTGGATCAGTAATCGCTGGTCGTTTGAATGTGAGCATTTATATTTAGTTCAGGGTGATTCGCCACTGGGCCTGCGCTTACCGTTAAGCCAACTTCCGGAGGTGAAGGCATCAAAACATGAGATTCACCCACTTAGAAGCGCTTTTGATCAAACTGGCGCATTGCCATCTTATCAAGCTTTAAAAAAAGCTTGCCAGCAACGCACGGTGTCGGATAAGCATTTTGAAGCCGATTCGGCTGGATTAATTCATCAGGCGCTAGCGGTTGAAATGGAGCAAGATGAAATTCATGTATTTTTGCCGCCACTCACGCGTATCGAGCATTTTTTAGAGCTTATTGCAGCCGTTGAGCGTGTTGTTGAACAACTTAATCAACCGCTTATTATCACAGGTTATGCACCGCCCAAAGATCTACGGCTTGCGTCGTTCAGTGTCACGCCAGATCCCGGTGTTTTGGAAGTCAATATTCAGCCAGCGCATGATTGGGATGAGCTTAAACATATTATTTCAACCGTGTATCAAGAAGCCTATTTGAGCCGCCTGACGACGGATAAATTTTTGTTGGATGGTCGGCGGGTTGGTACTGGGGGTGGTAATCATCTGGTGATGGGGGCGAGCACGCCCGAAGCAAGCCCGTTTTTACGGCGGCCGGATGTTTTACGCAGTATGGTGACGTTTTGGCAGCATCATCCCGCATTATCTTATCTTTTTTCTTCGATGTATATTGGCCCCACCAGTCAAGCGCCACGTATCGATGAAGCTCGTCATGACGCATTATATGAGCTCGAACTCGCTTTTGAAAACATGTCGGCCCAATCAGCCCAAGGTGACGTGCCGCCATGGTTGGTGGACCGGCAATTACGCAATTTATTGGTGGATTTAAGCGGTAACACCCATCGTGCAGAATTTTGTATCGATAAGCTCTACAGTCCCGACAGCGACACGGGTCGGCTGGGGTTGCTTGAGATGCGTGGTTTTGAGATGACACCGCATCCTCAAATGAATTTATTACAAGCCTTGCTCGTACGAGCGTGCGTTGCTTGTTTTTGGAAAACTCCGTTTCATCATAAGCTCATACGGTGGGGGACGGACTTACATGATCGGTTTATGCTGGGTCATTTTATTCAAGAAGATTTAGACGATGTGCTCTATTATCTACGCCAGCATGGCTATGATTTTAAACGCGCGTGGTTTCAGCCTTTTTTTGATTTTAGATTTCCTGAATACGGCTCGGTTCAAGTCGGTCCGATTCATCTTTCACTCAGCATGGCGTTAGAGCCTTGGCCTGTGATGGGAGAAGAATTGTATGGCGGTAGCGTGAGTCGCTCGGTTGATTCATCGGTGGAGCGTGTCCAACTTAAAGTGACCGGTGCACAGTTAGATCGTTATATGATTACATGCAATGGCCATGCTTTGCCGTTAAAATCAACCTCTGAAAATGGCGTTTCGGTTGCAGGGGTAAGATTTAAAGCATGGGCTGCGCATTCAAGCTTACATCCAACCTTACCGGCCACATCAACCCTGGTGTTTGATGTGATCGATCGTTATTTAGAACGATCGTTAGGCGGCTGTACGTATCATGTGATGCATCCTGGTGGACGTAATTATGAAAAAGTTCCCGTTAACGAAAATGAAGCAGAAGGGCGACGGTTATCACGTTTTCAACCGGGGATGGGGCATTCGCCTGGTCAGCAAGCGCACGCGAATCATCAAGCGCACGGGGAGTTTCCTTATACGTTGGATTTACGTTTATGCAACAAGCTGAAGCCCTAAAAGCAGAGGCTTGTATTTTCAATCAAAATAGTGAAGACTGATATTACTCCACGAGTATGGGCAAAGAATAAACAAAGGATTGTTAACATGGCCAACAATGTGACAAGATGTTTGTTATTTACAAGCTTTTTTTTGCTTACGGCCCCAACTCAAGCTGCAACTGTTTCTGTTTATGGTGCGGAGCAAGGC
This sequence comes from Legionellaceae bacterium, assembly GCA_029212505.1. Classification (GTDB taxonomy): domain Bacteria; phylum Pseudomonadota; class Gammaproteobacteria; order Legionellales; family Legionellaceae; genus JAALKW01. Next base: position 20,762 of record JARGOS010000005.1, on the reverse strand, counting down.
CGAAATCTCACCCTCTCTCATCACACCGATCATCAATATATAATTCAAATGGGATCGTTCAAAAATAAACAATACGCGACAGAGTTTCAAGCTCGTCTTGCACAGAAAACCAATCAAACCGTTCATCTGGTTTGTCATGAAGATGCATCGGTTCCTTACGCCGTGTTTCTTGGTCCGTTTAACGATGTTAAAACGGTTAACCAAACAAGCCGTGAACTCCTAGGGGAGCAAAAGGTCCTCCGTCGAGCTCAAATTTTTTCATCAATTTTAGCGCCTAAAAAAAATATTAAACGCATCAAAAAAAACGCGCCTATCTTTAAAAAAAATGACGGTGTTCATTCACGTTTTGTTACGCTTAACGTGGGTCCAGTGTGGGAAAATGCTGGCGAGACACAAGCATTTTATTTGACACCGGATATAGAAAAAAACTTTTCAGCAAATACATCATCACATGCGCTGGTAGATGGTGAGCTGTTTTTGGGTATTCAAAAGCCACTGCGTGAAAAGCTAGATGGTCAAATCGGTCTTGCCGTTGCGACGACGGGCAATGCTGCTTTGTCGGGAAATATTTGGGATGATGCCGATCCACAATTTAATAACGCCAAGTATAACTACAAGATAAAGCATACGCACCTCGCCATAAAAGGCAAATTATTAAGCGATAGAGGCTATCTAGCCATCCCTTGGTTAAGCGGGAGTGTGGGGGTTGGCTTTAACCAAGCTCACAGTTTCAGCAATACAGTTACACAGGCTGGGGCAATTGCTATGCCTAATTTTGCAAGTAACACCACCACGGCTTTTACTTACACGGTGGGGGCAGGTATTGAACGTCATTTGAGTGAACATTGGTTGGCGGGTATGGGTTATGAGTTTGCTGATTGGGGGAAGAGTCAATTAGATCGAGCGTCATATCAACTTTTGAATACGGGTTTAACTCTCAATCATCTGTATACGAATGGATTTTTGCTTAATCTGACCTATTTGGCCTAAGGATATTCATATGAAACATTTGAGTAAATTCGTTCTAGGATTACTCGCATTAACAAGCTTGTTTTTTTTGGGTGCTGTGCATGCGAGTCCTGTGTGGACGTTTATTCCATTAACCAGTACCCAAGTCACGGTGGACAACTTTAGTACGGCAACCATTCAATACACCGTGACCAACCAGTCAAGACGAACACATACGCTGGTCATGAGGCCTATGCGAGGCATTCGTCAAACCACAACGGCCGGTAACTGTGGCAGTCCTATGACGTTAGGTTATCAAGAGTCATGTACTTTAACATTGGTCGTGACAGGTAGTGAGCTTGCTGGTGATGTGGCCGGTGGCCCCATCTTGTGTCAAAAGGGTGGTGGCACACTGCAATGTTATGAACCGTTCCCAGGTGATCTTATCAATATTACCCGAACGACGCGCCCTCCTGTTGTTGGCGATCGTTTTGGTGGAGGCACCGTTGCCTGTTTAACCTCAGACGGCGGAGAGGCTAATCTAATTGCAGCAACGACAGATAATAGTGCGGGCATTACATGGGGTGGAGAAGGCACCAGTACGGGCGCACTAAGCGAGAAAGATGGTGCAAGTAATACAGCGACCATTGTTAATGTCTTAACGAATCAGGGATCAATCGATATCAATACGTATGCCGCAGGTATTTGCGCGACTTACGAAAATGAGGGATTTACCGATTGGTTTTTACCCGCGAAAGATCAGTTGAATTGTCTTTATACAAATAAACAAGCGGTTGGTGGTTTTTTTGATGATAATTACTGGACCTCTACGGAGACAACTCAGACAACCGCCTGGGCCCAAACTTTTCGGTTTGGTTTTCCGGATCAAACTGTAAAAATCTTCAGTTATCGAATTCGCTGTGTTCGGGCTTTTACCCCTTAACTTTTTTATTTTACTTATTCGTGCTAAAAGTGTCACACAATCTAATTAAGCGCTTAATCGTATTATGCAACAAGCTGCAGCCTTAAAATTGTTAAAAATGGGCAAAAATATTTTTCTAACCGGAGCGGCCGGCGCCGGTAAGACGTATGTGCTCAATCAATACATACGTTATTTGAAAAATCATGGTGTTTGCGTTGCGGTAACAGCTTCTACAGGGATTGCAGCCACGCATGTTCAGGGTACAACCATTCATGCTTGGTCGGGTATCGGCGTGCGGAATCATGTCACGCAACATGATTTAGAAAAATTACTTAAAATACCGCGTATTAGAAGCCATTATAAAAAAACACATGTGTTGATTATTGATGAGGTCTCGATGTTGCATCCGTATCAATTGGATATGGTCGACAAGATTGCGCGCTACATGCGTAATTGTGATGAGCCGTTTGGTGGAATTCAAGTGGTGTTATGCGGCGACTTTTTTCAGTTGCCACCGGTGTCAACGGCACCTAAAGCCGATAAAAAGCATTTTGCATTCGAGTCAGACGCTTGGATAAATGGCGATATTCATGTGTGTTATTTAGAAGAGCAGCACAGGCAAAGCCAAGATGAATTGCTCACTGTACTCAATGATATAAGGAGCGGCACAGCAGGTGAGCATACGCGCGTTCCGCTACGTACGCGCTATAAAAAAGAGCCCGAAGGCGAGATAAAAGCAACCAAATTATATTCACGTAATATCAATGTTGATGCCATCAACGAACGTGAGTTACGTAAATTAAACACAGAAGAAGAAATTTTTTCGATGCAGTCCTCCGGGTTGGCGCCACTTGTCGAGGGGCTCAAAAAGCATTGCCTTGCCCCAGAAGCGTTGTTATTAAAAGTAGGCGCCGAAGTGATGTTTATTAAAAACGATCCCTTAGGGCGTTATGTGAACGGTACGCGTTGTGTGGTCATAGGATTTGAAAAAAGTGATGAAGGCTGGCCGATTGTTAAAACGTATCGTAATAAAACCTTGGTGGTGCCCCCCGAAGATTGGCATTATGAAGATGATGGTAAGATACGTGCTACGTTGAGCCAAGTTCCGCTTCGCTTAGCTTGGGCCATCACCATCCATAAAAGCCAAGGCATGACGCTCGATACCGCAGAAATTGATTTAGGCGATGCCTTTGAGCCAGGTATGGGGTATGTCGCTTTATCACGGGTGCGAAGTTTAAGCGGCCTTAAACTGATGAATTTGAACCAAATGGCGCTCACCGTGCATCCCGATATTTTGCAGCAAGATACAGTGTTTAAAAACAGCTCGATAGAATTAGTTGAGTATTTAAAAAAATTACCCAAAGAAGAGATGACACAGTGTCATAAAACCGTACTTAAAAAACGTTTTTGTGGTAAAAATTTAAATAAAAAAGCAGCTGTTAAAAAGAAATAGCCATGTCAAAGTGTTTACTTTTGAATCATGTTTGTTTATAATTGGGCTCTCTTGAGTTTGATTAGGGGTCATAAAATGCCTGCAATAACACGAATAAACGATGAAAAACGCTATAATGAATTATTGAATGCAAGACGCACCTCCGTGATTGAGGCTGCTAAACTTGTTTATCAAACGCAGCAGTGGATAGATAAAAGAGAATTGGAATTGAAGCCCATTAGCGATTTTAAGCTTGATATGGAATCGCAAGTTGCCGCAGGAACCACGCTCATTCCTGAGATTCAGGATATTGTTAATCAGCAAAAGAGAAGAATACAAGAACTCAACGAGTTTAAGGGGATGCTGGAGCAATTCACCAAGAATATACACGCCTATAATGCGTTGCAACAACCGGCTGAGCTGAAATGGTATAGTAATAATAGTTGTTATTACCCTCATGCGCTCGTCTCAGTTGATGACAAATTTTTAAGCCATTGGTATATTCTGCATGGCCGTAGGTATATGCAGCAAGGTTGTGATGTATCGGGAGCTAAATTTTATGCATCGCTAAGAAAAGAATCATATCTAGCAAGATCAGATACTTCCTCTATATTCTCTAGGGAGGACCTTGCTGTGGCTGGGGTAATGCTAGGAGGGATTCTTTTATTTACTGGGCTATTTTTGGGTTTAATAGTCAATCCCTTGTTTCTTATACTTATGGTTGTGGGTATAGCACTTATGATCTACTCAGGAATAGCACTTCATTGCGATGATCCACACCCACCCCTTGTTGCAGATAACTATATTGAGCATGAAACGCCTGTTGTTTCTGTTGATGAATTGGAGCATATTTTGCAAACAGGTCGGTCAAGTCAAGAGATGTTGCCTGCACATGCGATATCTTCAGAGCCTTCTGCCCCTCCGCTACAGGTGGTGGGTATCTTCTCGCACACCGATGAGTACCGCCAAGATGACGTTCGTGGTGAGCCTGGGTATAACCTAATATAAAGCAGGTTAATTTTAGTGTAGTAAAGGTGCCCAAGATCAATACGGCACCTTTTTTTTGAGTTAAAGCATCGTAAAATCTAACCTATGTATGTTAAGTTTGTCGGATATTATGCGTAGCAGCAGGGAGCATGCTGGGTTTATGATTTATTTGTTCACATTTATTTTAGCTTTTTGCAGCATGACGTATGAGTTACTGCTTGGGCAATCGTTGTCCGCTTTTTTGGGTAATACCGTCCTTCGTTATAGCGTCACCATTGGGTTATACATGTTTTCTATGGGCATGGGTTCGTTGATGGCCGAAGGAAAGCTTGTGAAGCGTTCAGTCACCGCTTTACTCAAGATTGAGATTTTATTGACAGCTTTGGGTGGTTTTTCTGTCGTATTACTTCTGTTGTTTGATGCCATGGGCATGTCACCGTTACTTTTTTCAATGTTTGCGCACGGTTTAATTATCATGATTGGGCTTTTGACCGGATTTGAGATTCCGCTGTTGATGCATCTGAATAGCTTGAGAAAAGATCACGCCGAGAGCGTGGTGCTGGGGGTGAGTTACTTAGGTGCCTTTATGGGGACCGTGGTGTTCGCTTTTGTGCTTTATCCTCGAGTAGGTCTTATTCCCACAGCATTTTTGGTGGCGCTCTTGAATGCGGCCGTCGGTGTTGCGATGTTGACGCAGGCATCTCAGCTTCAATCTGACGAATATCCAGCGTTTAAGCGATTAGTTATTACTCAAGCAGCGTTGTTGATCACACTCATACCCTGTTTGGTATTTTCGAGTGCAACCAATGAGCTCTTTTTAAAATATTATCTTAAAGCATGAAGATAAAGCATGAGGATAAAGCATGAAGCCCGTTGATGGCGTAGGTAAGCATTATTTGGTTGATTTGCGGGAATGTGATCCTGAGATTATCACCTGTGTGAAATTAACCCGAAATATTATGATGCATGCCGCAAAAGCATGCGGAGCAACCATTCTTAATGACCATTTTCATCAATTTGAACCTATGGGGGTGAGTGGGGTGGTGTTGATTGCTGAATCACACATCAGTGTTCATACCTGGCCCGAAAATGGTTTTGCCGCGATGGATATTTTTACGTGCGGTCACATGAAGCCCCAAATCGCGATTGATTTGATACAAGAGGGTTTTCGTGCTAAAGCCGCGTCCATGTCGTTGAAAGTGATTACGCGAGGGTTACTGGGTAATGATTAAGCGCAGCACAGCTTCACGAGCATCTGTGGTGAATATTTACGTCTTATCGTTTATTGTTTCCGCGTGTAGTTTGTTGTACGAGCTTTTAATCGCACAAACAATGACCATGATTGTCGGAAATATGGTGATTTGGTACAGCCTCACGGTAGGCACGTATCTGGCAGCCATGGGTATGGGGGCATTATTTTGTGGTGCCAACAAGCGTTTGCGAGGTTGGGGCGCTTTATTTCATGTTGAAATCACGCTCAGCTTGATCGGTGCTTTTTCTGTTATTTTACTAAGGCTTGCACATTCGCTATATATCATGGCTGATTCACCTGTGGCTGCGCTCGCTGATGTTCAACTAGCGTTGATTGCTTTTTTTGTTTTTGCTTTTATCCTAACGTTTTTGATTGGTTTTTTTACTGGGATGGAATTGCCGCTGCTGATTTATTTGGGTCATGGATTAGCTAAAAAACAGCATGTGACCAATCGAGTGCTTGGCTGGGATTACATGGGGTCTTTGGTGGCCGGCTTGGCATTTCCTCTTGGATTACTGCCGTTTTTTCAATTGCACACGATAGGTTTTTTAATTGCGGCACTTAATCTTACGGTCGCGGTGTATATTTTATGGCGATTTCTTTCTCATACATCGCCGTTTAATCTGTATCTAAAGCGAACTGCTTTTTTAGCCGCTGTGCTCGTGCTTGGATGTTATCAAAGCGATCGTATTGAGCAGTTTTTTTTGAAAAAATATTATTACACGAATACGTTACTTAAAGGCAAGGGGGATTTTCTTGCGCCGCTGAACGAGACACCTGATATATCGCGTGTGAGTTCACCGTATCAAAAAATTGATCTTGTGCATTTTCCAAAGTTAGATGATCGTTTTATCGAAGCTTATTCAACAAAATTTGCCTCGGGTGCGTTGATGCCGCATGATTACGCGCTTTTTTTGAACGGTGATTTTCAATTTTTTACCAATGAAGAAGAGCTTTATCATGAATGGCTTGCGCATGTACCGGTGATCATTAACCGTAAGGTGCCTAAGCGCGTTTTAATTTTAGGGGCCGGTGACGGTATACTGCATCGCGAGTTATTGAAATACAATCAGGTTGAAAGCATCACGCACGTTGATCTTGACCGAACGTTGGTGACGCTTGCTACAACGCATCCTATTCTCACGGCTGTAAATCAACATGCGTTCGATGATCCGCGTGTCCAGACTATGTTTGGCGATGCGTTTCAGTACCTTCGTCAATATAAAGGGGAGGCTTATGATGCGATTTATATGGATTTTCCTGATGTCAGAGATTATAACTTGGCGAAGCTGTATAGCCGAGAGTTTTTTTATTTTGCCAATAAAAATCTAAAAAACGATGGTTATTTAGCCATGGATGCCCCCGATGTTTATTATGGTGTACCGCGAGGCAGACGTGATTTGTTGGCAAGAAATCGCGGCGACTGGTCTGTTTTGTTAAACACAACGCGGCTTGCAGGGTTTCAAACCATCGTGCCGTTTTATACCCTGTTGGAACGGGATAATCGCAAGGCGTATGATAGACTGTCAGGTCGGGATGCACAAAAAAAGTGGCATTATCTCACAAGGTATAGTGCAGCAAATCAGGAAGGGTTTATCGTGTTACGTAAAGATGAAAATTATGGGCCGTATCGTTATATGGATTTAGGCATTCCGTTATATATTTTGAATGAGCAGCGTTTTTATTTATCTTTTCCTGATGTAGAAAAGCCGATGGGGGGCGTAGACTTGAGTCAAGTGAATTCTATTCTTCGTCCGACGTTACCCAGGGGAAGGATATGGCAAATTCGAAATTTAAAGGATGGTTGATATGCATGCAATAAATGCCAAAACTCACCGATATCATGATGTTATCAAAGAAACCTGCCTTGATTCATTCGGTCATGTGAATAACGCGGCCTATTTGACCTTGCTGGAAGAGGCGCGTTGGGATTTGGTGGCAAAAAATGGGTATGGCTTAGATGTGATTAAGCAAACAGGTTTAGGCCCTACGATTTTAAGTGTCACGTTGAAGTTTTCAAAAGAGCTGCATGCACGTGATGAGGTGGTGATTGAAACGCAGATGGAGGCTTACGAAAAAAAAATTGGTAAGCTTACACAACGCATCATGCGTGGGGATGAGATGTGCTGTGAGGCACGTTTTGTGATTGGGCTTTTTTGTATGGCCAAACGTAAACTCGTGTTGCCAACGGATGCTTGGTTGCATGCTTTGGGTATTGAAAAGAGCTTAGATTAAACCGCTTAGATTTATATTATCTTATTTTATATTTTGTAAAACTTGCATCAACACGCCCAAATAAAGTACAATAGTGCAGCGCCATGACTCCATTTTAATTGCGCTGTTATTTTATTGTTTTATAGAGGTGTTACTTTATGAGTATGATGAAGCCAAAAAATTTATGGAAGCAAGTTAAAGAAATTAAATCCGCTGTCGCACGCAAGGTGATTCCTGAAGCCTGCTTTAAACGCTCTTTGGGCAAAGCCATGCTTTGGTATACGATTGATTTAAGTATTTTTCTCTTCGGGATGGCGCTTGTTTTTCTCAGCCCTTATGTTGGCTTTAAATTTTTAGGCGGCCTGATTTCAGGTACCGCAACGGCCATGTTATTTGTTTGGGCGCATGACGCTGCACACGGCACGTTGTTCAAAAGCAGCAAGGTCGCCGAGGTGCTCGGTACGCTTGTGATGCTGCCGTCGTTAAATATTTATCGTATGTGGTCGTACGGGCATAATAAAGTCCATCATGGATTCACCTCGTTTTCTCCGATTGATTGGATCTGGCGTCCACTTACACCGGCCGAGTACCGCGCGCTCTCAATGTTTCAGCGTATACTTTATCGTGTGGAGCGTAGTGCATTTACGTGCGCATTTCATTACTTGCGTCGCATTTGGTGGTCACAAATGTTGAAGTTTAATCCCGGTAAAGATGCAAAACAACGTCGATACTATCGCAACGGTAAGCTCATGGTGCTTGCTTATGCTGTTTTAGCATCAACCGCGGCTTATGTTTATGCGGGTGGATTTGTTGGCATTTTGATGGCGGTCGTGGTCCCGTTTATTGTGTTTAATTATTTTATTTCGATGATTGTGTATTTACATCACACCCATCCGAATATTCCATTTTTTGATTTAAAACAAGAATGGTCGCACTCGATTGGTGCCTTGTATTGTAGTACAATCATTCATTGTTCAAAATGGTCGAAAGCATTATTACATAACATTATGGTGCACATACCCCATCACTTGGACACACGCATTCCATTTTATCACTTACCTGAAGCCTATGCGGCCCTCAAAGAAAAGTACGGTATTTACTTTCATGAATACCAGTTCAAATGGAGTTATGTCGGAAATATTTTTAAAAAATGCAAATTGTATGATTTTGATAAAAAAATATGGATGACGTTTGAAGAAGGCGAGCAACATCAAGCTTGATGTCAAGCACGTCTGATTCTGAATCCCAATCCCGCGAAATTTCGCGGGATTTATGTTTAATATAAATGAGATTTTATGAATTTTAATGAGTTTAAGTTATCAAAACCTTTGCTTGATGCAGTCAACGAGCTGGGTTATACCACGCCATCCCCCATTCAAAGCCAAGCGATCCCTAAGATTTTAGCGGGTTCGGATATCATGGCGGCCGCTCAAACGGGTACGGGTAAAACAGCAAGCTTCGCACTGCCTATTTTAGAAAAATTAAGTAAGGGAAAATGGGCCTCAGCGAATCAAATACGCGCTTTAGTTTTAACCCCTACACGGGAGCTTGCGGCGCAAGTGGGCGAAAGTTTTAAAAAATATGGTAAAAATTTAAAACTCAACTCAAACGTTGTGTTTGGCGGCGTTAAAATTAACCCACAAATGATGAAGCTTCGTGGGGGCATGGATGTTTTGGTTGCAACCCCGGGTCGCTTGATTGATTTGTATAATCAAAATGCGATTAAATTTGATCATTTAGAAGTGTTGGTTTTAGATGAAGCCGATAGAATGCTGGACATGGGTTTTATTCGGGATATTCAGCGTATTATTCGTGCGTTACCTGTAAAGCGGCAAACACTCTTGTTTTCTGCCACGTTTTCAAACGATATAAAAGCACTTGCTAAAAGTTTATTAAAATCACCGGTTGAAATTTCTGTCGCGCCCAAGCAAACCACAGCCGCTACGGTTAAACAGCATGTCTATCCCGTCGATAAACAAAAAAAGAAAGAGCTTCTAACTCACTTGATTCGTGAGAATCAATGGGAACAAGTGCTGGTGTTTACAAAAACAAAACATGGCGCTAATCGTTTGACTGAGCATTTGCAAAAAAAGGCATTTAAAGTTGCAGCGATTCATGGCAACAAAAGTCAAAATGCACGCACCAAAGCGTTGGATAATTTTAAGCGGGGCGAACTTGATATTTTGGTTGCGACGGATATTGCTGCACGTGGTCTAGATATTAAAGCCCTACCGCAAGTGATTAATTATGAGTTGCCCCAAGTGGCCGAAGATTATGTGCATCGCATAGGACGCACAGGGCGGGCTGGGCGAGAAGGTCAAGCGTACTCACTGATTTCTGCAGATGAAGCCGACATGTTGTTTGCGATTGAATCGGTGCTTAAGAAAAAACTCACACGTGAGTTAATTTCAGGTTTTGAGCCAAGTCATGATGTACCTGAGGCGCCCGCGAGAAAAGCACGCGTAAATTTTCGATCAAGTCACGTGAATCAATCAAAACACAAGCGTCGATAATCAATTTAGCGTAGTTCTATGAGCATACTGATAATCTTGGTAAATCCTGATGGTCAGCATGCTCATCTATCGTATGATGTATACGTGCAGAACGACGTACTGCACTAAATAAAGTGAATCTCGCACTAGAACCAAGCCTTTCTGTTTCAGATGCTCTCTGTTGAGGTAGGTTCTGCCATGGCTCAAGGGTGTGTTGCATTTCCTCTTCTGATAAACCAGTCATGTATGAAGCGATGATGGCAAGAATCTCGGGTGGGATCGTTGTTTGATGTTTTAAAATTCTAGAAGTATTCATTTGAAGCAGGGGAGCAACAGCTCGTGCAAAATCTGCTTCGCCATTTTGGCTTAAATCTAGTCTATGGCGCACATCTCCAAGTGTTGTTAGAAAAACATCAATTGCTTTGGGGCTTATATCAGCAAATAAGCCGTTTTCACCTAATCTAATAACGTTGAGATGCGGTGGGAGCCTCAAAATAAACGTAAGTAAATTTTTAGCAAACATCATGCTGCGTTTGTTTTGACTAAACAAGGCTAAGATTGAATATGTTATATCTCTCAAAGATGTGGATTGTGTTTTCATGATTTGATCGAGCTTGTTTCCGCGCAAATCAAGCGTAGTCAGATGGTTTGATAGTGCACCTGTGAGTGCGTTGAGTTGGCTTTCTGTCATTTGCTCAAGGTTATTCCATCTTAGGTCTAGCGAATTGACGTTACTTGGTCGAGCATTCAGGAGCGTCGTCAGCGCGTGCTCAGACATTTCACTTAAGCGGTTGCATCCTAAATGAAGCGTTGTGACGCTTTCGGGTATGATATGCCTGAGGGCGTTTAATTGTACTTCAGTCATGCGGTAGAGATCGTTGTTGCTTAAATCAAGAGTTGTGATTGTATTGGGCAATACATGGTTGAGTGCATTGAGAAGCGTTTCTCCCATATTGCTTAAATTATTATATTTTAAATCAAGTGTGGTTACATGGCTTGGTATAGCATTCATGAGCGCTTTGATGTTCGATTCAGTCATGCGGTCGAGGCCAATCCAGTTCAAATGAAGCGTGCTTACATGTGCCGGTATCGCATGTCCAAGCGTGGTAAGTTTTGATTCATCCATCAAGTTCATGGCATTTCCACTCAAATCGAGCGTGGTCACATGTGCCGGTATCGCTTTTTTTAACGCGTCGAGCTGTAATGTTGTCATGAGGTGAATATCGTTTTGACTCAAATCAAGCGTGGTGACATGTGTGAGCATCGCATCACCCAGCGCGATAAGTCGTGTTTCAGACATGGTGTTCAGGCCGTTAAAACCCAAACAAAGGGTTTTGATGCGTTGAGTGATCACCTCACCTAGGGCGCTAACTTGCTCTTCAGTCATTTTGTCGAGATGGTTGAGTCTTAAATTTAGGCTGGTGATATTTTTGGGTATTGTATGCTTTAAGGCATGAAGTTTTGCAGGCTTCATGCGGTGAAGGTGGCTGCCTCTTAAAGAAAGTGTTTTGATGTGTGTGGGTATCATGCTCATGAATGCATGAATTTTTTGCTCACACATCCAGCCGAGGTTGTTACAACCTAAATCAAGTGAAGTCACGCTTTTGGGTATCATGCTTTTGATGATTTGGATATTTTCTACCGTTATTTGGCTAAAGTCGTTGCTACTTAAATCGAGCGATGTCATGCCTTTGGGTAAACTGGCCATCGCTTCTGCTATTGTTTCAAAGTGAGAAAATCTTAATTTTTTATCGTGCATCATACACCCTGGGTTATGAGCAAAAACATCAACAAACACTTGCTATATAAGTTAAGCGTGTATGATACCAAGCGTGCAATAATATGTAAATATTTGACTCACTATTGCTTTAATTTAATCTATGTGTTTTGAAGTGGATATTGATTATGTTTTATTATTTTTATTGCCTTGCCCTAGCCGTCACTGTTACTCTGATGAAGTTAAATCAACTAGGACGTTGTTTTGAGCAAGGCAAAAAATCATAAAAAAGAATCATCTGCAGCACTTACGTTAGCAGCACTCGGTGTTGTTTATGGCGATATTGGGACCAGTCCGCTGTATGCCATGCGCGAGTCATTAGAGGGCCTGCCGATTAATGCGACGGATGTACTCGGTGTACTTTCGTTAATCTTTTGGTCGCTTACGCTGGTTATTTCGATCAAATATTTATTTATTTTGTTTCGTGCCGACAATGATGGGGAAGGCGGTATCTTAGCGTTGTTGGCCTTGAGCAAACAGGCACGCACGCATCACACGCGCTTTTTTTTCTTATTAGGTATTCTGGGTGCGGGGCTTATGCTGGGCGACGGCATGTTGACGCCTGCGATTTCTGTTATTAGTGCGATTGAAGGCGTGAACGTCGCATTGCCTAGCTTATCATCGGCTATTGTACCCATTACTTGCATGATTTTGATTGCATTGTTTGCTATTCAATCATTGGGTACAGCGCGTATCGGGGTTGTGTTTGGGCCGATGATTATTATCTGGTTTGTCACGATTGCCTGGCTTGGGTTGATTCAGATTATGGATAATCCATCGATATTAAGAGCCATGAATCCTACGTATGGGGTGCATTTTTTTCTGGCTAACGGCTGGAAAGGGTATGTCTTGCTCGGAGGGATTTTTCTTGTGGTCACCGGAGGTGAAGCGCTCTATGCTGATTTAGGCCATTTTGGAAAAAATCCTATTCGCATGAGTTGGTTTTTTGTGGCGTTTCCTGCATTAATTTTAAATTATTTTGGTCAAGGGGCTTATTTACTGCAGCACCCGCATGCCATTGATAACCCGTTTTATTATCTCGCGCCTTCATGGTTTGCTGTGCCGCTTTTAGTCATTGCGACCTGCGCGACGATTATTGCCTCACAAGCGGTGATCTCAGCAACATTTTCGTTGATGCGACAAGCTGTTTTGCTCGGATTGTACCCGCATTTACCTATTGTTCAAACCTCAGGAACGCAGCGTGGGCAAATCTATATTTCCCAAGTCAACATGATGTTGGCTGTGGGCACGTTGTTATTGGTCTTGGTGTTAAAAACATCGAGTAATATGACCCATGCGTATGGGATTGCGGTTAATTTGGAAGGGCTTTTAACGCTGTTGCTTGTGGCCTACGTTGCAGTACGCTTATGGAAGTGGCATGGGTCTAAGGTGCTCTGCGTGTTTTTATTTTTTGGCATGATTGATGCGGCTTTTTTAGGTGCCAATTGTCAGAAATTGTTAACCGGTGGTTGGATCCCCGTGACGTTCGCCAGTTTTTCAGCGTTTATTATGTATACCTGGAATAAAGGGCGTGTTTATCTCAAAGAAACGTTTTATACCAAAAAAGAAGAAGTATCTAAGTTGCTTAAGCAGTTTGAATATAAAAGCGTAACCCATCTACCGAACACAACCGCGATTTTTATTACCGATATTTATGATCAAAGTGGCGGAAGTTTTTTAAGATTTTTGAAACTCAATCGTGCACTACCGGAGCATATTTTATTAGTGAACTATCGTGTTGAGCCGATTCCGTATGTTGTGTCGTTGAATCGTTTTGAGATTTCGTGTTTAAAAGAAAATGTATGTGAGCTGACGTTACATTATGGTTTTATGGATGTGATTTCGATTCCACAAGCGCTGTATTTAGCGAATGAACGCAGATTATTACCGTTTGACATTGATGTTGAAAAAGCAATGTATTTTATTGAGCTACCCAATATATTCGCATCACAAAAAAAGCGAACCTTATGGTTTTATGGGCAAGAAAAACTGTTTGCATTTCTTGCCAGAAATTATTCGCCGAATTTAAATATTGAATTTTATCAGCTGCCTTATGAGCGTACCATGTCGATTGGAACTTATTGTTTGATTTAACGGCAATTTTTATTACCTGGGGTGTCAGGCAGTATAACCTGTAGGTTAATGCCACGAATCGTCGGGCTTGTTCGTGCTTTTGCTAAATATTGGATAAGCGACATATCGCTGATTTTTTTCTTGAGAAGCGAGGCATGCCTAAAGCGTAATTCCCCGTTTTTACGAAAAACAAAGCCCATGTGTGAGATATTAAGATGCGTGCCTGTTTGTTTCACTAAGTCCCAGTTCGGACGAATAATTTCTATGATAGCGCCATCGGGTATTTGGTCAAAAAGGGCTTGATTTGGTTCGCCTTCAGCATTAAAAAGTGCCGTGAGTGGAATATACGGTGTACTCACGCGCTCAACTTTAAACTGTTTACCTTCCTGACGTAATGCGTTGAGTCGTTTGGCTTGCTTTTCAGGTGAGGCATGAGGCAGTCGAATACGATCTGCAGGCAAGTTTTTATACCAGGCAGGTTTGTTGATCAGGGTTTCTGCAAACAGGGCGGCAGGTTCGCCTTTTTGATTGGTGAGCGTGGTGGTGATATCTTTTAAGACACCGGCGCGTTGATTGTTAAGATTCCAATCAAGGGAAGCAAAGTGGTTGCGGCTCATGAACGACACATGACCATCAGCATATCTAATCTGTTTGATGCATTGTGTAAAGTGCTTAAATTCAGGTGCGAGCGCAAGCGCGACCACGGTATCAACATAGGTTTCACAGTCAAAGGCATCCACGCGGTAAAGAGGATAGGTGTCGTAACGTGCGCCAGGCCCTTCACCTAAGGCATTGTTTTCATAAGGTTGATTTAAGAAATGCTGGCTGATGGTGTCAAGACGGGTGGCCATAGGTGTCGGCTTGGCAGCAAGCGTATGATATAGTTGACGAATTGTTGGATCTGCTACAGCATGTGAATAAGCAGGTCCAAAGCTCAGTGCAAGATAAGATGCAAGTGCTCGTGTGTAATTGATGCGTTTATTTAGCATAGTATAGGTTTATGTTGAGCGTGAATGAATGATATAGCAAACGTTAACAGAAAGGGGCAACTATGTTAAATGCTATTTGGCTCTCCATGATGGTCTTGTCGGTTGTGGTGGGGGCCATTGAGGGGCGTCTGGGTTTTGTGGTGCAAGCCATTACAGACTCTGCTAAATTTGGTTTTGAAATGGCGCTGGGTTTGGCCGGTATTATGGCCTTGTGGCTCGGCATTATGGGTGTTGCTTCGGCCTCAGGGCTTATTCATAAAATAGCGCGTTTGTTGCGTCCTATTATGCTGTGGTTGTTTCCAGAAGTGCCAGCAGACCATCCGGCCATGGGGGCGATGATTTTAAATTTGTCGGCGAATATGCTGGGGCTTGCCAATGCGGCCACGCCGTTTGGTTTGCAGGCCATGAAAGAATTACAGCGTTTGAATACGCACGTGCATACGGCAAGCAATGCGATGTGTACTTTTTTAGCGATTAATACCTCAAGTGTTCAGCTTATTCCCGCGACCGCGATGGCTTTACTGGCTGCCAACGGATGCGCTCAACCTAGCAGTATTATTTTAACGACGATGATTGCAACCAGTATTTCAACCATCGTCGGGGTAACCTCGGTTAAATTATTAGCTAAATTGCCTTGTTATCAAATGAAGCCAGAGGATAGTGAATAATGGGTGTTTTTCTTTCAGAGTTGCTGAACTGGATCATGTTATCGTTTGTTGTTGGCATACCGTTGTATGCGACGGTAAAAAAAGTGGACACGTTTGATGCATTTATTACTGGAGCTAAACAAGGTTTTGAGCTGAGTGTGAGCTTAATACCGTACTTAGTGGCCATGATGGTCGCCGTAGGTATGCTGCGTGCATCCGGTTTTTTTGATTTGATTTCAAGAATATTTGCGCCTTATTTAGCCGCATTAGGCATACCGCACGAAGTATTACCGCTTGCTTTAATTAGACCATTCTCGGGCAGTGCCTCACTGGGTGTTACGGCCGATCTGATGCGTACGCATGGCGGGGATTCGATGATTGCTAAAACAGCCGCGACCATGATGGGCAGCACAGAAACCACGTTTTATGTGGTAGCCGTTTATTTTGGTGCGGTCGGCATTCGTCGCACGCGACATGCAATTCCTGCCGGGCTGCTTGCTGATTTGGCGGGTGTTCTCGCGTCGATTTATGTGTGTCGTTATTTTTTTAGTTGATTAGAACTGTTTTGGTCAAGAAAAGTTAGACCATAACACCGTTATGCTGCTTTTTCTAAAGGAATAATATTATCCATGTTACAGGCATGTTTTTTAACGTTCCATATATCGTATTGAGATTGAAGATTGACCCACATATCAATACTGGTGTTTAGTAGCTTTGATAGTCGTAGCGCCATTTCAGGGCTTATTCCTGAATGCTGGTTTAATAGTCGAGACAAAGTAGTTCGGGTCACGCCTAGACGCTCTGCCGCTTCAGAAATAGTTAAGCTCGTACTGTCAATCAGCACATCTTTTAGAATGACACCGGGATGCAATGGTTCATGTATCATAATCATCTCCTTTGGATATCTCATTTAATGATAATCTAGGTAATTGACTAAAACAGCATCTGCGCCTTCGAACCCGTAGATAATACGCCAGTTTCCGTTGACTGTTACGGAATAGAAGTTCTTATAATTGCCTTTGAGTTTGTGAAAACGCATGCCGGGCAAGTCTAGGTCTTTCGGCTGGGAAGCAGCATCTAGCAACTGAAGTATTATTTTCAGTTTATTTTTATGCTTGACCTGAATTCCAGCGGTTATACCTTCCTGAAAAAATAGGCGTAGCCCTTTATGTTTCCAGCTCTTTATCATGTGTATAGTGTAACGTAACGAGCAACATAAGTCAAGGCGAGAAGTATAAAAGATATCAGAATAGGCTCTTGTTGGGCTAACTAATTTTTTGAGTATCTGCTGGTGTTTCTAATTGCGCAATGTTGGCTGCCTCATAACGCTGCAGTTGCGCAAGTTGTGTTGCCGCATGCATTTTAAATTGAGCAAGTTCTTTTGTGGGAACTGAAAAAGCTTGTGGAAGCTTAACGGTCGATGGGTTCAGCGGCTTATCATTGAGGCGAAGCTCGTAATGGCAATGTGGTCCTGTTGCCATGCCGGTTTGTCCCACGTAGCCGATAATATCGCCGCGCTTGACTTGAGCCCCGCGGGTAAGTCCTTTTTTAAATTTGAGCATATGGCCATAAATCGACGTGTAGTTGCCGGGGTGCTGAAGCTTGATTTTGTTGCCGTAGCCGTTCTCATAGCCAATACTTATCACACGGCCGTTACTGGTGGCTCGAATGGGTGTGCCAATCGGTGCTGCCAAATCCACGCCTTTATGAGGGCGTCGTTGTTTTAAAACCGGGTGCATTCTGGATAAATTAAACATCGAGCTAATATGACTAAATTGTAGAGGGTAGCGTGAAAAAGCTTTTCTGACACTGGTGCCTTGAGGGGTAAAATATCCAACACCAAACTCAGGGCTTTTGTGTTGAATCGCTTGGTGTGTGTGACCTTGGCTGGTGTATGAAACCGCCAGTACGTCGCCGGTATGCGTTAGCTCGTTGTCGATATAATGGGCTTCGTAGATCAGCGTAAATTGATCACCTTCACGAATATCACGTGCAAAATTAATTTCCCAACCTAAAATATCGGTCATTTGTCGAATCAGGGTGTAGGGAATATGGTACTGTTTGGCTGTGGTATAAAGTGAGTGATGCACAAGGCCGGTGGCTGATTGTATTTTGATGGAGGTTTTATGATGATGGGTTTTTGTGGTGTAGGTGTTATCGTTTTCATCACGACGCACGGTGAGGGTTCGTGTCGGTGAAAGTGATAAAATAAGCTGCTCGAGTTGATGATCGTGAATTAAAAATTTAAGATGTTGGTTGGGTTGTAGATGCGTTAAGGCATGTGCTTCGGGATTGTTATCCATCACGGCATGTAAAGTCGCAGGACTAAGATCCATGCGTTTAAAAATAAGCGCCAGCGAATCGCCGGGTTGGGCTGTAATGTCTTGCCAGAGCGCCTCGTCGGGATCTTGGGGGTCTTTAGGAGGAATGACGGCTTCATCAGAGGTGCATTGCGTTTGATACATTTCATCGGCTGTCTGATTTGTATGGGTGTAGGTTTTTATTATCCAGCAAGAGCCTAATACGAGCAGCGAAATAGCTGAGCAAATAAGAATTTTTTGATACGAGGCTAAACGTTTGAGCATTAAAATTGAAAGTGCTTTCATACAAACCTTGACTGTGGTCATCAAAATAAGGGATGGCCTAGAGCAAATATCCGAGCTAAGATACCGTCAGAAACAATCTAGGTCAATCTATTTAGAGTAATCTATTATCTATTAAAGGATACGTCAGTGATAAACGAAGCAGGTACTATTCCAGAAGAGCTGTTGCGCGGTGTTGAAGAAGTGCTTCCAATCGATGCTTTAGCCGCTAAATTAAAAAAAGGTAAGCCACTTAAAATTAAAGCGGGCTTTGATCCTACGGCACCTGATTTGCATTTGGGGCATACGGTTTTAATCAATAAATTGCGTCAATTTCAGCTTTTAGGTCATGAAATTTTATTTTTAATTGGCGATTTTACGGCGACGATTGGTGATCCAACGGGTAAATCTGCAACGCGGGTACCGCTTACGGCAGAGCAAGTGGTTGTGAATGCCAAAACATATCAAGAGCAAGTGTTTAAGATATTAGATCCAGCTAAAACCAAAGTCGTGTTTAATTCATCGTGGTTAAATAAGCTGAGTGCGGCTGATTTAATTCAATTAGCTCAAAGCCATACGGTGGCCCAAATGCTTGAGCGCGATGATTTTAGTAAGCGTTATCAATCCGGTCAGCCGATTGCGTTGCATGAGTTTTTATACCCGTTAATTCAAGGTTATGACTCGGTTGCGCTGGATGCGGATGTCGAGCTGGGTGGAACGGATCAAAAATTTAATTTGCTGATGGGTCGTGAATTACAAAAAGAACGTGGGCTTGAGCCCCAGGTTGTGATGCTCATGCCGTTGATTGAGGGTTTAGATGGCGTGAAAAAAATGTCTAAATCACTGGATAATTACATCGGCATTCATGAACCAGCAGATACCATGTTTGGAAAAATCATGTCAGTGTCGGATGAACTGATGTGGCGTTATATTGATTGTCTAAGCTTTAAAACCAATGCTGAAATCAAGCAATGGCAAGTTGATGTCGCTGCAGGCGGTAATCCACGTGATGTGAAGCTCGCATTTGCAGAAGAAATTACCGCACGTTTTCATTCGGATGAAGCAGGGGCTCGTGCGCGACAAAATTTTATTGAGCGTTTTCAGAAAAAGATCATTCCAGAAGATTTGCCGTTACAAAAGTTAGAGCTTGCTGAACCGGTTTTTCTGCCTCAAATTTTAAAGCAACTTGAGTTGGTGGCGAGCACGTCGGAAGCCATGCGTTTGATTCGTAGTGGTGCGGTGCGTGTGGATGAACAAAAAATTGAAGATACGAAGTTGTTATTACCATTAGATAGCACGTACTTAATTCAGGTCGGGAAACGGCGTTTGGCGAGGCTTGCTTTGGTTCATGTGTAAAACACGATTGATTTAATGAAGTTCATATTGACCTCAAAAAAACTTTGCGATAAAATATAGGCCAAATTAATTGGTAATGAGGTGTTGTAATGATGATGATAGAAGAAGCTCTAGAACCAGCAGGCGAAGCAATGGGTGAAAATGAAGCTCAATCACGAACATGGTATGAGTTTTTTTCAGAAAGCGGGCAAGCGTCTTATTCGTTTTTCGCAGAAGGGCTTTCGAGTGTATCACGAGCTTTAGCACAAGCAGAGCCGTTACCACAAGGGCTTGAACGTCTACCTGCTGTTGGCGTAGATAATGTTGAAATGTATCGTGTGCACGGTGTGGTGCTTTCTACAGGTAACGTATGGCAATTGATGATTCTTCGTTCCGTATTTCCAGACATATTTAGTAGCTATGAACACGTTCATCATGCTGATGAAGTAATTCCTCATAATTATCAGAATGAGCATTGGAATTATATTCAAAGATATAGAGGCGATGATGTTAATCAGCCCATGTATCTCGAGCGATTTCGCGCCTTTTTACAAACGATATCTGAAGCGCAAAATGCTTCGAATGGTTTTAATGATGCTAATGATGGGGATGACTTACCTACAAAAATAGCGAAAGCGATTGCGCAGCATTACTATACAAATCTTGAGTTGACAGTCGCGGATATTCAACAAGCGATTGCACAGCACTACGGCCAACCATGGGATGGGCACGAATTCTCATTGGAAGATATCAATAATGATTTTGTTTCACGCATTGTTTGTGCTTCTATTGATAATGGTCGAATGGAGTTACGTACGTTGTTGCCTTATGAAGGGATTGTAGAAGAAGCTGTCAATGAATTGAAACACCCGCCGTTGACGCTTCAAAGCGTTCTTGCGTGGATGGCAGCGGTATGGAATAAGTTTGTGGAGTTGCTGACTGACGGTTGGGACTACGTATTTTCGCCATCTAATCCATAATCTTAAGCACTTTCGGGCGGCATTTTTCCATTTTGAGATAATGCTGTCCAAAAATGGATGTGTATGAAAAATAAATGAAATAAAGTTCAAAAAAAGTGAAAAAAGGCGTTGACTCTTGGGTAATATCGCGTA
>JARGOS010000019.1 GCA_029212505.1 Legionellaceae bacterium | reverse complement strand
CCAAACGCTACACGTTCTGGATGGAGAATTCCGCTTATGTTAATGAATGGTTAAATTAAATTATTTATTTAAGGCAAAGCAAAATGCCATTCCATGGCGCGTGATAAACCTTCGAGCATGATTTCGCCTCGAATACTGTTCCCTTTTTTATTCACGCGTGGACCCAGGACGGCAATGCCGGCTTTGCCCGGTACGGTTGCAATCGTGTAGCCTGATACCGCACTTTTAGCGGGCATGCCTGTGCGAACCATATGCGTGCCTGTTTCATCATAAAGCCCGCAGGTCGACATAATCGCTAACGTAATTTGACAGGTTTCTTTGGAGATAATCTCCTCGTTTGTTATCGGACAACGTCCGGCATTGGCAAGCAAGGTCGGAAGGTAGAGCATTTGCTCAAGTGAAGTTTCGTAAGAACATAAGGTAAAATACAAATCCAGCGTATCTTTGACCGGTTTACCTAAAAGCCCTCGGCCATTGAGCAAATAAGCCAACGAACGGTTACGATCGCCTGTTCGTTTTTCTGAAGCAAAAACGAGAGGGTTGATGGCTAGGCGTTGGTTAAACGTAATTTTGACCCATTTTTCAAGCCACGCAAACTGCTCTTCACCGTTGCCGGGTATATGTGAGCAAAGCACAATGGCACCTGCATTCAGCATAGGATTTGATGGTTTAGGACCAAATTGCTCAAGGCGTGTGATGGACGAAAATTCATCGCCTGAAGGTTCAACACGCACCCATTCAAACACATGTTCGGGGCCAAACTCTTCCAGCAAACCAATCAGTGGAATAATTTTACAGGTGCTTTGAAGTGTTATACGTGGCAGAGGCATGTTGCTGTACATGACAGGCTCGCCATCAATCGGCTGAACGGCGATGGCGGTGAGGTCGTTGTTCACGTTGGCGAGTTCTGGAATATAATTAGCTGTTTGACCGTCATGATTTTTTTCAGCGACTTCAACAAGTTGCTTCAGAAGATCAACAGTGACCCTTGGTGTTGCCATAGTACTCCTTAGAACAGACAATAGAACGAACAGTAACCTGAGATTATAACGTAATTATATCTGTTATGAATAGAAAATTTACAAACTAAACGATTCACCAAGATATACCGCACGTGCTTGCTCGTTAGCAAGCACTTCGGCTGGTGTGCCTTCGCATAGCACGTGGCCTTGGTTTAATATGTACGCGCGACTGCAAATATCCAGCGTTTCTCGTACGTTATGATCGGTGATTAACACACCAATATTACGGTCGCATAAATGCGCAATCATTTGTTTTATATCTAAAACCGAAATGGGATCAACACCGGCAAACGGTTCATCTAATAAAATAAACGACGGCTCCGTCGCGAGTGCTCGGGCAATTTCGACGCGACGACGTTCTCCACCGGACAAACTCATGCCTAAACTATCACGTAAATGCGTGATATGAAATTCAATTAAAAGCTTGTCGAGCAGTTCCAAACGGGCTTGTTTGTTTAAATCATGACGACACTGGAGAATGGCCAGTATATTATCATGAACCGACATTTTACGAAAAATAGACGCTTCTTGCGGCAAGTACCCAATGCCGAGCTCTGCGCGCTTATGCATGGGGAGACGGGTGATATTTTGATGATTTAAATTAATTGTTCCGCTATCAGAAGCTTGCAACCCAACAATTAAATAAAACGTGGTGGTTTTACCCGCACCGTTAGGGCCCAAAAGCCCAACGCACTCCCCGCGCTTGACATGAACACTGACGTCGTTGACAACAGCGCGCCCTTTAAAGGCTTTTTTAAGATGTTGGGCAGATAATTCGTTCGCAACTGAAGTCATTATGATTTATCTAAACTTAGTACATAACATGTATCATACCATAGATAATATCGATAATTTATATCATGTTCTAAAGCCAGGTAAGTCATAACGATTGGCCGGAACGGGAGGCGAAACATCTCCGGTTAATAGCTTATCTTCATTGGCCAAGATGCGCCCAAGCCGGCCGTCTTTTAAAGCATGAAGCTGGGCATCGGTGGGGAGGATCCCATCAACGTGTTGACTCAAATTTTGATGTATTTCACCGTACGTAAGCTTACCTCCCATATGTTTTGTATCAAAGTACGTTTTAATCTCCCGAGGATGGCGCATATTGACCTGTGTTTTACACCCAAAATAATCAACATAATAGAGTTGTTTCGAGGCTGGACCTTG
Organism: Legionellaceae bacterium; assembly: GCA_029212505.1. Lineage (GTDB taxonomy): Bacteria > Pseudomonadota > Gammaproteobacteria > Legionellales > Legionellaceae > JAALKW01. The sequence continues at coordinate 15,534 of JARGOS010000019.1, read as the reverse complement.
TTGAATTAATACGTAGCTGTTTTTGTAGAGCGCTTTGAATAAAGTGGGCTTTTCTGGCATTTTATCCAGTGTAAATACCCGGGCCAAGCACTGAGGCTCTTGTTGATGCGCGTGAAGTGCATAGGTCGCGGCATTGAGTTTGGTTTCTTTTGAGATGATCCATGTTCCGGCCGACAACCAATGAACAAGGCTTTTAAACCACATAATATCCCAGTGAAAGCGATATTCTTCAGAACGTTTGGCAATATACTCCGTGAGTTCTTCGCTTAGTTTTGCTTTATTAACGGAAGGTTCTGCTTCGAGGGGAGGTTTTGCTTCGTCGTGTCGAGGCGTGCTCGGTGGGCTGGGTGAATGAAATAAGCCAAGACTCGCATGCGATAGCCTTTGATCATCCGTATCCGTATCCGTCTCGGTTTGTTCTTCTGGTTCTTGCAGTTCTTGAAGTGCAGGAAGTTCTTGCGTTCTTTTTGTTTCATATACGGCCCGTGTGTATAAATCCCTGAAGCATGGCACGGGTGTTAAGTGGTTTTTTTGGGCATAAGCGCGTCGCTCGAGATACGTTTCTGTCAGGGCGCGTGCATCGGTTTCATCCATGTTTTTTTGTTGTATTAAAATATGCGTCAGTTCATCACGCGTGTATTCAGGGAACTCAATTGTTGTGAGCCGTCGTTTTAATGCAGGACTTGCAACGCGTCGTCCGGCCATGCTGATGGGGTTTTGTGTACCAATCACCATGAAGCCAGGTTTAGATGGGCGTTGATGCGTTTCGGGGTGTAGCCCCATCAACATCGCATTCAAGCGATGCTCCATCATGGGTGAGCTGTTAATTTCATCCATCATGACCACAGCGCCTTCTTGAAAGGCTTTCTCCAGTAGGGCTTTTTTTTGTGTAAGCCCCATGCTAGCCGGCATTTTGTAGAACGGCTTTTCTTTTTGTGTTGGGTTTTGATGATCGTGTTCTTCTTGATAACCCGCGGCCACCAGCGCATGCACGGCAAGCTCGCTTTTGCCACAGCCAGGCTCACCCTCAAGCACAATGCCGCCTAAGCCACCGTAGCGTTGTGCTTGATTTAAAGACGCTTGTGCATCAACACGAAAATCTCGTAAAGCCAGGTAATCTTGTATTTGAGCTAAAATAGGTGATTGTGAAGGCATCACCGAAAATGTTTCTGCGATAGGGTGATGTGTGCGCTCATGTGATTCAGGAAATAGCGTGTTTAATTGCGCGAGTAAGCCTGGCTTATGTGTGAGTACGGGGGTGATAACTGAGGTGATGGCACGTTGAATATGCATGTTGAGCGGCTCTGATGAGCCTTGTGCATTGGATAATCCTAAAAGGGCAATCATTTGGAGTTCGCGCGGAGTGAGCAAGACTTCTTCGGCGGCGCCCTGACAGACCTGTGCATAGGTGGTTAAGATGTCTTGGCATGCCGTTTGAATCGCTTCAAGCTCAAAACCTTCCTGGTATTCAAAAATAGGCTTTAAGATGTCCTCATACAACACAGCTTTGGGAAGGGGTTGACATAAAACGGCTCTACCGTGCCGCTCAAAAAAAGCATGTTGCTTGCGTTCATCGCCATAACTGTTGGGATTGCCCGCAAAAATAATTTTATGTTGAGGGCTTAAAGCGTGATATATCCCGTTAAGTACGATATGAGGTGGGTCGAGAAACAAGCCTTCAAAAATACCCCAGTCTCGTGCATTCATGTTGGCTTCATCTAAAAATAACACGGGATTAGATGCTTTCGAAGTTGCCCAGGCCACAAGGTCACCCACTTCATGGAATAGCGTATAACCTAAGGCTTGGGTAAAAGCGGTCTCAACAAACGTGGTTTTACCGACCCCGGTTAATCCTGTCAGATAACAATAAGGTCCATCATGCAGGCTTTGTAGCACGGCCTGCGTGCGCTGATGATGAAAAGCTCGTGCTTCAGCTCGGCTCTGCGTGAAGTCTAACGGTGATGGGTCGATTGCAACGTTTGCCGGTAAACGCTGCATGCCTAACGGCGCTTTTTTTTCGTCGAGCGTCACGTTATGTTTCCTCACCAGGTGCCCAAGGTGCTGAAAGGCTGTGTCATCTTCTGTGAGTAATATGAGCTTAGGTGGTGTTGCTTGAGCAAGTGCAAAGGCTGTTAGAGCTTGGCGTAAATGGGGTGAAAAATCACCGGTTAGCAGCACCGATTGCCCTTGGTTGAGCGCAAGCATTAATGCGCCTTGTTTGGGTGTAATTTTGAGCTCTACACTATCTTGATCAAACGTGCTGTCCATGCTTTCTAATAAATCCTCCGGTGCTAACCCTGAGACGGACATCACGAAAATTTCAGGGTTTTTGTTGCGTATGATGTTAAGCGTTGTATCGCTATTCGTGCTGATGATCACATGAAAAGTAGAACATGTAGCTGAGGCCTGCCATGGATCAGCTTGCGTCTGGTCTGTTGGGGTAAAACGAAAGGCGTCAGGTAAAACAACACCCAGTGCGCAGTGAATGTTGAGCGTACGTTCACATGCCTTACAGGCGGTCAGCAAGCGTGCCCATACGTCCTGCGATAAATTCTCTGTAAGATTAATATCCAGGCGTTGTTCTTGTGCTTGAGTAAAGATTTGGCCTGGCTGATGCACCAGCCCTTGTTTGGCCGCATCATACACATACCCGCCTAAAAATTGATTCAGCGTGTATTGGTTTAAAATGCAGTGTATGTTGGGATTTAAACCCGCTTGCACCGTTATATCGGCAACAAGCGCGTCCCAAGCGTAGCCCTCTTCTCGTCTTATCTCTTGGTCTTCGCGCATAGAATACCAAGCACCGGCATGAAAAACACCACGACCCAGGCTGAGTTGTTGAATAAAACCACAGAATTCATCATCATCCCAAAGGCCGTTTTGTATCACGATGGGCGCCGATAAAGCGAGCGCTTGTACTAAAGGACCTTCTTCGTAGTGCATCTGGGTGCCATTCAAAACACAATGACCGAGTAAGCGAGATTTCCAGTCGGGGGCGTGAAACAGGTTGATGATCTGGGCTTGATGTGTGCCGCGTTTTTCTTCTTCAAATGCAGCAGGTCTGCTCGCTTCATGAAGCAGCTCTTCTGAAAAAGGATTATCATATTTTTCATGGAAGCGTGAATAAAAATCGGAGCCTTGGTACACCTCGGGGTGCGCGGTATTTAGTACCCCGATGACACACGCTTTTTCTGGTAAAGCGGTGCCATCTGCCCTGGGATCAACGGTGTCTAATAAACCATTAAATTTGACCATATCACTTGCGTCGAATTGTGTATAATTAACCACAATGATCGGTGATGTTTTGCATGTTTTGCATTGCTGAAGAAAGTCGTGCAATGGCCCACCTGGCCCTTTTTTAAAATAAACGTCATGCCCCCGTCTTTCGACAAAAGGCGAGGCGCATCGTAAATTTTCTGGCGCATGAATATAAAAAACGGGTTTATGGGTTCTCTCGGCGTGAGTCACCAGCAGCCGACTTAATTCAAGCACGGCTTCGTCAGACGAGCAACGCACCAAACGATTTGATGTTGATTCTGCAGGGCGCAATAACATTTGGCTATAGGCGCGAGGATCTGCAGGCAACGTATCTTGCTGCTCCCAAGGGCTTAATTGTGCTTGATATGCATGCGTAGTGGCTACTGTTTGACATAAATGCAGCATGGCTTCCTGGAAGTCAGGCGTGGATGCGGCGGCTACTGGCGAAGTTTCAGCTTGCGCCGGCCCAATAAATAGTTCCGCTAATGCGAGCTTTTGTTTGCCGTTCATGGCCGCCATGCTCTCAATCAATAATTTTGAAGATGCAGCACCATGAAGTGTTCTAAAGCGCCTTAATAAGTTTTCGGTAAGCGATTTTATTTGGGAATTTTTATGACTTCCAACAACCCAGGCAGGCATGCCCTTTGTTGTTCTTAATAAGATACCCTCAAGCTCAGCGTGATTCAGTGTGTTCACGATGGCATGAAGGGCATCAACATTACGTTGCGTAAAATTATCATATTTTATTAAAGCTAACAGACCACCTGAGGCAATAAATGCTTTGGGATTTGAGATCGTAGGCTCATCGATTGCAACCGTTGGGTTGATGAGAGCAAGCAAGGTCCCCATTTGCTTATGCAGGGCTTCTTCAAGCGCCTCTAAAGCGTATTGTTGCATGTGAGCAGCATTGGGATCATAAAGCTGATAGCGGTCACGTGATAATTTTTCTACAGCCACGCGATGCCAGGGATTGACGATTAAAATACAGTGGCGGTCAGGAAGTTGTGCTAAATAGTGTTTGGTTTTTTCACCTGTGAATATGTATGACGTACTGATCGGAAAGCCAAGCTGGTACTGGTTAACATAGTCCCAAAGTAATTCAAAGACGTCTTTTAAATTATCATCGATGGTTTCGCGTCGCCCGTCCCAGCTGTGCGCTGTATCCAGCAAAGCTTGGAGTTTTTCGGCTCCCTCTGTTTGATATAAACAAGCCAGTGGTTTACAAATACCATTTTGCAATTTAGGAATCATGGCGACATGCTTTTGGGTTAATTTTAAATACTGAGAAAACTTATTGATGACCATGGTTTGATTCTTAGGCTGCTTATGCTTATTAAACTCAAAGAGTTTCGATTCGTCATGTGGGGTAAATGTTTTATGGATTGATGGGTTATGATCAGGTGCTTCATCAGAAAGGACTGCATCTGAAGAAGGCGTTGCACCCTGGGGCAGCAGGTCTGAAGGATGGGATGTATACGTGTCATCACTTAATCTGTGAGATAGTATCTTTTCTCGAAGTTGTGGCGCGGCCGCGGCAAGAATTTCAAGATTTTTCTGGCTTAACTTGGTTCCGTATAAGAATATATTATCCAGATGACTTAAGCTTCCTGGCTTGAATGTAAGTGGCTTGTTCAAGCCATAACAATACCCTATGCTTAAACTTGCAAGATGAGGTGCGGCACGAACGAATGTTGCTAAGCCGTTAGGGGTAATTCTCGTGTAATCTAAAAAAAGTGATACCAAGCTGTTTAAGCTATTTGGCGCGAGTTCAAATGCGTCAATTTCATTTCCGTAAGAATATAAGTCTAATTTTGTGAGGTGAGGTGCGGCACGAAGGAGTGCTGATAAGCCTTGAGGGGTAAGTTTACTATCATTTAAATTAAGCGATACCAAGCCACTAAAGCTTTCTGACTGAAGTTTAACTACTTGGGTTTCATTTGTATAATAATTTAACTCTAAGTTTGTGAGATGCGAGGTGGTACGAAAGAGTGCTGATAAGTCTTGGAGGCTCATTTTACTATGAGATAAATTAAGCGATACCATGCTGTTTAAGCTGGTTCGTAACAACCCAACTCCCAACGTTTTGGACAGGTCATTTTTATCAGCAAGCTTTAAATTCGTGAGATGAGGGGCGGCAAGAAGCAGTACTAATAAGCTTTGAGAGCTCATTTCACTCCAAAGTAAATCAAGCGATACCAAGCTATTTATGCTGTTTGGCTCTAAGGTGAGTGGCCCTGTGATGTTTTTGCAGCGAGACAAGTCTAAGCTGGTGAGATGAGGTGCGGCACGAAGGAAGAGCGATAAGTCTTGTGAGCTAATTTCACTCATAGATAAATCAAGCGATACCAAGCTGTTTAAGCTGTTTGGCTCTAAGTTGAATGGCTTTGCTATGTTTTTGCAGTTAGACAAGTCTAAGCAGGTGAGATGAGGTGCGGCACGAAGGAAGAGCGCTAAGTCTTGGGAGCTTATTTCACTCGAAGATAAATTAAGCGATACCAAGCTGTTTAAGCTGCTTGGCTCTAAGTTGAGTGGTCCTAAGTTGAGTGGTCCTGTGATGCTTTTGCAGTGAGACAAGTTTATGCGGGTGAGATGAGGTGCGGTACGAAGAAACACCGCTAAGTCTTGAGAGCTCATTTCACTCCGAGATAAATCAAGCGATACCAAGCTGTTTAAGCTGCTTGGCTCTAAGTTGAGTGGCTCGGTTATGCTTTCACAAAAAGATAAATGTAAATGTAAGGTCGTGAGATGAGGTGCGGCAGGAAGGAGTGCTGATAAGTCTTGGAAGCTCATTTTACTCTGAGATAAATTAAGCGATACCAAGTTGCTTAAGCTATGTGGTGTGATTGCAATTGGTTCAATGACGTCCTTTACGTATAAAGAGCTAAGTCTGGGTGCTTCACGAGCAAGCATAAGCAGTGCTTTTGAAGAAATGACGCCGGAAGTTATGTTAATCGATTCGAGACCAGCTAAGGCGTGTCTATCTAATTGATAGTTTTCATGAACAATCGGTGTAGTATTTTCGCTCAGCAATGCTTCTAACTCAGTTTGATTGCAAATCAAGTTTCGCCATTGCGTGATTTTGCGAATATCTGAGAATTGCTCCTGCCATGTGACATCCTTTAAAGTAAAAGGATTAAAACGGTCCTCAACCAATAACGTGACGCTAGGCATGCTTGCTTTCAGCAAATCAATTAAACTTACACGATGCTCTTCTTTTATCTGAGAAATTTCGCTAGCATAGAGGCGCCTTTCAGTTAAAATTTCATCGTGATGTAAGCAATCCAGCCAGTAGTCGTTTAATATAAGTATGCTGTCTTTGCTGATGTGATGTTTGGCAGCTGCTGCTGAAATATTTTCATCAAGCGCACTTGTTATAGAATTATTCCAAAATATCTGGGTAAGATCTTTTTCTTCTAAAACCTGCAAGCCGGATGTTGTCCAGCTATATAATGTAAAATTTGCCTGACATAACTGTTTGAGTTTGCCGATCACATCGGCTTTTTTAAAATCATTCGCATAATTAAATAAGCTATCGGCGATGATCAACGTCTTAGGTTTTTTTTGGGCGGGTAGCGTTGGTTGTAGCCATGCGGGTTTTTGGTCAATCATGCGCTGAACATCAAATTCAGCCGTGACATCCGTTCCATAGTTCGCGGCACTGCTAGACTCAGTGTAGTACAAAGCATCTATAATTTTTAAAGGCATAGGCTGAAGCTACCGTTCACGGTTCAAAACACAAGGGTTATACAACGAAGTATCACCCTACCTATGCTTTATTGTAGCGTATATTTTATGATTTATGTTTTTTTTGAGGTCAAGTAGATTATTCGAGTAAGGCAATCCCATACGTTTCTGTTGGGGTTGATGTAGGGTTTTCACAGGTCGTAACTAAACCATCGGTACCCACACTACACTGAGCATAAGGTGTTCCAACAGGCTCTTCACTTAAGACATAAACAAAATTACCGGCTGAGTTGATGGCAATACCTCGAGGCGTTGTTCCAATGGTACCGGAGAATGAGGCGCTCTGTGTACATGTTCCGACGGAACCTGCGGTAATGGGGCATTGATAGATCGTAGGAACAGGCGTGGTTGTATCTGATGCTGTTGATAGATACAGCATGCTGCCCTGCGTATTCAATGAAATACCCTTGAAGCTATCAGTAAGAATTTGTCCTACAAGAACGGCGTTGCTCAAACTTCCGGATGGATCAATATCGAATTGATATAGCTCGGCTGGGATTCCAATTTGATTAGGAACATAAGCAAAGCGATTATCTGGGCTAATCGTGATATCTTCAGGTGTTATCAAGGCAGGGTTGTTGGAGGCAAGCGTACAATTGTTATCAAATTGACCGGTAATTGCATTGACAGGGCATTTCGTGATTTCATTTGAGCCTTGATTCGTAATATAAACAATCGTACCTGCTGGGTTAATGGCCATGCCTTTAGGTGCGTCGATGCCGCCAGAGCCGGTATTCGCCAGGCTATTGGTGCAATTACTTAACACCCCTGTGGGCTTGTCAATGTCGCACTGGTCAATTTCGTTTTGACCTTGATTAGCAATGTAGAGGCGTGTTTGCGTGGGATTAATCACAAGACCTTTAGGGCTATTCAACGTGACGCCTAGCGTTGGGGTTGTGCAGTTGATAAGGCTACCCGTGAATGAAATACCACAGGTATAAAGCAGGTTATTGCTGCTTGATGAGGTTAAATACGCATAAGTTGGGTTGGTGTTGACTTGAATGTTTAAGCTGTTTGCTTGGCTTGACCGTGCGCATAAAAAAGGGTCCGGGTGATTGTTCGCATCGGCCTTACAAACTTGGGGTGTAAGAATCGTGGGTGCTAGGTCTCCATTAATCGCTAAATTTAACAAACAAGATTGATTGGGTTCAAGATAGAACGGGTTACTGCATGCCCCTGTGCCTGTTGTGACTTGCGTGATGCCCGGGGTTGGATAGAGGGTGAGTGTTTGTGGTCTAGACATCTGATTGGTTAGACGGTACTGAGCTGGGGCGATTTCACCAGCAATCACTCGAATCGTCGTTGGTGTGGTGGGGTCAAAGGTAAAGAGAGGTTGTGCTCCTGCAAAGAGCGAGGTTACTGTGCACACTAATAGGCTGATTAGTAAAGGTTGTTTTATGTTATGCATGGTTCACTTCCTCGTTATGCCGTTTCTTGAGGCTGGTATGTAAAGCCAAACTGCAGCTCGTTCATGTACACATGATTGAGTGCGAGCCCACCTCCAAAGGTTTGACCTGTGGCCGCGGCCAGATTGCTTTTACCCCAGTCGGCGAAGTCATAACCTACACCAACAATCCAATCGGGGCTGACACGTTTTTGCAAACCCGCACCTAGGGTGTAGGTGAATGCTGTGGTCGTATGTGATTTAAACAGAGGCGGGACAACTTGTTCAAATATTTTTGCATTTAAACCAAATTTATGGGATTGGTTAAATCCAAGACCCACACTGCCACTTAAATAAGGACGTAATGCAAAAAAGCGCTGGGTATCATGGGCCGAAAGCAATTTGCCTTTGAGGGCAAAGGCAAGGTGATTAATACTGTAGGTATAAAACATATTATTAAAATTTGGATCGGAGTCGATCAGCACATCACCGGTCAAATCAAGGTTGGATGCGGCCTGCACGGCAACACCAAACTGAGCTTTATAATTGTCAGCAATAAATTGCTCATAACCTGCATAAATTTCACCAACTGCAACGGCACGCGTACTGTTGGTTTTAACGTAGGTGGATTGAATATCGGGTTGTACGGTAACAATTTGAGTTTTGCCTGCATCGCTCCAACCTGGCCCCACGTTGAGGGTAACAAACCTTGGATGGGAGCCGTCTTGTTCTAAGATGGGTTGATTGTGTTGGATGTTGTTTGAAGCACGTTGGGTTATAGGTTTTGGTGTTGTTATTACAGATTTGGCGAGGCTAACTTGGGTGTGTTCACCTAAAATTTCTCGACTGACTTGATTGACGGTTTCGACATCGTTAAATGGACCAAGAAGCACAACATAAGGAACCGCTGCATCTTCATGATGAACCAAATGAACGGTTTGATGTGTTTTATGTTTAAGACGGTCGCGATATTCTGTGGCGTATTGTTTGTTTTTAAACGACCCCATCTGAATAATGTATTGATTATGGGTTTGATGAGACGATTTAAGCTTTTGACCTTGCTCTGCGCCATAAACAGCAACTGTGGCGGCTTGAATGGAGGCATTTAATAAAAGAAGGCTTGTGAATAACACATTTTTTGCCATGCCGTTGATCATCATATTAATCGTCCTTTATTAATCTAATGTCAACATATCGTATATTTTTTTGCGTTGCAACACTAAATAAGCTAATTTTATACTGATTGTCCTATGTTTTTGGAATTGATTTAGGGTTAAGCAGCATCACGGTGCCTTGTTTCTTATCAGAGCTTGCTGTTGTGATAAGACGCTCGGCTTTTGTATCGTAGCTGATTGTGGGTGCACTGAGAATATTTTCACCTTGAATAATACGTGCATGTCCAACTAATTCTAATTTATTTTCAAGGGGATCATAGGACAACGTGTCAGCATAAGCATGCAACGGTGGTTTGTCGGGTGAGGTGCTCGTCCAAAAATGCGCTTGCTTTTGCTTATCACCATGGGCGATGGCGCGTGTAAATTCGTGTTTAGTATTAATCATGGTGAAGGCTTCAAAGGCGCGTAAGTGTGTGCTGCCTTGGTCGATGGATACGCCATCGCTGTAGTGACCTTCACCTGTTTTTTCATCAAGTGAGGCATGACCTGCTGAGAAATACACCGGCTTGCTACGATCGCTGGTTAATGCAAAGGCGTTAGCCAGCCATAAATTCAAACATAAAAAGCTCAAATAGAAGTATTTGTTACCCATGCGCAGGCCTATACGTTGCACGTGCATCGTGAAGTAAATCAACGTGATGTTCGGCCAAATGGGCGTTCATTCCAATGGCTTCTAACAAATTATCTTCTTGTTGCCACGTAATTTTAAGCGGCGTATGGGCTAATTGTGTTTTAGGATAATAAGAAATTTGTTCGCTTTTTAAAATGCCGGCGGGGGTGTTTTTGAATGCGGTATGTTCGATTTCGACGTGCTTTTTAAAAATAACTTCGTGTCCATCATCTAAAATAACGGCTTCTTTCGATTGAATGGTCAAGCTGGGTTGGTTGGCTTCGGTAACCCAAATATGAGGTGTTTTTAACCAAAGGTTTTGTTCGCTTGGTATGTGATGCGCATACGGTGTTTGCAACGCGTGTAAGCGATGGCCCATGGCATCAAACTGCTCGATTTCAAGCGATGTAAAACGATGATCGGGGGTGTTGTTTAGCGTACTGGCATCAAGCAGGGCAGCAGGTGATTCCGTCAAAAAAAACCAAGCTGCCGCTGCCATAATAACAAGCATCAAAAAAAGCCATGTGCTCGCTTTATTCATGCCGAGAGGTAATGATCTAAGGCAAGATTAAACTTATCTTGCGTTGCGAGAATATAATCACATAATTCGCGTACACCACCAAAACCACCGTCTTTTGTGGTGACGATATCAGCGGCTTGTTTAACCTGACTAACAGCACTACCAACAGCAACACCTAAACCCACTTGTTGAATAATCGGTAAGTCGGGTAAATCATCACCAACATAAGCAAACGCTTCATCCGGTAAGTTGAGCGTGGTTTTAAGTGACTCATAGGCTTTTTGTTTGTTGGTTTGGCCTTTATAAAAATGTTGAACACCGAGTTGTTTCATACGTTCGTCGATGACGGTATTATTCGAGGTTGTGATGATGGCCACTTCGATACCTGCAGACATTAAGAGTTTGAGCCCCATGCCATCAAGCACATGAAATGCTTTTGATTCGTTACCGTTGGTATCAATATATAAAAATCCGTTGGTGAGTACGCCGTCAACATCACAGATCAAGCAACGAATATTTTTTGTTTTTTCAATAACACGAGGTAAATTTGCATTTTTCATACGTTATTCTCATAGATTAATTAAATTCATTTATATGTATTATCTCTTAATTAGCTGCATTCATCCATGAGAGTATGCGGGAAAAATAAAATAAATAAGGTTGCTTGGTTTTTAGAAAATGTCTCACACGTGATATCACGAGGCTCTGGTGTGTTATTTTACCCCATTATTTAACAATCATTGTGTTTATTTTTAAGCCAATCTGATGTATAATATTTTTAAATATTAATTTATGAATATAAAGAGGCCAAGATCATGGAGTCATTGAAAAAAAACAAAATAGTTAGTTTTTGCACAGGCGAGCGAAGAGAGAAAAAAGAAAAGCAAGAAAAGAAAGCGAGAGAAATACTTTTTTTTCGTCGCAGAGTCCTTGATGGCGATCATATTGATAGCGTTCTTGAGTGCATTTTTGAACGGTTCCATCAAGATTTAGATAAATTAATCAATCATATTGCTTCCAGTTATCGTCAAGAACGACGTGTAGCGAGTACATTTAGTCCTGATCTTACACAAAAAACGGCGTATCACATCGGAGTATTACGTGAGATCCAAAATACAATGGTGGATAGACTTTATCAATTATTGAAAAATGAATTGATGGATTATTTAGAAAGTAAGGATATAAGTACTACAAATATACCAAAATTAATCAGTAGCGACATTTTTGATTACTGTTTTAATACGCGGTCAGCTCAACATTCAGAAGCGTTTAATTTAGATATTGACGAAATAATTGCAATATGGACGAATTTACAATCTCTTGAGCCGGGGCCGGATGCTCAAGTTTCTGCTATGTTCATAGATTTTATTGAAAAAATAAAATGTGATCATGATACTGCCCTAAACCATTTTAGAAATTAGAGAGAGATGATCACATGCCGATAAAAACAATTGACACCCGCAAACCGCACTTGTCGGGTGGGCATCTGCCGATGTACCGTATGTCATACGATAAGAAGGCTGAGCAACGTTTAGACTATGAGATCACTGCGGATGAAGAAATTCTCAGGGGGAATAGACAACCCAAAGGCATTATCATACAAACGTATGGCGCCATAGACAGTGCGCACTCAAAGGTAGATCAGCTCGCTAAACAAGGTTATTTAGTATGTTATGTGCATGGGCATAAAGTAGCTGAGCAGGTTGCGGGAGCAGGTGCGCGAAGTACGATTCGAGATGTGGTCTATTTTGCTTCACTACTTCATGGAAAAAGGACCGTCCAAAGCCAGATAAATAGATTAAATCCAAAAAAGATAGGAGCACTTCACCGCGATGCAAAATTATTAGATGTGCGTGGTAACTCGCCATTACCTGCGTTACAGATAGCCGATGATGTTCCTTTTATTATGAATGGTGCTTCTCAAGGGGGTCAACTGACCCTGGATATTGCTTCTAATTTAGAACCTTTTGATTGTCATTATAAATTAAGAACGACTTCAGGACGTGTTATTGATGCAACATTTAGTGGTCAACGCTATGATGATGCATTTGATGCGTTTGCCTCTGAATGTCCATGGTTTAGAAAGGAAGAGTATGCACTTCATCATGATGGAAGCCAAGAAGAACAAATCAAATATAGTACGACTGGTTCAAGATCTAGAGCGCAAGGTGAGGGATATCTTCGAAGGAATTTAACCACGATGAGCGATGCTCAAAAAGCTGAAAATTGGCAGGCAGCCGTGGCTGAAAGCACCAAAGGAATGGAGCATCTCAGTGAAAAATACCCTCTTGATCCAATGGCGAACGTGGGTAATATTCGTAAGCCAGTCTTACTTTTACAAAGTCAACGAGACGATAATACACCACCGTTATTTACAGCTCAATTTGCAAAAGAATTACTAGATCGTACAAACGTTTATGTTCACCAGCATTATTATGGTACAAATCAAGTAGAAACCACAACGCTTCATCGATATCCTCTGAGTGGCAATCCGGGCTATTTAAATGCAATTGATCGTTTTGTGGATGGTTTTAAAGCAAGGCAAGGGCAGCCTGTTACAAGAACTCAAGCTGATTATGATATGGCCGAGCAGCTTCGCCTGGTTTCTTCTCGAAATAAAGCTGATTTATCACAAAGCTGGGATGATTTAAGTACATCAAGCATGGATCTCAATCTCCATTGGCTAAGGCCAGGAATTGCCGATGATTTTTATCGAACATTTGGTTTTAAAGAAGGGGATTTTGACACGACGAGAGCAGCTCTCGATAGGATGCTTGTCAGAGACGTTCATGGCAGACCTAGGTATTTTGACGTGCCAGGCAAAGGTCGCATTGATGTAGGTACGTTAGAAACGCCATGTGTAACGGATTTGCGCGAGCAAGCGATGGCTGCATGTGCAGGATTAACTGAGCAACAACGCGCTACGTTAGCTGGTCATACAGGTGGACAGAGCACGCTTAGTCTAGAGCATGGGGATGCAGATAAGCGACACCGTGATGTTAGGAGCGATGGTCGAGTCTTTCAATTAGCAAGTCAATTCAACATGTTGGAGATGTGTGCCCCAACGACCACACCAGCGGATCGTATCACCATGTATGCTTATGACCGTACGCAAGGACCAGCGTGCACGCGCTCAACGTATGCGGCACTTGCAATAAGGCATTTTTTTGCCAAGGTTGCTCCTGGCGGTCGTAAGCTTGATGGGTGTGAGGTTGGAGCAGGACAAAATTTAGAACAATTTAATCTATTAGCCGATGCTTTGAATTTATATACAAAAGCAGATGGTTTACCATATGTTCAAGTTGTTAATGGGTATACCGAGTCAACTGCAGCAGACTTAGCTGAGTTTAATCGGTGGTTGGATGATCCAAGTCATGCTCAACAATTTCGAGATAAATTACGTATTGGTATTCAATCTAATATTGGGGTCGTAGATCAAAGGGGGCTTCAGACCCACACGGTTAGCCAGACGTTTAACGCTGCACTTGCGATAGGCTACAGCCGTGTGCGTCCACAATCATTATGGGAGCCTATGGCAAAGGCGATATTACAAGCAACCTATGAGGCAACATTGCTTAAAGGGGTGTTAAATAATATCGATCGCGTGAAGCGCGGACTTCCCCCAGCGCCTATCGAATTAACCAAAGTGGGTGGTGGGGTTTTTGGTAATCAACATGCCTGGATTAAAAATGCAATTGTTGAAGCAACAAAGTCGGTTTTACAGTATAACGTATCGCTAGATTTACAATTAGTGGGTTTTGGAGCGCATGAAGCCGAATATCTCGATTTACCAGAAATATTGCAAAACCTACAACCTCTACAACATATAGAGGTAGAGGATCAGGCTCCGAGCTGGGTCAACGTCAATGTCAATGACCCAACAACATCTGCAACATATGTTAGGAATGAAGATGATATTGAGGATGATATTGATTGGAATTTTTACTTAAAATGCCTAAGCAGCATAGCGATGGTTGGCGGGGGCGCTATGCTTGTTGTTGGGTTGTTGCTCCCAGTACCCGGATTAGCCATTGCAGGCGCTTGTTTATTGGGGGTCGGTGTTGCGATTAGATATTCTTTACCACATCAGGATGCTGAAGATGAGAGGCAAGATGAAAGGCGATTGTTACCTTAAATCATACCCGCATTAGAGCATGCGAGAAAAATAAAATAAGGCTGGTTTAATTTTTAGGTGAGTGAAAGTTGATGAGCTCTATTTAGATATAATAGAGCTCATCATATCATTGTGTAAAAATACACAACTTGATCGTGCTCATGAGAGCCCAGCTTATGATTCAAGAATTCCTGAAGTATTTTCATTGAGCTTAGAACTTGGACCACTTTCGGGCTGCTCTTTCAATTTTATCAGATGCGGGGGTTCGTATTGAAAGCGGCTACGTTTGACTCGTGCGATTTGACCTAAGTCTTGACCAGAATCACATGTGTCATGATGATTTTCTGTATCGTGTTGTAATTTCATGTTGTGCTCCTCATAGCTCTAGAGTAGTTGCTGATTGAATTTCCCACGAACTAAAATCAATCCCACTACAAGTCACCTTTATACACGAGCCATTGACATTAAAAGGGCCAGCATCGGTATCTACAAAATTAATACGTATTGATTGAGCGCCGTTCTGGCATGCCTGTTGTCCAGGATTGTTGAAGCTTGTCCCACTACTGCAATAGTTAAATGAAGAGGAGCCTGCGACCGCAAGGGTGCCTCCGTAGCCTGTTCCGCCGCTATCACCGCCACTGCAATCTTGTGTAGCGTAACGGGCAATATTAATGACTCACCTTACGCACAGCCCCTTGCCTCATAAGTAAAAATCATTAGAATTTGCCT
>JARGOS010000018.1 GCA_029212505.1 Legionellaceae bacterium | reverse complement strand
CGCAAGAAGCCCCCACCAGAACGGGTTAGCCGTTTGGTGGTGGGAGTATGTCACAACACAATCTAAGGAATTTAATTAAAACGATATGAATATACGCATAATATTTGGAATATTTGAATATCTTATCATGGCTTACCGGCCTTCATAGGTAAAAGTGAACAAATTAGCCACCCCCGCTGGGTCAAATCTATTGATTTAATCATAAGCCACCGATAAAAATTACGCTGCAAATAACATTATAAATAGACTTGACCCCTAAGTTTTTTAAAGAAGCTGCTAAAAAGCAGCATACGCATTATCAAACGATGATCCGATCCTTACTGGATCAATATACAGCCCATTTCCGAAATACTTAACAAAAACAAAGAAAAGGGGTCAAATTATTTATATAACTATAAGCGATATGATAAAAACACACTGTAAATCACATTATAAATAGACTTGACCCCTAGCTTTGTTGACCCCTAGCTTTGTTTTTAACGCGATGGACTCTAACTGGCGAAAAGCATCGGAAGACCGTATACGCGGTTTCATGAGGGGAGGCAGGTGAAACCCAGCAGTGAAACACCAGCTTCCTACTCTACCCTAATCTAATCAAACTTAAAAAATAGCAAACCAATCGTATTCAATTAAATCTTTAGGGCTTTTATTTGACTTCTGTGATTATGGTCTATACTTACTCGTGACGATCAAATTTTAGGAGATGGACATGGCTAATGAATACACAGTTAATGTTAAGGTTGATGATGTTGAATACGTTGTTGGTATTACGGACAATCCAGGGAACTCAGTTGTCTCTTATCGTACAATAGATTCTGACCGGCTTGCTTATTTCGCAAAAGGTGATGAACCTGAACTTTTCGCCGCGATGACAGAAGCAAAAGATAGTTCACGAGGAGATGCCGAACCAAATCAGGACATACAGACCCTTTTTCAGAATGCTCTTAACAAGCACAAGCAGGAACGCAATGAACTTTTTGGTGATATGTCGGAAATGGAAGTAGGTCATGCGCCACCACCACCACCACCAAAAGGCCCATCACCACGTCAAAGGGCCGCTATGCAGCGGGAAGCAGATAAACGTAAGACTAATTCTCTTGACGATGAAGGGGGGGTTAGTGAGCATGACAATATACTACCTCAGGAACAACGAAGAGAATTGGGTGATATTCCTACAGATTTAAATGTCATAGTGTATGAGGCTATAGGTGATAACCCTAGAAAGTATGAGGTCGATATTCCTAATTTTGGAAAACACGAAGGCGAGTTATCAGCCGATGTTGATGCTGATAATATTGAGGACCTACGAAATTTTGTAATAGCCGACCTGAAGGCGCAATATACTGATGAAAATACTGATGAAAAACAATTCAAGACAGCAGCGACGAAAATTCAAGCTGCGTTTCGAAGCAAGCAGGCGCGAAATCAGACAGAGTCGCAAAAACATATGGATTTAACTTCACTAGATATGCGGGAGATAGGTAAAGCAAAAGTTTTTGAAGGAAAAATGGCTAAGTTAGGTGAAGAAATTGGGAAATTAAACCCAGGTGTTAAAGGCAGTTATTACGAACAGACGAAGCATGTTGCTAGTTTAATTGTACAACGACCTTTTGCTAAAAAATACAGCGATATTTTCAAACAGAATGAGAGCATACAGGCCAAGATTAAAGAGGCTTTGAAAACAGATTATATAGTTGTTGATTTTACAGATCCAAAAGGCGAAAAAACAAAAACTGTTAAATTTGAAAATCTAGCTGCTCACATGCGAGATCATGCTGCTCATTTAAAATCGAAGAATCCTCTTTGGGAATCATCTACAACTGAAGAGACTGGTAATCTTAGCGAACTAATACCTGAATTAGAAAAGTCAGCAAAAAAGTATCAAAAATGGATCGATACAGCGAAGGACCCTCGCTCAAGTACTGCAAAAATCGTTGATAGAACAATTAGCGTTGCGCGCATGGCTGTGCTTGGAGGGGCTTTAGCAGCCTTTGTTGCACTCGGGCCAGTAGCCCCAATCATAGCTTTAGGTGCCTTAGGAGTTGCCGGAGGTGCTGGCTTGCTTGCAGCAGGATTCGCTGGTGGGGCTTCAAGTATACTCGCCTTGACAGGATATGGAGTTGCAGCACTTGCCGTTATGCGTTTTGGTGTGTGGCTATACAAGCGCAATGAAGCTGCAGTAGATAAATTCTTTAGTGATAGTAAGGAGGCCATAGGCAATAAAGCTTCAGCTGCGTGGGAAGGTACAAAAAATACTTTCGGACCTGTTATTACTGCAATGGGTGATGCTGCGTCGTCGGCTAAAAAGATGATAAAAAGTAAATATCAACATGAGATGTTACATCATTCTATGTATAAACCTAACAAGGAAGCTCAGCTAAAGCTGAGTGAGCAGGAGCTGAATGATTTGAACAATGCTATTGTTAGGGCTAACGTGGCTGTATATGCTTCAGCTAATCCTGATGACGAAAACAACAGTATGAACGAAGCAATCACTATGGATGCGTTAAATTTACTGAATGATCATCGATCAGAATATGATATGAAAAAAACAAAAGATGATATGAAAAAAAGTGGTGCGCAGCTTCGAAAAGACTATGGTCTTTACTATGATAATGAAGTGTATTCTTCGTCCGAGGGGCCCGATAAAAAATATCCCGCTCTTCATGGGAAAGGAGAGCTTGATGCCGATCAAGCCAATCCTCGAACATTGCATGGCATGGTGCTGTTAGTTGAAGAGCTTAGAACAGCTGAGGATGTCCTGGAGGATAGGTTGATTGAGATTGGTGAATCAAAAGAGAGTAGTCTATCACAAGCAGCGTATGATGCGATTAAGCCTTTGCTAAAAAGTGTGAGAAGGCAGAGAGCTCTTTTGGATACAAGCATTTCAGTTGAGAAAGCGAATCAGTCGAAAGAGGAGTGGAAAGCTCTCGTGACTTCAGCCAAAGATGCTGTATTTGGAGTTAAGTTAGAGGAGGCTAAGACTAGGTTAGATGCGGCTCAAGATAAGCTGAAAAGTTTAAGGAAGGATCTAAGCGAGTCTGAAGGAGAAGGCTATCAATTTATTGCGGATGAGATTGTTGCCGCTGATAAGTTGGTTCGCAAACTACAAACACAACGCGATGATATGCTAGCAAAACAAGAGGAGATGAAGGCACGCTTAGAAGCCAAAGCTAATGCACCATCGTACCTTCAATCTGTTAAAGCGTATTTCAGTCGTGGTGATGCAAAGCGCCGATCTACTGCCTTCTCAGTTGGGCAGGAGGAGCGAGTTAATTTCGATGAGATCGACCCTCTTGTGAGTCGTGGAGGCCCATCAATTGATGATACCGATGACACCGCATCAGAAATAACTGAAGACGGCTTAATGTACGATGAGGATCGGCCTAAAGGAGTAATGGGTAGCTTAAAAAGTAATGTATTTAAACATAGACTTCGAGAAGAAGTAGGAAGCAGGGAACCAGACCAACCTGAGGAGTCGTTAGAAAATCGGTTGAAAAAAGCACAAGATGAGTTAGAAGATGCGCAAGATGCTGTTGATAATCCTCGTGAGGGTGTTGATCCTGTCGTTGCACAAAAACTTGCGAAAGATGCAGAGGATAAGGTGGCTGAGCTGATAAACGAGATAAGCCCAGAGAGTAAACCTCCTAGTCAGTAATTCGTTAATTTAGAACTTTGAACGGGACGAGTTTTAGTCCCGTTTTTTTTATGTTTTATTTTAGCATAATTGTTCAAATGTTCTATAGTTTATAGTAGATGTGTATTTTTAAAGTTTGAGGTGGTGAGATGAGCTTTGCAAATCATAAAGAAATTACGGTAAAAGTTAAAGGCCATGAGCGTTGCTATAACGTTTATGAAGAAGATGGGCGTATTTTTTATTTTTACACGAAATCGAGTCCTCGTCGTAATGTGGAGCTTACAACGAATTCTTTAACTTGGCAACAGAAGGCTTGGGTGAAGTCTCAAGATAATTCTCCGCCAAAATTTAAGGTGTTAGCAGCGATTGCAAAAAAAATTGAACAAGATATCAAGATAAAGGATGAGGAACTGACGCAAAAAATTGCTGAAAATTTTAAAAAACCGACTATTCAGCAATTAGCAAGCGCAGCAATTGTAATGCAAAAGTTAGTGCGGAGACGGCAAGCAAAGAAAGTTGTTCAAGCGAAACGTGAAGCCGCAGCAACCAAGCCTGACGAACCAACATCACCAAGCGACCCCGACGATTTTTCTGTTGAAAGCTCAATCTCTGAAAAATCAAAAGGCAGTCTCAAGGAGCTCAGCGCTCGCCCTAGGGGTAGCAGAGTATTAAGAGGCGATGAAGCTACACTCAGCTCAGACAGTAGTGACTCCACTAATCGTTCGGAGGGCTCATTTGTAGGATCGAGGAGTGAGAACTCAAGTAGTACAAAAAGCAAATCAGAGCGCCCCGTCGAGTTTCCAGACATCAATTCAATGGAAGCTGAGTCTGGCTCTACTGTCTCTTCCTCTCGACAACGAGACTTATATGACGATGATTCTAGCTTTGATCTTTGGTCGGGGGGAGGAAAGGATTCTGGCTCTGATATGGGAGATAATGTATCGGAGTTAGGTATGGATGAAGTTGATTTTGCTCAACCCCGCCCTCTTTCAACCCCACCTACATCTCCAGCCGCATCTAACAAAGATATCAACGATCTCACCTACCTCTATCGTGATCTCCAAGCGATTGTCGATATTTTAGCCCACTTAAAAGGCAATGAGCCGCAGCTAGCAAAAGTTCGCGAGGCATTGAGCACTGCAATAGGACAAACAGGTGGGCAAGTGCGCCCACGATCCCAGGCAACGGTAGAGCCGCCGAATGCGGGGGTGGCAGGCGCCGAAACAAGCCCTGCTCCTAAAGTGGATGATATCGAAGAAAATATTCGGCTATTAGAAGAGGTTCAAGGTAAATTAAAGAGCTTGTTGGATAACTATCGAAAGCAAATGAAGCCCGAATTGCGAGACGCTTTAGTGCAGCTTCAAGACGTTGTGAAAAATTCTATCACTGAAGCAAACAAAATAAAAAAAACAAGAAATTTTCGAGAACAGGCGGACTCCGGTCGCAGCAAACCAGCCATACCGTTATCAGGTATGAATACGGATACACCAAAACCAACTGGGCAAGAAGATGATGATATGAATCATGATTCAAGTTCTACGCTAACAAAAAACTAAAAGACGATGAAGGCTGTTCGTACGCTGTACGGTACATGCTAAAACAACCCTCGCATGATCCTTTTGTTTATTGAGCAAGCTTAAAATGTTGACTTTTTGTCGTTTATAAGCGACAATGAAATATGAAAGAAATTAAACAACGTATTTTACGAAATTATATCACGCCATCCGGGACCGTTCCGTTTGAAGATTGGCTCAATGGACTTAAAGACTCGGTAACCCGACATCGAATAAAAACAAGATTAGATAGGGTGGAAAAAGGTAATTTTGGAGATTATCGATCGGTTGATGAAGGCGTCTTGGAGTTAAGATTCGATTTTGGGCCAGGGCATCGTCTTTATTTTGTTGAAGAAGGTGATGTGATTGTTATTTTGTTGTGTGGTGGAGAGAAAAGCAGCCAAATAAACGACATGAAGACAGCCAAAGCTTATTGGCGGGAATTATTGGAGAGAAATCATGAATGAAGCCCATTTAATTAAAAATACAGGAAGCTACCATGATTATCTTATCGCTTCATTAAAAGATCCAAATGAGGCGTATGGATACTTGCAAGTCGCTATTGAAGAATATCAACAAGATAATGATGCAGAAGCATTGTTGGTTGCTTTACGTCATATCGCAGAAGCACAAGGTGGTATGACTGAACTTGCGCGTAGAACACATTTAAATAGACAAAATTTGTATCATATTTTGTCTAAAAAAGGTAACCCGCGTTTGGATACATTTGGCATTGTTCTTAAGGGGCTTGGTTTTAAATTAACCATTGAGCAGGATAAACCTCGGGCTGCATAAATTGGGCCAAAAGGCGAGGTAGATGATGATATGCCCCTTGATTCTACGCCAAGCGTATAGAAAAAAATTGAATTTGAGACGGCACAACCCATGTCTTTTTGAGGATGAATGACATGACTACCGCTGTTTATCCGGATAAACAACGGTTGTACTGCTAATTGTCCCAAGCTGCGGTATACTTAGGAATACATTCATCAGAGTATCGTGCCGAGATATCTTATGCATTTAAAACGTATTTTAGATTTGCCTGCTTTATTGAAAAAAAAATCATTTTTTCTTTTTGGCCCTCGTGCGACAGGAAAATCAACGCTGATTCGTCATCGTTTTGAAGCAGATGAAATCATCATGATTAATTTATTGCGTAGTGATTATTATCTTAGATTGAATAATGCACCGCATTTACTCGAAGAAATGATTCAAGGCGATAAGCAACGCAAATTGGTGGTGATTGATGAGGTACAGAGGGTTCCAGCGCTACTGAATGAAGTGCATAGGCTGATTGAAGAGCAACACGTTACTTTTTTGTTGACAGGGAGCAGTGCTCGATCACTGAAAAAACAAGGCATTAATTTGCTCGCTGGTCGAGCCTGGCAGGCTCATTTATTTCCTCTAACGTCGTATGAGATTCCGTCCTTTAATTTGATGCGTTATTTACGCTATGGTGGATTACCCGCCGTTTATTTAAGTGATTATCCCGAAGAAGAGTTGAATGCGTATGTGCATACGTATTTGAGAGAAGAAGTGCAAGCAGAATCGCTGGTTCGTAAAATACCAGCGTTTACACGCTTTTTGGAGGTAGCCGCATTATCCTCAGGAAAAATGTTAAATTTCAGTGAAATCGCGAGTGATACAGGTGTTCCTGTGAGCACCATCCGAGAATATTATCACGTCCTTGAAGATACGTTTATTGGTTTCATGGTGCCAGGATGGACTAAATCGGTCAAACGTAAAGCCATTGCTAAAGCCAAGTTTTATTTGTTTGATCTGGGTGTGAAACATACGTTAGCGCAAATTACAGCGATTGAACCTAAGACCGATTTATTTGGGCAGGCATTTGAGCATTTTATAGCCATGGAAATAAGAGCCTGGTTAGATTATCGTCGTTTGAATAAACCCTTGTCTTATTGGTGCTCGACGCATGGCGCAGAAGTTGATTTTATCATCGGTGATGATGTTGCCCTTGAAGTTAAGACAACGCATCAAATTCATGATAAACATCTTAAACATTTAAACCTTCTCATGGAAGAAAATATTTGTAAAAAATACATCATCATCAGTTTTGATAAAATCAATCGAAAAGCAGGTCATATTGATATATTACATTGGGAGACATTTTTAGCGCGTTTGTGGCGGGATGAAATATAAAAAATAGAGTCATTGCTCGTACCTCGCCTACGCCCTGCGGCTTGTCCGCAGGGTCCATGAATTTGCTGGATGCCGCGGACAAGCCGCGGCACGTAGGGTGCGATTAGTTACCAAATAAATGTATGATTTGCGATATGTAAATAATCTCTTGCTGTGCTTTCGTTGAACTCAAGTATGCGGCCAATCTCGGATTTATCGCTAATATTTCTGTCAATAGGTGTCATGCCAGCTCACGTAGATGTTAAATTCAAGGAGGTCAAGTTCTTGTGATGTCACGATTGGGTTGCATAAAACATAACGCGTTAAGTGTACGCCATTATGTTTGTATTTTAGTACTTTTTATACTAAAATAACCCCATATTATAGTACTTTTTGGGTTTTAAGCTATGAAGCGACGCTTAGAGCAAGCACTGATTGAGTGGAAAACAAGTAAGCAACGCTCGCCTTTATTGCTACGTGGTGCACGACAAGTCGGTAAAACATATTTGGTCGAAGCGTTTGCTCGTGATCACTTCGAAAAAATAATCAGTATTAATTTTGAAAAAAATCCAGAGTATGCAAAATGTTTTACGACATTTGAAGTCACGGAAATCATGCAAAAAATTTCTGTTTATTATGGCACTGCAATTGAAGCAGGGCGTGCCTTATTATTTTTAGATGAAATTCAGGCTTGTCCCAGGGCTATTCAAGCATTACGTTATTTCAAAGAAGAAATGCCAGAGCTGCATCTCATTGCAGCAGGATCTTTATTGGAATTTGCTTTGCAAGAGCCTGGTTTTAAAATGCCAGTAGGAAGGATTCAATATTTATATTTAAAACCACTTTCGTTTATGGAATATTTGGAGGCGATTCAAAAATTTACTTGGATAGAAGCCATTCAAACCGCGACGCTATCTAAACCCATACCCGATATTTTACATCACGCACTGCTCAATGAAATGAAAGTTTATATGATGTTGGGGGGTATGCCTGCTGTTATTAATCATCGGATGGATGAGGGCGTTACGGGTGCGTTTCAACAAACCCAGCACCATATTATTGAAACCTATGTGGATGATTTTGCGAAATATGCCTCCATGGCGAAACAAGTTCATCTGAAAACAGTTTTTGATCAATTACCTCGTTTGATTGGCCAGCAAACGAAATATCATACGATTAACCCTGATGTGCAATCGCGGTTTTTAAAAGAAGCGATTCACTGCTTAGAACTCGCGGGTGTTGTTCATAGAGTATATGCGGCCTCAGCAACAGGGTTGCCGTTGAATGCTCAATTGAATATGAATAAATATAAATTATTTTTTTTAGATGTCGGTCTGTTGGCGGCAAAAAGTGGTTTACTGGCATCTGTTTTAATGAGCGACGATCTATTACTCGTTAACCGCGGAGAAATGGCGGAGCAATTGGTGTGTCAAGAATTATTGGCCTATCAGCCGGCCTATAAACGTGCCGATGTACAATATTGGGCACGTGAAAAAAAGAGCAGTCAGTCTGAGGTTGATTTTGTTATACAGTGTGGAACACATATTGTGCCCATCGAAGTAAAAGCTGGAGCGATTGGTCGACTTAAGTCATTGCAAGTGATGATGCAAGAAAAAAATCTTGCGCTTGGTGTACGTGTATCGCAATTACCGTTGTCATATGATGCTAACAAGCGAATTTTTTCATTACCTTTTTATTTGTTGAGTGAGCTTGAAAGGTTAATTTCTTGTCATGTATAGGCAACGATAAAGTCGTAATTCAGCACCCATATTTCATCCATACAGGTAAAACACGCTCAAGGTAATCCATAAACTTCCAGAGCCCGACGCGATGTTCTAAGGTACCAAAGCGGTCGATTTTAGCTTCAGGAAAAGCGATCCCCAAACCAAATAAACCGGGTGCGATAATGCCACTGCGATCGTTATATTCTAAACTGTGCATGCCTTCGATGGGTATCAAACGTTTTTGAAAGCCCGTGGCATAAATCGCGTGACTGCATTGCGGTAAATATTGCCGAATATTTTCTTCGTTTGAAATAACGCGTGTGAGTTTGTTGGGTAGTTTTCCATCCAGATGCTCACGTGCCCAAGTTGCCGTATTGCCTTTGAGCCCGGTGTCATCAAATAAAATCCAATCGTCGAGATACACCGCGTAGCGCAACGGGGACAAATAAAAATTCATCACGTGTTTGACATCGCATTGCTCTAATAATGTTTTAATAATTAATACGGCCGAGTGAGACGAACCAAAAACCGCCACGGTATCGTGGGTATGACAGATGGGGGCGAGTTGATGGGGATCGAGTGCCAAACGTAACGGAATTTCTTGTACTCCAGGAAAAGCCAACGATTTGGGCTCGGATCCTGTGGCTAAAATCACCTGCTTTGCTTGCAGGGTTTGCTGTGCTAATTGAAGGTGCCAGCATCTATCATATAATTTTAAGTGCTGTACCGTGTCTTGTATGCTATGCACCGTCTGTTTTAAATGCTCGGTTATCCATTGCAAGGGCTTGGCTGCAAGTGCTAAACAGCAGGTGTGGTCTGGGTTAGTCTGATGAATATCAAAATCAGGCGCGGTGTTGTATTTAAATGATTGACAGCGTTCAAAAAATTTAAGAAATAAGCCGACGCGTGTGTTGCTCGAAACATGCTGCCATCGCGTACCAAAATCACCGACCGTAAAAGCTGGATCAATCCAAGCAATTTTTTTAGGATGAATGCCCTGATCAAGCAGTTTGCCTATGGCAGCAATACCGGCAGGACCTGCACCGACAACGGCCCATTCAAAAATAATCTCTCGCATAGCTTGTCCGTATTGATATGATTCAGTGAAAGTATAACAAACTTCTGAAGCGAGGCGTGATCTGCGTTAAATATGAGTCAGGGCAACCGCATCTAAATTTTGAACATTAAATTATTCTTTCTTGTCTACGTCCTGCGCTTTATGCGCAGGAACCAGGTAATCGGATATCATGCTAAAAACTGGATTCCGCGCATAAAGCGCGGAACGTCGCCATTTAGATCTTACATTTTATGTTTAGATGCGGTTGCCCTGAGATATGAGTTAAAAGTGTACATTTAGTTTCCAGACGTGTATAATTCAGTCCAAGAATCAATAAATTTAGAAAATTTGCAAGGAGATTAGGATGCCGACAAACGATATGACAACGCCTTTGATTAAACCTACACCACGTCGCGCGCAACGTGTTGAGAAAGATGGACCTGATGCGGGTCAAGTGCGGCTAAAAAAAGAAATGATCGAAATTTGTCAAGAGATGATTAATCTGCTAGCTACATTAGGTAAAAAAGAGGACGCTTTCTATGCATTTCAACAACAGTTGTTGGAAGCGGCACAGAACGAAGGCTGGCCTGTAACCGTACCCGCTGAAACCGATGTAGCTGAATCTGCATTCTCTACAAAAACGAAAGCAGGCGGTGGTGGTGGCAGTGGTGCATTATTAGAAACCTCGAGCACTTCCGAAGAAGCGAGCGCTCAGACGGACGTGCCGTCATCGCCAGAAGAGCATTTAGCTGCGCTCAAAGCATTGGATGCTAAAATCAATCAATTGTTGAATGGTTATAGAACAGCTTTGCCTGATTCTGTAAGCAATATTTTATTTCACCTGCAAGTCCAGGTGAAGCGTTCAATTTCGGCGGTAGAAAAGGATATCGCAGCAGAAAAGCAGCAAGCGTTTAAAGCGCAGGTTGCAGAGTCGCGCGAAGCTACACTGCCTGCCAAGCCTGGTCTGTTTGCTGAGCCGTCGTCTCGTGAGTTAGAAAGAAGCCATTCTTGCCCCCCTGATATACAGTATCGTTAGATAAATCCTGGGCTATGACCATAATTTAGCGAATGGAATAGCCCACAGCTTGTTTCCAAAAGACAAAACATCGCGGCCTTGATACACAACAAACCCTTGATGAAACGCATCACCCAGCTCTTGTTGCAGCGCCGCTAAGTGATGAAAATCACGGAGACTGACTTTACGTGGCGCTTGGGTAGGGAGCGTGAGTAATTCAGGATAGGATGCATTAACGTAAGAATTTTTTCATGGGAATATAAGATTATCTTATATTATCTTGGCTTTGTTTAGGGCCTGTTGACATTATACGTTTAGATGCGGTTGCCCTGAGTATATCCTGACTATTTTTGATTTAGATCTAATCTAGTCTTGACTATTTTCGATTTGGGTCTAATATAGTCTTTATGAAAAGAATACAAGACCGTCGCATTATTAGCGATTTATCAAAAAAAATGGTGTTGTTGGCAGGCCCGAGGCAAGTGGGTAAAACATTTGTCGCCAAGCTTATTGCTGAAGAATTTCAACATCCATTGTATTTAAATTTTGATAATTTAGATGATCGAAAAATCATTCAATCTTTGTCGTGGCTCGATGATGTTGATCTGTTGGTGCTTGATGAATTGCATAAAATGCCTGAATGGAAAAATTATCTGAAAGGTCTTTATGATACCAAGCCTCGGCATGTGTCTATTCTTGTGACAGGTAGTGCGCGTTTGGATATTTTTAACAACGTGGGTGACTCGCTAGCCGGTCGTTATTTTTTACATCGATTGTTGCCTTTATCACCCGCTGAATTAAAGCAGTTGGGTAAGCCGGTAGATATGGACGCTTTCATGACGCGAGGGGGGTTTCCTGAGCCCTATTTTGCTGAAGATTTGATTGAAGCAAATCGTTGGCGTATGCAATACAGCAACAGTATGCTTTCGACGGATGTGTTTGATTTTGATGTGGTGCACAATCTAAGAGCTATGCGAGTTATTTTTGACTTGCTACGTCGTCAAGTGGGTTCACCGGTGTCTTATCAATCACTTGCGCGAGACGCTGCGGTGTCTCATGGTACGGTTAAACGCTACGTCGAAATTTTAGAAGCGCTATTTATTGTTTTTCGTGTGACGCCCTATTCGAAAAATATCGCACGCAGCTTATTGAAAGAACCCAAAATTTATTTTTTTGACACAGGTCTTGTGAGTGGCGATGAAGGTGCGCGCTTAGAAAATCTGGTTGCTGTGTGTTTACTCAAGCATGTGTATGCAAAAATTGATTATTTGGCCGAAGATTATGCTTTGCATTACCTTCGCACGAAAGATGGGCAAGAGGTAGATTTTGCTTTAGTCAAAGATAAGATGATCGAGCAAATCATCGAAGTAAAATACGCTGATCAAACCATCAGTAAATCATTGCATATGTTTCATCAAAAATATCATTTTCCAACCACCCAGCTTGTCTATCAATTACGTTATGATCACATGGTTGATGGTATTAAGGTTGTACGTGCCGAGCGTTTTTTAGAAGGTTTGATGATGTGACCACGTTTTTTTTGTAGTCATATCTTCCAAGCCCCAGACTAAACATCCGAAGGGGCTGTGGTGTTATCTTGGACGGGTTTTTCGAGTGCTTCACTCAAACTAATAAAACGATAGCCGTGCTCACGGTACATGCTGATAATATCACTCAAAAAGTGGCTGTTGAGTAAGTTTGCATGCAACAATAAAATTTGTTTAGACGGTCTACCTTTGGCTTTTTTTTCTGCGCGTAATGTTTGTTTCCAGATGTAGGCCAAGTAGCGTTTTTTTAGATGAGGTAGATATTTGGGCCGTGCGCGATAAGCCACGCGATAGAGTTGTTCGTTAAATTTAAAGTCTTTGGTATCGATGGTCACCGGCGCGACAATATAATCATGGGTTGCGAGGTAGTTTTGCACCTCGGCTTTTTTCTCCCCATGCCCTTCGGCCAAATAAGGGTACCTAAAATAGCGGGGGTGCGACATGAGGGGAATAAGGACTTTGTCGGCATGGGCAACATTGTCGATGTACTTTTCGCTGCTGGTACGGTTCAAGTTTAAGTGTGAATAGGTGTGGTTGCCGATGGTAAAGCCCGCATCATGAAACGCTTGCAACAGTTCCCATTGGCCTTGTTCAATGGAGCCTGCAATCACAAAGCCGGTTGCCGGCACTTGGTTTTCAACTAAAGTATCCAAAATTCGCATAAAACGATCGTGTTCACGTTTAAGCGCAGCCGGTTTATGGTTCGCGGAGCCGACAAACGGAAGGTCGTCGAGGGTAATGGCGATTTCTCGCGTGGGTGGTGCCTCGGGTGTTTCTGCCATGGCTTGGGCAAAGCATGGGTTAAACACAAGCGAAGAGAGTAAAACACATAGGGCAGTTCGGTTGAGTCGTGACATGGTCCATCCTTAGATTCTAGATTTAAATTAATTAAACTTAACAAACTTAAAGTTGTATAAATAAAAGCGTAGCAGGTCTTAAAAATTTTGCTGTAGGATCTTTGCGATATTTTATGAACTTCATGTTGATTTGTAAATCAGTAAAATTCATCTAAGCTTATATTATAGTACACGTGTTTATATTTAGCTCTGGAGTTAAGCCATGGGTGCGAATCAAGATAAAAACAAGGACGTTGTTTTGCGTGCTATAGGTCGGGTCGAAGAAACGCTCGCCCGATTTCCCGTGGTGTTTGAGCAATTTCGCCACAATGCTGCAAGCGATCGCGAAGTTTTGGACGGTGCGCGTGCGTTAGAACGTAGTTTTGTGAACCAAGTCCGAGAAATTACAGCACATGTGCAACATGATTATGCTCAAGGGAAAATAACAGCAGAACAAGCTGTGTTTTTTTTGGAAAGGGCTGACGAGGTGGTTTATCGCGTGATGCACAAGCAAGAAGTGTTTCCGGCATTATTTGATATGCAAGCGGTGGGCAAGCGAACGGTGAATCTGGATAAAGTCAGGTCGGAAGTAGCGTATAAAAAAGCTGGCCAACACGCCATCATGGGGTTGATCACCACCTTGGCCATTGTGGGCACCGTTATTGTGGCATTAGCACTCACCGGGCCAAGCTTGGGCGCTTCGTTACTTTTGCTTTTATCTTTGGCATTAAGTGGCGCGGGTTGCGGCATACCCCGTGCACTCCAAGGGTGTCGATTGCATTTAAAATCAGAACGTGACGAGGCGGAATATGCAGACATCCCTGAAAATAAAATTTCAGGTTATGCGCAGCATTTACAAAAAGCTTACGCCGCATTACGGCCTGATGATCAACCTGCTCCCCGTGACGGTGAAGAGCATGATGATTCACCTAAATGTCGTTAGGTTTAAATTATTTTAATCAATATGTTTGAGTTTTTATTTTATTAGTCTAATCTTGAAGTAGTAGTACAATAATCTTGAGTAATCTTAATGATTATTTACCCTCAGGAGGGAGAGTGCAATGAAACGTTTTAATATGAAAATGAAAAAATGTGATGGTGATGTCAAATGTTGTACCGGTGTGATTGGTGCTGTATTTATTGTGATTGCAACCATCTTGACGTTGCTCACCATGAACGGCTTAGGTATTTTAGGGATGTTTATCGTGGGGATTATGTTGTGTCGCCATAATGTGGCAAAATGCCCGTGCTGTCATGTTCATGGACATGATTATATGGTTGGGGAAGGCGGGGTCGAAAACAAACCCAAAGCCAAAGCTAAACCTAAAGCCAAAGCACAGCCTAAAAAAGAAGCTGTAAAAAAATAAGTTAAATAAATACAACGCGGAACTGATCGAGCGGTTTTTTAAACCGCTTTTTTTTATTTTTTAGATCGCGATATATTTGATTGACCCGTCCGTAGAAAAACCTCATGATACGCACGTATTTTTTAGATATTTTAAGATTTGGAGATCCCGTGGCGCTCAATATGGCCTTTTTGTTGTTGGCGGTGTTTATTCTCACCTGGGTTTTGACCTGGGGGTTACGCCGTTACGCCTTAGCCAAGCATGTGTTAGATATTCCTAATAGCCGAAGTGCGCATACCGAGCCTACACCGCGTGGCGGTGGATTAGGGTTTGTTGCGGCGGTGCTCTTGGTCGTGCCCTATTTGGGCTATCTTGGCTTTCTTGTACCGAGTGGTAGCCTTGCGCTTGTGTGTGGGGGGGTATTTATTGCGAGCCTGGGTTTTTTGGATGACCACGGCCATGTGGGATCCGCCTGGCGCTTGTTAGGTCATGTGGTTGCTGCTGTGGCGGCATTGTATTGGGTGGGAGGCTTGCCGCCGCTTGAAGTGTTGGATTGGACGCTCAATCCAAATGTGTTCAGTCAAGGCTTGGCGCTGTTTTATTTAGTTTGGTTATTGAATTTATATAATTTTATGGATGGCATCGATGGGCTTGCAGGCATCGAGGCGCTGAGCGTTTGTGTTGGCATGGCGATTTTGTATGGGCTAACGGGTGATTTAGGCTTGTTGGTTGTGCCGTTGATATTAGCAGCGGGTGCGCTCGGGTTTTTATGTTGGAACTTTCCGGTAGCACGTATTTTTATGGGCGATGCGGGCAGTGGTTTTTTAGGATTTATTTTTGGTGTGTTATCGGTTCAAGCCGCACACGTTAATCCTGCATTTTTTTGGAGTTGGTTGATACTTTTGGGCGTGTTTATTGTGGATGCAAGCGTGACGCTGATTTGGCGTGGCCTGCATGGTGAAAAAATTTATCAGGCGCATGACACGCATGCCTATCAGCATGCTTCGCGTCGTGTTGGGCGTCATGATGTCGTGACACTCGGTGTGCTTTTGATTAATAGCCTCTGGCTTTTTCCTCTTGCGGTATGCGTTGCTTTGGATTATTTGCCAGGTTTTTTTGGGGTAATTTTGGCTTATATCCCTTTGATATTATTAGCGTTTACGCTTAAGGCAGGGCGGACTGTGTAAAATAATGAGCTAGTTTTAAGGATTTCTTAAGCATAATGTAGTACAATTAAGCGAAGTAAGTGGATTTTTTGTTTTTATTGAGGTTATTTTGTCTAAAAATAATAATACCAAGGGCAAAGTAATTAGATTAGATTAGACTAGATTTAGATGAGGGAGATCATCACCATGTTAATTTTAACTCGACGCATCGGCGAGACCTTAATTATCGGAGACGATGTTAATATCACCGTGTTAGGCGTAAAAGGAAATCAAGTACGTTTAGGTATCAATGCACCTAAAGATGTTTCGGTTCACCGTGAAGAAATTTATTTGCGTATTCAGCAAGAAAAAGGCGGCACCAGTAACGAAGCGTTAGATGGTGAAGAAGAAGCTGATGATAACGTAGGTAATGCGTAATTCAGCAGCTGTAAGCTGTACGTTCTTATCGGCCTAGAAGCTCTTCTGGGCCAAAGATGTATCTCCAGATGATAAAGCATGTGTCACACCGTGTTCATCAATCAATTGTAAATAGCCTCGGTTATTAATACCTTGAGCGCGACCGGTACGTACGCCTTGGGGCGTTGATACGGTGATGCACCGACCGAACAGATGGTCGTGTGTTTGCCATTCGGTTTGATAAGCTTCAAATCCCCGTTCTGAAAAGCCGCGAAGGTAGCTATCAAGCTGAACGATGAGCCGTGCAAGTAATGGATTGCGATCAGTTTCTTGTTGCGTGATATCGCGCAACGAGCACCAAGGCTGGTTGATGGGGGTGTTCTTGTTTGGGACAGCATTGACGTTCAGGCCTATGCCGATGATCACATCGGTGATGCCGTCGGCTTCGTTGGCGATTTCAATTAAGATACCGGCGAGTTTTTTGTCTTGCCATATCAGATCGTTGGGCCACTTTATGGCAACGTCAGCTTGCTGAAGGGCGCTATGCACCGCAAGACTCACGATCAAGCCGAGGGCCGAAAGTTTAGAGAGCGCACCGTCAAAGCGCCAGGCCACCGAGCAATATACATGCTCGCCTAATGGCGAGTGCCACGGCCGTGAAAATCGTCCGCGTCCGTGGGTTTGTGTTTCAGCAACGCAAACAGTGAGATCTGAATTAAGTGCTTGATTTTTTAAAAAACGGCTGGTTGAATCAACCGAGGTTAGCACATAGAACTCTATCGCTTGATTTACGTGATGAGGAAGGTCGCTGCGGATCGCATGCTCATCGAGCGGGGTATAGGCTGTTGTCATAAATTTAATTAGTTTTTGGCGTTTTTATGTTGAACCGCATTATATTAGGATTTATTAGGATCCATAAAGAGTACATTTCTAAAGTTGTTGTTACAATAAACCGAATTAATATTTTTAAAGCAGTCTGGGTGGTATGTGATATACTAACCTCATTATAACCTTATAACCTTTTTTGAAAAGCAAATTGTTCGCCTCGCTAAGCGCTTGATGGCCTGGGACTACAGATCCTGTCTGTAGCTATGTCTGTTGCCTATTGAGAGCGTTTCTACAGATCCCGGTATATTAGAAAACATACCTTGAGTCGATACTGAGCTTACACTAACATGATTAGGCTGCTGTTGAACACAGACGATCGGTAATCCCATATCATTTTTAATTCTGGAATAAGAATTCTCATATATTGCCGTGCGTTCGTAATGTAGTCGTCTTGCAAAAGCGTTTTCGGATTCATGGTATTGAGGTTGAAAGCGTGCTTTCTCTTGTGTTGTTAACCCCAACATCAACTGAATATAATTGTCATTCAGTGCGAGATGAACCCCCATAGTTGTTTGAACTTCATGACAGTTCTCAAAACTACCGTATCTTTGACAATCAAAGATATGTCCTCGATAGTGTCTGGGCGATGTTGGTAACTCTTTATGGTTAAAGTACGCGAAATACTGTTCAACAAATGTTCTTTTTAAGTCCGTAAGAAATTGCCCCATTCCATCAACGGGATTGAGTCTGCCCTGTGATACTGCATTTAAAATTACAATTGATTTAAACCGCATCTTTTGATATTCCGTATCTTTGCCCTCGATAAGGTTGGAATCAAAGTGATTCACTGATTGATGCAATTCTACGGTTGAATTAAGGGATGTATGAAGATGCGTATGATCCAATATACTGGTTAGGTAGCTCATTACACCAGGATTGTATCGAGTATTGATTTGATGGGAAGGTCGATGCACGATAGTATCGTATACGGATGGGAGTATAGCACTATGACAAGCAACTGTATCACCACTACCAGAACCATGCTGAAGTTTTGTATCACGACGTTTAATAGTGAGACCAGTTTTATAATAAGCAATAAGCATATAAAAAAACAGATCCACTCGACGCCGCGCATGTTCAATAATTCTTTCTTGCGCTAAAGAATCGACTCTTAGGTGGCCCAGTGGGTGAGCATGTTGATAGGGTAATAAGCGTATAGCCGGAAACTGTTTGAGAGAGAGTGCCATGGACACGCCCATTTCATAATTAGTAGTTTTTCGTTGCTTTGGTGGGTTGATGATATTTTTCAAGTATTTTTCAATATCATAATATCTATTTTTACTGGCAATAGATATTGCGGTATTCCCCAAAGGATCGCACTCAAAAATATTCGCATTATATTGAACAAGACATTTTATTAAGTCTATATCATTGTATTCGGCAATCATCGTAAGTGGTGTTTCACCAGACGAGCCTTTTGCATTGGATAGCGCACCATTTTTTAATAATACATTTGCCATGACAGAAGATCGAGCTAGATGTAATGGTGTTATACCATTCCATCTAGCATAATTTACAAGTAAAGGATTATGGCTGATAACCAAATCGGCTGTTGTCGGATGATCCTCAGCAGAGGTCCAATGTAACAAATTCCATTCATTCTCATCAATGACGTCCGTACAAGCACCTTCATTTAAAAGAAATAAAACACTGTCATTATGGCCTCCTGCAACTGCATCCATCAGAGGTGTGATTTGATACCTGTTTCTAATTTCTAAATTGGCACCATATTGCCTTAATGTGCGCAGAGCATTAAGGCAATTATTTTGAGCGGCGATATGAAGAGGCGTGTCTCCATTATAATCATGTGTATGGATAAACGCACCGTTTTGCAAACAATAGGTAATATAATTAGAATTATTGAGTCGAGCTGCATAAAGCAAATAATCATGAATGGTTAGCATAATTTTCCTTTGATTTTATGCTATTATTTTAACCAAAATAGTGCTTTTTATCCACAAAAACATTAAAAACATTGCGTATGCAATCAAGAGCTTGATGTTACAGAAAATTCAAGGGTTTTTTAAAAAGGCGCCATTTGAAACTGATCATCCTTAATCCATGTCAACCTAAAATGCCTGAACTTTAACAGCACTCAGGATTTTTTACGACAGAGCCGGTGCGAACTACGTTAATCACGGAATTAATTTAGATGTGGTTGCCCTGGCAGCCTGTTGCCTCAAAAGTAAATGTTACCGAAGAAATGATCCGTTGCCTCATAAGT